>JAKQEQ010000013.1 GCA_029556545.1 Candidatus Hydrogenedentota bacterium
GCGGGCGCCTGACCTTCGCCTTAGCCCTCACCCTCACCCTCGCCCTCACCTTCGCCCTCACCTTCGCCCTCACCCTCACCCTCACCCTCACCCTCACCTTCACCCTCGCCCTCACCTTCGCCCTCGCCTTCGCCTTCACCCTCACCCTCACCCTCACCCTCACCCTCGCCTTCGCCCTCGCCTTCGCCTTCACCCTCAGCGCTGCCCATGCCTAGAGACACGCTTAGGTCGTCGGTGACGATTACGAAATCGCCAAAGGTATTAGCCTGCAAGGCGTAGTCGTCGCCGGTCTCGGCATTCAGCCACGTGAAATGGCATTCCGCATCATCGACCGCATATATGGATACCCACCCGTCTGTGAGGGACACCGGCGTTTCCAGCGTCGCGACATACTGCAACACGGAGAACCCTTCGTAGAAGAAGCCCGTATCCGTACTTGGGGCGGTCAGGGTGGTCTCAAGCAGCGCGATTCCCGGCCAACCGCCGTCATCCTCGTGGAATACGACGCGGAACGAGTCCGGTTCGCGACTGCACGGGCCGGGAGCGCCTGTCCCGGCGGCGTTCATACCCCACCAGTTCAGTACCGAGAAGGGCGCGATTACTCCGGAGAAGTTCTCGAACATGCGGAGCCCTGACGCCTCGCTACTCAGATACGGCCACCAATGCGCCGCTGCGCCCGGCGGCTGGCAGAACACCGCGCCGAGCAGACACAGGGAGATCTCGTCTTGCGTGCCGCCGCCGCCCGCGAATACATCGAAGCATACGTCGTCCACAAGGAATCTCACCGTGCTCCCCGAGAGGGCGGTGTCCTGTCGGACTACTTTAAGTAGAGCTTCGAATCGCAATTCATGTTGCCGGCCATCCGCATAGCGCGACAAATCGATCGCGGTCAAGGCGTACTCGGAATATTCCGCCTGGCTCGGGCCGAACGCGCGCGCGACGCGCCCATCCACTTGGACGCGTAACACGCCTTCAAGGGACGGTATCACTTCCTGAATTTTGAGGGCGAAGTGCAGCGTAGCCGTGCCTGTGGCAGGCAGGGTGAAATTCTGGACGATTTCCTTGGTCTCGAAACTCTCGCCAACTGATCCATCGTACGGGATATCGTAACCGAAAATGGCGGCCCAAGCGCCGCAGGCCGCGGCCCCCGTCTCCTCTATCACGGGAGCCGCATCGTAGGACGACCACTCCGTCCAGCCAACGTGGGCTAATTCGAACGTACCATTTGATACGATGCATCCGTCCGATTGCCCGTCCCCATCCGTGTCTTTGTTGTTGGGGTCTAGCCCCAGATCAGGTTCCCATCCGTCCCACAGCGCGTCATCATCGGAATCTTGCTCCCCGGATTGGGTGCCGGTATTGTAGGGCGAAACGAAGATACCGGTGCCCGTTTCAAACGCGTCGGCGACGCCGTCCTCATCCGAATCGGCGAGGCGAAGACCGTAGGACGTGCCGAAATTGATCCAGCCGACGTTTTCGCCCCAGGCGTGTCCGAAGAATTCCCCGCCGGGTGTCACTGTCACCGCGCCGCCCTGGACGGTACGGAACTTCACCCAACCGATGTTCTCGCCCCAGGCATACCCGGACAGGTTGCCGTTGCCGTCATGGTTCACCCCATAGTCGGTTGCGCTGGTATTCGAGTAGGCGTCGCCATTCTCCGGGGCGCCGCTACCGAAGTGAAGCCAACCGACATTCTCGCACCAGGCATGACCGGATAACCGGGCGGGCGCGGCTATGACGCCGCCGTGCGCCGTGCGCCCATTGCACCAACCGATATTCTCGCCCCAAGCATAACGGGCGCTAGGGTCCACGTTCGAAGCGACAACGCCGCCGCATAGGAGGAGTTCCAGCACGCTGGCGCTGATTATGGTTACATATCTCATGTAGGGCATCGCAGCACTCCACACCGACTCGCACCGGAGGAGCGACGTGCTTCTTACAGCGTAGTGTCAGCCGTGTACTCCCAGTCCGCGGTTGTCGCAAGGCCGCCTTCGGCCCAGCACCATGTGATCTTATGGTACACGAAGGAGACTTCTTCCAGATGTATATACGACGGTTGAATCGAGACGATGATGGCGTCCTCCAATGTGATCGTGTAATACTCTTCTTCCTGGAGTTCGTCATTCACGCGGTAGAAGTGAAGAGCAACTTCCTGCAGGACATCCTCCCCGATCAGCGCCTGATAGAGCAGCGGACTCGACTTGTCGAAGTGCTTGGTAATGACAAGGGGCTCATGGTGGCGGCGCCCGGTGGGTAGCCCCGACGCGGCATCTCGCGGTGAGACGACTTCATGAGCGAAGCCCGCTACGACAACCGTTCCCTCACGTCCTTGCGCCGTGCAACTCCCCTCAATGAGGTCGCCGCCGGCGTCCAGAATCCGCATGTGAACCAGCCCCTTGCCAGTTACAGTGCCTTCAGTCGGCAGGGTCGTCTGCTCGCCCGTCGCGAACGACTCCAGTTTGGCGTAGATATCCTCCAGTGTATGCATCGTTGGCCCCGGTGGTGCGGAAGGTTCGAGCGGACCCGAAAGCACCCCGCGCGGCGTTGCCAACACCAGCAGGATCACCAACGCAACCGACACCGTACCCGTTAAGACTTTTACGTAACGACTCATCATGTGTCTCCCGTTGCCCATCCGCAGGGGCCGTAGTGCGTCTTCGTCGATCGCGAGGAGAGGGACTGCGAGTCGACGTACTGCAAGCACTCCACAACACCGTCCCCCATGAGCGCATGCGACGAAGCACGCCGGTTAATATTCTATTTCTTACTATTATCATTATATCCGTGCCGGTGCCATCTGTCAACTGCCAGGATCACGTCTTGTTCTTCCGCAGACTCCGTTGCTGCAACTGTCAGGTAGGCTGCGGGGTGCGTCCTTATGAGGCGAGTTCTTCCTTGCCCGAATCGGTCCTGCGCGTTATCCTTGTTCGCTGTGGTGCGGCATATAGCTACACCCACGTAGACTGCTTTCCTCAACTTCAAGATGTCTCCGTCAAGACGGCGAGGCGTCATCTGTGTCACAAATGTTTTCATTTCGGAACACGCGTGTGGATTACAGCGGCGTGAATTGCTATTATCCCCGTCTTTCGACGTGTCGGGCATTGGCCCGGCGCGGCGGCGCGAGAGCGGGCATGAGGAGGCTTGAGCAGAATTATGAGTGTTTCTCGAAGCAGCGTGCTGCGGAGTTCCGTGTTGCATGAATTGGTGCTGGCGCTGGCCGGTATCGGCTTGGTGGGCTTCCTCCTGGTCCATTTGGCGGGCAACTTCTTCATTTATGGGGGTCCCGAAGTCTTTAACGGGTACTCGGAGAAACTGCACGGTTTCCCCGTCACGCTTTGGGTGGCGCGCATCGGGCTTATCGCAATTTTCGCGCTGCACGTAGTCATCACGACCACCATGTGGATCAAGAACCGCAACACGCGCGCGCAACGCTACGCCGTCACGGTTCGCCGCGCGCCCAAGGGGCTTGGCACGCGCACGATGATCATTACGGGCGCACTGATTTTCGTATTCGTGGGAATTCACCTGCTCGATTTCACGTTTGCCGATAAGGAGGGCCTGAATTCGCTTCTCAACGGAGAGAGCCAGGGCCTTTATGGCGTGGTCTGGAACGGATTCGCAAACCCGGTCCGTGCCGCTTTCTACATTCTCTTGATGTGCTGTGTCGGCCTGCACCTGAGCCACGCCATATCGAGCCTTTGCATCACGTTCGGAGCGCAGAACGAGCGTTTTGTTGCCATTGCGGACGTGACGGCGAAGATCTTCGGCGCGCTCGTGGCCATCGCGTACAGTTCGATCCCCGTGTATGTGCTGGTGCAAACGTACCTGCTGGGATAGGAGACCGCAAGCATGCTCGAATCGCGCGTTCCCCGCGGACCCATCGCGGAGAAGTGGTTCCGACACAAGGCGCACCTTAAGCTGGTGAATCCCGCCAATAAACGCAAGTACACCATCATCGTGGTGGGCACGGGCCTCGCCGGCGCGTCCGCCGCGGCGTCGCTGTCCGAGTTGGGCTACCAGGTCAAGGCGTTCTGTTTCCAGGACACGCCCCGGCGCGCGCACAGCATCGCGGCGCAAGGCGGCATCAACGCGGCGAAGAACTACCAGAACGACAACGACAGCGTATACCGGCTGTTTTTCGACACGGTCAAGGGAGGCGACTTCCGCGCGCGGGAGGCGAACGTCCACCGGCTGGCGGAACTGAGCGTGGACATCATCGATCATTGCGTGGCGCAGGGGGTGCCGTTTCCGCGCGAATACGGCGGCTACCTGGCGAACCGGTCCTTCGGCGGCGCGCAAGTCTCGCGCACGTTCTACGCGCGCGGCCAGACGGGCCAGCAACTCCTGCTCGGCGCTTACGGCCAGCTCATGAAGGAGGTTGCCCAGGGCGGGGTGCAAATGTTTCCGCGTCGGGAAATGCTCGATCTGGTCGTGGTAGACAACCGCGCCGTCGGGATCATCTGCCGCAACCTGATCACGGGCCAACTCGAGCGCCACGCGGGCGACACCGTGGTCCTGGCGACGGGTGGCTACGGCAACGTATTCTTTCTTTCGACGAACGCGAAGGGGGCCAACGTCACGGCGGCATGGCGCGCGCACAAGCGCGGCGCATTCTTCGCCAACCCCTGCTATACGCAAATCCACCCGACCTGCATTCCCATCCACGGCGATTATCAATCGAAACTTACCCTCATGAGCGAGAGCCTGCGCAACGACGGTCGCGTCTGGGTCCCTCGTAAGAAGCGCGATACCCGCCCGCCCCAAGAGATCCCCGAGGAGGAACGCAATTACTTCCTCGAAGAGCGATACCCGAGTTTCGGGAACCTGGTCCCGCGCGACGTGGCCTCGCGCAATGCCAAAGCCGTGTGCGATGCGGGTTTCGGCGTCGGCGAATCCGGCTATGCGGTGTATCTCGATTTTCGCGACGCCATCCAGCGCGAGGGGCGCGAAGCGATCGAGGCGAAATATGGCAATCTCTTCGAGATGTACGAACGGATCGTGGATGAAGACCCCTACGAAACCCCGATGATGATTTATCCGGCGGTCCATTACACGATGGGCGGCCTGTGGGTTGACTACAACCTCATGAGCAACCTGCCGGGGCTCTATGTACTGGGGGAGGCCAACTTCTCGGACCACGGCGCGAACCGGCTTGGCGCGAGCGCGCTCATGCAGGGTCTCGCTGACGGCTATTTCATCATCCCGTACACAGTGGCGGACTACCTGGCCGACGCGGGTCTCGCCAACATCGCCACGGACCATCCCGCATTCGCGGAGGCGGAGCACGCCGTCGCCGAGCGTATTGGCAAGTTGCTCGGTGTTGACGGCGACACGCCCGTGGACGCGTTCCACCGGGAATTGGGCCTGCTCCTGTGGGACAAGTGCGGCATGGCGCGCGACGCCGCCGGGCTGCAAGAGGCGCTCGCAAAGATTCCCGAAATTCGCGAGCGGTTCTGGCGCCAAGTCAATGTGGTCGGATCGCCGGGCACGTTCAACCAGTGCCTCGAACGGGCGGGCCGCGTGGCGGACTATCTCGAATTTGCCGAGTTAATGTGCCTCGACGCCCTCGAACGCAACGAGTCTTGCGGCTGCCATTTCCGCGAGGAGCACCAGACGGAGGACGGCGAGGCGAAGCGGGACGACGCGAACTGCGCCTACGTCGCGGCCTGGGAGTTTCGGGGCGTGGGGGAGCGTCCCCAGTTACATAAGGAGCCGCTCGTGTTCGAAGAGGTGCAGCCGACGACAAGGAGCTACAAGTAATGGCGGTGAAGCGGATCAATGTCACGCTGCGGATATGGCGACAGTCCGGGCCGAACGCCGAGGGCCATTTTGAGACCTACGAGATGCGCGAGGTCTCGACGGCCATATCCTTCCTCGAAATGCTCGATGCACTGAACAATCGCCTGGAGAAGGAGGGCAAAGAACCGGTCGCCTTCGATCATGACTGCCGCGAAGGCATTTGCGGGGCCTGCGGCGCGGTCATTAACGGCGACATCCACGGGCCCCAGGCCGCTACGACGCTGTGCCAGCTCCACATGCGCCAGTTCCGCGACGGCCAGACCCTGATCATCGAGCCGTTCCGCGCGGAGCCGTTCCCCGTGGTTCGCGACCTTGCCGTGGACCGGTCGGCCTTTGACCGCATTATTCAAGCGGGCGGCTTCATCACGGTGCGCACCGGGCAGGCCCCGGACGCGCACGCCATCCTGGTGCGAAGGACCGCCGCCAACAAAGCCATGGACGCGGCGCAATGCATCGGCTGCGGTGCGTGCGTGGCGGCGTGTCCGAACGCCTCGGCGAGTCTGTTCGTGTCGGCGAAGATCAGCCACTTGTCGTATCTCCCGCAGGGGCACCCTGAACGGCGACGGCGCGCGCTCGCCATGATCACGCAAATGGACCAGGAAGGTTTTGGGTCGTGCTCGAAGCATTACGAGTGCGAGGCTGTCTGCCCGAAGGGGATCAAAGTCAGCAATATCGCCCGGATGAACCGCGAATTCCTTGTGGCGGCGCTGCTGGGACCCGAATGAGCACCATCGCGGGGTGAATAAACACGCCGGTGCGCTGGTCTTATCCGGCGGTGACGGGACCGTTCTCCGGCTGCCTGATCGAATGCATTATGATTCCCGTGAGTTAATCCGTTAGTATACCGGCCGCTGTGTGCCCCATGGCACACGCGACGCAAGCACTCGTGCCGCGCGTGGGCATGCCGCCTCCGGTTTCTGAATCACGGGCGGGATGCCTGTGTCGCGGCGCCGGTTGCCGCGGTGCACGGCTGCAACCCCCAACGAAAGGACGACAACGATGAAGAACTTGCTTGTGTGCGCGCTGCTCCTGACGGCGGCGGCGATATTGCCGGCGCGCGCCGCGGACCTCGGCGATAAGGCGCCCGAGTTGCAGGCGGCGGAATGGGTCAAAGGCCAGCCGGTTACGCTCTCCGAGATCAAGGAGCAGAAGAAGGTCGCGGTAGTCGAGTTCTGGGCCACCTGGTGCCCGCCGTGCCGCGCCAGCATCCCGCACCTCACCGAACTGCAGAAGAAATACAAGGATACGGTGGTCTTCATCGGCGTCAGCCGCGAGGAACCCGGCACGGTAAAGCCCTTTGTCGAGAAACAGGGCGACAAGATGGACTACCGCGTCGCCGTGGACGCTGAAGGCAAGATGACGAAGGGCTACATGGAAGCCTACGGCATCGAGGGAATTCCTCACGCGTTCCTGGTGAATCGGGAAGGCCGCGTCGTGTTTCACGCGCACCCGATGGAGCCGAAGTTCGAAGAAGCGCTGAAGGCGGTGCTTGAGGGCTCGTTTGATCTGGAGAAGGCGAAGGCCGCGCTCGAAAACGAGCGAAAGCTGGAAGAGTTGTACCAACAATACGGCGAACTCGTGATGGAAGGCGCGGACAAGGCAAAGGCGAAGGAGGTGGGACAGCGCCTGTTTGAAGCGGTAAAAGACGACGCCAATCGCTTGAGCCAGCTCGCGTGGGCTATCGCCTCGGCGTCGGAACTGGCCTTCCAGGACCTCGATTTCGCGCTGCAATGCGCCAAGCGCGCCGTCGATCTTACCCAAGAGAAAGAACCCGACACACTGGACACCTACGCCCGTGTGCTCTTCGAGAAAGGCGACAAGGAGCAGGCGATTGCGGTCGGCGAGAAGGCCCTCGCGCTCGTGCAGGACAATGAGGAACTCAAGGAACACATCGAGTTCCAACTGAGCATTTATCGAGGCGAGGAATCGACCGGGGAAGAAGGCGAGGACGGGTAGCCGCCCACGGACTCCCGGGCTGATGCCCCGCGCGCGCCGGGCGGCGGCTCAGTCGGTCGCGATGTGGAATTTCTCCAGCTTGTAGCGTACTTGGTCGCGTGTGATGCCCAATAGGGCCGCAGCCTGGGTCTGATTGCCCTCGGTGCGTTCCAGCGCCTGCTCGACCAGCGACCGCTCGACCTCGCTGAGCTTCAGGCCGCCCGGCGGCAACACCACGGGATGGCGCGTGGCCGCGGGATTCTCGATGCGGCCCAGGACAACGTCGCGCGCCTCGATGGTTTCGCCCGGACTGAGCAGCACGGCGCGCTCGATGACATTGCGCAGTTCGCGGACGTTTCCCGGCCACGGGTGATTCAGCAACTTCTCCAGCGCAGCCTCGGAGAAGCCCGTGTAGGTGCGTCCCAGCTTGCGCTCATACGCTTCGAGGAAATGTTGCGCCAGTTGGGGGATGTCCGACGCGCGCTCCCGTAACGGCGGCACGAGAATGGGCACGGTGCTGAGGCGGTAGTAGAGGTCCTCGCGGAACTTGCCCTCCTCGATGATACGCGCGAGATCGCGATTCGTCGCGGCGACGACCCGGCAGTCCACGTGGATGTCCGCGGTGCCGCCTATGCGGCGGAACGTTTTTTCTTCGAGTACGCGCAACAGCTTTGCTTGAAGATTGGGGGGCATGTCGCCGATTTCGTCCAGGAATACGGTGCCGTTGTGCGCCAATTCGAAGAGCCCCGCTTTCTGGCCTGTGGCGTTGGTGAACGCGCCCTCCTCGTAGCCGAACAGCTCGGACTCGATCAGCGTCTCCGGCATGGCCGTGCAGGTGATGTTCATGAACGGCTTCTCGACACGCGCCGATTCGTAATGGATTGCCCGCGCGATCATGTCCTTGCCGCTCCCCGTCGGGCCGAGCAGGAGCACCGTCGTCGAGTCGCTCGCCGCTACGCGGCAGACCACGTCCTTGATTGCCCGGAACTTGTCGCTATCGCCAATCAGACTCACGACCCCGAACCGCTTCTTCTTCTGGTCGATTTCGGCGGACAACGTCCGCCGCATTTCCTGATTCTCCAGCGCGCGCCGCACCGTCAACGAGAGCTCATCCATGTCGAAGGGCTTGCTCACGTAGTCGTATGCGCCCGCCTTTATGGCCTCGACGGCGTTCTGCACCGAAGAATGGGCGGTTATGATCAGCACCGTCATGTCGGGCCGAAGCCGGAGCCCCTGACGCATAAGCTGAATGCCGTCGCCGTCGGGCAGTTTCAGGTCGATCAGCGCCAGGTCTGCCGGTTGCGCCTTGAGCAGTCGCAGCGCCGATGCGATGTCCTCCGCCTCGAAGACCTGGTGACCATCCGCCATGAGCCGTTCGCGAAGCGACCATCGAATGAGTTTCTCGTCGTCCACAAGCAGTATACGGGCGCTCATGCGCTTTCCTCCTTCGCCAGGTACAGGGTGACCTCAACCCCGGCGTCATTGCAATTCCGAATCTCGATCGCGCCGCCGTGCGCCTCCAGAATGCGGCGGCAGATGGACAAGCCCAGTCCCGATCCCCGGGCCCGTGTCGTGAAGAACGGTTCGAAGACACGTTGCAGGTTCGCTTCCGGAATACCCGGCCCGAAATCACGCACGACAACACGCACGGTGCTCCCGGCATCGGTGGCCTGGATATGGACCCGCGCGCCGTCGGGCGCGGCTTGGCTCGCGTTCTGGATCAGGTTCTCGAGCACTTGCTCGAGGAGCGCCGGGTCGAAAGCCGCCTCGAGCGGCGGGCCGGGTTCAACCTCGATATCGGTGGCGGTCAACCCGCAGCGACCGCGGACCGCGACGCTGGCGTCGCGCAGCCATGCGCGCACGTCCCCGCGGCGAAGCTGCGGCGTCCAGGGCCGCGCGTACTGAAGCAACTGCTGCACCGTCTGCTCGACCCGCGCCACCTGGCCGAGCGCCTCCTCGACGGCGGCGCGGCGCGGGTCCTCTTGCGGCAGACCGCCCCGAATCACCTGCAGCGCTCCGCTGATTCCCGTGAGGGGGTTCCGGATTTCATGCGCCACGGAGGCGCCCAGTTCGCCCACCTCTGCCAAATGCCGGTTGCGAACCATGTTCTCATGCATGCGCCGCAAGTCCGTGATGTCGCTGATGACGCCGCCAATGCGGCGAGGGCGGCCCTGCGCATCATGGATCACGATGCGCCGGTCATGTACCCAGCGGGTCTCGCCGTCAGCGCGCACAATCGGGTATTCCATCTCGAAGCGGCCCGAAGCGCGCAGCAGGCAAAGCTTCTCTGCGACCGTCTCCCGGTATTCGGGATGCACGAACCGAACGAAGGCGTCCGGGCGTCCCACGAACTCGGAAACGGGTCTTCCGAAAAGCCGCTCCACCGCGGCGTTCACGTACAGCAGCGAGCCCACGTCCAGCGGCGCGGACCACACCACGTCATCGAGCGACATGAGGAGCGTCTGGAACCGCTGCTCGCTCTCGCGCAGGGCGTCTTCCGCTTCCCGGCGGGTTGCGCTGTCCCGGCGCAGCCGTTCGACCATGCGATTGAAGGCGCGCGACAGTTGCCCGAATTCATCCGCGCGTTCGGCGTCCGGCGCCGGCGCCAGTTCGCCGCTCTCGGCGATGCGGCCCACGTGGGCGGTCACGCTCGACAGCGGCTCGATCACCATGTGACGCAACAGCAGCAACAGGAGCAGCAGGACGAACAACCCCACTACCCCGGCGCCTATGGCGTCGAGACGCATGGCCGCCCTGCCCTCGACCGTGATTTCGCGAGGCGTCTCCGAGTACAGCACAAACGCGGGCTTTCCCAGAACGTCCGGGATTATGACGCTCACTTCGAGGCGGGAATCGGTCTTCGTGACGGAGAACGGCCCGTGCAGCGCCTGTATCAGCGTGGCGGGCGTATCCGAAGGCGTGCCGCCGGCCTCGAGCGGCGTTAGCCGCATGCGCACCTGCGTCTGCTCCGACAGCAACGTGAGGTAAGAGGCTTCCAGGAACCGCCCCATGACCACCGCGCCGCAAGCATCCCGGACGGCGTCGCGCCTCACCATCGGGCGGGACGCCACCAACATAGGACCGCGACTGGTCAAGAGGACGCCCGCTATGGAACTCTCCGGGGTGGCGTGCCGCAGCAACGGATGCTCTCGCCCCCAGTGCTCCGCCGCAAAGTCCGGCAGTGAAATCGGTTCTCGGGATTTCAGGTCGTACACCGCGCCCCAGACCACCTTCCCGGCGGCGTTAACAAGGTAGAGCAGATTCAGGTTGTTGTCCGCGAAGGTCGCCGGAACAAGGTTGCGTTCCTCATAGGCCGAGGACGGCGCGGCCACGTATTCGCAGATATGCTCCTTCGCCGCCCAGTCGAGACAGAACTGATTCAGGTGCTGTACTTCGCGGCGGAGCGCCTGCACGCAGCGGGCCATGTCGCGCTGTGCCTGTTCCCGCTCGAGGTCCTCGAAACTGGGCTGGATAACCGCCTGCTGCAATAGAAAGTCCAGTCCCGCGTAAAGCGCGATAGTGAGCACGGCGATGCCGAGAATCTTGAGCCGAATGGACACGTACGATTCACTCCCTCTCACGGCCTGGAATGCATCATAGCACGAGAATGGGGCTGTGTGCAGTCGGTTTGCAGCACCCCCCGTCGTGGCGCTGGCGTCCCGCCCGTGATTGAGGACCACGGGCAAGATGCCCGTGCTACGCGTGCTGGGGACTCGGGGACAGGCACGTCTCCCCCGCGAAGCGCGGGGTCGCTTGTGCCAGTCCCCGTCCGTCCTCGTCCGTCCTCGTACTCGTACTCGATACCCCCTTCCCCCGCACGTCGTTCTTGTCAATAGTTTTCCCATGCATTGGAACTGGTACGAACGTTCTGTGCTAAAAAAGTTCTTGACAACGGGAACTACCTGTGCTTTACTAGAATCAGGCAGTCGTACGGACTGCCGAAGAATAAGGCTATAGGGGCCGACGATAGACCGGGGGTAGTTTCGCCCGGGGGGAGTAGACCATGCGAAACGCGATGGTTTTTCGGGTTCGGGGCGTGCTCAAGCGTTCCATATTGTCTCCAAGGCTGTTTGCGTGTCTATGCATCGCTTTCGGGGGGGGCGTGGCGCTTTTAATCGGTTTGCGGCTTGACCGCGCCGCCGCGGAGGCCGAAGGCGAGGCGATGTACGCCGAAGGCGATGCGGAGGCAATCTCAAAGGCGGCTTCAGACATGTTGGCGTTGCGGATGTTCAATATGCGGCTGCCGGACGCCGCCGCGGCTCAACCGTATGAGTACGCGGATTTCGCGGAATTCCGGGACGAGTTCGAAAGCATCGGAGTGGACGTGGCCGAATCACCGGTCCAACTGGTGCTCGAGGCCTGTCTTCCGGATTCGAGGTACGGGACCGGTAAGGCGCTCTATGTGGACGCCGAACCCTATACCCGGCGCCGTGTCACGGGCGCCACGCCGGAAATGGAGAGTACGCTTGAACTGAGTCTTGACTCCCCCGGGAGCTTTGCGCCGCCATGGTAGATTCTCCTTTTCTGAGCGCGCCACTTCGGCGATATCTCCGCGACCGTCATCTCGCGATGCCGGTGCCTGGTCTACTGTGGGCGGTCTTACTGGTCTTCTTTCTCACCGCAAGCGCCGATGCTCGGATAATGGACGTGCCGCGGGAGTACGGGACGATCCAGAAGGCCATCGACGCCGCGGAGGACGGAGACGAAATCATCGTGGCGCCCGGCCGCTACGTCGAAAACATCCACATGCTGGGCAAAGATATCGTACTCCGCTCGACGAACCCTCAGGACTTCGCCACCGTCGAGGCTACAATCATCGACGGCAATCATGCGGGCACCGTAGTGACATTTCTGGGGCTTGAGACAAGGGAATGCGTAGTTAGCGGGTTTACTATAACCAACGGCTGGGCGCACCAAGGCGGTGGATTTCACGGGAGCAACGGGGACTTGTTCCCTGACCTCCCTTGGGCTCGACCGACAATCGAGTACAACATTATTCGCAACAACCGGTGTGGTTCGGATACGCAACTCGTATGGAGCGAGGGAGGAGGCATCTACCGCTGCCGCGGCGTAATCCGCGGAAACGTGATTGTAGAGAATGAGGCGCCCGGTCTTGAGATTTGTGATGACTGGCCGTATGACTGCGAATTCTCCGCGGGCTATGGGGGAGCACTGGATTCCTGCACGGGACTCATAGAACATAATCTCTTTGCGCGCAATCGCGCCAACTATGCCTCCGCGTTCTACGTAGGCAAGGCCACGATTCGAGGCAATATCGTCGTGGAGAATCTCGGCACCTCATGCATTTGGGGCGTCTTAGGCGACGTGTTCGAGGAAAACGTGGTTATCAACAATGAGATCGGGGAACAATCCGGGGCGATCGAGGGGTTTACCGGCGACATCCTCAACAACGTAATCACCGGAAATACAGGCTACGGTCTGTTATCGGTAGCAAAGGATGGCCGTGTCGAGGGCAATTACATTGCGAACAACAGAAACGAGGTGGCTGGAAGCAATTACCAAATCTGGGGCGCCCGCAACGTATGGCGAAACGCCATTGTCGGCACCCGCTCCGATAAGCTAGTCCGCGTACTGGCGGGTTGCAGGGACGTCCGGTACAACGTGATTTTCGATAATGCAAGTTCTGCTCTTGGCGGTTTAGTTCTTGGAGATTGCGAGGACATAATTGGCAACATAATCTGTGCTAATACATTTGCCAGAAGCATATTTGTCCTTTGTCGCGGAAAGTTCTATAACAATACGATCTTCGGCAATTCCACGCAAAATGTGAAGGGGTTGTTCGAAGACAGCCCGAACCTGGACATTCGCAATTGCATCTTCTGGAACAATACCACTCCCACAGGAGTGTTGTTCCCATCTGGTTTAACGCCCATCTACAGCTGCATCGAGAACGACGCATCAGGCGAACCGACGAATATCTCGCTCGATCCAAAGTTCGTGGACCCCGAGAACGGCGACTTCAGCCTCCAGCCGGATTCGCCGTGCATAGACGCGGGGGCCTATGTGCCCGAGGCGGCATTCGATATCCTGGGGCGTCCGCGCGGGTTCGACGGGAGCCCCGAGCCGCGCGGGGACGGTTCGGACTTCGATATCGGCGCGTTCGAGTTCTTCCGGCGCGTCGTCGGCGAGGGGGAGGGCGAAGGCGAGGCGGGCCTCCACAGCGCGGACATCGACGGGAACGGCCGCATTGCGATGCACGAGTTGCTGCGCGTCATCCAGTTCTACAACGCACGGGGGTACCACTGCGCGGAGGGAACCGAGGACGGCTACGCGCCGGGGGAAGTGGAGACGGATCCCATTCCCTGGGTCAACCCACTGGAAGTGGCTCGCTCGCCGTTGGTAGAGGCGTATATGGAGAAACACAACATCGAATTGCCCGAGATACCGGAGGAACACATCACGCTCTGGCGGGCAGTGGTCACGGGACAGTGGCCGAGTGAAACAAAGGCGGACGGCTGCGTTCCTCACTCGAGCGACTACTTCACCCAGGACTGGCGTATTGCGTTGACCGAACTGCTCCGGCTGATCCAGTTCTACAACACTCCCGGCGGCTATCATCCGTGTCTGGACAGCGAAGACGGCTTTTGCCCCGGCGCGGGAGAATAGGAGTCACCACAGAGGCAGAGAGGATACAGAGGAAGCACAAAGGCAGCGGGCAATGAACGCGCGAATATACGAAAACATGCGCGGGGTCTGGCAGGACGGGAGCGTGGTCATCGACCTCGGGCCGCTGCCGGCGTCGTTCGATTACGTCTTCACGCCGGGGACCTCGAGTTGCTCGCGATGGGCCTGCTCGATCACGTGGACATCCACACGGCAACGTACCCGGCGGGCGCGGTGCGCGGGCTGCCGGACTGTTCGGGCGTCATGGGCGAGCCGCCCGCGGCGTACGCGCCGGGGTGCCCGCTCGAATTCTCGGTGCGCATCGAGGCGTCGCAAGTGACCGTGACGGCCCTCGCGCTACGGGTCCAACTGCCGCCCGGCTGGACCTGCACGGACATCTCCGGTCCGGCGTACGCGGTCGGCCCGGAAGACCTCGAAACCTACCCCGCCTCCGGGCTCATCGAACTGGCCTGGGTGCAGATTCCGACGTTCCCCGCGACGGTGACCTTCACCCTCGACGTGCCGCCCGAGGAATCGGGGACCCGCTGGGTCTGGTACAGCGCCGAATTCCGGGGGTTGGGCGCGGCGCAATACGCCACGAACCAGGTGCTCCGCTTCGAGCCTTACGTCCCCGGCGAAGGAGAAGGTGAAGGCGAAGGAGAAGGCGAACCCAGCCCGCCGCCGTGCCCCGAACTGGCCGCCGAACGCACGCTCTACCTCGAGGACTTCCCGTCCCCCGGCGGTGGCGAAGGCGAAGGCGAGGGCGAAGGGCAAGAGCCGCAGTTCCTCTGCTCGATACCTCTTGACGGCGATTCCGTCGTACCGCCGGTCACGACCGACGCCTCCGGGCAAGCCCTGTTCGAGTGGCTTCCCGCCGGCCAATACGTCCGGATCACGATCACTCATGACGTCGCCAATCCGAACACGGTCTACCTGCACGCCGGCGAGCCGGGAACCAACGGACAAGCCATCCTCAATTTTGGCGGCCCGGAATCACCGGTGCAAGGCTGGCTGTCTTGGGAATCGTACGAGCAAGTGGCCGTGGACCACTACATTCAGGTGACCAGTTCGGCCTACCCGAACGGCGAAATCCGCGGCGACATCGACTGCCCCGTGTCCGAGGGCGAAGGCGAGGGCGAGCAATTCCTTCGGTTCCTTGATAGCGAGGGTGAAGGCGAAGGGGAGGACGAGCAATGTCTTACCCCGCAGTTTCACTCCGCGGACCAGGATGGCGATAACCGCATCAGTCTGTCCGAGTTGTTACGGGTGATCCAATTCTACAATGCGGGTTACCACTGCGCCGCTGACCCGGGGGCCACTGAAGACGGTTATGTTCCCGGGCCGGGCGCGAACCATGCTTGCTGCCCGCATGGCAGCGATTACAACAGCGCTGACTGGCTGATAGAACTCACCGAATTGTTACGACTGATTCAGTTTTTCAATTTCGGGGCCTACGGATATTGTCCGGTCGGCATGGCCTGCTTTTGCGCGGACGCGGAGGACAACTTCAAGCCGATAACACTGCCGTGGGACATCCGGCTGCCCGCGTACCTGGATTGCTACATGACGTGTGTGCGCAAGAATGTCGTGAGCGAGGCGCAGAGCGGCGGGGGGCCGCTGGCGACGGTCTTTTCGGTCTTGGGGCCGATCGTGGGGGAAGGAGAGGGCGAAGGCGAAGGGGAAGGGGAAGGGGAAGGCGAGGGCGAGGGCGAGGGCGAGGGAGAAGGCGAGGGAGAAGGAGAAGGGCAGGATGTCTTTGATGCTCAGCATCTTGCGCACACGCTGCTTATCTTGTACGAAATGTATAATGAGCCTGAGTTCATGCAAGCGAAACTGACCGGACAACAGGTGCTTGCCCAGGTGACGACCGGCGACGAGCGCACGTGGGAGGACCGGATGTTCGCGGCCTGGGAGAAGCTGCAATTCCGCAACGAACAGGATGACGAATATGGCCGCTTCTTCACCATTACGGACGGCATCGAATACCTCGGCTGGCCCGAATCTCACCAAGCCCTACGGCACTTGCTTGTCGTTTACCTGCGGCACGCTTGCCGGATCGCGCCGGAGAACCTCGATTTGCTGCGGCAAACGCTCGCATATGCGTATTATCCGGTCCGGGATTGGATGGACCTCTTGCTCCGGGCCAATCAGCTGCCCGTGGCCTGTCCGTCCGAAGGCGAAGGGGAAGGCGAGGGCGAGGAGGGCGTCTGGGTGGCCATGGACGCGGATGAATGGACTTTCGACAACCGTTACTTGGCGCATCCGTTGACGGCCATCGCGCTCGGCGAGGCGTTGAAGGAATCCGCGAACGACAACTACGACTGCCTCGCCCGCGACGGGAAACGACTGTTCCTGGAGGTGGTGATGCCACGAGTGGCGGCGAACGGTTGGGCGGAGTTTCTCAGTCCGAACTATCACGGGGTGCTCTTGGACAAGCTGGAGTTGATGTTCAACCTGATCAGGGACGAGGAAGTCCACGAAGGCGTCAAGGCCCTGCTCGATTACACGTGGTACGACATCGCCGCCAACTGGTGGGAGCCGCCGGAAGCAAGCGGCATCGACCCGGAATGTCACGAGTGCGCCGACGCGTCGAAGGTAATGCTCGGCGCGCACAGCCGCGTGCCGACGTTCGGCACGGACCGGGGCCTGCTCCTGGACACGCTGCGCGCCTTCGGCTGGTACATCGTGCCCGAGGGCGACATGCCGCCGTATACGGAGTACGACTTCTCCGCGTTCGTCACGAGCTACCGCCCGCCGGCAGCGGATCTGGCGCGCTTCCGGGAGCCCATGGACCCGGACGACTACCGTGAGGTCCGCCAGACCTACGGCCCCGGGGAATACCAGTACGCCTACAACTTTATCACGGGGCGTTTTGCGCTGGCCACCGCCGCCCAGGAGTTTCTCGAACCGCACGACATGACGCTCACGGCCTATTTCCTGCCGCCCGCGCCCGACGGCGACATCTACGAGCCGCTGCCCGGCTACATCGTCATGGACGCCTGGGACGACCCTTACGCAAAGCTCCCCTCGAAGAAGGGGCTGAAGAACAGCTATCACGTCCCGGCCTTCGTCCTCGCGGACCAGGACAAGAACCTCGCGCTCTACCTCGCCGTGTCGCAGGTCTATGACGAAGGCCCCCGTTGGCCCGACTCCGACGCCGTCCCGGCCCGCTTCCGCGGCAATCTCTCGAACAAGGAGTACCTCCGCCAGAGTCTCAATCGGGCCTACGGTGACTTCTATTATTGCGACTGCGGCGAAGGCGAGGGAGAAGGCGAGGGAGAAAGCAGTTGCTGCGACGAAGATCGCTTCGGCAACCCCGAGTGGTCCTACACGGACTATCTGGCCACGCACTTCGTATTTCCGTGGCTGACCGTGAACGGCGCCGAGCCGTACGGCCCGTTCGGAACTGAGGACGATATGGAAATCCGTTTGGGCGACGAAGTAATCGACCTGTCCAGCGACGCCCATACCACGTTCCTCCGGGAACTTGACTCCGTGGACGAGCCGGCCTTCTTCAGGTACCGGCCGAACGATGAACTTCCCAACGTGTTCATAGGCGTGCGCGTGGTGTGGGCGAAGAACCCCGACGGCCTCCCACCGCCGCGGGTCGTCTTCACGCGGGAGCCGGTGCGCGCAATTCGCCAATGGGAATCGGCAAGCGAGATCGTGGGGTACGCGCCCGGCGAGACCGCGGACCCCGCAGCGTTGGACGATTACCTCGTTGCTGATCCAGAGGTTTCCACCCCATACGTTGGCTCAATAGTGGTCGTGCCAGGAGATCCAGAGGAACCAGAGAATCCGGGGAACCTTTGGGGAATTGACCATCCTTATCTTCTTCAGATACGTATGCGCAGGCCAGCGGACGCGGGCACGCTGGAAGTGCAATTGGGTGCCGGCTCCCCTGTGTCCTGGACGGAGTTTTCGGCGTCAGGTATATCCGGTGTTCCGATTCAATTGTACGATCCTTACACTGACGCGCCGCCTATCTGGCGACGCCAAGAGAGTGTGAGTACCGGCGACCTTTGGTGCTGGTACGAGTTTCCGACTCCTCTTATCCTCTCCGGTCCACAAAAGTGGTTAAGAATCTACCAAGATGATCCTGGAATCGAGATAGATGCATTTAGACTTCGTCTTGGTTGGGCACAGTACGAGCCCGGGACGGAAGGGGAGGGGGAAGGCGCAGAAAGTGAAGGCGAAGGGGAGGGTGAATCACCAGGTGCGGTACTGCCGCGTTTCCTAGAAGCTATCCCAAAACCGGAATATTCAGTTCGAGTTATGTGTTCATGTGGTATGCTAAAACTTACTGATGCTCAACTCGATTGGCTCGTCGAGCGTCTCCCGGACGCTCCGCGAAGCCCCAAGGGAGGCCGTCCGCCGGCCGACAAGCGTAAAGTCATTCAAGGTATCTTCTGGATTCTCGACAA
>JAKQEQ010000023.1 GCA_029556545.1 Candidatus Hydrogenedentota bacterium
CACTTCCGCGCCGGTCCCCGCCGTTGTGGGCAGCGCCACGACCGGCAGCCGGTCCGCGCCGAATTTTCCGCCCTCGGAATGGAAAAGCCGCACGCTCGGTTCGCCCGTGCAGGTCAGGCACGCCGCCGCCTTCGCGCAATCGATCGCGCTACCGCCGCCGATCGCCACCACCACGTCCGCGCCGTACATGCGGATCATCGCCGCAAGCGCGTCCACATTGGCCACCGTCGGGTTCGGCTCGACCCCCGAGAAGACCGGCGATACGGCGAACTGCTCGAGGAATCGACGGATGTGCGGCAGGGCGGCGAGTGTGCGGTCCGTGACTACGATCGGGCGCTCGCCGTAGCAGGCCGCGGTCTCAGCGGCCTTCGCGGCGGCCCCGGCCCCGAACGTCACTTTGGACGGCAGCGTGAAGCTCCACACCGGCGTACTCATGATGGTCTTATCGCTCCGCGTAGGCGTCCGTGACTTGGAGGGCCTCATCCAGCATGGCGATGCCTTCGTCGATTTCATCCTTGGTGATGATGAGCGGCGGCGCGAGCGCGATAGAGTTGCTCGGGTTCGCCGCCATGCAGATCATGCCTAGTTCGAAGAGGCGCTTTGCCAGTTCCGTCTTGGGATTCGCGCCTGGCCGTATCTTCGCGTCGAGCGGGATGAGCGGTTCTTTCGTCTTGCGGTTGCGCACCAGTTCGATCCCCACAAACAGCCCGAGGCCGCGCACCTCGCCGACGCTCGGGTGCGTCTCCGCCAACGTTTGCGCCCGTTCGACCAGGTACGCGCCCATCGTCGCCGCGTTCTCGACGAGGCGGTCCTGCTGGTAGATGGGGATCACCGCGTTGGCCGTGGCGCAGGCCAGCGCGTGGCCCGCGTAGGTCGCGCCGTGCGAGAAGAAATGGTCCTTGAAGTAGTCGCCAATATGCTTGCGCACGACGGCCGCGCCCAGCGGCACGTAGCCGCAGGTCATGCCTTTCGCCATGGTCAGGATGTCGGGCACGACGCCCCAGTGGTCCACGGCGAACCATTTCCCCGTGCGGCCGAATCCCGTCATGACCTCGTCCACGATCATGAGGATGTCGTGCTTGTCGCACACGGCGCGTAGCGCGGGCAGGTACTCCGGTGGCGGCACGATGACGCCGTTCGCGCCGGCGATTGGTTCGAGAATGATCCCGGCAACCTTCTCACGCCCGCCCTCCATCTCGATTACCTGGTCCGTGTAGGCGACGCAGCGCATGGCGCAGTCCGTCGGGTTGGTCGTGCCGAACATGCAGCGGTACGGATACGGTTGGGGCACGCGGATAATCTCCGCGCCGCCGGGCACTTGCGCCCAACTGCGCGGGTCCCCGACCGAGGCGGACATCGAGGTCGCGGTGCCGCCGTGATAACTGCGGTATCGCGACACGATCTTCCGGCGGCCCGTGAACTGGTGGCATATCTTGATTGCGGCCTCATTCGCTTCTGTGCCGCCGACGGTGAGAAACGCGCGCGACAGGTCGCCCGGCGTGACTTCCTCGAGCAGTTTGGCGAGCAGCGCGCGCGGCCGGTTCGAGAACGGCGGCGCGAACGAGGTCAGCGTATCCGCCTGATCCTTGATGGCCTTCACGACGCGCGGGTCCTGGTGGCCGATGTTATGGCTCACGAAGCACGAACTGAAATCGAGCCGCTCGCGACCGTCCTCCGTCATGAATCGGACGCCTTTCGCGGAAACGACGCGCGCCGGCGACTGTTTCGGCTGGTACGCCCAAGAATGGAACAGGTGATCGACCTCGTAGGCGTCGAGGTCCGGCTTCGTGGCGGGAATGCTGCTCAGGTCTCTCATTTTCGCGTCAATCTACCTCCTCAACCCGCGGGCGGGTCTTGTTCGTCGCTTCCGGGAATGGCGCGCAGCCGATCCCAATCACGCGCGGTGAACCCCGACACGTGACTCCGATAGCATGCGGCGGCCAGAACGGTCCAGGCCGCGTAGAGAGCGAGTACGCCGGGCTCCTCGATCGCGACAACCACCGCGAAGCCCATCGAGAATAGCACGGTCGCCACGGCGCACGCCGCGAGGAGCGGCCTCGGAAACGTGATATACGCGCGGGCGTAGTATGCCGGGTAACGCGCCGGCAGGCGCATCGCCGCGAGACCCAGCGCGGAAGTGATGGCGAGTATCCCGATGGCCGCGGCGCAACCGAAGAAATTCACGCCCAACCCCGAAAGCAACAACACGGCGACAAACAGAAAGTAAACCGTCACGGCGTGCTGCGGCGCGTGCGTACGTGCGCTGATCCGCGCCAGGGGCGCGGGCAGCATGCCGTCCCGGGCCTGTGCGAACAGTTCTCGCGGCAACGCGATGGCGGCGGCGTTCAACGAAGTCAGGCCCGCCGTCAGCGCGCCGAAATCGATGAAGCGCACCGCCGCCGGCGGCAAGAACAGGGCCGCCGAATCGCTCAGTGGACGCCGCGCCGCCTCGATCGGGTCCGGCGCGGGCAGCGCCACGTATACCGTCCCCACGAGGATGTATAGGCTCGCCACGAGCGCACCGCCGATGCACAACGCAAGCGGGATGGTGCGCCGCGCGTTGCGGATTTCCTCGCCCAACTCCCCGACCACCTGGAAACCCATGCACGTGCTGTACGCCAGCAGCACGCTCATCAGAAACGGCGTCGCGCCGTGCGGCGGCAGCAAGGCGGGCCGGACCGCCGCGTCCGCCGACCAGTCCGCTTGAAACAGGCCGAACACACCGTACAGGAGCAGCGCCGAGACAAACTGGACCGCCATCAGCAGTTGCAGCGAAATGGCGAGCCGCACGCCGAAAAGGTAGACGACGTAGAACAGCAGCAGTATCCCGGCGGCGATCACGCTCACCGGCGCCGCCGCGCCAAGGTAGCCCTGCACGTAGACGCCCAGGGTCAGCGACACGACCGCCGTCGACGATGCCCCGCCGAGCACGACCCAGAACGACGTCATTACGCCCCAGAACGGCGACAGCAGGCGGCTCGCGAACAAGTACCCGGCGCCCGCGCGCGGCAACGCTCCCGCGAGTTGAATCAAAGGAAGCACGCCCACGAGCGAGACCGCGATGGCCGTGACAAACGAGAGCCAGATGGCCGCGCCCGCCTGCGCCGCGATCTTCTCGACCAGCACGAAGATGCCCGCGCCGACGACGCCGCCCACCACCAACGCTACCGCGCCCGGCAGCGTGATGCTCCGTTCGAGACTCGGAAGTTGTTTGCCCGCGCTGGATGATTCCATGCCCGCGCCCTCGGAAATCCGCCCGCTTCCCGGATAGCCGGCGCGGCGGCAGAGGGATTGTATGCGAGCCGGCGGAACTATACAAGGCGGCGAAACTTCGTGCAAAGGAACGTTGTTGACGCGTCAGCCTTTTGTGCCGGTAAGGGCGATGCCTTCGACGAAGTACTTCTGGGCCATGAAGAAGATGATGACGATGGGGATGATCGCCACGATGCTTGCGGCCATGATGTAGTGCGGGTTTGTAAGTTGCGCGTCGCTGAACATCTTCATGCCGAGCGAGATCGGATATTTCATGTGGTCGCTCAGGTAGATCAACGGCCCCATGAAGTCGTTCCACCAATGGACGAACCCGAGGACGGCGATGGTCAACACCGCGGGCTTGGCGAGGGGCAGCATGATCATCGTCAGGATGCGCAGATGGCCCGCGCCGTCGATGACCGCCGCCTCTTCGAGCGAAAACGGAATCGTCTTGAAGAACTGCCGCATGAGAAAGACGTTGAATACGTTGACGCCGAAATAGGCGGGCACGATGATGGGCAGCCACGTATTCACCCAGCCCAGCGCATTGAATAACAGGAAGATGGGGATCATCGTCACCTGTCCCGGCAGCATCAACGTGCTCAAAAGGATCACGAAGCAGAAATCGCGGAACGGCCAGCGCAACCGCGCGAAGCTGTAGCCCACAAGGCACGCGCTCGTTACTTGTCCGAAAAGCGCCAGCCCGGTGATCATGAAGGTGTTCTTGAAAAAAGTGAAAAACGGCAGCACCAGGAATATCTCGGCGTAATTCGAGAACTTCGGCGGCCACGGAATCCAGATGCGCGGCTGTCTGAAGACCTGCGCGAAGGTCTTCAGACTGTCGCTCAGGGTAATAAAAAACGGGATCAGAAACAGGCAACTCAAGCCGATCAGCAACACCCACACGACGACCCGCCGCAGTCGCGCGCCCCACACCCGGCGTCCGCGCTCCGTAGGCGTCGCGCCGTTCATTGCCGTTCTCCTTCGTAATATACCCAGAGCGCGCTCGATCGGATGATAAGCAGCGTAAACGCGAGAATGATCGCGAAGAGAATCCAGGCGAGCGCCGCGGCATAGCCGAACTCGTAGTCGATAAACGCCTTTCGGTACAGGTACAGCACGAAGAACAGGAGTTGGTTGTCGAATCCGCCGTCTTGGCCCACGAGCACGAACGCCTGCATGAACACCTGAAGTGCGCCGATTATCCCCATAATGAGATTGAAGAAGATCGTCGGCGTCAGCATGGGCAGCGTCACGTTCAGAAACTGACGCCAGCGGCCCGCGCCATCGAGTTCCGCAGCCTCGTACAGATGCTGCGGAATGCCTTGGAGCCCGGCAAGGAAGATGATCATCGCGCCGCCGCCAGTGGCCCATAGCATCATGATGATCAGCGACGGTATCGCCCAGTCCGGGTCGTTGAACCAGTTCGGCTCGGGGAGGTTGAGGGCCGCCAGCGGCGTGGCGTCGATCCAGACATTGAGCCTGCGCAGCACGCTGTTGACGGGGCCGAACACGGGATTGAAAATGAACAGCCACATGATCGCCGTGGCGACGCCGCCCACGACGTTCGGGATGTAGAAGATGGTGCGGAACGCGCGGATGCCGCGCACTTTCTGATTGAGGAGCATCGCCAGCGCGAGCGCGCCGCCAAGATTCACGGGCACCGCGATAGCGGCATAGGTGAACGTTTTCCGCAACGCAAACCACACGTAATGATCGTCCGTAAGCGCGCGCATGTAGTTGTCCAGACCGATGAATACGCGGTGCTCGACGGGATCATAGGGGTCCCAGGCGCTGAAACTCAGCACAAGACTGAAGACGATCGGGAATGCGAGAAACAGGCAGAAACCCATCATCCACGGCGACGCGAACAGAATGCCCCAAAGCGCCTCGATGCGTCGCATGCGGCTGTGCTTCATGGCGCGCAGGTCGGCCAGCGGCGACGAGGTCTTCCCGCCAAGCCAGACCAAAGCGCCAACCACCACTAGTAGCGCAACCCCGCCGAGAATGCGATAAGGCGTCGGCGACTTGGGCTGCATATGCTCGCGGTCCACGCCGAAAGCTTCGAGTTCCTTGGCCAGTTCAGTTTGGACGCCCCGGTCAACGGCGGCAACCACCTGCTCGGGCTTCCAGCGTTGTCCCGGGTCCTCCCGTTCAAGCCGGCTCCACGCGCTGTCAATCTCCCGGCGCAACCCCATGAATCGGGCCGTGATCGGCGTCAGCCGCCCGTATTCCTCCATCGCATCGAGGGCCACCTGCTTGCTCTCGCGGAAGTTGGCCACTTTGAAATCCGCGAACGTCTCGGCGTTCAGAAAGTGCTTCTCCGCGTATGCCTGCCGGACCGGGATACCGCGTCCGGAATGCGCCACGTATGCCTGCGATTCTTCGGACAACAAGTGCTTGATGAAGAGCCACGCCGATGCCTTCTTCTCGGGAGATATCGCCCGATTGATGCTGATTCCGTCGAACGTGACGCGCGTGTATCGATCGGCGCGCGGCCCCTTCGGCATGTGACAGACGCCCCAGCGCACGTCCGCGTCGGTCTCGCTCAGCACGAGGGCCGCAAACCAGCCCGACGTGCTCATCCCCAGCCGCCCTGTCAGAATCTGGACCTCCTTGTTCAGCCCCTGTTGATCGCCGTACCACACCACGCAACGGTCCGTGAACTTGAGGTCCTGCATGAAGTGCGCGGCTTCAATCGCGTATTCGTTATCAAGGATTGCCGGCCGCGCGGCGTCGGGAGAAAGGAACCGCGCGCCGAAACTCCAGACAATCGGCTCTATGTCCAGCCAACCGAACCCGAGCAGCGCGCCAAACTGGTCCGCGCGGCCGTCGCCGTCTCGGTCGCGCGTCAACCGCACCGCGATGCGTCGGAAATCCTCCCACGTCCAGTCTTTCTCCGGATAGGGAATCCCCGCTTCGTCGAACAAGTCCTTGTTGTAATACATGAGCACGGCGCTGCCGTCCCACGGCAGCCCGCCGATAATTTCCCGTGTGTCTCCGGATTCCGTGGCCCAATAGGTGAACGCGCTCAGCGCATGAGGCAGAAAATCATCGGCCCGCACCGCCGCGGCGTCGCGCTCGATGTATGGGCGCAGGTCCTCGAGATACCCGCGGACCGCGTACGCCGGATACGCCTCGTCGTCCATCAGGATAACGTCCGCGGCGGAGTTGCTGATAAGCTGGAGTTGCAGCTTCTCGCCGTAGTCGATCGGCGTGAACTGGGGTCTGATGGCGATTTCCGGGTGCGCCGCCTCGAAACGGTCGATGATCTCGCGCCAGAATTCGAGGTCCTTGTAGCTGCCCCAGAAGCTGAAGGTCAGCGTCTGCCGAGACGGCGTGCCGGACTCGCGACATCCGGCGCCCCCGAAGGCAAACACGGACAGCAAGACCCAGGCCAATACCACGCGACGCGACATGACGACTCCCGGTTCCCCATTTCCTGTTGACGGAGGCAGTATACCGGCGAAACGGTGCGCACGCCAGCGCCGGACGCAGCCCCCGTACCGAGCGGCCCTTGGTGGAAAGGCGGTCTATTGTTCCGTTGCCGGCCCTCTGCTAGAGTTGTGCCGACAAACGCATCGCCGTATGGCCGTTGGTTCCCTGTCTTGCCTCGGGTGCTCTCAGGTGGGTTCTTGAGCACGCCAAACCGTCGCAAGGACCGAGACGACCGCAGCTTGATCGCTTGCTCGTCATTCTTGTCGCGGCAGACGTCCGGCGGGTGCGTCAAGACGAAGAAACAACGAAAGAAGACCTCACGGATATGAGAATTGCCATACTCAGCCGCGCCGGACGCAGCTACAGCACCCGGCGCCTGCGCGAGGCCGCGCTGGCGCGGGGCTTCGAAGTCCAGGTAATGGACACCCTGAAGTTCTCGATCCTGATCGAGCGCGATAGCCCCGCGCTCTTCTATCGCCACCGGCGGCTGCGCGAATTCGACGCGGTGATCCCGCGGATCGGCGCGTCGATCACGTTCTACGGCCTCGCGGTCGTGCGGCAGTTCGAACAGATGGGTGTCTATGTCCTGAACGACTCGATGGCCATTGCCCGGTCGCGCGACAAGCTGCGCGCGGTGCAGATGTTCAGCCGCCACGACATCGGCCTGCCGCCCACGGCGTTCGTGCGCGACCGGGACGACGTGCTGCACGCGGTTCGGCGAGTCGGCGGCGTGCCGGTAATTATCAAGCTGCTCGAGGGTACCCAGGGCGTGGGCGTTATCCTGGCGGAAACCGAAAAGGTGGCGGAGGCGATCATCCAGACGCTGCACAGCGCGCGGCAGAACGTGCTCATCCAGAAGTTCGTGAAGGAGAGCCAGGGGCAGGACATCCGGGCGCTGGTCGTGGGCGATCACGTGGTCGCCGCGATGAAGCGCATGGCGCAGCCGGGCGAGTTTCGCAGCAACGTGCACCGCGGCGGCTCGACCGAGGCCGTCACGCTCGATGCGGAATACGAGCGGACGGCGGTGCGCGCGGCGCAAGTCATGGGACTGCGCGTCGCGGGCGTGGACATGCTGGTCTCCGAGAGCGGCCCGCAGGTCCTCGAGGTGAATTCGTCGCCGGGCTTCGAGGGTATCGAGAAGGCGACAGGCATCGACGTGGCCGGCACCATTATCCGGCATCTCGAACAACAGGTACTGTCCCCTGAGGTAGACCTCCGGCAGCGCTTGGCCCTCGCGGGCGGCTACGGCATCGCCGAATTCACGGTTCACGGCATGCCGCACCTCGAGAACAAGGCGCTGCGCGACACGGCCCTGTCGGCGCACAACATCCACGTGATGCTTATCACGCGGCACGATCACGTCATCGCGAACCCAAAGGCCGACGACGTGATCCGTCAGGGAGACGCGCTGCTCTGCTTCGGCGAACTGTCCGAATTGCGCTTGATGATGCCCGAGCGCAAACGCCGCGGCCGCCGGAGAAGGGAGTAGGCCGCGTCATGCCTCGCAAACACTCCGAAAGACGAACCGCCGCGACGCCTCGCCAACGAAGCCGCGGCTTGGTCATCGCGGGGGAGCGCATCCGGCCCGGCGAGACGCGCGAACTCCACTTGCGCTTCGGGGCCACGTACCTCGGGTCGCCCGTATCGATTCCGGTCTACGTCATGCGCGCGCGAAAAGACGGCCCGCGGGTCTTTATCATGGGCGTCATTCATGGCGACGAATTGAACGGCATCGGCATCGTCCGCGAACTCCTGTACGACAAGCCGCCGAAGCTGCTCAAAGGCGCGCTCATCATTATTCCCGTCGCGAATATTCAAGGGCTCGAACGGCACTCGCGCTACATGCCGGACCGGCGTGACCTGAATCGGTCTTTTCCCGGGTCGCCAAACGGAAGCCTGACCCGGCGCCTGGCCCACGAAATATTCACCGAGGTGGTCGCCCAATGCGACTATGGCATCGACTTCCACAGCGCCGCGGTCCGCCGGACCAACTACCCGAATGTGCGCGCCAGCATGCGTGACCCGGGCGCGAAGCGCCTGGCAAAGGCCTTCGGTTGCGAACTCATCGTGAGCTCAAGAGGCCCCCGCGGCTCACTGCGACGCGCGGCGGTCGAGGCGGGCGTACCGACGATCATCCTCGAAGCAGGCGAGGTCTGGAAGATCGAGCCGGGCGTGGTCGAGATCGGCGTCCGCGGTTGCCTGAACGTGCTGCAATCGCTCGGGATGATCGCGGGCGACCCGGAACCGCCCTCGTTCCAACTCTCGATATCCAAAACGATCTGGGTGCGGTCGGAACTCGGGGGACTGCTCGGCTTTCACGCGCGACCCGGGCAACTGGTCCACAAGAACCAGGGGCTCGCCACCATTTACAACATCTTCGGGCGCGAGCAGACCTCGTTGATCTCGCCGGCCGACGGTATCGTGCTCGGCATGACCACAATGCCGATGGTGAATCCCGGCGGGATCGTGTACCACATCGCGGCGCTCTCGCAACGGACCTTCGAGGAAACCCAACGCAAGATGGCTGCCCGCTCGGATTCGAGCCCCTACGCGCGGATACAGGACGACCTCGCCACGAACATCACCCTGCGCTGAGAGACTACCCCGCGGGCAGCGTGACCGCGACCCGCGCCGCGCAACCCAAGGCTGAACGCCGCGCGGGTTTTCAAGGATAATGGCGGCATGCCGGAAGAACTGCAAGGCGTGGTCCGGGTCGGCCCGGCGGGCTGGTCCTACGAAGACTGGAAGGGAGTCGTGTATCCGACCGACGTGCCCCGGCGCATCCATGCGCTCGCGTTCCTGTCCCGCTTCTTCGATGCAGTCGAGGTGAACGCCACCTTCTATCGCCCGCCCGACGCGCGGCTCGCCGCCGCGTGGGTGCGCCACGTGGCGGACAACCCCCGCTTCCGCTTTTCCGTGAAGCTCTGGCGGCGTTACACGCACGACCGCGAAGACCCGCCGACGGAGAGGGAGACCCGGCAGTTTCTCGAAGGCATTCAGCCGCTCGTTGCCGAGGAAAGACTGGGCGCGCTGCTCATTCAGTTCCCGTGGAACTTCCAGCGTACCGTCGCGAACCGCGAATGGCTCGCGCGCCTTGCCGAGCGGTTCGCCTCGTATCCGCTCGCGATCGAATTGCGCCACGCCTCGTGGGACCAGCCCACCCTGTACAAGGGGCTGGCCGAACGCGGCGCCGCCTTCTGTAACATCGATCAGCCGCTCTTCGACCACTCGATCGCACCGTCCGCGCACACGACCGCGCCCATGGGCTACGTGCGGTTCCATGGTCGCAATGCGGCGGACTGGTTCCGTGAAGGCGCCGGGCGGAACGAGCGCTACAATTACCTCTACGGCGAGGACGAATTGAAACCTTGGATCCAGAAGATCACGCAAATGCGCGAGCGGCTCAACGAACTGTACGTGATTACCAACAACCACTATCGCGGTCAGGCGGTCGTCAACGCGCTCGAAATTCAGGCCGCGGTTCAACGCGGCCGCGTGCGGGCGCCCGCGCCGCTGCTCGAAGCCTACCCCCGCTTGGCGGAGGTCGCCGACCCCGATACGCGGACATGAACTCGGGGATAGGATCGCACCACCTTCGTGAGGTTTGACATTTCAGGAATCGCTTGGGCTAGTATCGATGGTGCACGCGGCGGGACCGCGAGGTTGATCTCGCCTGCCCGCGCCTCTACCATGCTGAACGGTCAATCCCTCCACCGGGAAAGTGCGCCGACCGACGGAATCTTGCCTTGGGATGCGCCGCGCGCCCGGGTGTCGCGCGGGCAGGGTTTCCAATGGCGATTATCGCCTCGAGGCGTCCGCCGGCGTCAGGATGCTTGTGGGAGTGAAAAGAACGACATGCTCGATCTTGGGAAGCTAAAGAATCTCAGCGCGTGGCCCCAAATGCGCGGCGATATCGAGAGCGCCCTGCTCGCGGTGCTCGGCGATTTGCCGAAGGAGCGCGTCGAGCCGCAAGCGAAGACGGTGGACGAGACCGAGCACGCGGGCTACGTGCGCAAGCGGGTCAACTACTTCGTGGATGGCTGGGAGCGCGTGTCGGCATGGCTCTTCGTTCCCGACGGCAAGGAGGAAGCGCCGGCCATCGTCTGCTGCCACCGGGAAACGCCCGCCGGCAAAGATGAGGCCGCCGGCATCGAGGGCGACATGCGCCTCGCCTTCGCACAGCACTACGCGGAACTGGGCTACGTGACTTTGGCGCCGGATTGCCTCACCGCGGGCGAGCGCCGCGTCAGCAGCGCGAAACCCTTCGATACCAAGCAATACTATAAGAGCAACACGAAGCTGTCGTTCGCCGGACGCATGCTGGTCGATCACATGTACGCGCTGGACCTGCTCGAGGAGCAGAAGCGCGTGGATGCCGCGCGTATCGGCGTTATCGGCCACGGTCTCGGCGCGTTTAACGCGCTCCTGCTCGCGGCGTTTGACGACCGCGTGCGCGCGTGCGTGGCCAGTTGCGGGTTCACCCGCTTCGCTACCGACAAGGACCCGCAACGGTGGGCGCGCGCCGAGGGCATGTGCCTCCTGCCGGAGTTGCGCAAGCGACTCGACAGCGGCGATTTCGCCTTTGATTGGGAACATATTCTGGCCCTGGCCGCGCCGAGCCCCACGCTCATCATTACCTCCACCTCGGACACCCCCTTCGCCAACCCGAAGAGTTGCGAGAAGGCGGTTACGCTGGCGGGGCGCGTCTATAAGCTGCTGGGCGCTCGCACCGCCATCGATCATCAGGAGCATCAGCAGGGATTCAACAATTTCACCCGCGAGACGCTCGAAATCGCCGATGAGTGGTTCGAACGTTGGCTCTAACGGGCCGTTTCCCCATACAACGCTCTCTCCCGACATGGGGCGCATGCCGCGCGAATGCCGCGCGGGGGCCGGGTGTTCTCTATCAAGGGCTGCAACCGCGCCCCTTCGGTTCGGAGTAACAAGCACTGGAGTCGTACATGGACAACACCGCCGCGGAACGCATTCAGCGTCTGATCCAGAACATCGAGCGCGTTGTATTCGGCAAGCACGACGTCGTCAAGCTCTGCGTCACGGGCCTTCTCGCCCGCGGGCATATCCTCATCGAGGACGTGCCCGGCATCGGCAAGACCACGATCGCCCAGGCCATCGCCCGCTCGATGCAGTGCACCTTCAGCCGCATCCAGTTCACGAGCGACATGCTGCCGTCCGATATTCTCGGGGTGTCGGTCCTTGACCCCCGCACGAACGAATTCACCTTCCGCAAGGGCGCTATCTTCGCGAACGTCGTGCTCGCCGACGAGATCAACCGCACCCCGCCGAAGACGCAGAGCGCGCTCCTCGAAGCGATGGGAGAATACCAGGTCTCCGTGGACGGGCTTCCCTTCGACCTGCCGCGGCCCTTCATCGTCATGGCCACGCAAAACCCCGTCGAGTACGAAGGCACCTACACGCTACCCGAGTCGCAGCTCGACCGGTTCATGATCCGCGTCACGATGGGGTATCCCCCTCCGGGCGACGAACTGCGGATCATGCGGCGACGCGACCCGAAAAAGGAACTCGAAAACCTGCACCCCGTCCTTACCGGCGACGAGTTGATCGCGTTACAGGATAGGGTGGGCGGCGTGCGCGTGGACGAGAGCGTCGCCCGTTACATCCTCGACATCATCCAAGGCACGCGCGACCACGATCAAGTCATGCTCGGGGCGAGTCCGCGCGGCTCCCTGACCTTTTACGAGGCATGCCAGGCGCGGGCGGTCGTCGAGGGACGCGATTTTGTGACGCCCGGAGACGTCAAGGCGTTGGCCGTGCCGCTCTTGGCGCACCGCGTCCTCGTGAAATCGCGCGGCGCGGACCTCGTCGCGGCGGCGGACGAACGCGCCCGGGTCATTCAGGACGTGGTGCGGCGCGTGCCCGTGCCTGTGTGAATCTCATGTGGAAGAGGCGAACAGAACGTCGACAGGGGCTGCGCTTGCGGCCCGCGGGGTGGGCGTTTGCCCTGATGATGCTGCTCGGCCTGCCGATGGCGTGGAACACGGGCAACCAGCTCCTGTACCTGCTCTTCGCGGGTGTGTGCGCCTTTCACGCGGTCTCGCTGGTCTGGGCGGCATGTTTCTCCTCGCGGGGCATCGTGCTTACCCGCGCCGCGCCCTATGCCGTGCAGCGCGGAGAATTTTTCTGGGTCCGCGTCAGGATCGAGAACCGGCGACGGCTTATACCGGCGTTTTCGTTGTGCATTGGCCGCGAGCAGCCCAGCCGCCACGTCCTGGCCCACGTAGCCTGCCTACCGGCGGGCCGCGCCGTCGAGGTGAACATCCCGCACAGCCTGGCCCGGCGCGGACCGCATCGGCTTCCGCCGTACACGCTCTTCACATCGTTTCCGTTCGGACTCATCGAACGGCGGCGGCATTTCCCCGATGCTGTCGAGGTGTTGGTGTACCCGCGCGCGCACGCCGTGCGCGCCAATGTGCTGGACCGGTTCCGCGTCGGGCGGCAGGTCCCGCATGGAGTCGCGGGAGACGGCGACGAGTTCTTCACCTTGCGGGAATACGTGATCGGCGACGACCCGCGCCGTATCGCGTGGCGCGTGAGCGCGCGCCTCGGAAGGTGGATTGTGCGCGAGATGTCCCGCGAGCGGTCCCGTTACATTGTGTTCGTGCTGGATACGCGACGCCGCGACGACAGCGGCGATCACGATGAAAATTTCGAAGAGGCCGTCGAGATGCTCGCGTCGCTCGCGGTCACCCTGCTGCGCCGCCATTATAACGTGGCTGTCTACGCGCCCGGCTTCGCGGTCGAGGGCGGTGAGGGAGCAACGCAGGAGCGACACGTGCTCGACCTGTTGGCGCGGGTCATGCCTACGGCCCCGGATGACCCGCGGTGGGCGGACGCCGTGCGCCGCGGCAAGGAGAGCGCGTGGTCCACGGTGATCCTCGTGTCGTCCGACCCCCGCGCCTGGGGCGCGGTCGCGCCGGGCGTGGGCGCGCGGGTGCTGGACCCGCGGGAGATAGTCTATGCGTAAGCCCGCCGGGATCGGCTTGCGCACCGCCTCCTTGCTGTTGGCGCTTTCGGGGTTTCTTGCGCTTGCGTCCGTGCGCATCTACGGCGGGATAGTGCTGGCGCCGGCGCTTGTGTTGCTGGCCCTGTCCCCGATTGCGGAACGGCTGGATGCGCGGTTCTCCGTGTACCGGACCGTTACGTGGCCGTTGACGCTCGCCTATTTCTGTTTCGTGCCGTTTACCGTGCTAACCTTCGGCCTGCTCGACGCCGTGGTCCTCCTGGTCATCTTCATTCAGGCCTATCTTCTCCTGCACACGAAGGATGTGCGTCAATACCACCATCTCGCGCTGATGGCGCTCTTCATGGTTCTGGCGGCGCTCGTGCAAGGTCCCGAACCCGCCATCGGGCTTGTGCTCGTACTCTACCTCCTCTGCACGGTGTGGACCTTCATCGCGCTGCGGTTGCACGCCGATGCGGCGGCGTGCGTCGCGCCACCGCACGTATCGCAATCCCCCGACGCCGAACCGCGCCGTGGTCTGCATTGGCGGGTTGGCGTCAGCGTGGTCATGATCAGTGCGGGCGTCTTCGCGTTCACCGCGGCGTTCTTCATTCTCACACCGCGCACGGAAGCGGGCCTTTTCGGTCGGGAGATACAATTCGATCGGCCGCGCACGGGCTTTACCGAGCGGGTGGACCTTGCCGGCGGCGGCGCCGTCGAGCAGGACACGACGGCGGTTATGCATGTCGAGTTTCCCGACTTGCCCGACGGGCGCTACCCCGGCCCGATGTATTGGCGCACGACGACACTCAACCAATATGCCGATTCCGAGTGGTCGCGCCGCGGTCTCACGGACAACCTCGAATCGCAGGGCATAGCCTTCGTCGGGCGGCGGCGCACCGGGTTCCCGTTCGGCGGCGGCGGCGAGCACGTGTCCCGTTTTCACAACCAGAGCAAGCATCGCGTCCGACAGCTCATCTACATGGACGATGTGCCCGAACGGGGCGTTCCCTGTCTTGATCTCGTGCACGAGGTGACGCTCGTGGCCGCGCCGCGCGGCGCGCGGCTCTACTGGGACGGATCGCTGGACTTCACCGTTGGCTTCGAAACGGTCGGCGCGCGCCGCATGACCTACGAGGTCTGGTCCGAGGTCGGCGAATCCGACCCGTCCGAGTTGCGGGCCGCTTCCGCCGATTACGAGGCCGTACTCGCGCCCCGGGATTTCCAGTTGCTTACCTCGCATGAATTGCTCCCGGAAACCGAGGCGCTGGCCCGGCGCGTGACCGCCGACGCCGCGTCCGTGTTTGACCAGGCCCTCAGGCTCCAGCAATGGCTCAGCGGCCCGGCCTTCACGTACACGCTCGACTTGCCCCTGCTGCCGCGCGAGTACGCCATTGACGTCTTCATCAATCAAACGCGCCGCGGCCACTGCGAACTGTTCGCGAGCGCGCTGGCCCTCATGCTGCGCAGCTTGGGCGTGCCGACGCGGGTCGTGAGCGGCTTTCGCGGCGGCGAATACATCGAGGGGAACCAGTCGTATACGGTGCGGGCCTCGGACGCGCACCTGTGGGTCGAGATGCTGATCCTCGGTCACGGTTGGGTGATTTTCGACCCCTCGCCGCGCGTCGAACCGGACGCTCTCGGGCAAATCGAGCGGTTCTCCCGCAGTTTCTCCCGGTTCACCCTCGAAATGAAGATGTTCTGGTACCAGGAGATCATCGGATTTGACCGCGCGATGCAACTCGAACAAATCCGCGGGTTCACCGCGCGTCTCGCCGGATTCGTGCCCGGCATCGGTCGGTGGGTCGAGCCGAAAAGCGTTTCCCGGGGCGCGTTCCTGTCCGTAAGGGTCCTGCTCTTCGGTGGGTTTGTGGCCGCGCTGGTCTTCTGGATAGCCACGGCATCCCGGCCGAAACGCCCGCGTTACGCGTTCACGCGGGACCAGGCCCGCGCCGGCCGGCTGTATCGCCGCGTCCTGCGGCGCATGCGCTGGCACGGACTTGCCGCGACCGGATCGACGGCGGAGGAACTGCTCGAATCGTGGAAGAACCGCCGGGGCGGCGATCCGGGGCCCCTGCGCGAGGTGCTCGACGCTTATAATGCGGCGCGTTTTGGCGGCAGGCCGTTGACCAGAAAACACTATGTCGCACTGCTGCGCCGGTTGCGGACCCTGCGCGATTGACCTTCACCGGGCCAGCAGCAGGGTCACGGTATCGGGCTCCCACGTGGCGACGGCCAAGTCTATCTTGCCGTCGCGATTGAAGTCGCCCGTGCATAGCGCCCGAGGGCGGCCTTCTTTCAACGTATACACCTCGCGTCGAAACTCCTGCGCGCGCGCGGTGCTCGTGGATTGATTGATCATCACGATGACCGACCGGGATTCGTAGCAGGCTGCCGCCAGGTCGGGCCGCATGTCCCCCGTCAGATCCTCGACGACGAGGTCCTCGATCTGATGCTCGAGGAGGGCGCGGTCCTTGCCGAGCGTCAACTCCTGGGACACACTGAACTGGAAACCGCCGTCGCCGTGGAATACGACGATGCTGTCGTCCGTGTGCCCGTGCGAGACCGCCAGGTCCGCGACGCCATCCTGGTTTATGTCCGCAACGCGAATCCTGTTGGGAAGCCGCCCGCGCGTCAGGAATCGACTTATCGGATCAAAAGCCCCTTGGCCGTCACCGCGCCATAATCCGATTTCGCCCGTGGTGTGGAATACGACGGCCAAGTCGAGGTTGCCGTCGCAGTCGAAATCCGCGATTTGCACGTCCCGTGGCCCGCCCGGAGCCGGAAGGTACTGCGGCGCTCCAAAATACAATTGCGGGTCGCCTGGGAACAGCACGAGCGCGTCGCTCGACCACGCCGTCGCGATCAGGTCGCGGTAGCCGTCCCGGTTCACGTCGGCGATGGCAAGAGCGGTCAAGCCGGGCTTGGTAAAGATGGGTGCGCCGTCCCCGTCCAGATGCCGATAGTAGGAAAGCCCTTCGTCGGGCGCGCGGAAATCAATCGTCTCGAAAAGATTATCCGGCAGATTACGGAACAGCGTTACATCGCGATGCCGCACCGCGAGGAAACTGACCACCACGATGTCCGGCATGCGCAACGCGTCGATGTTCGCGATCGCGATCGCGTACGGCGCGAACCCGGTCTTCAGCGACGGATGATGCTTGACGTATTTCAAATCGCCTTCGGCGATCAGCAGCGATAATTCATCGTTCGCGGGTCGTTCCTCGCGCAGGTCTCCCAGCGGCCCTGTATCCGCCGTAATGATCTCGGGCCACCCGTCGCCGTTCAAATCCGGGGCGACTATGGCCCGAGGGTTGGGGCCGACGCGGAATGCCCGGCTGATCTCGAAAGTCTGGCCATGCGCCGCTGCCGCCGCTAGCAGACACAGCACGAAGGCGATCAGGATTTCCCCGCGCCAAGACGGGGCGGGACGCCCTACTTCTGTTGCGCGCGCAACAATCGTGGCGCGGAATAGCGCGGTTCTCATCGTTCTCCCTGCGCGTGCGGGCCGCGGCGTCGCGTCAGCAGGGCCGCCAAGGTGACCGCCGCGCACAGACTATGCTCACGCGCGCTGCCGCGCCCGGCGATGTCGAAGGCTGTGCCGTGATCGACCGACGTGCGCACTATCGGGATGCCCAGCGTCACGTTGACGCCTTCATCCATCGCGATGAGCTTCACCGGAATATGCCCCTGATCGTGGTACATGGCGATCACCATATCGAACGCCCCATCCCGCATCCGCCGGAACACGGTGTCTGGTGGATACGGCCCCGAACAGGGGATGCCTGCCTTGCGGCACGCTGCCACGGCGGGCGCAATCTCTTTCTGTTCTTCGTTGCCGAAGGCGCCGGCTTCGCCCGCGTGCGGATTCAGGCCCGCCACCGCGATCCGCGGCTTGTCGATGCCGAGACGCAGCAGCGCCTCGTGGCCGAGGCGGATCGAGGTCTCGATGCGTTCTCGCTTTACGGCGCGCACGGCGTCGCGCAGCGACAGGTGCGAGGTGATGTGTACCACGCGCAACGGCCCCGCGAAAAGGCACATCCGGTAGTCCGAACTCCCCGTCATTTCCGCGAGCAGCTCCGTGTGGCCCGCATACGGATACCCCGCGCGCCGCACGCCCTCCTTACTTATCGGGCAGGTCACGATGCCGTCTAACGCCCCCTCCAGCGCCGCTGTTACCGCGCTCTTGACCCACTCCACGGCGCAACCGCTTGCGGCGGCGTCGAGCTCGCCCGGGTGCTGCGGCGGCGCCTCGAACCCGCCGTCCACCACCGCCACATAGCCCGGCGGCGTGGCCTGAATCTCCGGAACACCCAGCGGCTCGGCGCATCCTGGCGCGAAGCGTCGCGCGCGCTCGAGCGCCGCGGCGTCGCCGAAGACCACGGGGACGCACGCCGCCGCCACGTCAGGCCGCGCAAGCGCCTTCGCCAGGATTTCCGGCCCCACGCCGTTCACGTCGCCCATAGTGATGCCGAGAACAGGCTTTGTATTCATGACGCCTTTCGTTGTAGTCCGTCCGGCGGCGCCCGTCTCATTTCCACGAGACCGGGGACCGCGCCGCTGCCTCAATTCCCGTTATGCCCGGTCTCCAACTTGCCCGCCACAGGCGGAACCGCGCCGCCGCTTGGATGGCCGACACGAGTGCTTCCGCCCTGGGCCGAAAGCCGCCAGGCATCGTCAGCACCGGACTTGCTACTGCCTCGTGCCCCTTATGATACGCTATACGTGGAAACGACGCCAAGCCCGGGACTGTCGCGTTCCACGTCCAGCGCAACGCGGTCCCCGGCGCACCAACGAGAAAAGAAAGGCGCGACAGTGCACCAACCCCATGATTCCAACCCAGACGCGCTCGAGGACTCGTGGCGAATTCAGAGCGCCGCGGCGCGAGTCGGATTTGACTGGCCGGATGTCACCGGAGTGATCGCGAAGGTGCGCGAAGAGACCCGCGAGATCGAGGACGCGTTGGCCGCGGGCGATCGCGAACACGCCGCGCGCGAACTGGGCGACCTGCTGTTTGCCGCGGTGAACCTGGGCCGTTTTCTCGATACACACCCCGCCAAGGCCCTGGCGGACGCCAATCAGCGCTTCCGGAAACGCTTCGAATTGCTGCGTCGCGAGGTCGAAAAAACCGGGCGTGACATCGAAACGTGCGCGCTCGACGAGCTAAACGCGGTCTGGGAACGTGTGAAAGTCGTTGCGGCGCAACAATCTAATCAAGGGGGTTGACAAGGGGCGGGATCATGGTGCAGACTCAGGATTCAGGTGTGCGAAAACGCCTGATTTTACGGGCTGAAATGGATCTGTGGACAGGTTGTGAAGAACCTGTGGAGAAGTCGGAAGGGACGTCATTGGCGCGGCGTGGCGCACACGGGCTCGGGGTTGTAACCGCCCGAAATGGGAGCGCTGACCAAGGGGCGCCGGCCGCGCGGCGGGGCGTGCGGAGAAGCGCGACGGAGGAAGGCGCCTTTCCTTGAGGGTGATTAGTTTGCTAGTCTAGCGTGCATCAAAGTCAAGCCCGCGGTGACGCGCAGGGGAGGGCGGCTTGCTTTTCGCGGCGGCCGCACGACGAAGGATAAGGACGAGAAACGCTATGCCGGTAAAGGAAACGAGCAATCCGTGGGCCTTGGCGCAAGAGCATTTACGCGCGCTGGTCGATGAACACAGCTTCAAGAACTGGTTCTCCCAGACGGACTTCGCCTCCTACGAGGCGTGCTGCCTCGTCTTGAGCGTGCCAAGCCGCTTCTTCGCCGAATGGCTGCGCGATCACTACATGGACGCCATCCTCGAAGCCGTCCGACGGGTATTGCCCGACGTCGAGCGCGTCTCCTTTCGTCATGGCGCGCCGCCCCCGCGCGAGGCCGCGCCTGAGAATGCGCGCCGGCCCCTGCCGGAACCCGCGCGCAAGCGGGCGGCCGCCGTGCAGCATGCATACAACGGCTTCAACCCGAGATACACCTTCGAGCATTTTGTCGTCGGCTCGGGGAACCGCTTCGCCAACGCCGCGGCACGCGCCGTCGCCGAATCGCCGGGGCGCGCGTACAATCCCTTGTTCCTTTACGGCGGCACCGGCCTCGGCAAGACGCACCTCATGCAGGCTATCGGCCAGGAACTGCTGCGGCGCGACCCCGGGGCGAACGTGGTGTTCATCTCGACGGAGCAATTCACCAACCAACTGATCGACAGCATCGCGAAAAAAGCCACGCAGCGCTTTCGCGAGAAATACCGCAAGGTGGACGTCATCCTGATCGACGACGTGCACTTCCTCGCGGGCAAGGAAGCCACACAGGAGGAATTCTTCCACACCTTCAACGAGTTGTACGACGCGCGCAAGCAGATTGTGCTTTCAAGTGATCGGGGGCCCAAGGAAATCGAGCGCATGGAGGAGCGTCTTGTCACCCGTTTCGAGTGGGGCCTCGTCACGGATATTACCCCGCCCGATCAGGAGACGCGCGAGGCGATCCTGCAGAACAAGGCGCGGGAGGACGGCGTGAGCGTGCCCATCGACGTGATCCGCTATATCGCCACACACGTGACCAGCAACATCCGCGAACTCGAGGGCGCGTTCATCACCGCCTTGGCGTATTGCCGGCTCACCGAACAGGCCGTCTCCCTGCCCCTCGTCCAGGAGGTCCTGCGCGACCTCATCGGCAGCGACAAGATACGGCCCGTTACCATCGAACTCGTCATGCGCGTCGTGGCCGAGCAGTTCGACGTGCGCATCGCCGACCTGCGCGGGCGCAGCCGGCAGCGTCACGTGGCCTATCCGCGTCAATTGGCGATGTACCTGTGCAAGGCGCTTATCCCAAGCCTTTCGCTCAAGGACGTCGGCGAGGCGTTCGGCGGAAAAGACCATACTACCGTGCTTTACGCCTGCGACAAGTTGGCCTCCGCGAATCGAAATGACCCCGCCGCCCGCCAAACCCTCGAACAACTCACCAAGAAAATCAGAAGCGCATGACGGCGGGTGATGGCGCGGGCCGCTGTCGCAAACCCGCGCGGAATAAGGAGTAACGGGCGGCGTGTTAGGTCGGGTGCGGGGACATGGGAGTGTGGCCTTTCTTGGTCGATATGGTAGTATCTCCCGAGAGGAACCAGAAACTATGGCTTTGCGCGACATTGTCTTGTACCCGGATGACCCGCTCACGGAAAAAGCAGCGCCGATCGACACGTTCGGGCCGGAACTCGCCAAACTCGCCGAGGACATGCTCGAAACGATGGACGCATACGACGGCGTCGGTCTTGCCGGGCCGCAAGTGGGCGTATCGCGGCGTATCCTGGTCTGCCGCGAGCCGGACGCCGAGCCGCGGTGCCTGGTAAACCCGGAGATCATCGCGCGCGACGGCAAAGAAACGGCGGAGGAGGGGTGCCTGAGCCTGCCCGCGCTGTATGCGCCGGTCGCGCGCGCGACGAAAATCAAGGTGCGCGCATGCGACCCCATGGGGCGGTCACTCGAATTCGAGGCGACCAACCTGCTTGCCCGGATAATTCAACACGAGTGCGACCATCTTGACGGCATCGTGTTCCTGGACCGGCTGGACGTGTTGACCCGCCAGGCAAAGCTCCAGGAATGGGAAGAAATCCGCCAGCAATTAAGCGCGGCGGCGGAAACCGCGTAGAGGAGGCGCGGGGGAAGCCATGTTCAATCAGGCGCCGCCCGTCGAGCGTCTCGTCGAGGCGTTCCGGCGCTTGCCGGGCATCGGGAAACGTACCGCCGAACGACTCGCCCTCCATCTCCTGAGCGCGCCGGCGGAAGAGGCGCGCGCCCTGAGCGCCGCGGTCCGCGAGGCGCGCGACCGGATCACCACGTGCGGCGTCTGCTGCAACCTCACCGATGTGGACCCCTGCGCCATTTGCGCCGACGAACGCCGCGACCATTCCACCCTCTGCGTCGTCGAGCGCCCCGCGGGCGCGCTGGCCATCGAGAAAGGCGGCACCTATCGCGGGCTCTACCACGTGCTCCACGGCGCGCTTAGCCCCATGGAGGGCGTGGGACCGTCCGAACTACGCATTGACCGCCTGCTGCGCCGCATCGAAGAAGGGTCCATACGCGAGGTCATCGTCGCCACCAACGCCACCTCCGAAGGCGAAGCCACCGCGCTCTACCTCTCCCGAGAGATCGGCGCGCGCGGCGTCGCCGTAACCCGCATCGCCCACGGCGTGCCCATGGGCGGCGGTCTCGAATTCGCCGACGACGCCACGCTCGCCCACGCGCTCCAAGGCCGCACCCGCCTGTAGACCGGTATCTTCAGCCCCCTATCGACCGACTTCCTGATCATGACGGGGGCGAGGCGCGCCTCGCCCCCGCGGATGGACGCCGCGCGCGTTACTTCCCGTAGACTTCCACTTCCACGTAGTGGTTCAGTTCGTTGGCCGTGTTCCCGTTGCTGTACAGGCGCACGTAGCGCCCCTTCACGGCGTCCACCTTGATCAGCCGTCCTTGGTAATTCTCGACGTATTCCTTGTCCTCGCCGACGCCCAGACCCGCCGAATTGTTGTGGTCGTTATTGTAAACCGTCGTGACGCCTTCCTTGAACTCGGGATCGTTCGCGACCTGCACCACGATGTCGAAATAGACGCGTTTGCCCTCGTGGAAATGCCACACGAGGATGGCGTACAGCTCAATTTCCTTTTCGAGGTCGATCTGGACCCACTGGACGCCCGAGGCGAGTTCGACCAGGCTGCTCTTGGCGTAATTCTTGTCGCCGTCCGTGATTTGCTCGAGTTCGCCGACCATCGGATCCTCGAAACTGCTCGTCACCTTCTTCTCGATCGCCACGTTCGTCACGCCCGGCGGCGCGTAGAAGGGATCGCGGTCCTTGTAGCTTTCGGGTTCGAGGTTCGGCCCCCAGTAGTCGATCGGCGTACCGCCGAAGAACGGCTCCGGCAACTCGATGTCGATGGCTTCCCAGCCCTCCGGCGGCGCCGCGTCCTCCGCGAGGACCGTCCACGCGCCGACAAGGCCCAAGACAAGGGTGGCCGTGATCACTTTCACTCGTTTCGCGCTCATGCTGACTCCTTTCTGTCCCGCGTCCGGGCCGCCGTATTCGCGACGCGCCGCCGACGCTGCTTCCTTATGCTTTTCTTACCGTCGCGCTTCCTCGCGGGCAATCGCCTCGACCTCCCGCGCGTATTCCACGACGTTTGTACGCAACCATTCCATGTAATGCCGCGCCAACCGCGACGGCGTCTCACCGACAATGCGCTGCTTCATCGCCGCGAGACGGCCTTCCTTCCATCCGTAGACGCCCACTGCGGGCACGCCGCTGGCCCCCACCAACACGACGCAGAGCAGCGGATGAAATCCGAAGACCATCCATGCCGCCACCGCCGCCGCTGTCCACACGGCAAGCAGCAGTGCCGCCGCCGTCGTCGGTCGTAGCCCGATACGTCGCGGCGCCGCCGTCTCCGGCGGGGCCGGGCTGAGAAAGGGCCGTCCCGCTCGTTCGAGCCGCTCCCGCGCCGTCTCCAGCGGTACGCCCGCCGCCAGCAGGGCGTCCGTCGCCGCCAGCCGCAACGAGGCCTCGGCAGCGTCGAGCCCCGTCCGCGCGGCCGCGGCCAGCTTCTCGTGGATAAGCAGGGCGAGGAAGCGGACCGACTCGTTTGATCGCGCTTCGTGCGCGCTTTGGATTCTCGGATCCTCCATAAGTTCGAGCCGCGCCGTCTTCAGACGGTGCTCGAGTACATGGACGACATCCGGGGCATTCCAATTCATACCCGCTCCGCATCGCGCTCCGCGGTTTGCCGAATGATCTCCGCCGCCCGCTCCCGCACCTCATCGAGCAGCGCCGCTTTCGGACGCAGCCGGGCGAGAATGGCGTCGCATTCGCGGCGGATTTCCTCTTCGCGGGCGAGGAGGTCGTCGCACTCGCGCTGTACCTGCGAGATCGCGTTGTCCACCTCGGACTGGACCGCCTTGTAGAACTCATTCGCCCGGCGGTTGAGGTAATCGATGACGATTTCCATGATTGGCGTGGTGCGGCCGCCGTCGGCGTCCTTGCCGCCGTGCACCAGCATGTTCATCACGTTCTCGCGCACCACGGGCATGATCTTGCGCCGCCACTTCTCGTCGCCCCAGGCCAGCCGCGTCAGAAAACCGCCCACCACACCCGCCAGCGCGCCCAGCCCCGCGCCGATAGCCGTGCCGATCCCGGGAAACACCGACCCGATCGTCGCGCCCGCGGCCGCGCCCACCAACGCGCCGCTCGCGCTGAAGGCCGCGTAGCTCGAGGTCATGCTCGCTTCTATCCCGTGAATGTGAATGCCCGCCGGACTCGCCATGTGCATACGGATGCCCCGCACCTGCATCAACTGTTCGGCAATTGCCTGTCGCGCCATGCTCTCTGCCTGCTCGATGCTCGCGTTCATCTCCGCCATGATCCGCGAGACGAATTCGTCGACCTGGTGCTCGACCTGAAGCGAAAGCGTCGCGAAATTGCTCTGCCGCGCCGCGCGCAGGTTCGCCCCGTCGCGCAGCCACCGGTAAATCGGGACCAGGATGTGTTCCTCGATGGCCTCGTCGCACATGCCCTTGCGGAATTGGGCCTCGTAGCCCGCGAACGCCTCGTCGCCGACGCGCCCGCCCTTGCTCCGGGCGTTATACTCGTTCAACGTGCGCTCAGCTTGGGCCCGCACGCGGTTCAAACTCTCGATCAGCGACTCGCGGTTCGCGCGCAATTCGTCGAATTCCGCCGGATGCTCCGCGAGGCGGATTTCCATATCGAGCGGCGCCAGGAACCGGTCCGCGCGCTCGCACAAGAACTTGCACGCCGACTCGACGACCGCCCCCTCCTTGTTCTCGAAAAGGAGATAGTCCAGCAGCCGTTCCTTCAACGACGGCAGCCGACTCTGGACCAGCAGGTAGTTGACGAGTTCCGCCTTCGGCGCGTCGCTTTCCTCGAGGCGCTCGCGCACGCTCGTGGGCACCGACAGCTTATTGTCCTCGAGCAGGTCCTCGAGGGTGACGTGGCCGTGCTCGAGTTCCTGCGCCCGGAGCGCGCGGTAGCCCGAAAGAAAGAAAATGTCCGAGTCTTCGGGAATTTCGTGGCGTTTGAAGGTCTGGATCAGGGCCTTGGCCGGGCCGCGCACGCCGCGCACGTCGATCTCGTCCCGTTCGAGCTTGTCCGCCTTGTTCAGCACGAAAAAGACGCGGCGGCCGCGCCACTTGATGATGCGCTTGATAAAATTCAGGTCGTGAATATTGCCGACCAGGCCGCTGTCGACGAAGCAGATGACGAGGTGGCTCCGCTCGATGATGTTGTAACTGATTTCCTGGCGCGACATCGAAATCGAGTGGACGCCCGGCGTGTCCACGAAGGCGATATCCTGTTCGATTACCGCCGACGGCAGCGCGAGCCGCAGTTCCTCGATCTTCTCGCGCAGCGAGGCGAGCCGGGGGAACTCCTCGTCCGCCATGACCGTCACCAGCGGCGCCAGCGCGCGCCGCATGAACGCGGGCGCGTCGGAATCGAAAGCGATGACGATACCGGGAGCACCCTCCGCGTGCGAGACCCGCGCCGGCAGGTCGTCGTAGACCGTGCGCAGCGTCGCCAATTCCTCTTCCGTGACGTGCGCGCCGAGCTTGAGCCGCAGGTCCATGCGGTCGCCGCGCTCGATATACGTCAGCTTCGACGTGCATTCCTCGACGTCCATTGGCAGGTATGCGCCGCCAAGGAAGGCGTTGATGGCCGTCGACTTTCCCACGTTGAACGCGCCCAGGAAAACGATCCGGTACTTGCCTTCCTCGACCGACTTGCGCTGCGAGGCGATGGTTTCTTCCTCATGCGCGCGGTCGGCCCGGAAGTCCGGGTCCGTTCGCACAAAACCGAGCAGCCGGTCCAATGCGGTCAATACCCACGTCCGATGTTCCTCGTGCTGCTTGTAAAACTTCATGCGACTGCCGTTCCCTGGGTCTTGAGAAACGAGGTAATAACCGGAGAGTCGAACAACTGGCGGAACGTCGGGGCGCCGTCGATCGGCGCGTGCGCCGCCTCGAACTCGTACAACGCCACGCGGAATGCGTCGAAGCTCGCGTCGCACAGCTCGCGGACCTCGCGCCGCGTCCGGTGGCGGTACTCGTTGCGAGGCGTGCGCCGCGCGAACTCCAGACGCGCGGACAGCGCGAAGAAGCGCGGGACCGCTTCGATCCCATATGCGCGCAGACGGTTCGGGGCCTTCTCGCTGATGCGGCGAATCTCGCTCGCGTTCAGGTGGTCCGCCTTGTTCGCCACCATGACCAGCGAGTCGCCGAAAACCGGAAGATGGCTCTTCACAAAATCGAGCGTGTGCCGCGCCGCCCAGTACTCGATATCCGTTACCACCACAAGCATCGCCTTGTCCGGCGTCGCCAGGTGCGACACGTCGATGGTCTCGCAGGCGTCGCTCGAAGCCCCCGCCGTGTCGATGAGGACCAGGTTCGAGAACGGTATCGCGGGCAGGCGCGCGCCCATGAGGATGTAACCGGCCTCATTGTTGCGGTCCTGACGGATGTCGAAGAATTCGTCCTGCCCCTTCTCATCCACCCGGCCTTTCTCGGGCAGATACGCCGCGAAATGGGCTTCCGCCCGGTCCGTGCGCGTGACGAACGTCGGGAGCGCCCGGCTCTCCTCGCGGCTGGCGAACAGCGCCTCGCGCCGCAGCAAAGCGTTGATCAGCGACGATTTCCCGACGTTGAAATCGCCCATGAACAACACGCACGGCGCCTGCTGCGCCGCCGCGCCGCCGATGTCGAGTGTGGCCATATGGATGCTCCTTGCCCCCGCCCGCGAACATGCAAATGCCCATTAAGACCCGCCCGTCGTACACCAGGTTTTGGAGGTTCGGGCGAGACCCTACAGGAAGAAGTAGTCTACCATGTTTCCCGCTCCTCGCGCGAACGCGACACGCCGGAAACTACGCCCTCCAGCGCGTCGGACCACTCAGGTTGCCTGGGCGGAGGCCGCGCCGCCACGCCGCACCCGCTCGGTCTCCATCATGGCGACAAAGCGCTGGAAAAGGTAGCGGCTGTCGTGGGGGCCGGGGGACGCTTCCGGATGGTACTGGACGCTGAACGCGGGCAATTCCGTGTGTTCCAGGCCCGAAACCGTCCGATCATTGAGGTGCGTGTGCGTGATGCGCACCTTCTCGGGATCGAGCGAGTCGGGGTCCACGGCGAACCCGTGGTTCTGCGACGTTATCTCGACCCGGCCCGTATCGCGCCGCAGCACCGGCTGATTCGCGCCGCGGTGGCCGAACTTGAGCTTGTATGTGCCGCCGCCGAGCGCGTGCGCCAGTATCTGGTGACCGAGGCAGATGCCGAAGATAGGTACGCGCTTTTCGAGCAGCAGCCGCACGGTCGGGTAAATGTACGGCAACGCGGCGGGATCGCCCGGCCCGTTCGACAGGAACACGCCGTCCGGTTCGAGCGCCATGACCTCGTCGGGCGACGCCGTGGCGGGCAGCACCGTCACGTCGCAGCCGTGGTCGCGCAACGTGCGCAGGATATTCTGCTTGATGCCGTAGTCCATGGCGACGACGCGGAACCGGGGCTTGGCCGGGTCTTCCCACTCGTAGGCGGCGTCCACCGAGACCTCCTTGACGTAGTCGCTGCCGGCCATGTCGGGCACGGCGCGCGCCTTGGCGACGAGGCTGCCGCGCTCGAAGTCGCTCGTGCTGATCACGGCCCTCTTGTTCCCCTCGCGCCTGAGAATCGTCGTGATCTTGCGTGTGTCCACGTCCTCGATGGCGACGATGTTGTTCTCCCGCAAATACGCGGGGAGGCTCTTCGTAGCGCGCCAGTTGCTCGGCTCCTTGCAGCACTCGCGCATGACGAATCCCGCCACAAACGGCTGACGCGACTCGACGTCCTCGACGTTCACGCCGTAATTGCCGATGTGCGGGTAGGTCATCGTCACGATTTGCCCGGCATACGACGGGTCCGTCAGGATTTCCTGGTAGCCGGTCATGCTCGTGTTGAACACGAGTTCGCCGCCCGTCTCGCCTTCCGCGCCGACGGACAAGCCCTCGAATATTGCGCCGTTCTCCAGCGCCAGAACCGCTTTCACACGTTGTCTCCTGGCCTGATGCCCCGAAAATTGCGCGGATTCTAGCAGAAAACGGGACCGGGTTTCCGCCCCCCCACCGTCCTTATCGCGTGAGATTCCGAAAGGCCGTCGGTCGGCATCAACCGCGCACCACCGCGTTCAGGCGTCAAACTGCCGCAAGTGGTGGGCGAAATGGCGCAAGTGCAGCCGTTCCCAGCCGTCAAGGCCGATGTCGCCGAACACGGGATGCCGCGCGGGTCGCAGTTCGTCCGCCTGAACGAGATTCAGATACTCGTCGAGGAGGGCATGGAGCGTTTCGAGGTCGCCCGGCTCGCGCAGGGTAAGGCCGCGGGCGCGCAGACGGCGCGGCAGTTGCAAATTCCTCGGGATAGGGAGGATGCCGCGCAAGATGAGCGGCGCCACGACACGCCGGGTGAACCAATTGCCGAGAAAGGGTATCTTCGTCGAGCGGCCCATGCTGTGGCGCACGGTCCACACCAGGTGCTCGATAAGCGTCTGCTTCCGCAGCACGCCCCACCGCGGCACGGCATCGTCCGGGATGCCCCGAATCCGTGCTATGAGTTCCTCGACGTAATCGGCATCCAGATGGCGCATTACGGTGCTCTCCGCCGCATATCGGCCGCGTCGTCAGGCGCCATGCTTCACCCGCACGCGGTAGGTGATGGTTGCCTCGCCGTCCTTCGGGACCGTGACGGTACATACCGCCGACCGCGCATCCCGTTTCTCGAATTCGTGCGAGCTTTCGAGGAGTTGCCACTCGCCCTGGAACGGTTCGATCACGGCGACCGTGATGTCCTCGTCCTTATGATTGCGCAGTACGATGCGGAACGCGGACTCGTGGATGCGGGGCAGGACCTGTTTGTAATCGGTCTGTTTGCGCTCGCCCACGATGTCGAAGGCGTCGCCGACGCGCAGACGCACCTCCTCGTTCTTCGGCGTGTGCTCGATGCGGTCCTCGCCGGTGAACTGCAAGAGGTTGTCGCTGTCTTTCTGATAGACGCGCATGACGCCCGCTGGCAGCGGCATGCCCATGCGGCTTGCCTCGTCATTTCGGAAGACAAGGAACACGGCGACGTGTTGCGGCGGCGGCTCCTCGAGCGGCTGGGTGTAGAAATACTGCTCGCCGCGGAACTCATAGACCTTGCGCACAGGGACGCCCGCGGCCGTGAGCAGGCTCACCTGTTTGCTTTGATTCTCCTTGATGGTCGTGCGGCGTTCGAGCGTGTAAAGGTGGTACTCCGCGAAGGCTTCCTCGCGCATGGGCGGTGCGCCCGCGGCCATCGTCCGCCGCATGTACCCGAGGTCTTCCATCTGCGGAACCATATCGGCCACGCGATGAACTTCCCCCGCGACGAGTTTCAGGAGGGCGTTGTTGTATGCCGCGCCCGACTGGTTGGTCAGGGTGACCCAACCGGCCACGTCCATCTGCGTACTTGCCGCGTTCATCGTCAGGACGTAGTCCGCCTTCCAGGAAAGCCCGTTGGTGAGATAGGTCGCCTCGATTTCGTGGTCCGTCCCGCGATTCTCGAGGAGCCAGACGAGCGTCGGCTTCGCGATCAAGGTCTCGGGAATTTCCGGGAGCACGACATTGCCCGGATGGCCCAGGTGGAAGTCGCCGTCTATCTCGTAGATCGGGCCGTTGTTTACGCTCACGAGCCGCGCCGTCACTTCCGAGAAGGACAAGTCGTTGTTCTTGTTGATAAGCCGCACCTCGCGCCCGACGTACTTCTCCATGAGTTTCTCGGGGCTCATCAGGTCGAATTCGTAGTTCTGTTCGAGGATGTGGAGTCGCCCCGGCCCGGAAATCGAGGTCAAGCTGACGGTCTCGGGGCGGATGCCCGTCGCCACATCCATGAATTGCAGCGCCACTTCGCCCGGCAGCAGCTTGACGGTGCGCCGGTCGCGCACGAGCGCCAGGTTGTTGTTGTAGACCGTCACCGCCACGTCGGTCTGGTCCGCGATGGTGCAGCGGCCCGACTGGACCCGCTCCGCGAGCGTGTCCTTAAGCGCCAAGCCTTCCGGCCTGATATCCGGCACGTCGATGACCGGGGCGGGCGCTTGCGCCGCGGCGCTACCCGCCGCCAGCGCCGCCGCCAATCCTACGAGCAATAGATGCTTCATGGCCTCTCTATCCTCCGTCATTCCCGCAAGCGGGAATCCAGTATGACTCGCCCGCGTGGGAGACTATACGTGACGAGAGTCTACGGCAGGAACTCAAGACGCGCAAACTAATGACGAATGATCGGTCTCCACATGGCTTCAGCCCGGCCGGTTCGGGGCGCGCTTGCCTGGCCTAACCCCGGTCCGGACGCGCGATTTGTTGCTTGAGGTCGTCCGTGAGCGCGTCCCACAGACGAGGATGCGTTTCCACAAGCCGCGCGATGTCCGCGAGATCCTTGATGCGCTTGCTCTGGCGCCGGGACGGTTCCGACCACGCCTTGATCTTGCCGCGAAACGTGTCCTCGAGCGCGGCCACGCGCAGGAGGATGCCATGGACATCCGCGGCGACAGCCCGAGACGGGAAATCCCTATAGAAATCCTCGGTGCTGAGTTGGATGCTCACCGCCGAATGGCCTTGGAAATTGACGGACCAGTCAAACCGCTCCGAGCGAAAGCCCGCCGCTTCGAGAGCAGAGACCGCCCGCGCGATGGCGTCCGCCGCCACGACGATGTCCACGTCCTGGGTGACGATGGGGTGCTCCGCCCAGTGGTTGACCGCCACGCCGTCGATGGCGCACCAGGCGACGTCCGCCCGCTCAAGACAATCCACGAGCCGCATCACGTCGTTTGTGCCGCCCGAGGTCTGCCAATCAAAGAATTGTTTCGCCGTCATGCCCTTGAGCGTATCAGATGGCCCGGTTCGTTGCCATTTTCGGGCGACAAGCGCCGTTACTCCGATACCCGGTAGAGCCGCAGCATGACCGGTTCCGGCCACGGCGGGTCGCGGGGCCGGTCGCGATTCGGTCCGAGCGTCTCCCAACGCAGCAGATAGCGGACGCCGTCGGCCTCCGCGCGCCCGGCATCGTATGCGAAACGCGCGCTCATGCCGGGAAAGGACGATTCCGCGCGCCGCAGTTCCGAGGGAATGCCCGAAGGCGCGGACGGGATACGCTCGATGGCCTGCAAGGTGTCGGGATCGAGACGAAACCGGCCCGAGCCCTCGCGGTCGTGGCTGAACGGGAGCAGGAGCGCGCCGCCCGTGTCCGGGGCTACCGCGCTGACCCGTATCTCGAAGGGGATACTGCCCCGCCCGCTGAACTCCCAGCGATACGTCCAGTTGCTCACGCTCACGCGCCGCCAGCCGTCCGCCTCCCGCCGCGCAACATAGAGTTGGGTGAACCCTTGCGCGTCATGCTTGTGATAACTGATGACCACGCGGCCCGCGCCGTCGAACCCAATCCTCGCGTTGCCGTTGATGATTCCGCCGCCCTCCGGCACGGGATCGACACCCTCCGACGTTGCCAGCGTGATCGGCAACGTGTACGGCGCGCCGTCGCTGCACTCCCAGTGTACGAGATCCTTGCTCCGCGCATACGAGAGATCGTGGTTCGTCTCGCAATCGGGCGATTCGCGCCACACCCAGCACAGGTGAAAGTAACCGTCCGGTCCCGCCACTGGTCCTTCGAAATAAGCGTTGCGCGCGCCTTCGCCGTCCGTGAGCGGCTTCTCAAGCAGCCGCCGCCATGCCCGCGTCTCGACGTCGTAGGCATTGAATATTTCGTTGCCGGAACCGCTGCGCCCGTCGCGATAAAGGAAGACAAGTTCCCCGGCGGGGCCTCTCAGAAAGCGAGGATAGGTCACCATTTGCTCGTCGCGCCCGACCATCGCCGGGACTCGGACCAGCGACGCCGCGTCGAACGGCTTCTCGGACCGGTAGTAGATGAGCGGCACACAGTGCATGTTGCCGGACAGGTGAAGAAACCCCGCGTCGTCCAGCGCCATCGTGACGGAGTTATGGCTGTCCCAGCCGATCTCCTGATCGAGCCGCGTCAAGCGCCACGCGCTCTCCTCCAACGCGCGCTGGGCCACGGTCATGCGGCGCTCCGCGTCGTAAAACGCGACGAACTGATGCGGCGGCGCGGTCAGGAGGCAAAACCCCACGGGATGGCCCGACCAGACCGGCGCCACGTCGAGCGCGGCCTCGACACTCGCCGACGGCAGCCCTATAAGCAGTGCGAAAATTAGCATGATCATGTCGAGTGCGTCTCCTCATCCCTTGCGGATACCGGGCGCAAGCATACATGACGCTCAGCGCGCCCGCCCGTTCGGAGCGCGGGCTTCAGCCCGCATTCGGCGCCCTGAAGGGTGCACGCTAAACAGGGTCGTACCGGCGTCATGACACATCGTCCGCCGTGCGACTTCGATCATAGAGGCTGATCCCCACGAAGCGGCACGGCGCGCCCCGGGTGAAGAGCCCCACTTGCGCGGGCGGCCACGGGCCCGGACAGGACAACACTTCACTGCCCTCGACGAACACGATGACGCGGCGCGGCAGTTTCACGATACGGAGGTTGTAGCCGTTCTCCTCGGGCGTGCGATAACGCATTGCGCGTTTGGGGACGCTCACAGGCTCGAGCGTGAGCGGCGCGCCGTCGCGTTTGCCGGAAACGCGCAACTCCGCGAAGTTCGCGCGGGCCGCGATGCGCAGGTAGTTGGCCTCGTCGACGTATACGCCGTAAACGCCCATTTCCGGCGCGGCGTCGCTCTCCGTGGGTGCGGCCTCGGGAATCACCTGCGCGGACCACTCGAAGGCGTCCAGCAGGTCGCCCTTGAACGTGCGCGCCTCGCCGTCCTCGGGCACGCCGCGGATCCCGCGCTCGCAAGAACTCCATGCGCCCGACGCCGTCGCGCCGTTCGCCGCCGAGCCCCAGTCGAAGATGGGGTCCTCCGCGCCGTCCCAGCCGAGGGTATAGGTCACATTGTCGAACGCGGCGCGGCCCCGGGCGAAGAGTGCGGGCCGCACGTCCGTGATGTAGCCGGCGGCGGGCACGGCCTCGAGAGCCACCTCGTCAAGCCAGACGCGGTACGAGTAGCCGTTACACTCGATGCGCAGCATGTGCCAGCCGTCCCAATCGAAATACGGCGCGAGTTTCCGTCGATTTTCCTTCGGGTTGTAGCGGAAGCGCGGCTGGGCGAACCACGTCCTGTCCTCGCGGTCAAGCCCGATGAACGTGTCGCTCGTGGCCAGACCCGCCTGCTGTCCGCCGTCCTCGGGAATCCGAAGCGCCGCCTCGAAGAGATAGAATCTGCCCCCCGACCCCGCGCACCGCGCTACGCCGGCGCCGTTGCCCGAAGTGTGATGCGCCTGGCCCCCGATAATCCGCCAGTCGCCGTTCTCGACCGTCCAATGTTCCGACAGCGTCTCGCCCGCGTCGAAAAAGTCGCGAAACGTCGGCAGGGCCGGCGGCGGATGATACCCCGGCGTGCGCGCGAAGGTGGGGCCGTCGACGAATACCTCGCGATCAAAGAAGTGTACGCGGTCGATGGCCTGCGCGCGCCTTGGGTTCCCTTCATATATCGCGAAGTAGACAAGCCACCGCTCGAAGCCGTTCGGGCCGCGCACGACCGTCGGCTGGCCGCAGTTCGTAATGAGCGGCTCGCCCGAGGGTTCGGCCGCGGCCGTCGCGTCAACCGCGGATTGGGGCGCCTCGCCGCGCCCTCCCCGCACCCGCTTTTCCCGGTTGCCTTCGAGGAGAGGAAACGGATACTTGCCCGCGTTGGTGAAGCCGAGCGGCGTATCGCTTTCCGCCGCGCCGATGGCGTAGTTGCCGTAGCGCGACGACGTATGATTCGCGTTGTAGAACATGTAGTGCCGTCCGCGATAATGGAACACGAACGGCGCCTCGTTCACCGGGTGGTCCCGCAGTTCCCACGTGCCCGGAACCGCGCTGAGCAGTGGAACCGGCGCGTCCACCAACGTCCACGGATCGCGCATCCGCTGACCCCAGATAACGTTTCCGAACGAGAACTTCACCGTGTAGAAGAACAGCCCGCCCTTGTCATCCACATAAGCCTGCGGGTCGATACGCCCGTCAAAGGGGACTTCGGTCACCGGTTCCTTGTACGGTCCGAGCGGCGAATCGGCGACAGCGTGGCCGATCTGGCGTAATTCGCCGTGGTTCACGGACCAGTAGAGATGAAATTTGCCGTTGAGCAGGTTCAGGTCGCAGGCATGTATCTGGTGGTCCGCGCCCGCTTCGCCCACGGCCCAGTCGTTGCGCATCGAGAACACCGGGAACGGGCCCTGCCACGCGACGAGGTCGCGCGAAACGTAGACGCCGCCGTTCGTGCCCACGCCCATCAGGTAGTACTCGCCGCCAAAACGCAGCACGCCGCAGTCGGCGGTCCCCGGCAGGACGGGGTTCGGGACGGCCGACGACGCGCCGCACGCCAGCGCCGCAAGCAGCAGGGGCCATGCGCGGGGATTCAATAATGCTCCCAATGCAGCACCTCGGATAAGGGCCGTTTGCCCGGTTGCGGCAACACGGCGGGATAGCCTACGGAGATCAAGCTTACCAGGAGGTAGCCTTCGGGAACGCCGAGCAGCACGCGCATATCGTCCACATAAGGTTTCTTCTCGCCGGCGACCCAGCACGCGCCGAGACCGCACGCCCGCGCCGCCGTCAACATATTCTGCGTCGCCGCACAGCCGTCTTCGAGGTAGTATTTCCCATCGCGACAAAACACGACGATGCACACCGGCGCGTCGGCGATGAACTTCCCGAAGTCCGTCAGGTCCGCGACGCGGCGGCGCGTGGCGGCGTCGGTGACGGCTACGAATTCCCACGGCTGCTCGTTGCGCGCCGTGGCCGCGAGACGCCCGCAGTCCACGATGGTCTCGATGATGCCGCGTTCCACCGGACGGTCCTCGTAAACGCGCACGGAACGTCGGGTACGCATGGCTTCTATTGCGTCCATCTTCCGTTCCTTTACCGTTTGTTTCGCCAGTGAAGGCGTCGCACCGGCATGGTATCAAATGCGGGCGTGATAATGCCGAGGCTGCTCTGCGTCGCGCTATGGACGCAGCAATGCCGCGTAGCCCTCACGGTACGTTGGGAACAGGAAGCAGTAGCCGCTTGCCGCAAGCCGATCATTGCGGAAACGGCGGTTGCCGCCGCGCTGGGGTTCGGCGATGCCCTCAGCCGGCGCTACGGGCGGCGGCGGCAACCCCAACTGTTTCGCAACCCAGCAGAGCAGTACGTTACGTTCGACCGGCTCGTTGTCCACGGCGAGGTAGAGCGGTTCCGGGGCGTCGAGGTCCATGAGATGATGCAGGATGCCCGCGCAGTCGTCGCGGTGAATCAGGTTCAAGAGGACCGCGCGTCCTTCGACGCGCCTGGCTGATCCGTCGCGCACCTGATCGATCAAACGCGTGCGCCCCGGGCCGTAGATGCCGCCGAGGCGCACGACGGTGGCGGGATAACCGGATTCGTGGAAGATCGCCTCGCCTTCCAGAAGGCGCAACCCGGAGAACCGCAACGGCGCCGCCGGACTGTCTTCATCAAGCCATGCGCCGTCGTCCTGCCCATAGACGCCCGTGCTCGAAGTAAAGAAAACGCGCCGGGGTTCCTGACTGGCGGCGCGAAGCGCCTCGAGGAGGTTGCGCGCACCTTCCACATACGCCGCGCGGTAGGCCGCATCCGTGAACGCCGTCGCGCCCGCCGTGTAGAAAACGTAGTCGAACCGCGCCGGCAGGCGCGTGAGCGTCTCCGGTCTTGCGAGATCCGCCGGAAAGGGCCGGATGCCCTCGGGAAGTCGGGACACATCGCGCCGCAACCCCCATACGCGATGACCCTGCCGGGCCAGACGTTGCCCGAGCGCACCCCCGACGTAACCGCAACCGGCAATCAGGATTTCGCTCACGGCGCATACTCGAGGAAGCGCCAGAACCGGCCGCCGAACAGGTCGGCGACGTCGCGCGTCACCTCTTCCTCCGTCACGGCCCAGCCCGCGCGAGAGAGATCGCAATATTTGTCGGCCAGTACCCGGGCGATAATCTCCCGGGAGTGGTCCCACTTGTAAATCACCTGCTCGAGGACGCGCGCGTCCGAGTGCTGCGGGATGACCGCCGGTCCGATCAATTCGAGGCGCATCCGCGTGATTTCCTCGATCAGGATCGGGTCGTTGAGGAACCACCAGCAACCGAACACGAGCAGATTACGGAATTTGCGCGCCGCGACGCAGCAGGCGTGCTGGTTCTCTCGCGCCAACATGGTGAGCATGAACTTGTTCTTCGGGAACGCCGCGCACAAGCGCTCGACCGCCGTCACGTCCGCCGTGCCCACGCCGTCGCCCGCCAGGCGCAACGCCGGGTTTACCTGTCGCGTCACGCCGATCATCATGGCGAAGGGTATGTTGCGCTCGCGCGCGACGGGCAGCACCGCCTCCGCAATCAGCTTCGCGCGCGGCGAATCCTCCGGGAATGCGAAATCCGGCGGCAATGACACCGCCATGTATCGCGCGTTCATCCGCCGCGCCCAGTCCTCAAGGAAACGCCGCGTTTCCGCAAGGGCGCGCGGCGAGAGACCGGCGTCCGTCTGATAGCCCCAGCCTTGCAGGCGGGCATGGCCATGCTTCCAATCATTCAGGAGTGGATCGATGCGCAGCGCGGCGTGGAACCGCGCGTCTCCGCCCTCGGCCCTTTCCCAAACGGGCCGCTCAGCGTCGTCAAAGGGGTCGTTCGTCATGACCACATCTTGCAGGCCCGCCGTCCCGAAGACGCGGTTCACCTGCGCTTCGGTTTCCTGCGCCGCGAACCACGCGCGATAGGCATCGAGGTCGCGCGAGGCCACGTCGAGGCCGAGCTTGCGCAGGACCGTGATCACGCCGCGGCACGCCTCGCTCAGCGGCGTCTGTTCCAGGAAAAGCGTCTTCCAAATCGCGTCCGCCTGCGCCCGCTTGCCGAGTGCCCAGAACGTGTCATACGGCATGTCCGACGCGCGGAAGAACTCGGCGATCAGGTAGTGATACGTGATCACTTCGTCAATGCCCCACAGCAGCAACGGCCCGAACGCCGGCGCGTAAAGGTGCGTGTGAATGTCGGTCACCGGCGCGCGGGCGACCGCGCCCTTAACCATATCGCGCAGCGCCTGCTCATTCCCGGCGTGACCCTCGTTTGCCGCCATCAGCGCAATCTCCTTCGTGCGTGTGTGAAGCCACCAATGTACCGTCATATTCGGGAAAAATCCATCGAGACCGTTGCCGTTGCCCCGTGTCTCCCTGCACCCACGGGTTGTCACGAAAACGGGGCCTTCGCAAACGGTCAAGGAGGAGTATCTTGTTCTTGACAAGAAGCGGGCGTGCTCCCCTCCGTCACAGTTGCCCGCATTCTCTCTCGCTGACGCCGCTTATAGCACTTGCGCCGCCACGCAGTCTCCTCGGGACGGTAGAGACGCACGATCAGGTCCCGGAACCCGTCCTCGAGTTGCGCGGCGCTCATGCGGCGCGGCTGATAATTCACGTCGTACAACGTACACTTGTGCCAGGCCGCTTCCGCGAACAGGCGGTCCTCGCGCCGGAGCCGGTCGTAAAGGGGCGTGCCGGGAAATGGCGTCAGGATGGTGACCTGCACGTCGTACATTTCGGTCTCGCGGGCAAAATCGTAGACGGCGTCGAAACAGGCCGGACCCTGCGTGTCCATGCCGACGACGAAGCAGCCCAGCACGGTGATGCCGTGGGCCTGGATGCGGCGTATGGCGTCCCGCGAGTCCCGGAAATGGCGGCGTTTCCAGTCGTTGCGCAGTTCGAGGCCCTCAAGGTCCTCCGCGCACGGGCTCTCGAAACCGATGAGCACCTGCGCGCAGCCGCTGTCGCGCATGAGCGCCAGCAGGTCGTCATCCCGCGAGACGGCAAGGTCCGTTTGCGCGAACCAGCGGACCTTGCGCCCGCGCAGCTCCTCGAGCAGCGTCTTCCAGTAGCGGCGGCTGACAAAGCTGTTGTCGTCGGCGAACTCGATGAATGGCCGCGGCCACAAGGCCTTGATCTTGTCCACCTCGGCAAGCACCTTCTCGACCGGTTTCTGCTTGTACTTGCCGGCAATCAGCACGGAACTGGCGCAGAACTCGCAACGGTGCGGGCAACCCCGGCTCGTCTGCACGGGGAGCCGGTTGTACCGCGAGAGGTCGAGCAGTTCATACGCGGGAAGCGGCGCGTCGCGCAGGCTGAAGGTCGCGTCCAGGCCGCCGTAGATGCGCCGCAGCCCCCCCCGCGCGGCGTCCTCGATCACTTGCGGCCACGCGCTTTCGCCTTCGCCGACCACCACCGCGTCGCAGTGCGTGGCGGCTTCCTCGGGCAATACGCTGACGTGCGGCCCCCCGATCACGCTCGGCACGCCCCGGGCCCGATAGTGCGCCGCCACGGCATACGCCAGGTCGATCTTCGCCGTGTAACTCGACAGGGCCACGAAGTCCACGTCGCCCGGCAGCGTATCGAGTTTGTCCGCGTGGTCCACCTCCCGGTAAATGTACTCGTGCTCCTTTCCAGTCATCCCCGCGAGCGTGAGGAGGGCGAGACTCGGCAACGACGCGATGGCGTCCCATCGGCTCTGGACACCGATGAGCGACCGGCCCACGTCGGTCAGAGCCTGATCATAGGGCCGCAGGCCGCTGATGGCTACGAGCGCGATATGCATCGTTCCCGGTCCTCTTCATGGCTTCCGGCGAGTCAATCATCCAGTCCGCCGCCGCCCGCGGCGGGCGAGGCGGCGAATTCCGCGCGGAGGCGGTCCCGTTCCTGCGCGGCGCGGTTGATGCCCTGTTCCGCGACGGCTTCCATCGCCTCGAGCGCCGCCCGGTGTTCCGTCGCTTGCACTCCGGCCGCCTCGATCAATTCGGCGTAGCGGCGGCGCATGGCCTCCGCCATCGGACCCTGCGTGCGGTGGCCGATCTTCCGCGCCGGGTTACCGCCCCAAACCTCGAACGGCGGGATGTCCTTCGTGACCACGCTGCCCGGCGCGACCACCGCGCCGTCGCCGATGGCCACGCCCGGGCCGATATAGCATCGGCTCGTGATCATGCAGGCGTCCCCGATAACGATGGGATCCGCGATGTGCGGCGTAAGCCGCCAATGCTCCGCCGTGCCGAAAACAAGATGGTTCGTGTCGCGGATGACGGTAAACTCCGCAATCCCCGTGAAACAGCCGATCCGAATGCACCGCGTCGCCTCGATCATGCAGAAATAGCTCAGGCCGGTCCGATCGCCGATCAGTATTCGCCCCATGCCGTGCGTGCGAAGGATCACGTGGTCGCGGATCTTCACGCGTCCCCCTACTTCCACATGCCCGTCCACTTCGAGGAAGCGGCCTTGAAAACGACAGCCTTTCCCCGCCCGGACGAACTTGCGGCCATGTTTCCAGGCCCGATATCGCCGCTGCAGGACGTTCATCGCGTCGCGTCCCCCGCGTCTTGAGAGCCAGTCTACCATCGGCGGCCCGGCGATACAACGCGACGCGGGCCGCCGCGTCGCGCGCGGGGCGAGAGAATCAGGCGCGGGGGCATCTCGAAGACCCGCCGCAGGGGGACTGCCCCCGATTCAGGAGGGGCGGGACACGCCGCGTCCCATATAGCCCCGTCCCCTACCTCCAGGAGCGCGAACCGAGTATTCGGGCTTGAACTGTGTGTGAGTGGGCGCTATGTTCTCCACAGATGATCTGGAATACGACCTCAGCGGAGCAATGGGGTGAACTCTGAGGTATAGCTTTATGCCTATGAACCCATTGCCTGCGCGGTCCACATCGAAATGGAACGACTTGACTGATGCCCAGGAAGATTCGAGAATTGATTCAAGACTTGAAGGTAGCCGGGTTTTACAAGATTCCGGGAGGCAAGGGTTCTCATCGAAAGCTTGTACATCCACGATATTGTGGCGCCGTTACACTGAGCGGTCGAGTCGGCGACGACGCCAAGCCATATCAAGAGAAGCAGGTCCGCCGAGCGCTTGAGGAGATTCAACAATGAAAAAGAGCGACCAATACCACAAGTGGGTCGAATGGAGCGACGAAGACAACGCCTATATCGGCAAGTGTCCCGACTTGATCACGGGCATTCACGGGGATGACCCAAAGAAAGTGTACGCGGACTTGTGCGAGGTAATCGAGGAAGTGATCGCCCATTTCGAGTCCGAAGGCCGCTCGCTGCCCGCTCCCAAGGTGAAGCCTATGCAGGAGGTGGTGTAGCGTCGGAAGCCGAACCATTCGACCGAAGCGTATCGATAACGCCAAGCCAGGCAAAACGAGCGGACGGCAGGTCGTGGCGCGGCTTGTCCGCGACGTTGTGAAGATTCACTCGGTAGGATAGCGGCCCATGATCTTGAACACCTTCGAATACCTGATGATGAACAATCCGGTCCGCGCCATGCTCCAGCGGCGTTACGAGGCCCGCAAGCTGCTGCGGATGGGCGGGCCGATGCGCGGCGGGCGCGCCCTCGAAGTCGGCTGCGGGCGCGGCGTCGGCGTCGAAGTCATCCTCGATTGCTTCGGCGCGGACGCGGTCGACGCCTTCGATCTGGACCCGCGCATGGTCGCGAAGGCCGGGCGGCGCCTGAAGCGACGCGGCGATCGGGCGCGGCTGTGGGTCGGCGATGCCGCGCGCATCGACGCGGCGGACGCGACCTACGACGCCGTGTTCGACTTCGGGATCATCCACCATGTCCCGGAATGGCGGGCGGCGCTGGCGGAGATATTCCGGGTGCTGAAGCCCGGCGGCCGCTTCTACGCCGAGGAAGTGTTGCGGGCGTACATCCTCCATCCGATCTGGCGGCGGCTGCTCGACCATCCGCTCGAGGACCGCTTCGACCACGCACAATTCCAGGCGGGCCTGACTCAGGCGGGCTTCGTCGTGACGGCGGCGCGACCCTTCGCGAAAAGCTTCGCGTGGTACATCGCGGACAAAGCCGCCGCCCCGGACGCGGAGAGGGCGTGAAGCGCGGCTGCATTTCTCGCCTCGTCTTGACACGGCCCGCGCGACGCACTACAGTTACGCCCGAGCCTGAGCGGCCCGCGACCGTGTCGGGGACCGAAGGGTAACACCGTCGGCGGGCGGGGGCTGTTACGGTGGAGCAAGTGCCCGCGCGGGGAGCATCGCCGCGGGCGACGCGGGGCGTCAATCAAACAGGAGGTTTGCAACATGAAGAAAGTCCTGGGTGTCTTGGTTATCCTTATCCTTCTCGGACTTGTTGTGCCCGTGGCCAACCTCGTGATTCCGGCGCCGCCCAACCGCCTCTCCGCGCTGCGGACGGAGGACCTCTTGCTGGCGCAGGCGGCGCGGGTGCTGGGCGTGAAATGCGTGAATTGCCACACGTCCGAGTATGTGCTGCCCTTCTACGCGAAGTTCCCCGTCGCCAAGGGGATCATCGAGCAGGACATCCGGACGGGTCTGCGTTTCTGGAACTTGGACGAGTGGATGGCGGACGCGGCGTCGCAGCCGATGCCGGAGGCGGCCCTCGCGAAGCTCGAGCACACGGTGCAGCACGACGAGATGCCGCCGACGCAGTACTTGCTGCTGCACTGGAGTCATCGCCTGAGCGCGGACGAAAAGGCCGCGCTGCTGGCGTGGGTCGCCGACGTGCGTGCGAAGCATTATGCCGCGGCATGGACGGCCCCGCGGTTCGCGAACGAGCCCGTGCAGCCGCTGCCGCAAAGCGTGGCGCTCGACCCGGCGAAGGTCGCGCTGGGCGATAAGTTATACCATGACGTGCGGCTCTCCGCGGACGACACCTTGTCCTGTGCGTCGTGCCACGGGCTCGACAAGGGCGGTACGGACCAGGCGCAGTTCTCGACGGGGATCGACGGGCAAGTCGGCGACATCAACTCGCCCACGACGTTCAATGCGGGCTTCCATTTCGCGCAGTTCTGGGACGGCCGCGCAGCCACGCTCGAAGATCAGGCGGACGGCCCCGTGAACAACCCGATCGAGATGGGATCGAACTGGCCGCAGGTAGTCGGGAAATTGCAGCAGGATGAAGCGCTCATGGCCGAATTCCTCGCGGTCTACCCCGAAGGCCCGAGCAAGGAGTCCGTCACGGACGCCATCGGGGCTTTCGAGCGGTCGCTGGTCACGCCCGACTCCGCGTTCGATAAGTACCTCATGGGCGATGAAACGGCGCTCACGGACAATCAGCAGCGCGGCTACGCGCTCTTCAAGGACTACCACTGCGCCACGTGCCACGTGGGCATGGCGATGGGCGGGCAGTCCTACGAGTACATGGGTCTCGTAGCCGACTATTTCGCCGCCCGCGGAAATGTCCAGAAAGCTGATTTCGGCCGCTTCAACGTTACCGAAAATGAGGCTGACCGCCATAAGTTCAAGGTGCCGTCGCTCCGTAATATCGCGTTGACCTACCCCTACTTCCACGACGGCTCGACGTCCGACCTCAAGGAAGCGGTGCGGACCATGGCCACGTACAATGTGGGCGTAACCTTGCCCGAGGCGGACGTCGCCGCCATCGTCGCGTTCCTCGAATCCCTGACCGGCAAATACAAGGGCGCTCTGCTCCAATAGGCAACGGAAAACTGGTAAACGCGGGTCCGCGGCGGGTCGCTATCTCGCCGCGGACGTTGTTTTCGCCGGTGTCGCGATCAGGCGTCGCCGCCCGGTTCCGTGGCGTCGTTCTTGAAAAGAATGACGTAGCACGGGCGAATCATGCAGAGAATAAGCGCCGCGACGAACCACCAGATGCTGATCGCGAGAATGCACGGGAAGATCTTCGCGATGATCAGCGCAAAAGCCATGGCGCCCGTCTGCGCCAGTTTCACGTCGTAGATCGTGAATTTCCGCACCTGCCGGTTCCAAAATGCGATCCAACGTGTCCAGGCGTTCATGGGGTGTCCTCCATTTCGGGTCCCCGTCGTTCTTCTTCAGCTTACTACAGCCCGGGCTACCGTTGTATTCACTCGCGGGCGCGTCTGGAACCGCGCGACACCCCGCCGGTACACTGCGGCATCGCGGGCATCAACGGAACCGCAAGGAAAGACAATGCGACCGTTTGTTCTCTTCGCATTTTGGGCCACAGTCCTTGCCTCGTCGTCCGGGGCCGCGTCGGGCGCGACACGACCCCCGCTCGACCAACCAACCGCGTGGTCGGCGGGAGACCCCACGAGTCCCGCCGCCGCGTTCGAGATCGGGGGCCGTTCCGTCGTGCGGCTTCCGTGCAACTTCTCGGACGGCATCGAGCGCGCGTACTGGGACGCGGACGTCGCGCTCGACCTCGCCGAGGCGCGCGGCATCCGATTTCAGTTGTACTGCGGCAAGCCCGAACCCATCGGCGGCTTCACGTTCTACTTCCGAGCCGGAGACGCCTGGTATTCCGCGCCCTTCTCGCTCGACGCGGCGGAGCAGTGGTGTACGGTCGCCATCGACAAACTCGATACGACGGTCGAGGGCGCGGCGGGCGGTTGGACCCGCATTGATCGCCTTCGCCTCGCCGCGTGGCGCGGCGCGGACGAGGACACGGAGCTATACGTCGCGGGCTTCGCCGTGGTACGAGGCCCCTCTACCTCGGGGCGAGGCGACGGCGAGGATGCCCGCATCGTGCTCGTGCGGGCCGAGTCGGCCGCGGGGGACGCGCGCACGGTCAAGGACACGGCGCAGCGCGTCGGGCGTTTCCTCGACGATCTGGGCGTGCCGTTCGTCCCCGTCAGCGACCTCGATCTTAGCCCCGCGCGGCTCGAAGGCAAGCGCGTCGCCGTGCTCCCCTATAACCCGGACATGTCCGCAGAGGCGACAGACGCGCTCCGCACTTTTCTGCAACACGATGGCAGGCTCGTGTCGTTCTACACGCTGCCCGAGGCGCTCGCGATCGCCGTCGGTCTCCAGCGCGGCAGGCACGTCTCGCAGCCGCGGCCCGGCTACTTCGCGTCCATCCGCCCAACGGAATCCGCCGCAGGCGGACTCACCGGCCTGCCCCCCGTCACCGCGCAGGCATCGTGGAACATCATCGAATGGGTGGCGCGGTCCCAGCCTTCGCGAGGCGCTTCGGCGGGGCAAGCGGGAGACCGGCCACAACAAGCGGCGGGCGTCGCCGCGACGTGGTACGACGTCGACGGCAACCCGACCGGGCATCCCGCGATCGTCGTCACGGACCGCGCGGCGCATATGACCCACATTCTTCTGCGCGACGACCCCGCCAACAAGGCCGTGTTGCTGCTGGCCATGATTGGCCGGTTCCTGCCCGAGTGCTGGGAGCAGGCGGCGACGACGCGCCTCGCGCGCGCGGGCGCCATCGGGCCGTTCCGCGACTTTGACTCGGCGCGGCGCGGCATTCGCGAGCGAATCGACGGCGGCGCGGGCGACGACCTCCTGACGGCGGCCGAGGCGCTGCACGCGCAGGCGCGGGCGCACGTCGCGGCGGGGGAATACGCCGAGGCGCTGGCGCGCACGGGACAACTGCGCGAGACGCTGACGCGGGCGTGGTGCGCGGTGCAATCACGCGGCGCGCGTGACGAGTTTCGCGGCTTCTGGTGTCATGACGCTTTCGGCGTCGCGGGGATGACGTGGGACGCCGCCGCGCGCATCCTCGCGGAGAACGGATTCACCGCCGTCTTCCCGAACATGCTGTGGGGCGGCGCGGCCTATTACCCGAGCGACGTCTTGCCCGTCGCGCCCGAGGTCAAGGCGCGCGGCGACCAATTGGCCGCGTGCGTGGCCGCGTGCCGGAAACACGGCGTTCAATGCCACGTTTGGAAGGTCAACTGGAACATGGGCGCCCGGGCCTCCGCCGACTTCAAGGCGCGCATGAAAGCGGCTGGCCGCACCCAAGTGCGGCTCGACGGCGCGCCCGAGAACGGCTGGCTGTGCCCGTCCCATCCCGAGAACCAGCGGCTCGAAATCGACGCCATGCTCGAAGTCGCCGCGAAATACGACGCCGACGGCGTACACTTCGACTACATCCGCTACCCCGACCGCGCCACGTGCTACTGCCCCGGCTGCAAAGCGCGGTTCGAGGCGGTCCTGGACCGCAAAATCGCGGACTGGCCCCGCGGCCTCGCCGCGGACCCGGCCCTGACCGCGCAATGGCTCGAATTCCGCCGCGCCCAGATCACCCGCGTCGTCGCCGGCGTCAGCGAGGCGCTGCGCGCGCGCAAGCCACGCGTCAAGATATCCGCGGCCGTCTTCCGCAACGCGCCCGTTGACCGCGACACCATCGGCCAGGACTGGCGGCTCTGGTGCGAAAAGGGCTACCTCGATTTCGTCTGCCCCATGAATTACACCCCCTTCGACGCCGATTTCGAGCGCATGGCGCGCCGCCAGCGCGCGTGGGCGGGCGACACCCCGTGCTACCCCGGCATCGGCCTCAGCGTATGGCCCGATTCCGAAGGCGTCGCCCGGCTCATCGAGCAGGTGAACATCACCCGCAAACTCGAAACCGGCGGCTTCATCGTCTTCAACTACGGCCCCCGCGAAGCAACCGAAATTCTGCCCCTGTGCCGCCTCGGGCTGACACGACGGTAAATGCATGAGTGTCACGACGCAAACAGGAAGTGGACTGCCATGCGAAACAGCGCGATAATTCTTCTCATGGGATTGATGTTCTGCCAATCAGCGGGAGCCGTGGTGAACGTCTTGCGGTCGGCGGACCTTCGCCGCGTCGCGGTGGGCGGCGAGATCGGGCGGCGCATCGAGGCGACCATCGAGCATAACCTGCTCGCGGCGGACCTCGATGGCGACTTCCTTGCGCCGTTCCGGGAACGGACGGCGAAGAGCGGCTACGTCGGCCTTGGTAAGACCATCGACGCGCTGGTCCGCTTCGCGGCGTACTCGGGCGACGCGCGGGTGCTCGAAAAGAAGAAACGCGTCGTCGAGGAGGTGCTCCGCCTCCAGGAAGCGGACGGCTACGTCGGCTTTTTCGCGCCCGAGGCGCGCGTGTGGTCGCTGTGGGACATCCACGAGACGGCCTACATCATTTACGGCCTCACGATGGACCACAAATTCTTCGGCGAGACCGCGTCGCTCGACGCCGCGCGCAAGGCCGCCGATTACGTCATCGCGCGGTGGACCGCCGATCCGGACCGCGAGCCGGGCGGCGGCGAGATCACGGTGTACATGGCCGTGACGGGTTTCGAGGGCGCGCTCCTGGCGCTGTACGACGCGACCGGCGACGCGCGATACGTCGATTGTTGCGCGCGGTTTCGCGGGCTCGCGGACTGGGACGGCCCGATAGTGAAGGGGCGCTGGGGCCAGATTCAGGGGCACGCCTACGCCTACCTCTGCCGCAGTCTGGCCCAGTTGTGGCTCCATCGCGTCGCGCCGAACGACGCGCTCCTCCGGCCCACGCGCCGCGCGATGGATTTCCTGCTCAAGGAAGATGGCCTCGCCGTTATCGGTACATGCGGCCAGCACGAGTGCTGGCACGACACGCAGGAGGGCGCGGCGAACCTGGGCGAGACCTGCGCCACGGCGTACCTGATCCGCTGGTGGGACGAATTGCTGCGGCGCGACGGCGATCCCCTGTACGGGGACCTCATCGAGCGCGCGGTCTACAACGCCCTGTTCGCGGCGCAGTCGCCCGACGGACGCCGCATCCGCTATTACATCCCCTTCGAGGGGCCGCGCGCGTATTTCGAGGGCGATACGTATTGCTGCCCGTGCAACTACCGCCGGATCATCGCCGAATTGCCCCAGATGATCGCCTATACGACGGCGGACGGCATCGCGGTCAGCCTGTACACGCCTTCGACCGCGACATTGACGCTGCCCTCGGGCGTAAACGTCGCCATCGATCAGGAGACGGCCTATCCGAGCGACGGCCACGTGCGGCTGCGCGTACAGCCGGAGACGCCCGCGACGTTCCCGCTCGAACTGCGCATCCCGCGCTGGTGCGAACGCGCCCGGGTCATCGTGAACGGCGAGGCGCAGCCGGGGCCCGCGCCGACGCCGGGAAGTTGGTACTTTGTGCGCCGCGAGTGGCGTTCCGGCGACCTCGTCGAGGTTGAACTACCCTTATCGCCGCAGTGGGTGAAAGGGCGGAAAGCGCAGGCGGGGCGCGTCGCGCTCCTCTGCGGCCCCCGCGTGTTTTGCCTGAGCCGCGCGCACGACCCCGCCCTCGAAAAGGAAGACCTGCGCCTGATCACCATCGACCCGGCGACGCTCACCGGCCCGTTCCCGGACGACACCGTGCGGCCCGGCGGTCTGGCCTTCAAGGTCAAGGCGTGGAAAACGACGAACTGGTACCCCTTCGCCCCTACGGATTGGGAACTGACCCTGACGGAGTTCCCCGACCCCGATGGCGAAATGACCTACTTCCACGCGCCCAACCCGGAAGACCCCGCCTTCCGCAACGACCCGCTGATCCCCGGTTCCTGATCCCTGGTCCCTGGTCCCTGGTCCCTGGTCCCTAGTCCCTAGTCCCTAGTCCCTAGTCCCTAGTCCCTAGTCCCTAGTCCCTGATCCCTGATCCCCCACTTGCGAGCCAATTTGTGCTATGCTGGAGGCGTAACGCACGGAACGAGGGTCGCCGGAACCGCCCGGCATGATAAGCGGCTGATCATGTCTCCCGAACATACCGCATACGAATGGAACGGCCTTCGGAAGCTGTGGCACCTGTTCGGCTGCCTGCTCATGGTGGGGATATTTTACCTGTGGAAAGATATCCGCCGTCCCATTTCCGGCTTGGACTTCCTCGTCATTTTCGGCTGGGCGGAAACCGCCGTCGCGTTCAGCATCGACCTGATGCGCTTCTATTCGCCGCGCGTGAACAAGGTCATTCGCGGCCTGCCGTTCTACGGCAACCTCATGCGCCCCATCGAGCACGCTCATTTCAACGCCATGACCTATTACCTGCTCGCCGCCACCATACTCATGACGGCCTATCGCGTGGGTTGGTGCCGCGAGGCGACGCTCGTGATGGCCATCGCGGTCCTGGGCGTCGCCGATCCGGCGGCGGCGTGGACCCGCTATCAGATGGCGAAGCGCGGCTGGGGCCGCGAACAAGCGGTGGGGCTGCTGGCCTTCTTCGTGTCGAGCGTCCTCGTCATGTGGGCGATCAGTCGGCGGCTCCAGTGTCCCCTGCACTGGGACCACATCCTCGGCATCGGGTTCATCGTCGCGCTCGTCGAGAGCTACACCAAGTACTGGGTCCATCATCTGCACCCCGTAACCCGGCGCGTCCAGCGCAAGATTTTCCACCGCGCCACCGTCTGGCTTTTCCGCCTCTACCCCGACGACAACCTGCTCATCCCCCTGACCGTCGCCGTCATGATTGGCATCGTCTCGCTGGTCATGTGAGATCGGCCTCGGCGCGCCGGGTCAGGGCCCGGCCCCCTCGAGCACCGCGTGGACTTCCTTGGCGGTGCGGCAGGCGACCAGGCGGTCGTAGACCTCCTGGTTCTTGAGGGCCGCCATGACCTGGGCAAGCAAGCGCAGGTACTCCTTGTCCGCGCCCTCGGGCATGGCGAACAGCACCAGAATATGGACGGGGTTGTTGTCGAGCGTGCCGTACTCGATGCCGTCCGGCGCGACGCCGACGCCGATGGTGGCGTAGCGCACTTCGGGGATGCGGACGTGCGGAATGGCCACGCCCCCGCCGATGCCCGTGCTCATGACGGCCTCGCGCTCGTGTACCGCGCGTTGAAAGACTTCGTGGTCCGCGACCGCACCGCTGCGGGCCACGGCGCTGATAAGCAGGTCGAGGGCGTCATGCTTGGACTGGCCGGGCGGAATGACGCGAATATTGGAAGGGGGTATGTGAACTCCGAACAGGCTCATGAGGGCCACTCTATTCTCCCATCAACCGAGAATCTTGGGTTTACATCAGATCTGCGGAAACGCCGGCTAAGCGCTCCTCTAGAACTTCTGGCGCGGCAGTTGCCCGCGCATGCGCTGTAACGCCTCGTCCAGGCGAGCATCCTCGACCGTAAGCGAGAAGCGGACGTAGCCCTCGCCAAATTGCCCGTACGCCGCGCCCGGCGCGGCGACGACGGCGCATCGCTCGAAGAGAAACTCGCAGAACGTCGCGGAAGTGTATCCCTCGGGAACACGCACCCACAGGTAAAACGTTCCCGGCGGCGCTTCGCCCGGCCACCCGAGGTCGCTCAATACGGCGAGGGTCTTCTCGCGGCGGCGGCGGTAGACCTCGATCATGTGTCCGATGAAGTCGTCGCAATGATCGAGCGCCTCGATACCGGCGTACTGGACCGCGTTGAAGACCCCCGAGTCCGTGTTCGCCTTCGATGTGGCGATCGCCTTCACCACGTCCGGGTTGCCGCAGGCCATCCCGATGCGCCAACCGGTCATGTTGTACGGCTTCGACAGCGAATTCAACTCGACGCCCACCTCGCGCGCGCCCGTCGCCGCCAGAAAACTCAGCCGTTCGACTCCGAACACGAGTTCCGCATAGGGATTGTCGTAACACACGACAATGTCGTTGTCGCGCGCGAAGGCCGCCAGGTCGTCCAGGAACGCGCGCGTCGCCACCGCCCCTGTGGGGTTGTTCGGATAGTTCAGGTAGAAGGCCCGCGCCCGCTTCGCCACGTCCGAGGGAATCTCGGAGAAATCCACCAGGTAATTGTTGGCCTCCCGCATCGGTACCGCGTAAGGTTCCGCCCCGGCGAACCAGATGCTCGGGCGATAACCGGGATAGCCGGGGTCCGTGACCAGGACCAGGTCGCCCGGGTCGATCACCCCCAGCGCGAAATGGTGGCAGCCCTCCTTCGACCCGATCAGCGCCACCACCTCCTTCCTCGGGTCCAGCGTTACCCCGAGGCGCCGCCCGTACCACCGCGCAACCGCCTCGCGAAAGGCGAGCATGCCCCACTCCTCGTCGGTCGGGTACCGATGGTTCGCCGGGTCCTGAGCGGCCTCACAGAGCCGATCGATGACCCGCTGCGGCGTCGGGTCCACCGGGTCGCCGATGGCAAGACTGATCACATCGACGCCGCGCGCGCGCGCTTCGTTAATCTTGTTGCGCAGCGTCATAAACAAATACGGCGGTATCTTCGTCAGCCGGTCCGCAGTCCGCATACAACACCTCTCTCGCGTCAGAGAGTACTTGGAATTACGTCAGGGGAAATGATGGGCGAATTCTACACCGCGCCGGGCGGCCATTCAAGAATTCAAACCACGCATTCTGAGTAATTAGAGAATTTTGCGCAGCGGTTGCATTGTGTGGAATACGCCCGACGGCTTGTAGGGCGTAAATGCCGCGCGGGGGGCAATAGCCTCAGGCAACCGGCTGTCAGTCGATACGCACGTCGCCGTTCCGCGCTTCGAGCCGGACGCGATGCCGCCCCTCCTTGAGGAGCACGTGGAATTCCTGGCGATCCTTCGAGACGGATCCGGTTAGTGGGATGGCGCTTTGGACCACACCGCCAATGGCCGCGACGCTCAGGTCAGCGTCCGGCGACTCCGGCAAAGCCAGGCTGATGTTGCCGCCCTCGGCGACCGCTTCGAGGTCCCCGCGCAGGCCGTCGAGGGCCAGAATACGCACTTCCCCGTTGGTCACGCGGGCCGACAACGCGCCCCCGGGCCCGTCGACGAGGACGCGCCCGTCGCTGCACGTTACAGCGGCGATCCCGGTGTTTTCCCGCAAGACCACGTCGCCCCCGGCGACTGCGACTTCGACGGCGCCCGAACAGCGCAGGACCGAGACGCCGCCTTTGGCGTTCTCAATCAGGATATCCCCGGTCACGTCCGCGATCTCGATACGTCCGGCCTGTTGACGCACCTCCATGGAGGCCGCCATGCTGGAGACCGCGCTCACTCCGTCGCGGGCCGTGACCCGCAGGGGAAGCGTCCTCGGGCATTGGACGAACAGATCTGTTCTCCGCCGTAGCGCGGGGAACGCGGCGGGGTCCGGTGCGAGGCTGGTCACTATGAGTTCGGGGCCGTCCCGCCCGACGCTGACGCGCAGGTCTTCGAGCGCGCGAGGCGCCGCGACGGCGGCGGCCGCCCATACCGTGCGCTCTTCTGTGATCGTCAGTTCGGGGGCGTCCACTCCCTCGATGCGCACGCCGCCCGCGTTCGCCTCGATCACGAGGCGCATATCGGGGCTTATGGGCTCGGTGCGGGTCGTGGTTTCCCGAAACACGCTCATGCCCTCCCCGGTCCCGGGCGTGGTCTCCTCGGCGGTGGCGCGCGCGGACCCGCGCACGATCGCCACGTCGCCGAATACCGCATCGACGGTCGCGCGTTGCCGCGCCTCCGGGCGTTCATGGCGAAGCATCGTGAGGTCTCCCACGGGAATCGTTTCCGGCCAGTCTGAGACCAGTTCGCCAAAGCGGACCGTCGCAGCGAGGTCGGGATCTGCGTCCGCACCGAACGCGATGCGCACGGGCCCGCCTTCCGCAAAGACGTCCAGCGCCGCCTCGACACCCAAGGCCTCCACCTCAAGAGCGCCGCCAAACGACGAAATCCGCGTCTCGCCGTCGATTCCGTCGAACGTGGCCGCGACCCCGTCAAGTCGAAACACGCCGCCGCGCGCCAAACCGGAGATCGTCACGGGCTGATCGCCCCGCGCGCGCAGCTCCACGGGCCCCGCGATATCGCGCAACGTTACGGCGCCATACGCCGCATCAACCGCGACCCGGCCCCCGAGTCCACCAATCTCGACGTCGCCGAATAGCTGCCGCAGGGTCAATGTCGCGTCCCTGGGGACGGTAAGTTCGATGTCCACGCTCAATACCGGCGGCGACTCCTCCGCGCCGAGGTCGGGCAACACCGTGCGGACGCGGAGCGAATCCCGGCGTGCGGTGTGTTCGACCCGCACGCTTTCAGCGATGCGAGCGGCGGCCTCGCGCGATTCCGCGGCGACGCTGACTTCCACCCGGTATTGCGTCACCTGTTGATCCCAACTCCGGACGTGCACTGATCCAAACCCGTGGTCAAGGCTCACGACGCCCCCCGAAGCAACAGGAACACGTTCCTCGATGATGCGCGTCGCGGCGGAGTCTCTGTCGCGCGTTGCGCCGATATCAAGGCCTCGGCCCAGGATGGACTCGATTGCGCGCCCGATGCCCGTGAAGACGCGGTTGGCCGCGTCCGCAGCCCCGCCGAACATCGGCTCAGCCGCGGCGGTTCCCGCCAGGGGCAGGGCACAGAGCAGGAGGCAAGGTAGCCCCCGGCGTATGAAAACGAAAATCATGGGACACTCATATTCCCGGTTGCGGCGACAGTATAACAAGAATACCGTGTCCGGTCCCCGAGGTTCCCCATCTGGTGGGACGGGACGGGCCAGGAATTCATTCGGCCTTGACGGGCCGCGCGAAGACCGCGATGTTATTCCCGACCTTGCGCTCGATGCCGCGCTCGGGGACGGCCGCCCCCTCCGGCAGGTCGAACGGCAGCGGCACGTTCACGACGCGCGGCTCGGGATCGGCCACGACGAGGGTCGAGGAACCGCCGCCGTCGAGGTTGATCGCGTCCCGCGCGCCGTGGCGAAGCAAGGTCTCCGCCAATTCATGCGCCGTCATGCCGACGCTGTACTCCGGATGCCGTCCGTCCACCACGAGTAACAGCAGCGTGTTGTCCTTGGTCAGGCCGACTGCCGTGCGGGGGTGTCGCTTGCCTTCGGGCACGGTCGTGTTCTTGCCGTCCCGCACGATCCGAAGATTGCCGGCCACCGCGTTATATAGCGGTACGGACGGCCTGGACTCATAGCCGGTCGGCGCGGGGCTGGCCGGCTCGATGAACGTCACCGCGTTGTCCTTGCTGAAATTAACGCCGTACGGCAGGCCGCGGCTCCAGGGCGAATACTTGACGCCGTCGCTGACGGCAAGTCCGAGAACATCCGTGTGCGGTTCATTATCGTACGAGAAGAAACTCGCGTTAATACCGAGTTGCGCGCCCGTGCTCCCGACAAAGTCGCGGGTCGTCTCCGTCCACGTGTCGCGGGGTGCGTCGCCATTGGGCGCCGTGGTGGTAAACCGGAGTCCCGGCGCGGCAAGGTCAATCGAGACCAGGAAATACGACAGTGGCTCGGGCGCCTCCTTGCGCACGTGGATCAGTCGGACGCCTTCGAAGAGTTCGCGCGATGCGTCGTGCGCACATGCGAAAACGGTCAGCAAGATCGCCGTAGCGCAACACGCCGGTGCGCGCGGGAAGGACCGGCGGTTTGGATGAGGTGTTCGCATGTCGTGACCTATTGTACGCGAAATCCGGCGGCGGGTGCGCGTGATGCCCGCCCTTCGAAATACGCTACTACTCGTGGGTGTTTGACCAGTGAGGCTTGTACGGCAAGAGGCAGCGCACCCTGAATCGGGCGTTCGGAAAACTGTCTCATCTTCCCGAACTTCCGGGGCAATCGAGAGAGGAGATTCAAGACAAATGGTTCGTTTACAGCTTATTGGGACGTCGTTACTTCGGGGACTGGTCACGCTTGGATCCGTTATCGGGACATCGTTGGCGTCCGGTTGCGCCACCTCCGGCCAGCCGCCGGTGGCCGCGCAAGGACCCGGCGACAGGGGAATGCGGTCGTTTCAAATCTCGACGGCTTCGTCCGCGGCGCAACAGGCCTTCGATGAGGGGCTGTTGCTGACATACGCGTTCAATCACGGGGCCGCGGAGCGCGCGTATCGGCGCGCGGCGGCGCTGGACCCCGATTGCGCCATGGCGTGGTGGGGCGTGGCGCTGGTGAATGGCCCGCATATCAACTACCCGATGGTCCCGCCGGAAAAGGCGGCAATCGCGTGGGAAGCGCTCGGGAAAGCGCGGGACCTTGCCGCGAACGCCGGTGCGCGAGACCGGGCGCTCATCGACGCGCTGAGTACGCGGTACGCGGAGCAGGAGCCGGAAGACCGGCGGCCGCTGGACGAAGCATACGCCGGGGCGATGCGCGCGGTCTTCGACGCGTATCCGAACGACGTCGATGTGGCGACCCTCTTCGCCGAGGCCCTTATGGACCTGCGTCCGTGGGACTTATGGACCCTGGACGGCCAGCCCCAGCCGGGAACCGAGGAGATCGTTGCGATCCTGGAGCACGCGATGGCGTTGAATCCGGCCCATCCGGGGGCGACCCACTATTACATCCACGCGGTGGAAGCATCGCCGACGCCCGAGCGGGCGGTTCCCGCCGCGGACAGCCTGCGCGACGTGGCGCGCCGCCTCGGGCCGGCCGCGACCCACCTGGTCCACATGCCTTCGCACATCTATGCCCGCGTCGGGCGCTGGCGGGACGCTGCGGACGCCAACTTCGCGGCAATGCAATCGAATATTGCATTCCGCGCCGCCAATCCGCGGCCTGGCTTCTTTGCGCTTTACATGATCCATAACGAACATTTCTTCGCATACACGGCCATGATGCGAGGGCGCCGCGCGGAGGCGCTCGAGGCCGCGCGCAACATGGTGGCCGCCGTGCCGGACGATTTTCTGGAAGATTTCGCGCCCTTCGCCGACGGCTTCATGATCTTTCCTTCGGAAGTCCTGATGCGGTTCGGCCAGTGGGACGAGATACTTGAAGAACCGGAACCGCCGGAGGGCCTCCCGCTCTCCCGCGCCTTGTGGCGGTTCACCCGCGCCATTGCGCTAAGCGCCCTCGGCAGGCTCGACGAGGCCGATCGCGAGCGCAAGGCGTTTCACGAGGCCGCCGCGCTGGTGCCATCGGAATGGGCCTTCGGCAACAACGCCGCGTCGGATATTCTGGCCGTGGCCTCCGCCACGCTGGACGGGGAAATCGCGGCCCAGCGCAACGAGTTCGATACAGCCGTCACGCATCTGCGCGAGGCCGTGCGGCTTCAGGACAGCCTCCGCTACGACGAACCCCCGGACTGGATTCAGCCGGTCCGCCACACCCTCGGCGCCGTGCTCCTGAAAGCCAGTAGGCACGCCGAAGCCGAGGCAGTGTACCGCGAAGACCTCGCGCAGTATCCCGAGAATGGCTGGTCCCTGTATGGCCTGAGTCGCGCGCTTCGGCTGCAGCACAAGGACGCGGAGGCCGCCGTCGCCCATCAGCGGTTCGAGAAAGCCTGGGCCGACGCGGACACCCCGATGCTGTCGTCGTGCCTGTGCCTGCCGGGCGCGTGACGGGAATGCAAGGGCCGTCCACGTTCGCCGTGGACGTCTTGGCCCCGCTCGTCAAGCCTCGGCGCGGCTAACCCGGCGAAGCTTCGCCTCGCCCAAATCGACCCCTTCCGTGCTATAATGGCGTTTCTCCTGTTCATCGAGACAAAGAAGAAAGTCCATGCGCGGTATCCGGGAGCTTGGGGTGTTCCTGTGTGCGCTTGGCGCGCTGAGCGCGCCCGCTCACGCGGAATTCCTCGGCTCGTTCATGATGCCCGCGGACGACGGAACCCTCCTGCACACCCGCGTCTACGTGCCCCTCGTCGGCGGGCCGCCGCCGCCCATGCTGCTCGGCCGCACGCCGTACGCCTATTTCGCCGAGGAAGGCGACTGGTCCCCCTATGGCATCGGCTTCGCCCAGCAGGCGACCCGGGGCCAGTGGGACAGCGAGGGTGAATACGCGCCCTTCGAACGTGACGGGCCGGACGGGCGGGTCTTCGCCGTGTGGGCGCCGCAACAGCCCTGGTGCAACGGGCGCGTCGGTTTCTTCGCGGGCTCGGGCAAGGGCGCGCTCACGGCGCTCTCGCTGCCGGCAACCTCGAATCTCGCGTGCTTCATCCTACGGCCCACGCCCACCGACATCGGCGACGAATTCATCTATCAGGGCGGCGTCTATCGCAAAGCCGTGCACGACATCTGGCTCAACCAGGAGGCGATCAACGCCCCTTATCTCGAAGCCCGCTGGCGCGCGCATCCCCCAAACGATCCTTACTGGGAACAGTTCGCCGTGTCCTCGCGCGCTCACGAAGTAACCGCGCCCGGCCTGCATATCGGAGGATATTACGATATCGTCGAGCACGGCACCCTGAAATTCTTCATCGCCTGCCAGTATCGCGGCGGACCGGGCGCCCGCGGCGCACAGCGGCTCGTCATGCGCGCCACAGCCCACGCGAAGTACGACTTCCTCGAAGGACTAACCTTCGACTTCCACCCCAACTACCTCGATATCGATCCCTTCACCTTCGAACGCGACTTCGCCCTCCACTACCTTCGCGATATCGACACCGGCGTCCTCGAGGGCCCGCCCGTGGTCTATTACACCGTCGGCGACGACCAACACCACGACGGCCTGGGATGGGAATGGCGCACCGCCCTCCGCTGGCCGCCGCTCCCGCCCCGGAAGACCTGGTTCCATCTCCACCCGGACGGCCTGCTCGACGTCGCGCCGCCCATCGCGGAGTCGGGCAGCCGCAACTTCCACTACGATCCCGCGAACCCCGTGCCGAGCCTCGGCGGCCAGAATATCAAGGCGTCCGACCGCGAAAGTCCTTCGGCCCAAGCCAAGATAGCGTACGGACCTTATGACCAGAACGACATCGGGCCGCGCGACGACGTGCTCCGCTTCTACTCGGCCCCGCTTGCCGAACCGCTCGAAGCCACCGGAAACTTCCGGGTGCGCCTTTACGTGGGCAGTGATGCGTCAGACACCGATTTCACGGCCAAGGTGGTCGATGCATATCCCGAGGGCGATGGCCGCGAAATCCTGGTGTTGGACGGCATCCAGCGCGTGAAATATCGCGGCGGCCGCGGCGTGGAACCCCAATACATCGCTCCAGGCGAGGTGGTCGAGCTTGATATCGACCTCGGCGACACCAGTTGGATCTTCAATACGGGCCATCGCCTCGGCCTCCACGTATCGAGCAGCAATTACCCCCGCTTCGACGTGAACCCGAACAACGGCGACGATATCCCCGGCCTGCACCCGGCGCAGGTGGCGCACAATTTCGTCTTTACCAACGCGCTGCGCCCGAGCGCCCTCGCGGTCCCCGTGCGTATGCCGGATGCAGATAGCGACGCCGACGGCCGCGCCGACGAGCAGGAATGGGACAGCCCGGACGGCGATATGGACGGCGACGGCGTCCCGGACGAAGTCGAGTTCTACTGTTGGCCGGGCCTCGACCCCTTCAACCCGGACACCGACGGCGACGGCTGGAACGACGGCGCGGAAGTGGCCGCGTTCACCCTGCCGACCGATCCCGAATCCTACCCCGGCGCGCCCACCGAGCCCCGGCACGCCGCGGATGTCAACGTCAACCTTCTCATCGAACTTCCCGAACTCTTGCGCGTCATTCAGTTCCTTAATTCCGGCGGCTACCACTGCGCCGGCGCGGAGGTGACGGAGGACGGCTACGTACCGGGGCCCGGCGACAACCACGCCTGCCCGCCCCACGATGCCGACTACATGGACGGCCCCGATTGGCGAATCATTGTCAGTGAGTTATTGCGCGTCATTCAGTTCTACAACTCCGGCGGTTACTATCCCTGCCTGACGGACGACACGGAAGACCGCTACTGCCCCGGCCCAAGGCCTGGAATACCTCTCTTATAGGAGACAATACTCTCTGCTTGTACTCGTTCTTATTCGTGCAATTCGTGTGATTCGTGGTAACAAAGAAGACCGCGAGTCACACGAATTGCACGAATTGGACGTGCGGCTACTCACGATCGGCACTTCGCTTCGCCTTTCGCGCCCGGTGCCGCGACAACGCCTCGCGCACAAGCCGCCACGGCTCCATCACCACCGCTGCGGGCCGGTACACAAGCCGCACCGGCTCGCCCTCCCGCGCAAAGGCCTCGTTCAGGACCGGCATAATCACCCGCAGCCAGAACTTGTCGAAACCGTACCGGTCCTTACGGCCCGCGTTCCTCTCATGATCGCGCCATGTCCCGAGCGCTTCCGGATTGGAATATAAGGGCCCCCGCAAGCAGGCCATCCGCGTCAGATAGGCATCGGGGCATGCGCGCAACGCGGACGGGATCGGTCCGATGTCGCGAAGCACCGCCGTGCGCCACATGAGCCCGGACGTCGGAACGAAGACCGAGAACACGTCCTGCCGCAGCGCGAGGTTGACCGTGCCCAGCGTCCGCCATATGGCCGCAAGATCGCCGCTCAGAAGCAGCGGCTTGTCCACGCCGCCCGAATGACGGGCCAACTGGTGTTGATACACCCCCCCGTCCGGCAGGCGCTCCGCAAACGCCGCCATGCGCGCCACCTTGTCCCGCGACCAGTAATCGTCACTGTCCAAGGTGCAGATGTACCGTCCCTTGGCTAACGCGAAGCCCGCGTTGAGCGCGGCCGCCTGCCCACGATTCTCCTGAAAGACGGGCGTCGCCGGGATCGACGCCGAGCGCAGCTTCTCCTCGATGATCTCGCGCGATCGGTCGCTCGATCCGTCGTCAACGACCACTAGTTCGATCGGGCGATACGTTTGTTCGAATACGCTGTCGAGCGCCTGCCCCAGGAAATCCGCGTAGTTGTAGCTGCTGAGCACCACGGTAACCAGCGGTCCTTCCGCGATGGGGCATGAAGCCGGTTCTTCGACGTCGCCGAGACTCATCATTGCTATTCCAAAGTCGCCGCCGGTCAGGCGCCGGGACAGGACGTAGTCTATCATGGGTGTCCGGCGGTTTCCTCTCGGGACGACGGGAATGGGCTTTATTTCGCCGCCGAAATCCTGTACCGTGGCGGGCCGGGTCGCGCGTAAACGCGGGATACAGGGAGTGCAGCTTATGAAACGCGGGGAGCGAATTAACCCTCACCCTGACCCTCTCCCACAGGGAGAGGGAAGGCAGATAGATCGAAGGCGATTCCTACAGCGTGTGGGGCATGGCGTTGCGGGCGCGGCGGCGACGACGCTGTTGGGCGGAGGCAAGGCGCGGGCGGCGCGCGTCGGGCCGAATGAGCAGGTGGGCATTGCGGTCATCGGCAACGGCGGCATGGGCACGCGCCACATCGAGGCCTTGGCCGTGAATGATCAGTGTCGCCTGGTGGCTGTGTGCGACGTGGCGAAGTCGCGTTACATGAACGCCATCGACAAGGTGAAGGAACTCTCGGATCAACAGCCCTCGGGCTATCAGGACTTTCGGCGCGTGCTCGACCGGCCCGACGTGGACGCCGTCTTCGTGGTGACGCCGGACCATTGGCATCCGCTGCTCACCATCCTTGCCTGTCAGGCGGGGAAGGACGTCTACGTCGAGAAGCCGGTCTGCACGACCATCGAGGAAGGACGGGCGATGGTGAACGCGGCGCGCCGCTATGGCCGCGTGGTCCAGGCCGGAACGCAGCAACGCTCGATGCCGGTGTTCCAGAAGGCAGTCGAACTCGTACACAGCGGACGTCTTGGCCGGGTCATGACCGCGAGCGCATGGGTAGGCGTGAACGATTGGGGCGTCGGCGAGACGCCCCAGGACCCGCCCGAAGGCCTGGACTGGGACCTGTGGCTCGGGCCCGCGCCGTGGGCGCCCTATTCGCCGGAGCGGTTCGGCGGCTTTATGGGCTGGCACGATTACGCGCGGGGTGGTCAACTCACGAACTGGGGCGTGCACCTCATGGACATCGTCCACTGGGGCATACGCGCGGACCGGCCCCTCTCGGTTCAGGCGCTGGGTGGGAGCTATCGCCGAGCCCCCGGCGCGGACAACTACGAAACCATCGAGGCGCTCTTTGAGTATCCCGGCTGCAACGTGACGTGGGAGCAGCGCCACCAGAACACCCACGGCGACAAGGGTTACGGCATCAGTTTCCATGGCACGGACGGCGTGCTCTTCGTGGACCGCGGCACGTTCAAGGTGCGGCCCGCCGACCTGGGCATCGAGGAATACGTCGGGGAACCGGAAAAAAGTTGGGCGAACCCGCCGCATCACAATAATTTCTTCGAATGCGTGCGCACGCGCGGCACGCCCGCCGCGGATATCGAGCAGGGCTTCCGCTCGACGGCGGCGGTGCTGCTCGCGGGTATCGCGCTCAAGGTGCGCCGCCGTCTCGAATGGGACGGCAAGGCGGAGCGGTTCCTGAACGACGAGCAGGCGAATCGCCATCTGGCGCGCGCGTACCGCGCGCCGTGGCATTTGTAGGAGCGGCAACATGCGGGGAACACTGATGATGAAGCGGCGGCACAGCCTGTTGATCGCGCTGGCGCTCGTGATGGCCGCGTCGGTGTGGGCGGCCCCCAACCTCGATCAACTTATCGCGGGACTCGGCGGCGGTGACGAAGAGGCGCGCATCCTGGCGCGGCAGCTCCTGCCGCGGCACGGCGCGGCGGCGGTTTCGCGGTTGCTCCCACTCGTAACGCGGGAGGACGCGAACGTGTGGTTCGCCGCCATGCGCGTCCTTGAAGACATTGCGAATACCGTGTCCGTTCCGGGCCGGGAGGCGGAACGCATCGAGACGGCGCGCCTGATTATGACGCTGGTCGCGCCGGAGCAACCGGACGCCATCAAGGAACGGGGATTGCGCCTGCTGCCCCTCGTTGTGTCGGAAGGATTCGACCTCGGGCCGGTCGCGGCGCTGCTCGGAAGCAATCCCGTTCTGCGCGAAAAGGCGCGGGCCGCCCTGCGCGAGATGAACACGACGGAGGCGGCTGTCGCCCTCGGTAACGCGCTGCCAAACGCCGAACCGGAATTCCAATGCGCCCTGCTGGACGCCCTCGGCATGATGAACAAGCCCGAGACCCTGCCCGCCGTTTTGGCGGCGATCGTGAGTCCCGAAGCGCGGGTGCGCGCGGCGGCGGCACGCGCGCTCGCACGTACCGGCGATCCGCAATACACGGCGAAGCTGTTCGCGGTGTACGAGAATGCCGACGACATCACCCGCTTCGACGCGGGCGACGCGATCATCCGCCTCGGTCACGCGACGGGCGCGCAAGGCGGCCACTGGCGGGAGACCGTGTCGTTGTTTCGGGCCGCCTCGGCAACGTTCGACGGCCTCCGGTTGAAAGGCGCGGCCCTGGTCGGTCTGGGAACTTACGGCGATGAAACTGTGATCCCGACGCTGCTCGAAGCGTTGGACGGAAAAGACGGACGGCAACTCGAACCGGCGGTGCTGGCCGCGTTCGCGGTGCTGCAAGGTCCCGGCGCGGACCACGCGCTGCTCGATGCGTTTTCGGCCCTGCCTCGCGACGTCCAGGCGTCGCTGCTCGGCGTCTTCGGTGAGAAGCGCAACGCGCTCTTCCTGCCGCTGCTGACGGAGTATGCCGCGCACGAGGACCTGGTCCTGCGCGACGCCGCCTTGGCCGGGCTGGCCGCGTCGCGCCTGCCCGGAGCCGTGGACCCGTTGATTCGCTTCGTGGAGACATGCACCGAGGATGAGCGGCCCGTCGCGCTCGATAAGCTGCGGCGGATGGCGGAGGCGTTTCGCAACGCGGGCGAGCGCGACGGCGCCGGGCGCGCGTTTCTGGCGTTGTACGGCTTCGCGGATTCCGAGGAAAGCAAGCTCGACGCGCTCGAAGGCATCAAGCAGTTCCCGATTCCCGAGGCGTTCGAGACGATCATGGACGCTGTTGGCGGCGAGGAATTCGCCCAACTGCCCGTCGGCACGCTCGCGGGTGTCGCGAAGGCCCTGCTCGATGCGGGACGTAAGGACGAGGCCGATAAGGTAATCGAGGCGCTGCTGCCGCGCGTCAACTCGACCGCGGGACTGCGCGAGGTTATGAGCACGCTCGGGGCGGTCGGATTTACGCCGGAACGGCTCGGCATCCTGACCTCGTGGTCTCTGGTCGGTCCGTTCCCGTGGCGATTCGACGACGCCTTCGGCAAAACGAACATAAACGAGCCCGATGTCGACCTGAAGGCCGCCTATACCGTGGGCGACAAAACCCTGGCCTGGACGGCGCACGAGACCGGCGAACCGTTCGGTCTGGTGAACCTGATGGACATTTTCGGCGCATTGGACGATGTTGCGGCCTATGCGTTCACCCAAGCGGCCGTACCGGAAGCGGTCGAGGCCGTGGCGCGCGCCGGGTCCGACGACGGCATCAAGATTTGGATCAACGGCGAGGCGGTCCACGAGAACAATGTGGACCGCGGCAACACGTTTGATGAAGACCAGGCGCCGGTCCGTCTGCGGGCGGGCCTCAACGATATCCTTGTGCAGGTAACGCAGGTTCGCGGCGGCTGGAATTTCAACCTGCGGTTGACCACGCCGGAAGGCGCGCCGCTGCCGTTCGAGAAACTGACCCCGTAACACCGGGTTCAGAGGACACGCCAAGAGCTGAAACAACTGTCCGTGTTCGTCCGTCCGTACGCGAACGCATAAACATTCCAGATTACGTGACCGAGGAGGACCATGCCATGCGCGGCATAACCGCACTGTTGTTGGCAACCCTTGCGGCGGCTGTTCCCGCCGTGGAATTGCGCTTCGATCGTGAACGCATCGGAACCGGAACCTATGAGGCCGCGGCCGCATTCGACGTAAACAACGACGGGGTCATCGATATCGTGTCCGGCTGCTATTGGTATGCCGGGCCCGATTTCAGGACGGCGCACACGGTTTGCGACTTGCAGCCCGTTGACACGTACTACGACGACTTCTCGAACTATCCCCTCGATGTCAACGGCGACGGCTACCTCGATATCGTGAACGGGGCATGGTGGGGCATGCGCCTCGAATGGCGCGAGAACCCGAAGGGCCAGGCCGGCCTGTGGACCACGCACGAGGTGGCGAAGGTCGGGAATGTCGAGCGCAACGTATTCTGCGATTTCGACGGCGACGGCATCCCCGAGGTGTTCCCCGTGACGAAGCCCGTGCATATCTTCAAGCTCGAACGGGACGCGGACGGCAAGGGAACGGGAAAGTTCCTGCAATACACCATTGACAAGGGGACGGGCGGACATGGACTGGGCACGGGCGACGTCAACGGCGACGGCAGAACCGATATCGTTCTGTCCGGTGGTTGGCTGGAATCGCCTGCGGACCCCTTTGATGTCGAGGGGTGGGTCTGGCATGCGAAGTTCAACCTCGGGTCCGCGAGCGTGCCCATCCTCGTCCATGACGTGAACAACGACGGACTGAACGATCTCATCGTCGGCGAGGCGCACAACTACGGCCTGTACTGGATGGAACAGGGCAGGGACGAGAACGGCGACCGCACGTGGACCAAGCACATGGTCGAGGAACATCGCTCCCAATTCCATGATCTCCAGTTGCACGACATCGACAACGACGGCGAACTCGAACTGGTCACGGGCAAACGCTACCGCGCCCACAACGGCCACGATCCGGGTGCGGACGATCCCGTCGGCGTCTACTACTATGAGATCAATGGAGGCGCGTTCGACCGCGTCACCCTCGATTACGGACCGGCGGACAACGCCAGCGGCGTCGGCATCTATTTCTGGGTCGCGGACGTGACCGGCAACGGCTGGAAGGACATCATAGCCCCCGGCAAAGAGGGCTTGTACCTGTTCCGCAACATGGGTCCCGCCGCGAAGGACTGAACGCGCACAACGATCGGTTCGACGCGTCAGATAAACTGCCGCATAATCGCGTCCAGAACGCCGCCCACATTCTCAGGCGTAATCCCGTACTGGCGACAGGCGTTCTCCGCTATGGCGCGGCGGTCCGGGTGTTCGAGGTCGTCCAGGGACGCGAACGCGCCCATCCTGCGCCCGATCTGGAACACGGTCTGGTCCTCCGGCGACATGGCGAGAAAGCGGTCCAGGAGCGCGAACATTGCCGGTTGGTCCTCGGGCAAACGGCCTTCGAGTTCGCCGATCAGGTTCAGGATGTGATCACTGGCAACCACGCTGCTGACGCCGTCGAGGGACGCGATGAAGAGGCGGATTTCGCGGACGGTCTCGACATCGGTGCACTTGTCGAAGCGGCCCGCTTCGTATTCCTCGTAGAGCGGCGTATTGGCGGGGATGGCGAGCGTGCGCAGGCGGATGAAGTCGGGATTGATCCGGTTCAGGGCGTCCGCCGACTCGCGCGCGTGGACCTCGGACAGCGGCCGGCCGCCCAGCCCCGGCATGATGTATTCCGAGAGTTCCATGCCCGCCGCCTTGACCTTGCGCCCCGCGGCGACGTGTTCCGCCTGCGTCACCCCCTTCTTCATGAAAGCGAGCACCGCATCCGCGCCGGACTCCATGCCGATGTGGACGCGGTTCAGGCCCGCCGCAGCGAGGTCGCGCAGTTCCTGGTCCGACTTGCGGGCCGCCGTGTGTGCACGCGCGTACGAGGTGATTCGCTCGATCGCTGGGAATCGCGCGCGCAGATGCTCAAGAATCGCGACAAGGTCCCCGGTTCGCGCGAACAACGAATTCGCATCCTGTAGAAACACGGACCGCATCCCGCCCACCGCCACCCAGTGATAGGCCGCGCGCAGCGCGTCCCGTTCCTCCGGCGGCGTGCCGCGCGCGATCGCCACATACGCGGCGTGCCGCACATGGCCCGCGCCGTCGGCGGAAGCGCGCAACGCCTCGACGAGCCGGTGGACAAGGTCTATATCGCGTCTCACGTGATCGACGGGACGAACGGAGAAGGCCGCGCCCTTGTAGACGGGACAGAAGAGACAACGATTCCAGGGGCAGTTGCGCGTGACACGAATCAGCAGGCTGTACGCCTCGCTCGGCGGGCGTATCGGTCCTTGCTCGAAACCCTGGTACTCACTTGGCATGGCGGTTGTCATCGCACGGGCCGGGATTAGAGATACCCGAGCCCCATCAGGCGGTCGCGCAAGGCCGCCGCGTCCTCCTCGCTGAGTCCGGCCTCTTTCGGTGTGAACAACGCGGCCACGGCGTCGTCGCCGGGCGGCGTTTCGCCCACGCACACGTAGCACGCGCCGCTCGAGCCCAGCTTCGCGTCGATCCGGCGCAGCCACGTTTCGAGCGTATCCGCGTCCACGGGCGCGTCCAGACGGACGTAAGCGAAGTCGGGCCGCTGCGCGTCGAGAAGCGCCTCGCATAACGCCAGCGCCGCCGCCGCATCAGCCGGGCGGGCTTCCGCGGGCTCCTCCCCCATACCGACGGTTACGCACACGTTGCCTCTCGCGCGTAGGCGCTCCCACGGGCGCGCGTGCGCGTCCCCCGGCGTGAGGCCCGCATCCCGGGCCGCGTCGCGGGCGCGCCGCAGCAGAGGCCGGCGCTCCGCTGTCAGCGCGGCCTCGATCCGCGCCCACAGGGCCGCCGGGATGCCAATCACCACCACGTTATGTAAGGCGTTCGTCATTTCCCTCCTGCGTCCCCTTTCGCTATCTCGTGGCGACGCGTCCGTGCCCGCCGTCAGCGCGTGCGCAACTGAACCCACTCGCGCGCGCGCGCCAGCGTCTGCTTCACCCCTTGTTCGCGAAGGCTCGATACGGTCCGGCCAAGCAACCGCCTCGCAAGGGAGTGGGTCGCGACGTGCCGCAGCGGATTGTATTCGGTCCGGTACTTGTACGCCACCTGCTCCATGAGTCCCGGAATGTAGGAAGGACAATCCTTGCAGTAGTGGAGTTCCTTCCCCGCGCCCAGGACCTCGCGCGCATGCTGCATGTACGGCCCCGTCCAAATCTCCTTCAGGGTCTTGTCGCGGATATTCTCGGCGTGCTCGTCATAGAACACGCAACACGGGCCCGCCTTCCCATCGACAAGGATGAACAGGCTCAACCAGGCCTCGTAGCAGGTGCTGTTCAGAATCGATTCCGGCTGATTTGTCGGGCGCGGCGGCGGGTTGCCCTGTTCCGCCCGGAGATAGAAATCCGCGTTCGTCACCACGCCCAGCGCGTCCGCCCGCTCCTTGGCCCGCCGCAAGTGCTCCGGCAACGCCGCCCGCTGTTCCGCGTTTAATTCGAGTTCGTGCACGCCGTCGAAGTCCCCGATCAAGTGAGAGAATCCGACGGTGCTCGCGCCGAACGAATGGGCCAACGCGACGATCTGGTCCAGCTTGTCAAAATTCAGATTGGACATTACGGGGTGGACGGTGAGTTCCGGATAAGCAACACCCCTTCTGTCGCGGACGGATTTGAGCGCGCGGAGACATTCCATGGTGCGGTTGAAGGCGCCGCGCGAGCGCATCGCGTCATTGACGCCGATGTCCGCGCCGTCCAGACTCACCTTGATGCGGTCCCAGCCAATATCGACCAACTCCTCGAAATGCCGTTCCTTGAACAGGGTCGCGTTCGTGTGCAGGATGCCGAACATGCCCAGTTCCTTGATCCGCCGGCACATCGCCATCGCCGTCTTCCCGCGGACCATCACCTCGCCGGCCCCCATCACCGTCCACTCGCGAACCCCGAGTTCCGCGCTCTCGTCCACCAGCAGCAAGAGCCGCTCGTCGTCCACTTCGAACTTCTTGTCGTATATCCCCATCCCGAATTCTTTTTCCGCCCACCGCTCCCAACACATCACGCATTTCAAGTTGCAGCGGTTGGTGATGTAGATGCTCATCTCCCACGGACCGGGCGTTTCGCCGGCCTGCCACCGCAGGAGACGGCTCCACTTGGTATCCGGGAGGTTCTTGTATTTCAGGCCAGGCATAATCCGCATTCCAGCCGTATCCACACGCCTCGACTCCTTGCATACCCCGCCATAAAGTGAAACAAGCCGCTTTCCGTCGATGTTCCGTCCTTTGACGGAGGGCGGTTATTGTCGCGCCGGACGCGGGCGAGGGAACAGGCTACCGGCCACTCAGTGTACACGGGGACGAACGAGATTCCAAGGGAACCTGCTGGCGCGCCGACACCGGCCGTAATCTTGGAACGCTGGACCAATCAAGGTATCATTGGACAATTCATCTTGGCGCGTGTCGAACAGGAGCAGTATTCATGGGAACCAGTAGGCGTGTTGTAGTCATCGGGGGGGTGGCCGCGGGCACGAAGGCGGCGTCGCGCGTAGCGCGGCTTGATCCCGCGGCGCAGGTGATGGTCATCGAGAAGGGCGCGCATTTCTCCTATGCGGGGTGCGGCTTGCCGTATTACGTGATGGACCTCGTGCGCGATCAGAAGGACTTGTTGAGCACGCCCGCGGGCGTGGTGCGCGACGCGGCGTTCTTTGCGAAGGTGAAGAACGTAAACGTGCGCAGTCGCACCGAAGCGCTCGAAATCGACCGCGACCGGCGGCGTGTGCGCGTCCGGGACCTGGCCGGCGGCGAGGAGACGTGGGTCGAGTACGACGCCCTGGTGATCGCGACGGGCGCGCGGCCGGTCGTCCCGCCGATTCCCGGCATCGACCTGGCCAACGTCACGCCCGTGCACACCGTGCCCGAGGCGGAACGCATCAAGGCGCTCGTGGCGTCCGGCGGCGGCCGCAACGCGGTGATCATCGGCGGCGGCCTCATCGGCGTCGAGATGGCGGAGGCGCTCGCGGCGCGCGGTTGCCGCGTCACCATGATCGAGATGCTCCCGCAAGTGCTGAATATCCTCGATTGGGACATGGCGAAGCTGGTCGAACAACACATGATCGCGAAGGGCGTGCGCGTCCTGACGGGCGTGCGCGTGACGGCCCTGCGCGGCGAGGACCAGGTATCCGCCGTCGCGACGGACGCGGGCGAATTGCCCGCGGACCTCGTGATTGTCGCGGTCGGCGTGCGGCCCAACGCCGATCTCGCGCGAAAGGCGGGGCTGGCCGTCGGGGACCTCGGCGGCATTACGGTCGATGCCCGCATGCGGACCAGCGACCCGAACATCTACGCCGCGGGCGACTGCGTCGAGAATACGCACTTGATTACGGGCGGCCCCTGCTTCGTGCCGCTCGGTTCCACGGCGAACAAACAGGGGCGCGTCGCGGCGAACGCACTGTGCGGCGTCGAGGACGCCTTCCCCGGCGTGCTCGGCAGCGCCGTGTGCAAGGTCTTCGACTTCTGCGTCGCGCGTACCGGCTTGACCGAGTCCCAGGCGAAGGCCGATGGCCGCGACGTCGTCAGCGTCATCGCGCCGGGGCCCGACCGGCCGCACTACATGCCCTCGGCGAAGTCGCTTCTCCTTAAGCTCGTCGTGGACCGGTGCACGCGCAAGCTGATCGGCGCGCAGGCCGTCGGGCCGGGCGCGGGCGACAAGCGGATCGACGTGGCCGCCATGGCGATCACGGCGGACATGACCGTGGACCAGTTGGCGAAGGCCGACCTCTGTTACGCGCCGCCGTTTTCCCCCGCGATGGACAACATCATCACCGCCGCGGACGTAGCGCGGAACAAGCTTGACGGCGTATTCGAGGGTATCTCCGCGCGGGAAGTGAAAGAGAAACTGGACCGGGGCGACCGCCTCGTGCTGCTTGACGCGCGGAGCCCCGCCGAATTCGAGGAAATGCGCCTGCCTCGTAGCGTGAACATCCCCCTCGGGGCGCTGCGGGCCCGGCACGATGAACTAAATAAGGACGCCGAAATTGTTGCCTTCTGCAAGGTTTCGCTGCGCGGCTACGAGGCCGCGTTGATCTTGAAGGCCGCAGGCTTCCGCAACGTCCGCGTCCTGGACGGCGGAATCGCCGCGTGGCCTTACGAAAAGGAAACATGAATTAGCAATGACAAGGAGCCGCCCCATGAGATGCTTGGTGATCCTGACAGGCTGTATGTTTCTCGCCGTTACCGCGTGCAAGGCGCCGCAACCCGCGTCTACTCCGCAACCGGAATCCGCCGCGCCGGAACCCGCGGCCCCCGAGCCGCCAGCGCTGCGCGTGGGCGCCGCCTCCGGCACGGTCAACCCGTCCGAAGGCGTGTTTCTGGGCGGCTACGGTTATGGCCGGCGCTGCACCGGCGTACACGACAACCTCTACGCGAAGGCGGTGGTCTTCGACGATGGCAAGACCCCGTTGGCGCTCGTCGTCGTCGACGCGCTCAGCCTGCAATACGCGACCGTCCAGGCCATCCGAGAGGCGGCCTCGAAACGGACCGGCGACCTCGCCATCCCGCCGGAGCGCATCATCGCGCAGGCCACCCACTCCCATTGCGCCCCCGACACCATCGGTATCTATGGAGCGGACCCCGCGACCTCCGGCGTGGACCCGGCCTATTTGGAACAACTGGCGATTGTGACGGCGATACAGGTCGAGCGCGCCGTTGCGGCGCTGCGCCCCGCGCGGCTGGTCTGGGCCGAAGCGGAGTGCGTCGGGTGGGCCGTCAACGACAGCGAGCCGGACGTGCTCGATAATTCGGTCACCGTCATACAGTGCTTGGACGGATCGGGCGCGAACATCGCGACCTTGACCAATTTCGCCTGCCATCCCACGGTGCTCGACGAGGACACCACGCTCGCGGGCGCGGACTGGGTGGGCGCGTTCTACAAGGCCATGGCCCGCGCGCTGCCGGGCGAACACCTGTTCCTCCAGGGCGCCATCGGGGCGTGGATTCAGCCCCTCACGCCCGAACGCACCTTCGAACTCGCCGATCGTTACGGGCGCGACCTCGCCGAGAAGACGCTTGCGGCGCTGCGGACGTCCCGGTCCCTCGAAGGAACCGCGATTCGTTTCGCGCGCGAGGTCTTCGATATGCCCCTGCATAACGAATTACTGCGCCAGATGATCGAGACGAAGCTCGTCGCACGCGAAATGAGCGACGGCGCCGTCCGGACCGAGGTCGCCTGGTTCGCCGTTGGCGACGCGCAATTCGCGACCCACCCCGGCGAGACAGCCCCCATGTTCGCGACGGAAACGCGGGAACTCATGGACAGCGGCCCGAAATGCGTGCTCGGGCTGGCCCTCGATCACGGCGGCTACATCTGCCCGCCCCACTACTTCGACGACCCCGAGGCAATTCCCCACGCGCCGTACCTGACCAGCATGTCCCCCGGCCGCGACGCCGGCCCTGTCATGATGGCCGCCCTCAAGGAGATCATTCCTTGAGAAATGCGAAAGACTTACGAAGTCGCCCGCGGGTACACCATAACCGCCGGGCGACCTCCTCTGTTGCGGCCTCGCGCCGCGTCAGGCCGGCACGCTCACGCTCCCCGCGGCGTGTCGAGGTTGCGGGATGGGTTCACCGCTCGCGCGCAGTTCCTCGATATACAGTTCGATGGCCTCGCGGATGTTCGCGCGCACTTCCTCGAACGTGTCCCCGATACTCACACAGCCCGGCAGATCGGGCACGATTGCGCCCCAGTTGCTGTCGCCTTGCTCGTAGATAACGGTATATTCGATATTCATGACCGACGTCGCAATCCCGCTTGCTTCAGTATCGCGCTCAGCGTACCCGGCGGCACGTCGTCCGACGGCTTCCCCGGCACAACCACAATCCCGGGCTTGCCTGAGTGCCGAAAGATGCGGTGACTCCCACGCGTCCGCGTGATGCGCCACCCATCCTCATACAATAGCTGCAAGACATCTCGCACCTTCATTATAACATCCCCGCCAGGGAACGACCACGACGTAATAATTGCGACTGCCTCTCTCGCCACACGCGAACGTCATATCCGCCCCGTTCTCCGTCATTTTCGTCGACTCGTTCGCCGTGTTGTACGGGAACGCCGCCGTGAACCCATCGACTGCCGCCGCGCCCGCCGCGAGGAGCACCGCCGGGGCCTCGCCTAATTCCAAACTCTGTCCGAAAACAGCCAACTGTCCCGTATTGTTGTTCTCTACCGGCGGATCGCGAGGACTTCGAGGGCGGTGGCGCAGCGCTTCACATATTCGTCCTGCGTCCTGGTTACCGTGATAAACGGCAGCGGCGGATCGCTCGACGTGCGTTGCCCCGCGCCGGCTTCCCAGGCGGCGCGCGCATCGTCGATGCGCCCGATCGCGGCTAGCGCCTTCCCGAGCCAGTATCGGACTTCGGCGTCGGTAAGGACGTACCGCGCGCCGACCGCGATGTTCTCCGGGTAGGTCAGGGCCGTCTCGAAGTCGCGGATCGCGTCCTCGTAGCGGTCCTGCGCAAAGGCCGTCTTGCCGCGACTTAGCAGCGCGGCGACGAAGAGGTCGTGCGGGCGCGAGTGGCCTTCCCAGTTCGAGAATCGCGCCGTCGAGAGCAGGTCGATGCAGTCGTCGAAGCGGTCCTCCGCGAGATAGGCTTCGGCGAGCCACAGCACGGCGTCGTAGCGCGGGTCGCGCGTGCGCGGCATGTTCGCGATCAGGTGGATGCCCTCGAGACGGCGGTCCTGCGCGGCGAGCGCCTCGGCCAGGTCGAGGTGGAGCACCTGATCGTCGGGCCGATGTTCGAGCGCCCTCCGGAAACAGGTCTCCGCCCGCGCCACGTCCTTCTGCTTCTTGTTCGCGTACACGCCGATCAGCCGCCAGCCCACGCTCAGCGCGGGATCGAGCGCGACGGCCTGCTCCCAATGCGGGACGGCCTCGTCCAGTCGGTGCAGTCCGGCGAGCAGGTGCCCCATCAGCAAATGGGCGTTCGCGTCGTCGGACCGCGCGCCGACCGCGTAACGGAACACCGCGATCGTCTCCGCGCCGGAAGGCAGCGCGAAATCGCTCGGCAGGGCCGCCGCGCGCTCGAGCAGCCGCGCCGCTTCCGCCTCGTTGCCGGCCTTGTGTGTCCAGTACGCGAGGTGATACAGCGACAGCGCGGACGCGGGCGCCGCGGGCGTCTCCCCGTCCATGGTCGCGCGAAACAGACGCGCGGCGTCGCCGTACAGCCCCATGCCCGCCAGGAACGTCACGGCATCGATCGCGATGAACGCCTTCTCGCCGCCGGAATCCCGCAACCGCTCGAGGAATGCGTCCATCGCCGCGTCACTGCCGAGCGCGTTCACCGCAAGCAGGATGAAATCCAGCGGGTCCCCGCGCAACTTGTCCGCGACTTCCGGCGGGGCTTCCTCCCCGAGCGCGTGTCTCGCAGCGGCGAGCCGTGCCCATGTCGCCGGGTCGCCGGGCCGCTCGGCAACCGCGCGCGCGAACGCCTCGACCGCGCCCGCGTAATCGCCCTCGATCATGCGGGCGCGCCCGACCAGTTCATAGCCGAGCGCCACGGTATCGAGACAACGCGCGGCCTTGTAGCCGCAGGCGAGCGCTTCGCGCGCGTCGCCCGACTGAAGCCGCGCCGCGCCGAGCAGGAACCACGCAAGACCCGACTCGGGCTCCCGCGAGACCGCCGCGCGCGCGCGGGCCTCGCAATCCTGGAAGCGTCCCGATTCGAGGTCGAGCGTGGCGAGGCCGATCAACGAAGGCACGTGCAGCGGGTCGATCCCGAGCGCGGCCTCGTAGCCGCTCCGCGCGCCCGCGTAATTCAACTGACTGTCCAAGACGCGCGCCTCCCGGTACTTCTCGTCCGCCGTGGGCGCGCCGTCGGGCCGCGCCGGTGTGACCGTCAGGTCCGGCGGCGCGACTTCGGGGATGTCGAGCGGCGTCTCGTAATCGAGCAGCACGCCGCCTTCGGCGTCCGTCAACAGCACGCGGACGGCCCCTTCCGGCGGGTTCGGCAGCCCCACGATCACGGGCTGCGCCGGCGAAAGGTCGCACGGCTGCGCGTGAAGCGTGGCAGCCCCCTGCCGCAATTCGAGCGTCGCGCCTGGAAACGCGCCCGTGGCGATTGCGCGGACCTCGAGCGTCTCCCCGTCCCGGCGCGTCTGGACCGCGGCGTCGCGCGTGGCGAACTCGAAGCCGTCGCCGAGGCCGTGGACCGGATACCAGTACTCCCGCCACTCGACCGCCTGCCGCGGTTCGAGGAGACCGTAATCCGCCTGGGTGAGCAGCGGTCCGCTCTGCACCTCGATGTATTGCGCGTGTATCGGCCCGGCGTCCGACAGCGCCATCTGGCTCACGACGCCGAAATCATCCTTGCCCCAGGTCCACGCCTTCTTGCCCTTGAGTTCGTGGTGGTTCGCGAACGACACGAGGCCGCGGTCCAGGTCCATGTCATAGGACCCGAAGAAATCGAAGACGCAGTCATACGCGAAGATGGAACTCATCGTGTCGTAATTCTTCAGCCACGACAGGTCCTTCCCCTCGTGGACCGGCCACGAGAAAAAGGTCGTGCCGTTGTGGTCGCAGCCGAGCGTCATCGGATAGATGAAGCGCGTCCCCGGCAGGTTCGGAAAGGCGGTGCAGTTCCAGAAGTAATACGGATGCGTCCCGTCGGTCGGGTTGTACATGCGAATCCGCTCCTCGAGGAACGCCTTGCCGGGATATAGCGTCAGCCACACGGTCCAGCGCGTCTTGAACATCATCTCCGTATTCGCGACCACTAGCGTCGCCGATCCGTCCGCGTGCTCGACGACCGCCGCGTCGACCGGCGAGACGACCGTGACCGTATGGCCCTGCGGGCCCGCGTTCCACTCGATGCCCCCCGAAATCCACGCGCCGCGCATCGCGATAAGCGCCGGTTTCACTTCGTCATTCCGGTGGAACATCTCCTCGCCAGTCGTCTTGTCCAGGACCGAAAAGATGCGCCCGCCCAGTTCCGGGATACACGTCACCTTCAGGTATTCATTCTCGAGGTAGATCGCGCGATATACCCGGTCCGCCTTCGTCTTGCCGATGTGGTCCTGCCGCGTGTACGGATAGTAGACCGACCCGTGCAGCTCCGGGAACACCGGATGCACGTCGTCATACCACGGGTACGTCGGCAGCGTCAGCTCCCCCTCCCACGTCGCGACCGCGCCGGGTTCGGCGGCATGGACTGCCGCGGTAAACACCGCGACGAACAGAACGAAAAGCGCCACGCGCAACTTCATAAACGGCCGTACGTGCATGACCTGTCCCTTTCGCATTCCGTCTCCCCAGGCATGGGAGAGTTCCCGCGCCCGAGTATAGCGCCTCTCGCGTCCCGGGCATAGTCCCTCGCTCCGGGCGCGGGCTTGCCGGATACAACCGGGGACGCCCAGTCTGGTAATGGCCGCCTAAACCTTGCATTACCCGCCGTTTATGTGGTAACGTTCCCGTTCGGTCCGGGGCCTTCTTTCCCACAAACGGCCCCCATTTCCGAAGAATAACCACGGACGCGGCCCGTTTGTCCGGGGGGCGGCGTCCGTAGCGCGACAAGTGTATACGCATGTTTGAATCGCTGACACAAAAACTCGAGCGCGCCTTCAAGCATATTCGCGGTCAGGGTTACCTGACCGAGGCGAATATGGAGGAGGGACTGGAGCAGATCCGTCTCGCGTTGCTCGAAGCCGACGTGAATTACAGGGTCGTCAAGAAGTTCATCAGCGACGTGCAGGAGGAAGCGGCCGGGCAGCGAGTGCTCGACAAGGTCAACCCGACGCAGCAGCTTATCAAGATCGTCCATGAGGAAATGGTCAAGATCATGGGCGAGAAGCACGAGCCGCTGCGCAAGGCGGCGAACCCGCCCACGACGATCATGATGGTCGGCCTCCAGGGCCAGGGCAAGACGACGACCGCCGGCAAGCTGGCCGTCATGCTCAAGCGCACCGGCCATGCGCCGCTGCTCGTGGCGGCGGACGTCTACCGCCCCGCGGCGGTGCGGCAGCTCGAGGTGGTGGCGGAGAAGGCGGGCGTCGAGTGTTTCAGCCTCGGGACGACGGCGAACCCGGTGGATATCTGCCTCATGGCCCGCGGCGAGGCCCAGATGCGCGGCTGCGACCACATCATCCTTGACACGGCGGGCCGCCTCCACGTCGATGAACAGATGATGGCCGAAGTGCGCGCCATCGCGAACCAGACGCACCCGGATGAAATCCTCTTCGTCGCGAACGCACAGACCGGACAGGATGCCGTCCGCTCGGCGAAGGAATTCCACGACAACCTCCCGCTGACGGGCGTTATCCTCACGCAGATGGACGGCGACGCGCGGGGCGGCGCGGCGATCAGCCTTATCGAGGTGACGGGCTGCCCAATCAAGTTCGTGGGCACGGGCGAACGACTCGAGGCGCTCGAGGCCTTTCACCCCCGGCGCATGGCCGACCAGGTGCTCGGCATGGGCGACGTGGTGTCGCTGGTCGAGAAGGCGCAGGCGGTGGCGGACCGCGACCAGGCGGTGAAGCTGCAAGAGCGCATCCGCAAGGAAAAATACGATCTCGAAGATTTCCTCTCCCATCTCCAGCAAATGAAGAAGATGGGGAGCATGGGCGACCTGCTCAAGAAGATTCCCGGCATCAGCAAGATGATGCCCGCGGGCATGGAGGAGGAGGCCGGCGACGAGGTGAAGTACGTCGAAGCCATCATCTTCTCGATGACGCCGCACGAGCGGCGCAACCCGAAACTCTTGAACGGCAGCCGCCGCCGGCGCATCGCGTCCGGCAGCGGCACCTCCGTCCAGGAAGTGAACGCGCTGCTCCGCGATTTCGAGAAGATGAAGAAGATGATGAAACAGATGATGAAAGGACCGAAGGGGCGCGGGCCGAAGGGCATGCGGATGCCCCTTTTCGGATAACGCGACACGTGGCGCGGGCATCTTGCCCGTGATGAAAGGCCATGGGCGGGACGCCCATGCCACGCTGAAGAAAGGGACCTGAACCAATGCCAACTGTCATTCGTTGCAAGCGCGGCGGACGCACGCACAGCCCGTACTACCGGCTCGTGGTCATGGACTCGCGCACGCGCCGCAGCGGCAAAGAGGTGGACTCGCTCGGGGTCTACCACCCTTGCGCGCGGCCCGAGCCCATCAGCCGAGTCGATGCGCGCAAGGCACTCGACTGGCTTCGCCACGGCGCGCAAATGTCCGACACGGCCCGCAGCATCCTCTCGCGGCTCGGCGTGATCCAGCACCTCAAAGCCGGCACCGCGCCGGAAGAGGCCGTGGCCGAGCACAAGGGCGAGGCGGTGGTGGACAAGGGCTACAACGCGCCCCCGCCGCCAACGGAAAAGAGCGACGCCGCCCCGGCCGCCGAGACCGCGGACGAAGAGGCTTCGGAATAACCCGTGAAAGAATTAGTCGAGTTTATCGCGAAGAAGCTCGTCGAGCACCCGGAGGACGTCCAGGTGCGCTGCATCGACGCGGAAGACGGGCAGCATTACGAACTGCGCGTGCACGCCGAAGACATGGGCCGCATCATCGGCAAGGACGGCCACACCGCGAAAGCGCTGCGGACGCTCGTCGGCGCCGCCGCTGCGAAGGCCGACGTCCGCGCGGTCCTCGATATCGTCGAGTAAGCAGCCGCCGTGGCCGCGGACCGCGTCGTGATCGGCACTGTGCGCTCCGTTGCGCCGGGTCGCCGCGAAGTGCGCATCCGGCCCGCGCCCGGCTACGAGCGGGCCTTCGATACCGCGTGGCTGCGGATCGCGCCGCCGGGCGCGCCGGAACTGCGGTGTCGCGTCGAAACGATGCGGCGGCACGGCGAGGAAGTCATCGCGGTGCTGACGGCGGGCGTCCCCCGCGAAAGCATCGCGCGGATGCGGGGTGCGGCGGTGGTGGCCGCGCCGGGCGAGCGACCCGAGGCGTCCGAGGGCGACGTGCCGGTGGCGGCGCTCATCGGGTTGCATGTCATCGGGCCCGACGGCGCGGCGTTCGGCGAAGTGGTCGAAGTGTACGAGACGTCCGCGAACGCCGCCTTCGCGGTGCGGCGCACCGACGGCACGCGGCTGCTGCTGCCGGCCATACAGGAGGTGGTGACGGAGATCGATTTGGAGAAGGAGACGTTGCGGCTCGGGGACATCGGGCCGTATGCGGTCGAAGCATGAGGATCGACGTCCTCACATTGTTTCCCGAGATGTTCGAGGGCCCGCTGCGGGCGAGCCTGCTCGGCAAGGCCGTCGAAGAGGGCCTTATCGAAGTGGCCCTGACGAATATTCGGGACTTCGCGACGGACCGGCACAAGTCGGTCGACGACGCGCCCTACGGCGGCGGCGCCGGCATGGTGATGCGATGCGAACCGCTGTTCGCGGCGGTGGAAAGTTTAAGAGGAAGGAACTCGCTCGAACGGGTCATCCTGCTGTCGCCGCGCGGGCGGCGTCTCGAACAAGGGACCGTGCGCGAACTGGCGCGCGCGCCCGACGCAGTGCTGATTTGCGCACGCTACGAAGGCGTGGACGAGCGCGTCTCGCAGGCCCTGGTCACCGACGAAATCTCGATCGGCGACTACGTGCTGAGCGGCGGCGAACTGCCCGCCATGGTCCTCATCGAGGCGATCAGCCGGATGCTCCCGGGCGTGGTCGGCGACTGGGAGTCGGTCGAGACCGATTCCTTTTACCGGGGCGTGCTGGGCGCGCCCCAATATACGCGCCCGCCCGTTTTTCGCGGGCTCGAAGCGCCGGCGGTGCTCCGCGAGGGCAACCACGCGGCCATCCGCCGGTGGCGCAGAAAAGAGGCGCTGCGCGTAACGCGTGCGCGGCGTCCGGAGTTATTGCAGTACTGTACTGAGGAAGATCAACCGCTGCTGGCCGAGATCGAACGCGAGACGTCGGCCGCGGAAAGGGAGAACGAACCGTGAACCCGATGATTCAAGCACTCAACGCGAAACAGATGAAACAGGATTTGCCCCAGTTCCGCGTGGGCGACACCGTCCGTGTCCATTTCCGCGTCGTCGAAGGCGAAAAGGAGCGCATCCAGGTCTTCGAGGGCGTCTGCATCGGACGCAAAGGCGGCGAAGGCCCAAATGCCACCTTCACCGTCCGGCGCGTCGCCTTCGGCGAAGGCGTCGAGCGGGTGTTCCCCCTGCACTCGCCCCGCGTCGAAAAGGTCGAAGTCACCCGCGAAGGCAAAGTCCGCCGCGCCAAGCTCTACTTCCTCCGCGAGCGCGTCGGCAAGTCCGCCCGCGTCAAGGCAAAGCAACTCGGCGTACGCGGACTCGCCCAAGCCGCGGCCACCGCGGAAGACGAATCCGCCGCCGAATAACGCATCTGCGGCATCGCCGCCTGGAATGGACCGGCGCCTTGGGGCTCCCGTAGTGGGCGTCGATCATTCGCCTGCTGCCTGAGCGTCGCGCGCCGCGCGTGCTGAGGCAAGCGGCATACCCGCCGTTGCGCGATCATTGATAGACGGCTAACCGGCTTCGCCGCCCAAACTCCCCGCCTCCCGTTAGACTGCGCGTCACCCCCCACGCTTTCGTCTGACGCTACATCCCCGCCGTTGCCGTACCGCGCTGCGACGTCAGAAAACTTTCCCAACTCAACCAGTCTTTATAAGATACAGTATCCCAAGGACTTACGCAATTTTAGCATCAATTTGTAAGCTCGTCAATTCGCTTATCATAGTCAATTTTGGCCCGTAAATTGCAGCGAAAAACGCCGTAACTCTAATTACAGCAATTACTTCTGACATCCGTACTTTTTACGGGGTATCCCGATTAGATTACGGCATTTTCCCCGATGACGTAAGACCTGTCGCACCCTATAGTTACTAGTGAAATGGGGCGGTGCTGGGCAGTTTCCGGGTCGCGCCGCCATCAGGATGTGGACGCATTATGCGACAAACGGCTTCCGACGAGAGACCATGCGCTTCAGCGCAAGCAGTGCTCCCGGGTAGATGCCTGGCCGGGAGCAGGGGGGGCACGGCATGAAACTTCACGAATACCAGGCCCGCCGGCTTCTGGCGGACGCTGGTATACCCGTGCCCGAAGGGGACGTGGCGGCGACGCCCGCGGAGGCCGAGGCAATTGCCCGGCGGCTTGGACGCCCGGTGATGGTAAAGGCACAGGTCCACGTCGGCGGACGCGGCAAGGCGGGCGGAGTCAAGTGCGCCGAGAACCCGGCGGCGGCCAAGATGCTTGCCCGAGCCATCCTCGCCATGGAACTCAAGGGCTTGGCCGTCCGGAGAGTCTTGGTCACCGCGGCGGAACAAGTCGTTGCTGAATCTTATGTCGGCATCATCCTGGACCGCGCCACGAAGAAGCCGGTCATCATGGTGTCGCCCGCGGGCGGGGTCGAGATCGAGGAAGTCGCGGCCAAGACCCCGGAGCAGATTCACAAGCTTCATGTTGACCCCGTGGTTGGGCTCCGTCCCTATCAGGCGCGCAACCTGGCGTACAAGCTCTATCGCGATCCGGGGCAGGCGCGGCAGGCGGCGGACGTGATCGCCAAGTTGTACGACGTCTTCTGGAACGCCGATGCGTCTCTCGCGGAGATCAACCCGCTCATCGCCAACGCACAGGGCGAGGTAATCGCCCTCGACGCCAAGATCGATATCGACGACAACGGACTCTACCGCCGCCCGCACATAGCCGCCCTGCGCGACCTCGAAGCGGAAGCGCCCACAGAGGCGGAAGCCCGCGCGGCGGACCTGTCCTACGTCAAGCTCGACGGCGCCATCGGGTGTATTGTCAACGGCGCCGGGCTGGCGATGGCCACCATGGACCTCGTCAAGCGCTACGGCGGCGAACCCGCGAACTTCCTCGACATCGGCGGCTCGTCCAGCCCCGCGAAAGTGGTCTCGGCGATGAAGATCATCCTGTCGGACCCGAACGTGCAGTCGGTGCTGATCAACATCTTCGGCGGCATCACCCGCTGCGACGACGTGGCCAAGGGCATCGTTGACGCCTTCGAGCGGTTCGATCCGACGGTCCCCGTCGTAATTCGCCTTACCGGGACCAACGAGCGGGAGGCGGCGGCTATCCTCGCGACAATGGACCTGCCCTGCGCCGAGACGCTTGACGACGCGGTGAAGAAGGCGATTGCACTGGCGCAAACGCCGGTTGCGGTGTAGGAAGTCAGAAAGAGGGCGGCACGGCATGTCCATATTTATTAATTGCGAAACGCGAGTCGTGGTTCAAGGCATTACCGGCCGCGACGGTTCCTTCCACGCGCAACAGATGAAAGCCTACGGCGCCGCGGTCGTGGCCGGCGTCACCCCCGGCAAAGGCGGCGCCGACGTCGCCGGCATCCCCGTGTTCAACAGCGTCGAGGAAGCGGTGGCGGCGTCCGGGGCCGATACCTCGGTCATCTATGTGCCGCCCGCCTTCGCGGTGGACGCCATCTATGAGGCGGCCGACGCGGGTATCGCCCTGATTGTCTGCATCACCGAAGGCATCCCCGCGAACGAGATGATCAAGGTGCTTCCCCACCTTCACGCCGCGGGCGCGCGCCTTATCGGCCCGAACTGCCCCGGCCTCATCTCGCCGGGCGAGTCCAAGGTCGGCATCATGCCGGGCGCGATCGTGAAACCGGGGCCCGTGGGCGTCGTCTCGCGCTCGGGTACGCTGACCTACGAGGCCATCTGGGCGCTGACACGCGCGGGCTTCGGCCAGAGCACCTGCATCGGCATCGGCGGCGACCCCGTAATCGGCACGAGCTTCATTGACTGCCTCGAAGCCTTCGAGAACGATCCCGGGACCGAAGCGGTGGTGCTCATCGGCGAGATCGGCGGCGCGGACGAAGAAGCGGCGGCGGCGTTCATCCGGCAACACATGTCGAAGCCGGTCGTGGCGTTTATCGCCGGCCAGACCGCCCCGCCGGGCAAGCGGATGGGGCACGCGGGCGCGATTATTCAAGGCGGCGCCGGTACGGCGGCGGACAAGATAGCGGCCCTCTATAAAGCCGGCGCGCCGGTGGCCGGTTCGCCGACCGAGTTGCCGGAACTCTTGCGGCAGGTAATGGGAGAGCGAGCGATGGCGGCCGTCTAGACCACCGAGCGCGGCTTCATGAAATACAAGGACTTCGGAACCATAGCGCGGACCGGACGAACAGGATAGAAGGAGTGAAACAACCCATGAGCACAATGCAGGCAGTTGCGGAACCCACGTCGGCACGGGCGAAGAAGAGCAAGTTCGATTACTCCCAGGGGCCGCCGCCGGTGCGGATCAACTTGACTTGGTGCAAGACGTGCAACATCTGCATCGCGCTCTGCCCGAAGAAGGTCTTCGACGCGGATCAGGACGGAAAACCGGTTGTGTCGCACCCCGACGCCTGCACGCAGTGCGCCATGTGCTGGATGCACTGCCCCGACTTCGCCATTACCTCGAACTACAGATAGGACGCCCCAACGCGCCCTGAAGGGAGTGGCGATGTCTCGCCCGAAACGACAGTTGATGATGGGCAATCAGGCTTGCGTCCAGGGGGCTCTCCGCGCCGGCCTGCGTTTCTACGCGGGTTACCCGATAACCCCCTCCACCGAAGTCACCGAAGGATGTGCCCGCGAGTTGCCCAAGACCGGCGGACGCTTCCTGCAAATGGAAGATGAGATCGGCGCGATCAGCGCCGTGGTCGGCGCGTCCGTCGCCGGCGTCAAGGCCATGACGGCCACCTCCGGGCCCGGCTATTCGCTCATGGTCGAGAACATCGGCTACGCCTACATGATCGAGGCGCCCTGCGTCATCGTGAACGTGCAGCGCGGCGGCCCCTCGACCGGCCTGCCAACCAAGACGAGCCAGTCCGACACGATGCAGACCCGTTGGGGGCCGCACGGCGATTACACGGCGATTGCGGTGGCCCCATCGACCGTCGCCGATACCGTCACGGAGACCATCCGCGCGTTCAACCTCGCCGAGCGGTTTCGCACGCCCGTGACCATTCTCCTGGATGAAGTGATCGGCCACATGCAGGAAATGATATCGCTGCCGGAACCCGGCGAGTATCAAGTAGTGGACCGCGTGAAGCCAACGTGCCCGCCTGAAGAATACGAACCCTACGGTTCGACCGACAACTTCGTGAATCCGATGCCGGCTTACGGCGACGGCTATCGGTGGTACGCCACCGGGCTTACCCATGACGCCATGGGCTTTCCGACGAATCGCCCCGACGAAATCGTCGTGAATCTGGACAAATTGCGGCGCAAGATCGAGGACTTCCGGGACGAAATCTGCAAGGTGCGCGCGGACTGGATGGACGACGCCGAGTTTGCGCTGGTTTCCTACGGGTCGGTGTCGCGCACCGCGCTACTGGCGACGAAGCTCGCCCGCGAAGCCGGCGTTAAGGTCGGCTGCCTCCAACTGCAGACCGTCTGGCCGTTCCCGCTCGCCCAGTTACGGGAGTTATTGCAGGACTGCACGGCCGTGATCGTCGCCGAGTTGAACATGGGGCAGATTGTGCGCGAGGTCGAGCGTGTCGCCCCCCCACAGGCCCGCGTCCACTCACTGCTCCGCTACGACGGCGAGATTCTCACCCCGATACAGTTCTTGGAGAAAATCGAGGAGGTCCGGTCATGACGACCACCGCCGAGAGCGTCGCAGAGCAGCGGCGCTCCGATGTCCACCTGAGTTACCTGCGGCCACACAAGAAGTTTCCCAACCTCTGGTGCCCAGGCTGCGGCAACGGCATCGTCATGAGTTCCCTCGTGCGGGCCATCGACAAGCTCGGGCTGCCCAGGGACGAAGTGGCCCTGGTCTCGGGTATCGGCTGCAGCAGCCGTATGCCGGTCTACCTGGACTTTCAGGCGCTCCACACGACCCACGGCAGGGCGTTGGCCTTCGCCACGGGCGTCAAGTTCGCCCGGCCCGATCTCAAGGTCATCGTGATCACCGGCGACGGCGACGCCCTCTCGATCGGGGGCAACCACCTGATTCATGCGTGCCGTCGCAACATCGACATCACGACCATACTCATCAACAACTACATATACGGCATGACAGGCGGGCAGGTATCGCCGACGACACCCTCGGGGGCCTACGCCACCACGACGCCTTTCGGCAACACGGAAAAACATTTCGAACCGTGCGATCTGGCCAAGGGCGCGGGGGCGACGTTCGTCGCGCGCACGACCGTCTATCACACGCCCCAGATGGACCGCGTCCTCGCGGACGCCATTGCGCACCACGGTTTCTCGTTTGTCGAGGTGCTCTCGAACTGCCACACGTACTTCGGACGCCTCAACCGCCTCGGCAGCGCCACCGCACTGCTGCAAATGTTCAAGGAGAAGACAACGTCGGTGGGCAAGACCGAGGAAAGCGCGAACGGGAAGATTCCCATCGGCGTCCTGCATCGCGACCTCGAAACCACCGAACTTTGCGACGAATATCAGAAGATAGTCGACAGCTTATCGAAAGGGAAACAGGGATGAGCAAAGGTTCGTTGCTTCGCCTGCAATTGTCCGAGGACCGATACGAGATGCGATTGTCCGGCTCCGGCGGGCAGGGGATGATGCTTGCGGCGACGATTCTGGCGGAGGCAATTGGTGCGGACCCGGCCAAGCGGGTCATCCAGACTAAATCCTATGGCCCGGAAGCGCGCGGCGGCGCGTCCAAAGCCGATATCGTAGTCTCCTCAAGCGAAATTTATTATCCCAAAGCCCTTCAACTCGACCTGTTGCTCGCCATGACCCAGGAATCGCTGGACAAGTATTATTCCGACCTGAAAGCGGGGGGCACGCTTATCCTGGACGAGTCGCTGGTTCACAACCCGCCCCCCGACGATTTCTACGGCGTGCCGTTCACGCGGCTGGCGCGGGAAGAGGCCGGCAACGTCATGGTGGCCAACATGATTGCGCTGGGCGCGATTGCCGCCATCAGCGGCGTCGTGCCCACGGAGGCGCTTACCGAGGCCGTGCTGGCGCGCGCGCCCCGCGGCACGGAAGACACCAACAAGCGCGCCGTGGAAATCGGCGTTCGCGAAGGCGAAGCCGTGAAAGCGCGCCGCCTGCAAGGCGCGCCGAACATGACGCAAACGCCCTCCGCACCGGAAGAAGCCCCTATCGAAGTCCCCGGCATCGTATTCCCGCGCTGCCAATTCGAGCACTGAGCCTCGCGGCCGCGCTATGGACGTCCCGCCAATGTCTTGATTACGTTGCCGATCCCCGTGAGAAAGTCGCCCAATTGCCGCGCGGTATCCGCGTCGGGCAACGGTATGCACCAGTGCGGGGGTGTGTCTGCAAAACGCGAGAGCGAGTGCAAGCACGAGTGCGCGTACGAAACGGGTAGTGCGGGCTACTCCTCCTTCGCGGCCTGCTCTTTTTTCGGCTTTGGCGGTCGCGCCGTGACCGTGTATTGCACGGCCACACCGAGGAGAGTGAGCGCCAGCGCGCCGAGCGCCATCAAGTAGAACGAGGTCGCGCTGAAGGCGCGGCTCAGTCCCTCGCTGAGTTCCGGGCTCAGGGCGAATCCCGAGCGGAACGCCTCATCAGGCCCCTTCTCGCTGATTTCGCCCGCGATCGCGGCGTACAAGCCGGTGAGCAATGGGGCGAGCGTCGCGCGCTTGACGTAATAAAAGATCCCGAGCACGAGGAAGACGGAACCCTTGGCCGACGAGGTGAGCACGATAATAAAGCGTTGCAGGACCAGCGCGAGGATGCCGCCAAGCAGCGCCGCCACCAGGATCGCGACCACCGACACCGTGGTCAAAGCAGTCCCCGTGTATATGCAGACGAAGTATCCGATGACCCCCGCCGTCACGGCCCCGATGGTGAACAACACGGCGAAGTACAGCAGGATCATCAGCACCGCGCCGATGAAACCGCCCAGCACGGCCGATAGGATGGCGATGGTTTGGTCTTCGGAAATGCTCAGGCCGGCCAGGCCCGCCGCCACGGCCCCGACGACCAGCCCGCCCACCGCAAGTAGCAAGAGAAACACGCGATAGCCGAGGAAACACAAGACAGCGCCCGTCGCCAGCACGCCCATCGCGCACATATTCAAGACGTCTTCGGTGAGTTCCGGCATAAATACCTCCCCATTATGCTCGTGCTCGCACGCGAAACTGAGTCTAATCACATCCCCGGCGCGTTGTCAAAGCATGTTCACGAGGTGGCGCCCGGCCCCCGCGAAAGGAACTTTCCGCCATTTTGCTGGATTTTTCCTGAGGCTTCGCGTATGGTTTACGTGATTCGATTCGGACAAACGTACCCTTACACGAAGGACTCAGGCATCATGCACTTTCGAGGCCGTTTCTGGGCGATCGTCGCCGGGGCGACGTTGTGCGCGCTCTTGGCGGGCTGCCCGCTGTTCGTATTCAAGAACCCGCCCACGGCGCGGTTCACCGCTGATGTCACCGAGGGCTACGCCCCCCTAACCGTCCGGTTCACCGACCAGTCCCTGAACGGCACCGCGCCCATCACGGTCTGGCGCTGGGTCGTCGGCATCACGGAAACATCCACTGATCCGAGTTTCGATTATACCTTCCCGTTCCCCGGAACCTTTTCGGTGACCCTCACGGTCACTTCCGCCGACGGCACGGACGACGAAGTCAAGAAGGACTATATCCAGGTGCTGGCGACGGCGCCGCCGGTCGCCGCGTTCAGCGCAGACGTCACCAGCGGATTCGTGCCCTTGACCGTGAACTTCACGAACGAGTCCACCCTCGGCACGGGCACGGAGGAACTGTCCTGGTTGTGGGAATTCGGCGACGGAACCACGAGCGATGAGGAACACCCGGTCCACGCGTACCAAACCGGCCGCAAGTACACGGTATCGCTGACCGTAACCACCGAACACGGAAAAGCAACGGAGACCAAAGGCAACTTCATCGACGCGCAACCCCTTACGCCGCCCGCGCCGGAGTTCTCCGCCGCGCCCACGTCCGGTCACGACCCGCTCACGGTGCAGTTCACGGACCAGACGGAACCGGGCACGGGAACGGAACTCGCGTGGTCCTGGGATTTCGGCGACGGCACCACAAGCACCGCGCAGAGCCCTTCGCACACGTATACGAAACTCGGGGCGTTCAACGTGTCGTTGACGGCGACCTCGGAGCACGGGGCCGCCACGAAGACCAAGCCAGCGCTCGTAAGTGTTTGGAACACCGCGCGTTACTTCGGCGGCGCGGCGGCGGACCGCGCCCATGCGCTGGTCGAAGCCCCCGACGGCGGCTATGTCCTCGCTGGGGAGACGCAGTCCTCCGGCGCGGGCCAGCGCGACATTTACCTCGTCCACGCGGGGCCGGACGGCAATATGGTCTGGAGCCGCACCTTCGGCGGCCCGAGGGACGATTTCGCCAACGCGCTCGCGGCGATGCCCGGCGGCGGTTACGTATTGGCGGGCGGCACGACGAACGAGGCGGGCGATACGGACGTCTTTCTGGTGCGCACGGACCCCGCGGGCAATCGCCTCTGGGACCGCACTTATGGCGGTGAAGCCAACGACTACGCCGCCGCGTTGACTGTAACCCGCGACGGCGGACTCCTGATCGCGGGCGTCACGCAGCCTTCGGCGGACGCAAACTTCGACGTCTACCTGCTGCGCACGGACGCCGAGGGCGACGTCGTTTGGAGCCGCGTCATCGGGGGCCCGGACCTCGAACAGGCGAACGCGGTCATCGAGACGGCGAACGGCGGCTTCGCCATTGCCGGGGCCACGACTAGTCTCGGCAACCGCGACGCCATGCTGCTCTGGATAGACGCGTTCGGAATCAATTCGTGGGCACGAACCTACGGCGGCGCGGGGAGCGATACCGCGCGGGCGCTCGTCCAGACCGACGACGCCGGATTCCTGCTGGCGGGCGGCACAAGCAGTTTCGGCGAAGGCTCGATGGACGTCTACCTGGTCCGCACGGACGCCGCCGGGAACGAAGTCTGGAGCCGCGCCTTTGGCGGCGTTGCCGAGGAACGCGCCAACGCCATCGTCGCGACCGCGAACGGCGATTACGTCCTGGCCGGATACACGGCATCCTTCGGCGCGGGCGCGTATGACGCGTTCCTGTTGAAGACCGACGCTGCAGGCGAGCCGCTCTGGGAAAACGTGTTCCTGACTTACGGCGGGGCCGCCGCCGACAGCGCCAACGCCGTCATCGAGACCACCGCGGGCGGCTTGGCGCTCGCGGGCGAGAGCGCCTCGGTGGGAGCGGGCGGATTTGATGCCTACCTTCTGCGCACGGACGCCGATGGCGCCGTTGTGCAGTTCCCGTAGGGCACGGACAGGCATGGACGAACACGGACGAACGTCGATGGCTGACTTGCTTGGGTTTTTCCGTGTTCGTCTGGGTTACGCGGGCCGGTTCTTTGCCTACTCTTCGATGAATTGATGCACCACCGCGGAAAATGGCGGGACCGGAAGCGACACCGTCCGCGCCATGCCTTCCGCCTCGGATTCCTCGATTGCGATGCGCATTTCCTCCTCGTTGTGGTCCGTGATCGCGCCCCCGCCCAGCAGGACGCGCTTGGCGGTCGCGCGTGGCGTGAAGGGCAGCGTCACTGTCGGGTGCTGCCACTGGGAAAGATGACGGTTGATCAACAGCAGGTTCAGTCGTCGTTTGCCCGTGGCGGCGTCGCGGCTCAGGAACGCATAGGCGTGCAGACAGGGCACGGCCTTCATGGCGGGAACGCTCCCGTTTTCGACTTGGTCCCACGTGGCCCCGCCGGTAACTTCGACGGCCGTCATGTCGCCCTCGATCAGGAACCCATTGGCCAGGCGCAGCCCCTCCCACACGGGCCGCGGCCGCAGCGCGCCGGACCGGTCGCGCACAAAGGTGCCCCACAGACCGACGCGCCCGTTGTACACCCGTTGCAGCGCGGTAAAGTAACTGATGGGACTCGCGCCCATGTCGCGCATTAACGCCATCGCTTGGTCAAGCACCGCGACGCCCGCCCCGAGGCTCGGGCATATCGCGGACGCGGCCTCGGGCGGCGCGGCCCCGCCCGTGACGTGCGTGTTCAGTTCATAGGCCGCCAACTTCGTGCCCTTGCTGTTCGCGCGGAGACCGTCGATCGTCCGCGGACCGAGGTGCCGCGCATAGGCGTCCACGTCGGCGAACAGCGCGGCGAACTGTTCCTCGATCGAGGCCCACTGATTGAGTTCGTGCAGCAGGTACGGCGCGATGGACAGGATGACGGGGCCCTCGACGGTCTTGTCCAAGCGCGTGTTCCAATGATGCGCGTTGATGGCCCAGCCGCCCACGACGATCACGATCTTGGACGGGTCGAAGTGGGGATGCGCGCGGACGCGCGCGAGGACCGTGTTGCAGAGTTCGCCGTATTTCTCCGCGACGTGCGTGTGAAACGGGCGGAATATCCGGTTCCACCACTCGTTGCCTATCTCGAGGTAGATGGTCGAAAAGCGGTCCGTCCACGGCCCGCCGAACCCGTGCGCGGCGCGGCGTGCCGCATGCTCGTCGAAGGTCGCGGGCGCCGCCAGATACGAGATCAGCGCGTGCCAATCGTCCGGCATATTGCCGCCGCCCACGGTGATCCATGGGGCCGCGCCGACCTCCTCGCTCAACCGCATCCATTCGTCGAGCACCGCGCTCGTGGTGGCGAAGCGATAAAACGCGCCGAGCCCGAGAAAACTCCAGGACGCCTCCGTCGCGTTCGCCGCGGTGAACGACTCGACGAGGCTCCCGAGCCCCGCGCTGCCGTAAAACCGCAGGACGCCGCAACGCGCCTCTTTCAGGCGTTCGACAAGCAGGCGGTTGAACCCCGATGAGGAAGCGAGCATGCCGTCCTCCAAGGCGATGGAATCGATGTAGACCGCGCCGCCTTCCGATCCCGCAGGCACGGCTACGCCGATCAGGCACTCGGAAAATTTCTCGCCGATGCGCGGGTCGCTCGTCGTTAACCCGGAAAACACGTAGTCGCGCCACTCCGGCCCGAGTTCCGGCGCGCCACACGTCATGGCGGTTGTCGCGCCCGCTTCCGTGTGTTCGAACGCGTAATTCTTAAACAGGATGCCGAGCCGCGCGCCGGGAATCTCGCCGCGCGCCCGGATATGCACCCGGTACGCCGTGTCCGGCGTCGCGCGCAGGTAGTGCTTCACGCCGCCGCTGATCCGTTCGTCGGTCGCGGGAAACCGCAACCGCATATGCTGATCGCCCGCGCGCGCGTCCGAGGGCACAAAATCCAGTGTCACGCCCGGCCCGACCGCGCGGCGAAAGTCGCCGATGCCGATGCCCGGCTCCCCTTCTTTCGGGTCTGGCGTCGCCCGGGAAACCACCGGCCCGTGCAGCCACACCAGTTCTTCCTCCTCGAGCGGCACGCCCGCATGCTCCAGCGTGAACCGCCCGGCCTCCAGGTCGTGCGCGACGATGGTCCCCGTTTCCCCCGCCCGCGCGCCCGTGGCGATGCAATACCTGCCGCCCGCGAAGGACTCGACAATGCGGTCCGGATCATCCGGCAAGTGCGAGGTGTCCGTCACCGTGTCGGCGGTGGCCTGGGTGACGCGAATCACGAGCACCTGCCGTCCCATGGCGAAACCGCCGTGCGAGAAAGGATTAGCCGCCAACTGCTGATCGTTGTAATACGTGCTCGCGCCGATGTTGACGCCCAACCGCGCCGGTTGCTCGGCGATCACCCGCTCCGTCACCTGCACGACGGCGTCGCGCGGCGACGATCCGCCGCACTGGGCCAGCACCACCGTCGCGCAGCCCGCCACGAGCTTCGCCGCGCGCCGCCACCTGGATCGAAATATCTTGCTTGCCACGTTTCCGAGTGCCTTTCTTTGCCGGTTCACAAGCCGACGGCTCCGCCTCACTTTCGGGCTTACTATACACGTCTTGGCTCAGACGCGCGAGCGGCGCGGTCGGGGAAGCATCCAGAACAGGGGAACCCACACCGCCCTCGGCGCGCTGCCCTTCCCTGCTTCTATGCGGGTGGCGGAACCGGCTGCGGGAAGCGCGGAAAGTGCGCATGCATGCGCGAGGCATGCCGTTGATTTGTTCGCGCGACGGCCCCTATAATTCTTATCATTCCGGAGAGGTGACCGAGAGGCCGAAGGTGCACGCTTGGAAAGCGTGTGTACGCCAAAAGCGTACCGCGGGTTCGAATCCCGCCCTCTCCGCCATATCACTCGCCGGCGGACGCGCGCGGCGCGGTTGTGTTTCGCTGGGACTCCTGCTAAACTATGTTCCAGCAATGGTTTAACGCGACAACATGCTGAACGGCGTCCCGCGCATTCTAATTATTCGTCTGAGCGCCATTGGCGACGTTGTGCGCGTATTGCCCGCCCTGTCCACGTTGCGTCGCCACTTTCCCGCCGCCCAAATCGACTGGGCCGTCGAGTCAAAGGCCGCCGCCGTGGTCGACGATCACCCGGACCTTGACCGTTGCCTCGTTTTCGAGCGGTCGCGGCGTGGGGAGGGCCGTGTCGATGGCTTCTTCGCATTCCTGCGGTCCGTGCGCGCGGGCCGGTATGACATCTCCGCGGATTTCCACGGGATATTGAAAAGCGGGCTGATAAGCCTGGCGTCCCGGGCGCCGCAGCGATTCGGGTTCGCGTGGCCGCGGGCGCGCGAATGCAGCAACGTCTTCTACACGCGCCGTGTGCCGTTGCCGTCGCAGCGGTTGAACCGCGTGGACGAAAACCTCCGGCTGTGCGAGGCGCTGGGCGCGCCAAATCACGAACCGCATGAGACGCCGCTATTCGTGCCCGAAACGGCGCAGCCGGAGGTGGACGCCTATTTTGACGGCGCCCTGGACGGCAATAAGCGGGTCATCGCGGTCCATCCGGCCGTCGACCGGCCCTCGAAGCAGTGGCCGGTCGCGTCGTACGCGGCGCTGGCGGACATGCTGCTGGCCGACGGCCGCTTCGAGGTCTTGATCACGTGGGGACCGGGCCAGCGCTGCGTCGCCGAGGCGGTTGCGGTTCAGGCGAAACGCAAACCGCTTATCGCGCCCGAGACGCCGGACCTCAAGCAGTACGCTTGGCTCATTCATCGTTGCGCACTCTACGTCGGCGGCGATACGGGGCCCATGCATATTGCTGCGGCGATGGGCACGCCCACGGTGGCGATTTTCGGCGGGACGGACCCGGCGAAGCACGCGCCGGTCGGCGCGCCTGCTCGGGTGCTGTACGCGGGTCCGGAACCGCCGCCCCGGCGCGTCTCCACGCGCGCGGCGCAAGACGCCTTCGCGCGCATCACGCCGGATGACGTCTATGACGCCTGCATCAGTCTGCTGACCCAGTCCCCTGCGCACCCGGCGCGGCCTGAGGCGTGGTAGGGCGTCCCGCCCCACACCAAGTCCGCTCTCTCTATGGGAGAGGGACAGCGCGGCCGCGATCCGTCCGATCCGTCCGATCCGTCCCCTTCTTCCTGTGGGAGCGGGCCAGGGTGAGAGTTCCATCGGGGGCAAGATGCCCCCGCTCCTATGCGCCCGCGGAAAACGGATCGATTGCGATTAACGAGTACGAACCACTTGGCCCGTTCGGGCGGGGACTCGGGAGTGCGGGCGCGTTCGCGCGCGTGGTATTCTGCCTCGCGGCCCGGGAGGTCGGGCGTCGAGGGTCTGATGAAAGCTTGTGTCTTACATGCGGTCGGTGACTTGCGGTGCGAAGATGTGCCAACGCCTTTTCCTGTCGCCGGGGAGGTATTGGTGCGCGTCGCCGCATGCGGCGTGTGCGGCTCGGACCTCCCGCGCGTCTTCTCGAAGGGAACGTATCGCTTCCCGCTCATTCCGGGCCACGAACTGGCGGGGACGGTCGAGGCCGTCGGCGCGGAGGTCGATTCCTCCTGGGTCGGACGGCGGGTCGCGGTGTTTCCGCTGATCCCGTGCCGCCGCTGCGCCGCCTGCGAGAGCGGGGCTTACGCGCAGTGCGCGGATTACGACTACCTGGGATCCCGGCGCGACGGTGGCTTTGCGGAGTTCACATGCATGCCCGCGTGGAATCTGCTGCCCGTGCCGGACGGACTCCCGTTACACGAGGCGGCGATGCTCGAACCGGCCGCGGTGGCGCTGCACGCGCTGCGTCGGGCACGACTCGATGCGGGGGACAGCGTATTGATCATGGGCGCGGGGCCCATCGGGCTGTTGCTGGCGATGTGGGCGCGCGTGTTCGGCGCCGGGAAGATTCTGATTGCGGACATTAATATCGAGCGGCTGAGGTTCGCGCGCACGCTGAAATTCGACCATCTTCACGATGCCGGCTCCGGCGACACGGCCGCGTGGGCGCGGCGCAAGACCGCCGAACGCGGGGCGGACGTGGTAATCGAGGCCACGGGCGCTTCCGCGGCCTTGGAACAATGCGTGCTGGCCGCGTGCGCATTCGGGCGTGTAGTGTTACTGGGCAATCCGGCGGGCGCGATGACCCTGTCGCAGGCCGCCTACTGGGCGGTGCTGCGCCGGGAACTGCGGATGATCGGATCCTGGAACTCATCGTATAGCGAATTGCCGCGCAACGAGTGGCGACTGGCCCTCGAGTGCATGGCCGATGGCCGGATCGAGGTCGGCCCCCTGGTGACGCATCAGGTTCCGCTCGAGAACCTGCGCGGGCGCATCGAGATGCTGCGCTACCGTAAGGGCTTCGCGTGCAAGGTGATGTGCGTGCCCCGCGGTTGAGCCTTCGGGAAGACGCCCCGGGCCGCCGTGTGTTCTACCCTGAGTATCGGGGTTGTTGAGCCGTGGTTGCCGCGGCAATCGCCTGGAGAACTGCAAGATGTCCCAAGAGCAAGCCGATCCGATATGGGCCGCGATCCGCGCCGAAGCCGTTGAGGACGCGCGCATCGAGCCCATGCTCGCCAGCTTCCTGCACAGCGTCGTCCTGAATCATAAGACGCTCGAGGACGCGCTCAGCTTTCAACTGGCGGGCAAGCTCGAAAGCCACACGCTGACCGCGGTCACGCTGCGCGACCTTATCGACGAGGCCATCCAGAACGATGCGGGCATCCGCGAGGCGTTTCGCGCGGATATCCTCGCGGTGCTCGAACGCGACCCGGCCTGCACCAAGTACTCGACGCCGCTTCTCTACTTAAAAGGCTTTCACGCGCTCCAGGGCTATCGCGTGGCGCACTATTACTGGAACCACGACCGCAAGCCTCTCGCCCGGTTTCTCCAGAGCCGTATCTCCGAGGTCTTCGGCGTCGATATTCACCCCGCCGCGCGCGTCGGCAAGGGCATCCTCATCGACCACGCCACGAGCGTCGTCATCGGCGAAACGGCGGTCGTGGCCGATAACGTGTCCATGCTTCACGAGGTGACCCTCGGCGGCACGGGCAAAGAGAGCGGCGACCGCCACCCGAAGATCGGCGAGGGCGTGCTCATCTCGTCCGGCGCGAAGATACTGGGCAACGTCACAGTGGGCGAGGGCGCGAAGATCGGCTCGTGCGCCGTGGTGTTGATGGACGTCGAACCCCATACGACCGTCGTGGGCGTGCCGGCCAAGCCTATCGGCGGCGTCCTTCACGGCCAGCCGGCTCTGGAAATGGACCACCGCATCTGGCTGAATTCCGAAAACAAGGAATAATCGGGGCCGCCTTCGCTAAGCGGGACAGCGAGTTTCCGACACGCTGCCTCTTGGATTACCATTAGCGGCGTCATCCAAACGGGAGACCCGCCTATGCTATCTAAAGTCGGCGTGGGACTAATCGGCTCGCAATTCATTTCCTCGATTCACGCGCGCGCGCTGCGGCATTGTCCCGAGGCGCGCGTGCTTGCCGTGGCTTCACCGACGCCGGGCCACGCGGCGCGCTTCGCGGAAACGCATGCCATACCGCGGCATTACACGGACTACCGCAAGATGCTGAAGGATCCGGTCATTGATCTCGTGGTCATCGGCGCGCCGAACCGGTGGCATTGCCCCATCACGCTGGACGCCGCCTCGGCGGGCAAGCACGTCGTGGTCGAGAAGCCCATGGCCATGAACCTGGACGAGGCCGACCGCATGATTGCCGCGTGCGGTAACGCCGGGGTGCGGCTCATGTACGCGGAGGAACTCTGTTTCGCGCCGAAGTACGTGCGCCTGAAGCAACTCCTCGACGAGGGCGCGCTTGGCACGCCGACGCTCATCAAGCAATCGGAAAAGCACGATGGCCCCCACGCGGACCATTTCTGGGACGTGGCGCAGAGCGGCGGCGGCGTGACGATGGACATGGGGTGCCACGCCATAGCGTTCTTTCGCTGGATGCTCGGCGGCGCGCCCATCGCGTCGGTCTACGCGCAGATGAACACGCAGGTGCATGGTGACCGCACGCACGGCGACGACAACGCATTGCTTATCCTCGAATTCGAGAACGGCGTCATCGCGATGGCCGAGGAAAGTTGGACGAAGAAGGGCGGCATGGACGACCGCGCCGAGGTGTACGGAAGCGACGGCATGGCCTATGCAAACCTGCTACAGGGCAACTCGATTCTCACCTACAGCGATTGCGGTTACGGCTACGCTGTCGAGAAGGCGGGCGGCACGCGCGGCTGGTCCTTTGCGATATACGAAGAAGAATGGAACTACGGGTTTCCTCAAGAGATGGCTCATTTCGTCGGTTGTGTCGCCCAGGATCAGACGCCGCTGGTGACCGGCGAGGACGGGCGTGCCGTGCTCGAGGCGGTGTTCGCGGCCTACCAGTCCGCCGGGACCGGCGCCAAGGTGCCGCTGCCCTTCCGAACAACCGCGGAGAAACCCTGGGACCTCTGGCGGGGCGGCGCTACACGCTGAGGACACGCGCGATCCGCGAGTACTCGGGGTCGAAGCGCCCGCGCTGTTCCCAGGCGTCGGACAAGGGGGCCAACACAAGCTCCAGCCCCCGCACGCCTACCATCTTGCCGGCCTCGCCCGCAAGCAGCGCTTCGACCGCGCGCACGCCCATGCGACCGGCCAGCACTCGGTCGAACGCGGTCGGGCTCCCGCCTCGCTGGAGATGGCCGATAACCGCGACCCGTGTGTCCGTGAACTCGGAAACTTCGGCCACCCGCTTTGCGACCTGGAGCGCGTTGCCCGCGTCGTCTCCCTCAGCGACCACAACGATCATGGACCTCTTCCCGTTGTCGCGGCTTCGCCGCAAGGCGGCAACGAGCGCGGGGATATCCGTCGGCTCCTCGGGCGTCAGGACTTCCTCCGCGCCGCCAGCCAGCCCGCACATCATGGCGATGTAACCGCTGTGCCGGCCCATGACCTCGACGAAGAAGATACGATCATGCGAGGCCGCTGTGTCACGCACGCGGTCGATGGCCTCGACCGCCACATTGATGGCCGTGTCAAACCCGATGGTATAGTCCGTGCCGCCGATGTCGTTATCGATCGTGCCGGGCAGGCCGATGCAGGCCACGCCGTGCTCCGCATGCAGGGCCTGCGCGCCACGATAGGATCCGTCACCGCCGATGACGACAAGCCCCTCGATACTAAGTTCCCGCAATTGGGCCGCGGCCCGGGCGCGTCCTTCCGCGTCGTGAAACGCCTGGCAACGGGCGGTTTGCAGCATCGTGCCGCCCCGGTTGATGATGCCGCTTACGGACCGCGCGTTCATCGGTTCGATGGCCCCCTCGATAAGCCCTTGGTAACCCCGCCGTATCCCAAAGACGCCGACTCCGCGCGCGACCACGGCGCGCACGACCGCGCGGATCGCCGCGTTCATCCCCGGCGCGTCGCCCCCGCTCGTCAGCACGCCAATCCGTTCCACAGGGCCGCCCCCTTTCGCGCTCAGCGCGACTTCTCTTCGACGTAGACGACATATTTCTCGCCGATGTGCAGCACGGACCGCTTCGTCAGATTGTTCCATTTCAGGAAATCGTCCGTGGAAACGCCGTACTTGTTCGCGATGACGCTCGGATTGTCGCCACGCTGCACCGTGTGCGTGATCTTTCGTGGTTCCTTCTTCGCGGGGCCTGCGGGCGCGACTTCCTCCATCGCGGGGGAGGGCGGCGCTTCCGGCGCGCCGGAGAGATAAACGATCAACTCGTCGCCAATGCGCAGTGTGGACCGGCGCGTCAGGTTGTTCCACCGCAACAGGTCATCGGTGGTCACGCCGTACTTGTCCGCGATGACGCTCGGGTTTTCGCCCGCGGCCACCTTGTGCGTGACCATCTCGGGCGCGGGCGGCGGCTCAGGTGCTCGGGGCGACGGTTCCGGCGTACTTGGCGCGGCAGGCAGAATATCCGGCGTGGCGGGCGCCTCCGGCAGGTGTTCCGCGGTCGGCTCGACAAGCGGCGGCGCTTTCGCGGCGTAGTCGAGGGTGCGCGCCCGCCATTCGGCAATACTGGCCACGGCGTTCGCCTCGATGGCGCGGCCCGCGTCCGCCAGCGCCTCGGCCTCGTTCATGAGCCGTAGCACTTCCTCGAGAAGCCATTCCCCGCGTTCGCGCGCCTCCGACCCTGTCAGGTATAGCGCCCGGTATTCCGCACATTTTTCGAGCTGGTTCGCGAGCGGGGCGACAAACGGCTCCTTCGTATCTTCCTGCAGAATACTTAGCGTGCGGAGCAGGTCGGCGAGCCCGCCGAGCGCGGGCGCGGCTACGTCCTTCGGCAGGCCGCCATCGTGCCATGCCTCCTCAATATACGGAAACGCGCGCAGGAGAAACAGAAAATTCGCGCGCCCCGTGGCGTCCTTCTTTTCCGCGGCGATCTCCCCGATGCGCTGCATGAGCGGCTGGGGCAGGCGCTCCTTGAACGCGGGCCGTGCCGCAAACGCGCGTGCCTGGCGCACCACATGGTTGCGCGCCGCCGCGCTGATCACGATTCCCCCGCTTCCCCGCAGGTAAACGGGCTGTGTCGCGAGCGCAATCGCGACGTGGCCGTCCTTGATCGCGGGGACCGGCAGGTCGTTGTGATACGTGTCCAGCAGGCGCAGGTCCCGCGCCGCGCCAACGGGTACCCGGACCTCCGCGTCCCGGTCCGCGCGCAGCACGATCAGCCATCGGTCGCAGTTGCGAAACACAAGGCCCTGAACCCCCTGCGCCAAGGATAACGGACCCACCGGATCGCGGGCCTCGAGTTCGCTGGCCAGGCCGCTGAGGGCGGCAAAATCCTCTCCCGGACGACCGTTGTACGCTCGCTCGATAGCGAAGCCCACACCGCTATATCCCACCGCCATGTGAGCCAACAGTTCGAACGCCAGCGGCAGCGGTTCGGGACCGGACGGCGCGGCGTGAAGACGCCAACGCTCATGACCGGTTCGCCGCGCCGCATACGTGATCTCCTGCACCTGCTCCCATGAGGCAGCGCCGCCGTCCACCACCATTTCGCGGATATGAACCGCCGTGTTTGGCGATAACAGGCTTGCCGCGTTATCCGCCCGCACGACCGCCGCGATGGGCGCGGCGCTGCCGGCCTTGCGCAACGCATCGGCAAAGGCCGCGAGCGCTTCCGCGCTCGGGGCGCGCACTTCCCACCGGACCGGTGTGATTGCGCCGGATTGCTTGAAGAATTCCGCCGCGTCCGGGACGGCTTGCGTGTCCACCGCCGCGATAACGCCCAAACCCTGCGCTATTGCAGCGGCGGCCTGTTCCACGAAATCGGCCTGCGAGGCGTCCAGCCGCAAAGCGTTTACGCCGATGCTCTTGAGCGCCAGTAACTCATGGGGGTCCGCCGTGTCCGCCTGCGCCCAGAGCGGCAGGGACAGCGCACCCCCCCGGTCCACGCGACAGAAGTGTTGCCGCGCCTCGACGGGCCCGCTGGGCGTCTCGACGAGTATATCCACGGCGTAGAAACCCCGTTCTGCGGGCAGGTCCGGCGCCGCCCACCAGTACACGCCGTGCGCCGGCAGCCGGACCGGTCCCACAGCGGCGGTCGTCCCGGTATCCCGGTCCGCGCGCCGGGCGGTGAGTTGAACCGTCGCCTCGACGTCCGTGTCGGAGCGCAGTTCAACGATGAGGGGGTCGTCCACGTAGACAAAATGGAGCGGCTGATCCGGCGCGAGGTCCACCTCGACCGACACGGCCAGCGCAAGCAGCAGCAGACCCCCGAGCATGGCTAAGCCCCCACAAGAAACGGGTTCGAGCGGCGCTCCCGGCCAATGGTGGTCGCGGGGCCGTGGCCGCTGTAGACCGTCGTGTGATCCGGCAAGGGAAGAAGCTTGGACCGGATGGACGCGATTAACGTCCCGTAATCGCCGCCCCACAGGTCCGTGCGGCCAATAGAGCCCGCAAAGAGCACGTCCCCGTCGAACACCACACCGTCCGTGGCCAAGGAAATATGCCCCGGCGAATGCCCCGGCGTAAACAAGACCTTCAGCGTTACCGACCCGACCGTGACCTCGTCGCCCTCGTCGAGAAACCGGGCCGGGTCCGGCGAGGCCGGAAACGGTACGCCGAACATCATGCCCTGCTGCTCAAGGGATTGGAGCAACGGCAGTTCGGCCGGATGACACGCCAGCGGCGCGCCGGTTATCCGGACCATTTCCGCGTTACCGCCGCAGTGGTCGCAGTGACAGTGCGTATTGATGACCATCTTGACCTTTACGTCCGCCACCGCCGACTGGAGCTGCGGGGCCGCATCGCCCGGATCGATGATCAGCGCCTCGCCGCCGTCCTTCAGCACGTAACAATTGGTCAGGAAAGGCGTTAACTCGAACGTCAGTATCTCCAACGCTTGCCTCCTCGTGCCCGTCATGCTACCTACCGAGGCAAAAACGTGTCAAGGCCGCCGCCGATGGTCTTGGATCCCGCGCCACGGCGCGATTGGCCTCCATTCGCGCAGGCGCGCCTCGATATAGGAAATGCCGCGCTCAGGCCGGGCCTGGGCAGAAACCGTCTTCCGTGCCTTGGCCGGGGCAGGGGTGATAGCCGCCGGAATTGTAGAACTGGATGAGCCGCAGCAGTTCCGTCAAGCTTATCGTCCAGTCCGGGCCGGAAGGAGCGTAGTCGCTTGCGTGGGGGGCGCAGGAATGATTCTCGCCGGGACCGGGGGCGAAGCCATCCTCTGTATCGCCGGGATTTGCCGCACAGTGGAAACCGCCCGAGTTGTAGAATTGGATAACCCGGAGCAGTTCCGTCAACTCGATCAGCCCGTTATCGTTCTGGTCCGCCGTGTGGCTCGCGGGTTCGCCCTCGCCTTCGCCCTCGCCTTCGCCCTCGCCCTCGCCCTCGCCCTCACCCTCGCCCTCGCCTTCGCCCTCGCCTTCGCCGGGCTGCACAAATACCGCTGTCACGGACTTGTCCGCGTTCATCAGAATGGTCGCGGGATTTGCAGCGCCGGACAGGTCGCCTTCCCAGTGGTCGAAGGCCCACGCTTCCGCCGGGAGGGCCGTGACCTCGACTTCGCTGCCGGAAAGATAGGGGTGCACGCCCGGTTCGGGCAGTACGGTTCCTTCACCGATCACCGCCACGGTCAAGGTATAGACGGGAATCTCGGTGAAGACGGCGGTGATAGACTTGTCGGCATCCATAACGATGCTGGTTGGGTTCTGGGACCCGGACAGGTCGCCTTCCCAGTGGTCGAAGGCCCACCCTTCCGCCGGGGCGGCGCTGAGCGCGACCTCGGCCCCCTCGAGATAGGTATGATCGCCGGACTCAGGCGATACGGCTCCGTTGCCGATTACGGCCATAGTCAAGGTATACGTGGGAATCTCAGAAAAGACGGCAACGACCGTAATATCGGCGTTCATGGCGACGCCGGTCGGGTTTTCGGTACCTCCAAGGTCGCCTTCCCAGTGGTCGAACAGCCACCCTTCGGCCGGCATGGCCGTAATCTCCACGAGGGTCCCGACGACATAGACGTGCGCGCCCGGCTCCGGCGTGATTGTGCCCTCTCCGATTACCGACGTGGTCAAGGTAAAGGTCTTCTCGACGAAGACGGCGGTCACGGTCTTGTCGCTGTCCATGAAGACGGTCTTCGGATTCTGGGACCCCGAGAAATCGCCCTCCCAATGGTCGAATAACCAAGCGGGGTCGGACGTTGCGCCGACGGAAACGAAAGCGCCCTCTTGGTACTGATGCGCGCCGGGCGCCGGTGCAGTCGTTCCATTGCCGACGACGTTGATCGTCAGAGTAACCGCGCCCAGCTCGACGAAAACCCCCGTCACGCTCTTGTCCGAGTCCATCAGCACTTCACCGTAGGGCTCTGTCCCCGTAAGGTCGCCCTCCCAATGATCGAAACGCCAGCCGGTGGCCGGACTCGCGGAAAGGGACGCCACCGCGCCATCGGCGTAGTAATGCGTCCCCGCCGCGGGAATGGTGAACCCTTCCCCGACGACCGCAATCGTGAGGGTATAGTCGCCCTCGACGAATACGGCGGTCACCGTCTTGTCCGAGTCCATCTCGATACTGCGTATCGACTCCGTCCCCGTGAGGTCGCCCTCCCAGTGGTCGAACGCCCAGCCCGGATCGGGAAATGCCTGCAAGAGCACGAAGGCCCCTTCCACGAAGTCATGCGTACCCGCGAGTGGGTCGGTCGTCCCATCGCCGACGACGATAATGGTCAACGTATGGGTGGGCGTCTCGGAAAACACGGCGGTGACGGTCTTGTCCCCGTCCATCAAGACTTCGCCCATGGGGACTGTGCCGCTCAGATCGCCTTCCCAATGATCAAAGGACCACCCGGAATCGGGGACGGCGGATATCGAGGCGGTCCGCCCTTCGACGTAGTGGTACGTTCCCGGCGGCGGGTCGGTCGTGCCGCCGCCGACCACGGCAATCGAGAGCGTCGGGCCGCCCTCAGAGAACACGGCGGTCACCGTCGTATCTGAATTCAGATACGTGGCCACGACTGGATAAGTGCCGGTCAAGCCGCCCTCCCAATGATCGAAGGCCCAATCGGGGTCCGGCGTCGCCCGAAAGGTGATTACCTGCCCCTCATCATAGACGTGCACGCCCGCGGGCGGGTCGGTCACGCCGTTGCCGATAACGTTCATTGTCAGGGTGAACGGGGCCTTCGGGCCCGCGTCGGCCGGCTGCGCGGCGACACTTAGTGTTCCGCATAGAAGCGAGAGGGCAAAGCCAATCTGATGCACTCGCATAGTCAATTCCCCTTTCTTTGGTTGCTGGGTGGACGTTCCCTCGCCCGACCAAGCCAAGGCGTTGAAGTCCTGGGGCAAACAAGCACAAGCTGCACCCGGACGCAGCGTTTGTCAACCTAGTACTTGTCAATGACAACCATGGTATAGACCTCCTCAACTCCCCAAGCACTGGTTGTGGAGACGCCCAAACCGTAGGTTCCGTACGCACCTTGTATGTAGTGAAGTATGCGGAACGTGGCGGGCGCCGACAGGTTCAAGCGGCCCTCCAGAAAAGAACGCGTCTGCGTCTGGTCGACGCCAGGATTCGACCATTCGACGGTCCCGATGATTGCATAGGAACTTGACGTCACATTATACAGCGCGACCTTATGGCCGTACATCATGAACGCCGGCGCGCTGGCGGTAACCTTATACCGACCCGCGGGTAGTGTGAAATCTTTGTTGGACAAGGAAGCGCCCGCGATGTTCGTATTCAAGTGGTTTAGGTCCCGGTGGTTCCAGCCGGCCGAGGAATTTCCGGCAGGCGTGCCGGCTGGCTTCACTTCGCGGATGATGGCATAGCCACCGATGGCCCGCCAATCGCCGCCGTCCCACGTGAGCGCGTGACCGACGCCCGGCGAAGCCGCGTTGACGTCGCTCAGGTCGTTCAGCGCATGGGAATGCGCCGCGCCGGCGAAGGCGGAGGCGTGCTGGCCGTCCACGGTGTCGGCGTCAAGACCGCCGCCGGAGCCCGTGTTCAAGCGGGCATTGTCTATCTTCCCCGACGTAATCCGCGCGCCGTCCAGCGCGATGTTCGCATGGGCCGAGGCGTCCGTGTCGTGGGCGGTGAAGGCGGCCCCGTGAGCCGAGGCGTCCGTGTCATGCGCGGCGAGGTCCGCGTCGATCTTGTCCCGAATATCCTGGTGGGCCGTTGGGCTCGCCCCGTGGGTCGTATCCACATACGCCTGGATGCTGCTCAGATGCGACCCGTCCAGCGTGTCCGCGTCGATCCCGCCGCCAGAACCCATGCTCAGGCGTTCATTGTCAATCTTGCCGGACGTAATCCGCGCGGCGTCGATTTCGAGCCCCGGGTGCGCGCCGGTATCGGCGTCGTGGGCGGCGATATCCGCGCCGATTTGCGCGCGGATGTCGCTATGGGCCGCGCCGCTTACATCATGGGCGGCAATGTCCGCGCCGATCTGCGTGCGGATGTCGCTGTGGGCCGTGCCGCTTGCGTCGTGCGTGCTCACCGCCGCGCTGATGTCGGACGCAATGTCCGCGGCGTGTTTGCCGTCCAGCGTGTCGGCATCACCCGCTTGCGTTGCATGGAAGGCATAAGGCGCGCGCGTAAGCGGCACACGCGGCGCATACGCCTGCATCCCCGCGCCGACGTCCGCCGATACTTCGAGCCAGAGCGACGCCTCCGCATTATCGGCAAACAGCGTGCCCAGTGGGGTCACCGCGCCCAATTGGACGGAGAACGCCCCGTCCAGGGTAGTCACCGTCTGCGGTTCCGTCCACAGCGCCGCACCGCCCGTTTCCGCCGCGAATACCCCGAAACTCATCGGGTACGCGCCGTCCGCGACGGGGCCGCCAGCGCTGTCACGAATCACGCCCTGGTACGTCACGGTGTTCGCCTGTGCCACGACGAGACCGCTTGCCAATACCAAGGCCGCCGCGCCGCCCCATGCCCGCAACCTGTCGCTCTTTGCAAACATTGCCCTGTCCTCCTGTCACACGACCGCGCCGCGTCTAGGAAGCGACGATTATCGCTTCAATCATTGCCCGCACATCCCGCCGTCGGCCGCTGAGTCATTATACTCTGTGTTCGGCGCTCTCACGCCCTCAGGAAAGCAACTGGGGCCAAGCTCCTTACCACGTCATATCGTCCGGCCTCTGAGCCCACTGACGGTGTGAGAAGACGCGATTCTTCGCATGACCGCACCCGTTTCCTCAGTACTTCTCGATAACAACGATCGCGTACCGCTCCGGCTGGCCGCTTCCGGCGTAAACGCCGAGTCCGTTGGGGGATTGTGCGTTTGTTATGTAATGGCGCAGGTGGTACGTGGTCGGCACCGCAACATTCAAGGTTCCTTCGACGTAGGAGCGTGTCTGGGACCCGTAGCTGGTTGGGTTGTATTCAGAGGTGCCCGGGATGACAGTCGCACCGGTTGCAACATTGTTCAGCAGGAGTTGGTGCCGGAAACTAATTACTGATGGGGCACTCGCAGAGATTCTGTACCGGCCCGGAGGAAGCGTGAACGCGTTGGACACCAGTGTCACTCCGGGAATATTGGTGTCAACTCGGTTGAGCGTCCTTGTTTGCAGACCCACGAAAGAGGCACCCCCGTCAGTGCCGTTCGGTTTCTCGTCCCAAAATATCGCATACCCGCCTGAAGGTCGCCACTCGCTCGCCGATTGAACCCACGAAAGCGTCTGGCCGTCAGCCGGTCCGGCGGCGTTGACGTCGCTCAGGTCGTTCAGCGCGTGGGAATGCGCCGCACCGGCGAAGGCCGAGGCATGCTGCCCGTCCACGGTGTCCGCGTCGAGACCGCCGCTGGGACCGGTATTCAAGTGCGCATTGGCGATCTTCCCCGACGTGATCCGCGCGCCGTCCAGCGCGATGTTCGCATGGGCCGAGGCGTCCGTGTCGTGGGCGGTGAAGGCGGCCCCGTGAGCCGCGGCGTCCGTGTCATGCGCGGCAACGTCCGCGTCGATCTTGTCCCGAATGTCCGGGTGCGCCGCCGGACTCGTGCCGTGGGTCGTGTCGACGTAGGCTTGGATGCTGCTCAGATGCGCGCCGTCCAGCGTGTCCGCGTCCAGACCGCCGCCGGGTCCGGTGTTCAGCCGGTCGTTGCTAATCCTACCGGACGTAATCCGTGTGGCGTCGATCTCGATCCCCGGATGCGCGCCGATATCGGCGTCGTGCGCGGCGATATCCGTGCCGATCTGCGCGCGGATGTCGCTATGGGCCGCACCGCTTACATCATGGGCGGCAATGTCCGCGCCGATCTGGGTTCGAATGTCGGCATGGGCCGCGCCGCTCGCGTCATGGGTGGTCACTGCCGTGCTGATGTCCGCGGCAATATCCGCCGCGTGCTTACCGTCCAGCGTGTCGGCATCACCGGCCCGCGTCGCGTGGAAAGCGTAGGGTGCGCGCGTAAGCGGCACACGCGGCGCATACGCCTGCATCCCCGCGCCGACGTCCGCCGAGACTTCGAGCCAGAGCGACGCGCCCGCATTTTCGGCAAACAGCGTACCCAGTGGAGTCACCGCGCCCAATTCGACGGAGAACGCCCCGTCCAGGGTGGTCACCGTCTGCGGTTCTGTCCACAGCGCCGCACCGCCCGTCTCCGCCGCGAATACCCCGAAACTCATCGGGTACGCCCCGTCCGTGACGGGATTCCCGGCGGTGTCGCGCAGCACGCCCTGGTAAGTCACCGTGTTCGCTTGGGCCACGACGAGACCGCTTGCTAGTACTAAGGCCGCCACGCCGCCCCATGCCCTCAATCTGTCGCTCTTTGCAAACATTGCCCTGTCCTCCTGCTGGACGGCTGCGCAGTGTCTTGCAAGCGACAATCACCGCTTCCTTCATTACCTGCGCATCCTGCCGTCGACCGATCGGTCATTATACTCCGTCTTCGGCGTTCTCACGCCCTCAGGAAAGCGCCGCGGGCCAAGCTCCGTACCACATCTTATCAGGCCGAGTGCGCTAGTACTTTTCGATCACGACGACGGTGTAAACCTCTTGAATTCCGGCGCCGGGGGCCGCGAGCCCCAAGCCCCATGTTCCACGTGCCGTCGGCGTGTAATGTCGTATCTGGAACACTGTGCTGGCCGAGAGGTTCAAATAACCGTCAATGAAAGACCGTGACTCGGCGCTGTCAGCTCCCGCATTGGTGTATCCGTTAGCCCCAATGATTTGGTGTGCACCCGATGAGACGTTGTAGAGCGTGGCTTTGTGTCGCCCTGCCATGAATGACGGCGCGCTAGCTGAAATCCTGTATCGCCCCGGCGGCAACGTCAAATTAGTATTCCCGGACAGCGACACCCCAGGAATATTGGTATCCAGAGAATTCAGCGTGCGGATTTGCCAGCCCGATATAGAAGCGCCGCCCTCCGTACCGGCCGCCCTTACGTCTCGAAGAACCGCGTAGCCGCCGACGGCTTGCCACTGCGAGGCACCGGGCTCCCACGTAAGGGCTTGGCCCGCGCTCGGGCTGGCTGCGCTGACGTCGCTCAGGTCGTTCAGCGCGTGGGAATGCGCCGCCCCCGCGAAGGCCGAGGCATGCTGCCCGTCCACCATGTCCGCGTCGAGACCGCCGCCGGGACCGGTATTCAAGTGCGCATTGGCGATCTTGCCCGACGTGATCCGCGCGCCGTCCAGCGCGATGTTCGCATGGGCCGCGGCGTCACTGTCGTGCGCGCCGATCGCGGAGCCATGGGCGGCCGCATCGGCGTCGTGCGCCGCGAGGTCCGTGTCAATCTTGTTGCGGATGTCCTGGTGTGCCGCCGGACTCGTGCCGTGGGTCGTATCCACATACGCCTGAATGCTGCTCAGATGCGCGCCGTCCAGCGTGTCCGCGTCGAGACCGCCGCCGGGTCCCGTGTTCAGCCGGTCGTTGCTAATCTTACCGGACGTAATCCGCGCGGCGTCGATCTCGATCCCCGGGTGGGCCGCCGGGTCGGTGTCATGTGCGGCGATATCCGCGCCGATTTGCGCGCGGATGTCGCTATGGGCCGCGCCGCTCGTGCTGTGCGCGCCGACGGCGCTGCTGATGTCCGTGGCGATATCCGCGGCGTGCTTGCCGTCCAGGGTGTCGGCATCACCGGCCCGCGTCGCGTGGAAAGCGTAGGGTGCGCGCGTAAGCGGCACACGCGGCGCATAGGCCTGCATCCCCGCGCCGACGTCCGCCGATACTTCGAGCCAGAGCGACGCGCCCGCATTTTCGGCAAACAGCGTACCCAGTGGAGTCACCGCGCCCAATTGGACGGAGAACGCCCCGTCCAGGGTGGTCACCGTCTGCGGTTCCGTCCACAGCGCCGCACCGCCCGTCTCCGCCGCGAATATCCCGAAACTCATCGGATACGCGCCGTCCGCAACGGGATTCCCGGCGCTATCCCGCAGCACGCCCTGATACGTCACTGTATTTGTCTGAGCCGGGACACCGCCGCCCACAAGAATCAGCACCGACAGCAGGCCCCACATCGTGATAACGGAATTCTTTCGAGTCATTGCTGTACCTCCTACCTGGGTCTTGGCCCTTGCTTTTCGCCTCGAATTACAGAATATGCCGACTGCCGCAGCCAGTCTTCAACGCTGCCCCCGCCAAAACTGAGAAGTATACTAAAATCTAACGACGCATGGAAGTGGCAGCAAGGAATCCCCGAGAGGCGGAACGAGGACCGCGTCACGCTTGCGCCCGACCCCTATTAGTCACGCCCCGCATCCTCGCCAATCTTCTTAAAGTTCGCCACTCCATTCACTGAGCGCGGCATAGGTGTCGTGCCCATCATGCGTCATGGGCAAAACGCCGCTATAATACGTAAGCGCTCACGCCGGGCCAGGGCAGAAGCCGTCCTCCGTGCCTTGGCCGGGGCAGGGGTGATAGCCGCCGGAATTGTAGAACTGGATGAGCCGCAGCAGTTCCGTCAGGCTGATGGTCCAGTCCGGACCGGAAGGGGCATAGTCGCTTGCGTGGGGCGCGCAGGAGTGGTTTTCGCCGGGACCGGGGACGAAGCCATCCTCTGTATCACCGGGGTTTGCCGCACAGTGGAAGCCGCCCGAGTTGTAGAATTGGATAACCCGGAGCAGTTCCGTCAACTCGATCAGCCCGTTATCGTTCTGGTCCGCCGTGTGGCTTGCGAGTTCCCCCTCGCCTTCCCCCTCGCCTTCGCCCTCGCCCTCGCCCTCACCTTCACCTTCACCTTCACCTTCACCTTCACCCTCACCCTCACCCTCACCCTCACCCTCGCCCTCACCCTCACCCTCACCCTCACCCTCACCCTCACCCTCACCCTCACCCTCGCCTTCGCCTTCGCCTTCGCCCTCGCCCTCGCCCTCGCCCTCGCCCTCGCCTGCATTTCCGCAGACTTCCCTATCGAATGCATTGAGGTCGGCCAACGTAATTTCGCCAACTCCATCGCGGTTCAGCAGGTGAAACACCGTTTCAATCTCTTCCTCGCCGAGTCCAAGTGAGGCCATTGCAGCGGATACCTCCGCCAGCGACATGCCGCCGCTTCCGTCCGTGTCGATGCCGTCAAACTGAAGGAAGACAAACGGCAAGAATTCACATAGCAGGTCGGACAACCCCTCGCCCTCACCCTCGCCCTCACCCTCACCTTCGCCCTCGCCCTCGCCCTCGCCCTCGCCCTCACCTTCGCCCTCGCCTTCGCCCTCACCCTCACCTTCGCCCTCGCCTTCGCCCTCGCCCTCGCCCTCACCTTCGCCCTCGCCCTCACCCTCACCCTCACCTTCACCTTCACCTTCAGAAGATACTTCATACCACTGTGAGTAGAACTGGTCGACGGCGTTCCGCAACATCACTTTATGGGCCGCCGTGTTAGGATGCAGCCCATCAGCGAAATTGAGCGCCGGTATCAGCGGACACGGCAGATCGTCAAACGAGGCGTAAGGCATGGGATATGCCGGATTCCCGCCGGGCCACGGCTGGTAGGTGGGATAAACCCCGGGCTTAGGCGCGCCCACGGGCGTGTCAAAGTGGTGCTGGAGCACGCCGAAATTCTGTACATACTCGCAGCCAGGCGTTACCAATGCGATTTCCAACATCTTGAGGCCCACTTCGACAAAGGCGGTATTCACCTTGTACTGCGTCATTCCCCCGAAACTCCACGTCTGGCCCCAGCACCAGCCGAAATAGGTCTCGATGTATGCACGATCCAGGTAGTCGTAACCGCCGATTACGACATGCTCGATCTGCGGATGGGCAAGACAGTGATTCACGATGGTCTGCACGTTCTGCTTTATCGTGTTCCACCATCCGTCCCGTTGAAGGGACACGGGAAACTCGAAGACATCCGTGGTTTTGATCCGCGCCAGCAAGTCATTGCCGCCGATGACCAAATGCACGGCGTTAATCGTGGGATGCGCCGCGAGACGTAGCGTAATCGCGGCCAGCCAGTCCGTGCTCGCCCATTGTGCGGCCGTGCTTCCCCCCAACGCCGTAGCGTCGCCATCGGTTTCCACGCCATGAATGCCATATTCGACAAGGACCTGGTCCAGTGCGCGCGGCCCCCAGACCGACGCGGCCCAACTGTCGCCGACAATCAGTATGCGCGGCGCGGCAAAGGCACCTGAAGCCAGGCCGATGATCGTGGCGCAAAGAAGTCCCCAATAGGGTCTCGCCGCATGTTGCATAGATTCAGACCCCGGATTTCGCCTCGCAACAACAACCTGATTGTACTCGGGAATTGCCGTGAAAAACCAAAATCGTCCGTTGGTTTGACACCCGGCGGAACGCCGTGAGAAAATAACGCGCCTTTTCGGCAACCCCTCATGGCCCCCCAATGTATTTCCAGGCCCGATAAGGAGAAGTTGTATGTCGGCATTACAAGGCAAGGTGTTGGTGGCCCAAGGCGGCGGTCCAACGGCGGTGATCAATCAGAGCGTGGTCGGCGTTGTCCTCGAATCCCGCAAGTATCCGCAGGCGACTCACGTTTACGGCGCGCTGCACGGCGTGCGCGGCATCAAGAACGAGGAATTCCTCGATCTGACCGAAGCGACGACGCACAACCTCGAGGCGGTGGCGCGCACACCGTCTTCGGGACTCTTGTCCACGCGCGACAAACCGGACGCCGCCTACTGCCACGAGATCTTCGAGGTCTGCCGCAAGTATGACATTCGGTATTTCTTCTATGTCGGCGGGAACGATAGCGCGGATACCTGCAATATCGTAAACAAGGAAGCCAAGAAGGCAGGCTATGAACTGCGGGTCATTCACGTCCCGAAGACGATCGACAACGACTTGCTCGAGACGGACCACTGCCCCGGCTTCGGATCGGCGGCGAAGTTCGTGGCCCAGGCGTTCGCGGGCGTGAACCTGGACAACCGGGCCCTGCCGGGCGTCTACATCGGCGTCGTCATGGGCCGGCACGCCGGCTTTCTTACCGCATCCTCGGTCCTGGCGAAGAAATACCCGGACGACGGCCCCCACCTCATCTATGTTCCCGAGCGGCCCCTTTCGCGCGATCAGTTCATCGCGGACGTGAAGCGGGTCTACGCCGAACACGGGCGCTGCGTCGTGGCGGCGTCCGAGGGCGTGGCGGACGCGAGCGGCAAGGCGATTGCCGAGCAATTCACCAACGGCGAGAAGGACGCGCACGGCAACGTCCAGCTTTCCGGCACCGGCGCGCTGGGCGACCTGCTGAGCCGTTGGGTGAAGGAGGACACGGAAATCGAACGCGTTCGCGCGGACACGCTCGGCTACTTGCAGCGCAGTTTCCTGGGCTGCGTGAGCGAGGTCGACCAGTCCGAGGCCCGCGAGGTCGGCGAGAAGGCCGCGCAGTATGCCATATGGCACAACCTCGACGGGTCGGTGGCCATCCGGCGCATCGGCGACTACGCCGTCGAGTATTTCCTGACGCCCCTCGAAAGCGTCGCCCGAAAGGCCCGGTCGATGCCGGACGAGTTCATCAACGCGGACGGCAACGGCGTCACGGAAGCGTTCATCAAGTACTGCCGCCCGCTCGTGGGCGCCATGCCGGTGCTCGAGCGCATAGCGGCGCCCAGGGCGGCCAAGGTGCGGGCGTAATCGTGCGCGCCCCCGAGGACGAACTCTACGCAAAGCTGCGGGGCCGCGTCGGCGACGACGGCGGCCTCACCATACCGCCGGTGATCGTCGCGGAGTTGCGTCCTCGGTTGCTCGACCATACGCCGGGAGAATCGATACGTTGCGCGTTTCCCGCCCAGGAGCGGTTCGCGAACCCGATGGGCATGCTCCAGGGCGGGATTATTGCCGCCGCCTTCGATTTCGTGTTCGGTATGCTTGCTTTCCTGACGCTCGAGCGCCCGTGCGCGAGTGTTACAATGAACCTCACGTATCTTCGCCCGCTGCCCGCGGACGGGGCCGAGTTCACGGTCGAGGTCTGCATGCGCGCCGCCATGCGCTCGTTGGCGTTCCTCGAAGGCTCGGTCTGCGACGGAAACGGAAAGACCATCGCCACGGCCACGACAACCATGAACGTGCCGCGTCAGGAGACGTAGCGGCTATGTACGGAAAGACACGAAAAGACACGGACAAATCCGCCGAACGCGCATGGGCATCTTGCCCATGGTTTTCAGGAACACGGGCGAGACGCCCGTGCCACGGCGCGCCATGACCTTCACGGACTTCGATCTCGAGCCCCGATGCCTGCGCGTACTCGATGCGATGGGCATCGAGACCCCGACGCCCATCCAGGAGCAGGCCATCCCGCTCGCCCTCGAGGGCCGGGACCTCATCGCGACAGCCCAAACCGGCACGGGCAAGACGTTGGGGTTCGCGCTCCCGGCGTTGACGCGGCTTGCGGGCGGGCCGTCGCGCAAGTGTCGCATGCTCGTGCTCGTGCCGACGCGCGAACTGGCCGTGCAGGTGCATGAGGTGGTCAAGGTCGTAGGCAAGGCGCTGCACCTGAAAACGGCGCTGCTCTATGGCGGCGTCGGCTTCGAGCCCCAGACGGCGGCGTTGCGCGCGGGGGCGGACATCGTCGTGGCGACGCCGGGGCGACTGCTGGACCACATGGGACGCGGCGCGATGCGCTTCAAGGACCTCGAAATCCTCGTGCTGGACGAGGCGGACCGCATGCTCGATATGGGGTTTCTGCCGGACATCCAGCGCATCCTGCGCCAGTTGCCGCGGGACCGGCAAACAATGCTGTTTTCCGCGACGTTCCCGGATGAATTGCGGCGCATTGCGGCGGAAATGACGCGGGATCCGCAGCGCATCAGCGTGGGCGCGGTGCGTATGCCCGTCGAGAGCGTACGCCAACTCCTGTACCCCGTGCGGCAGGAAGACAAGTCCCGCCTGCTTATAGAACTGCTCCGGGATGAAAAGGTCGACAGCGCCATCGTGTTTCTGCGCACGAAGAGCCGCACCCACCGCCTCGGTCTCGCACTGCGCAAGGCCGGCCTCAAACCCGCCGTCATTCACGGCGACCTGTCGCAGGCGCAACGGCAACAGGCGCTCGACGGGTTCCGGAACGGGAAATATCGCATCCTGGTCGCCACGGACGTGGCGGCCCGCGGACTCGATATCGAGGACGTGAGCCACGTCATCAACTACGACATCCCGACGAACGCCGACGACTACATCCACCGCATCGGACGTACCGCGCGCGCGGAACGCGAGGGAGACGCGATCACCTTCGTGTGCCCGAACGAACACCCCGAGTTGGACAACATCGAGCGCGCACTTGGGCAAAACCTCCCCCGTTACGAGTATGAGGGCGCGCCCCCTGTCCTCTCGACGTGGCAAGCCCCGACGGCACGGACCCCAGAGCAAGAGGAAGCACGGGGAACGAAACGCCGCGGCGCCACGGTACGGCGCGCGCGCGGCTTCTTCCGCCGCCATTGAGCGAGGGAATTCACGATATACTTCCTCGCGTCTTGCGTTTCGCGCGCCAGCTCCCCATACTCACGCGGTGCTGTGTCAATAACGAGAACACGCTTGATGTCCCGAGCCTGCATCTTCACGCTTGCGATGATTCCGGCAATCGCGGCGGCGACAACCGTCGAGTCGGTCATCCTCGCCGTCGAGGATCTGACCGCCGCGTTTCGGGAGCAATACGAGGAGGGACCGGCGTATCGTGATCGATTGCGCGCCATCGACCCGTCTTCGCCGGCGGGGGCCACAGCGTTCGAGGCGCTTGCGCGTGAGGCGTTGACGGCTAACCCGTTGCTGGATTTCGATGCGTTGTTAGTGATTAAACGGTCTGTAAGGCACTTGGGGCTGGTGCAGAATTGGGAAAGCAACTCGAGTCTGCCCAGGCGAGGCTTCGACAACGAAATCGCCGTACTCTCGATTGCGGGCGGCGCGGCCTCGCCGACGACGCTGTACCGGCCCTCTTCGGATGTATTTGTCGGCGACGTGGACCTCGATTTCGACGGATCGCGGCTTTTGTTCTCGATGCCGGGCGCGAACGGACGCTGGCAGGTGCATGAGATAAACGCGGACGGCTCGGAATTGCGCGAGCTGCCGCTGATAGTCGAGTCGGACGTGGACAACTACGACGCCTGTTATCTCCCCGACGGCAACCTCATCTTCAGTTCGACCGCGCCGATTGTCGGGGTGCCCTGCGTCACGGGGAGTTCCCATGTGTCGAACCTGTACCGTTGGGACCGCGCCACGGGCCATATCCGGCGGCTGACCTTCGAGCAGGACCACGATTGGTGCCCCGAGGTGCTCGAGGACGGGCGCGTTTTGTACCTGCGTTGGGAGTATTCGGATATTCCCCACTTCGTGTCGCGTATTCTGTTTTCGATGAACCCGGACGGCACGACGCAGCGCGAGTGGTACGGCAGCAACTCCTACTGGCCGAACGCGATGTTCTACGCGCGGCCCGTGCCGGGGCGTCCGACCCAATTCGTGGCGATCGTCGGCGGGCACCATGACGTGCCGCGCATGGGCGAACTGGTGTTGTTCGACACGGCGCGGGGCCGGCGCGAGGCCGACGGCGTGGTGCAGCGGATTCCGGGGCGGGGCAAGCGCGTCGAGCCGATCATCCTTGACGGCCTGGTCCAGGAATCCTGGCCGAAATTTCTGCACCCGTATCCCTTGAGCGACAAGTACTTTCTCGTGTCGGCCAAACCGACGGCGGAAGCGCTCTGGGGCATCTATCTCGTGGATGTCTTTGACAACATGACACTGCTCAAGGAATTGGACGGCTACGCGCTGTTCGAGCCGTTCCCGCTGCGGTCCCGCCCGCGGCCGCCGATCATCCCGCCCGCGTCGCGGCCGAACACGCAGACCGCGACCGTGTATATGCAGGACGTGTACGTGGGACCGGGCCTCGAGGGCGTGCCGCGGGGCGCGGTGAAGGCGCTGCGGCTATTCACCTATCACTTCGCCTATCACGGCATGGGCGGCCAGATAAACCGGGTCGGCCTCGACGGGCCATGGGACGTGAAGCGCATCGTGGGGACCGTGCCGGTCGAACTGGACGGCTCGGCGCTGTTCACGGTCCCGGCGAATACGCCGCTGTCGCTGCAGCCGCTTGATGACCAGGGCCAGGCGCTCCAACTGATGCGCAGTTGGATGACGGCCATGCCGGGGGAAACGCTTTCCTGCGTGGGCTGCCACGAACCGCAGAACAGCGCGCCGCCCTCAAAGCCCAGTCTCGCGGCGCGGCGCGCGCCGTCGCCTATCCGGCCCTGGTACGGGCCGACGCGCGGCTTTTCCTTCGATCGCGAGGTCCAGCCCGTGCTCGACAGGCATTGCGTCGCGTGCCACGACGGGCGCGACGGCGGCCCCGGACCTGACTTTCGCCGCGCGCCGCCGGTGCATCCGCCCGCGCCCGCGGACGCCTATCGCAAGGGTACGAAGTTCCCGCCGTCTTACCTCGCGCTCCGGCGTTACGTGCGCACGCCGACGATGGAGGGCGACATGCACCTGTTGCCACCGCTCGATTTCCACGCCAACACGACGCATCTGGTGCAGGTGCTGCGAAAGGGGCACCACGACGTCGCGCTCGACGCCGAGTCCTGGGACCGCCTCATCACGTGGATCGACCTGAACACGCCCGCGCACGGTACGTGGCGCGAGATTGTCGGCGACGACCTGGTGCTGCCGCAGCGGGACCGGCGCCGTGAACTGCTCGCGCGCTATGCGCCCGGCGCGGACGACGACCCCGAGGAAATCCCGGCGGCGGAATCGGAGGTAGCGCGTGACGCAGGCGTCCCAAACTCCCTCTCCCCGAGGGAGAGGGGCGGGGTGAGGGTTGATAGAGACATGATGAACCTCGGGCCGCCCCCCGCGATAATGCATGCCGCCTCCGTGATTCACGATCATGGGCAAGATGCCCATGCCACGGGTCTCCGCGAGATCAGCCTCGGCGACGGCGTGACCATGACGCTGCGCCGAATTCCGGCGGGCGCGTTCGTAATGGGAAACGACGAGGGGCACGCGGATGAACGCCCCGCGCGCGTTGTCGAGATCGGCGCGCCGTTCTGGATGGGCGCCTGCGAAGTAACCAACGCCCAGTATGCCCGCTTCGACCCCGCGCACGACAGCCGGCTCGAAAACGGGGATTTCCTCCAGTTCAGCGTCGAGGAACGAGGCTATCCCCTGAATGCGCCGGAGCAGCCGGCGGCGCGCGTCAGTTGGCGCGATGCGATGGCGTTCTGCGACTGGTTGAACGCCTTGACCGGAGACGACTTCACGCTGCCCACGGAGGCGGAGTGGGAATATGCCTGTCGCGCGGGTACGGACACGCCGCTCTACTTCGGCGACTGCGACGCGAATTTCGCCGCCCATGCGAACCTCGCGGACAGGTCGCTCGCGCGGGTGGACCTGTTCGCGGCCTGGGGCCTGCCTTTCGGGGCGATACACCCGTGGCGGCCCGCCGTAAACAAGGTCGACGACGGATACCGCGTCTCCGCGCCCGTCGGGCGTCTTGCGCCCAATGCCTGGGGTCTTTACGACATGCACGGCAATGTGGCGGAGTGGACAAGCTCGGACTACGAACACAACGGCGTGGGGAACTTGAAAGCGGTGCGGGGCGGCTCCTGGTATGACCGGCCCGAACGCGCGACTGCCGCGTATCGGCTCGGCTATGCGCCGTGGCAGCGGGTCTACAACGTCGGATTCCGCGTGGTCTGCCGGGGGCGTGCAACGGTCGCGGTTCGACACGAACAAGTAAAATAGCGCTGGGTTGTCTCTCGATGCGTCACGGTCTATCTTGGTTGCGGTCTGGAAAGCGGAGTGTGTTGACAATGCCGCCTTCTCGCGTGTGTCTCACCGGCGTTCTGCTCGCCGTAATCGCTTCGAGCTTCTCCTGCGCGGACGGCCTCCATCAGGCTATCGTCACGCAGGCGGCGCTGAGCGCTGGGGCGCGCCAGAATCACCTTGAGACGATAAGGCGCCTGGACCGCGTGAGTCCGCCGGCGCTGCGCCGGGCCATCGAGGACCTCAGCCGCGATTACCCCGACACGTATGGTCCGGTAAGCGCCCGCCTCGCCCAATTGGAGGTTATCGAAACCCGCCTCGAAGCCGTGCGCGAAGCCGTCGGGCGCGGCGAAGCGGAGGCGCTGGCGGAGGCCGAGGCGATACTCGCGTTCCAGCGCGCCGCGCTGCTCGATAATCCCTTGCTCGATTTTGATCACCTATTGATTGTGCGGCGGAGCGATCAGAGCCCCGTGCTCGGGCTGCCGCAAAACTGGCAAGGCAATTGCAGCCTGCCGCCCGGCGACTATAACAACGAGATCGCCATCATCCCGCTGCGCGGCGGGGACGACGCCGACCGGGTGGCGTATCGGCCTGCAGACGGGCGATTCCTCGGCGACGTGGACCTGCATTTCGACGCCGGAAAGATGCTGTTCTCGATGCCGGATGATCGCGGCAGGCACCAGATTTGGGAAGTGTGCGTGGACGGATCGGGACTGCGGCAAGTCACGCCGGGCGAGGAACCGGACGTCGACAACTATGACGCCTGTTACCTGCCCGACGAGCGCATCGTCTACGGGTCCACCGCGTGTTACCACGGGATTCCCTGTGTGTTCGGCGGCGACGCGGTGGCGAACCTCCACATCATGAACCCGGACGGGAGCGGTAGTCGCCAACTCTGCGTGGACCAGGATCACAACTGGTGCCCGACGCTGCTGCACAGCGGGCGGGTCCTGTACCTGCGGTGGGAATACGCGGACCTGCCGCACTCGAACAGCCGCATCCTGTTCCACATGAACCCGGACGGCACGGGCCAGATGGAGTATTACGGCAGCAATTCGTATTGGCCGAACGGCGTCTTCTTCGCCCGGGCCGTCCCGGACCACCCGACGATGGTCGTCGGCATCGTCACCGGGCATCATGGCGTCCGGCGTATGGGCGAACTCGTGCTTTTCGACCCGAAACGGGGCCGGAGCGAGGCGGACGGCGTCGTGCAGCGCATCCCCGGCTATGGGCAGCCGGTCGCGCCGATTATCCGGGACCGCCTGGTGGACGACTCGTGGCCGAAATTCCTCCATCCCTATCCGTTGAGCAGCAAGTATTTCCTGACGGCGGCGCAACCCACCCCTGAAGACCGATGGGGCATCTATCTGGTGGACGTGTTCGACAACATGCTGCTGCTGCGTGAGGAGGCGGGGCGCGTCCTCTTCGAGCCGATCCCGCTCCGCAAGACAGCCCGCCCCCCGATCATCGCCGACCGCGTGAACACGACGCGCGACGATGCTCTCGTCTTTCTCGTGGATGTCTATCGCGGCGACGGACTCGCGGGCATCCCGCGCGGCGTCGTGAAGGCGTTGCGGGTGTACGCCTACGTCTTCAGTTATCGTGGCATGGGGGGGCTGCTGGGCATGGTTGGCATGGACGGCCCCTGGGATGTCAGACAAATACTCGGCACCGTGCCCGTCGAGGACGATGGATCGGCCTTGTTCCGCGTGCCCGCGAATACGCCCCTCGCCGTGCAGCCGCTCGATGCCGATGGCAAGGCGCTGCAACTCATGCGAAGCTGGTTTACGGCGATGCCGGGCGAGACCCTGTCGTGCGTGGGCTGTCACGAGCGCCAGAACATGACGCCGCCGCAAACCATGCCGCTCGCGGCGCGTCGCGCCCCGTCGGTAATTGCGCCGTGGTACGGTCCCCCGCGCGGGTTCAGCTTCGTGCGCGAGGTGCAACCCGTGCTGGATCGTCACTGCGTGTCGTGTCATGACGGGACAACGCTGCCGGACCTGCGCGGCGGCGAGATGGTCTCGGACTGGACCTCCGGCATCGCCGGCCACGCCGATCCACAGGTAGGCGGCAGATTCTCAAAGGCGTATGCGGAATTGCATCGGTACGTGCGCCGTCCCGGCATCGAGAGCGACATGCATCTTTTGTCCCCCATGGATTTTCACGCGGACACGACGGAACTTGTGCAAGTCCTCCGCAAAGCGCCTTGCGGCGCGACGCTTGATCCGGAATCCTGGGACCGCATCATCACGTGGATCGACCTCAACGCCCCGTATCATGGTTCGTGGACGGAGATGCTCGGGAAAGATCGGGTTGCGCCGGTGGCCGATCGGCGGCGCGCACTGCGAATGAAATACTGCGGCATGGACGAGGACCCCGAGACGTTGCCGCCGCTGCCGGGGCCTATCGAGGCCGCGCCGATGCGCAAGGCCGACGTCTCGGGCGCCCAGGAACCGCCCCCGTCGCCGCCGGAATGGCCGCTGACACCCGAGGAGGCGCGCCGCCGACAAGCGGTGTCGGGCGAGACTGACCGCGTCGTGCCGCTCGGGCAGGGAGTGGACCTGCACCTGGTCTTCGTGCCGGCGGGCGCGTTCCTCCTGGGATGCCCGGACGGCGAACCGGATGCGCAGCCGGTTGCCGCCGTGAACATCGCCGATCCGTTCTGGATGAGCGTTCTCGAAATCACCAACGCACAGTACGCGCTATTCGATCCCGCCCACGACAGCCACGTCGAGTCGAAACACGGCTATCAATTCGGCGTTCATGGCTACCCGCTCAGTGAACCGAATCAGCCGGTCGTACGCGTGTCCTGGGAACAGGCCATTGCCTTTTGCGACTGGCTCAGCAATCAGACGGGCGAGACCTTCGACCTGCCGACGGAAGCCCAGTGGGAATATGCCTGCCGCGCGGGGTCGGCGACGTCGTTTCATTTCGGCGATGTCGAGACGGATTTCGCGCCGTACGCCAACTTGGGCGATGTCGAGTTGGCTCGGCTCGCGAGCAATCCCTACCTGCTGGATGAAGAGCCGCTGCAACACCCGAATCGATACGATGACTGGGTCCCTCGGGATACCCGTTTCAGTGACGGCTCGCTCGTGTCCGCGGCGTCCGGCGAGCGCGGGCCCAATACCTGGGGGCTGCACGACATGCACGGCAATGTCTGGGAGTGGACGCGGAGTCTATATCGCGGTTACCCTTATGAGGAGGGAGGCGGCCGGAACGCGCGAAGCGCCGAAGGACGGCGCGTGGTGCGGGGCGGCTCCTGGTATGACCGGCCCAAACGGGCGACTGCGGCGTATCGGCTCGCGTATGCGCCGTGGCAGCGGGTGTTTAACGTGGGTTTTCGGGTAATCTGTGTCGATAAGGATGCGACGGTGCGGACCGTCACACTGCGGGGAGAAATCGAGTGAAACACGGATGCGTTAGCGGAATCTTGCTGGTGATTATGGCCGCGTTCGGCGCGCCAGCGCAGGAAACCGCGGCGACCTATCGGTCGCCTGTGGCGATCGTGGCGGACCCGACGGGAGCGGTCTCGTATGTGGCGGAGCACACGGGCGGCAGGGTGACGGTGTTGGTTCCTGCTTCGGGCGCCGTCACGCGGGAGATCCCGGTGCCGGCGCCGGTGAGCGGACTGGCGCTCACGCCCGACGGCGCGCGCCTCTACGTCACGTGCGGCGAAGCGGAGGGCGTCCTGGCGGTCGTAAACGTCGGTGACGGGAACGTGGATCGCACAATCGGCGTGGGCCACACGCCGACCGGCGGCGCGCCGCATCCGGACGGCAAGACGTTCTACGTGTGCAACCGATTCGACAACACTATCGGCGTGGTGGACTTGGTCGAGGGTCGCCAGACGGCGCGCATCGACGTGGCGCGCGAGCCGGTCGCGGCGGCGATAACGCCCGACGGACAGTGGCTTGTCGTGGCGAATCATCTGCCGGCGGGGCCGTCCGACGGCGAGTACACGGCGGCGGCGGTGTCGATCATCGACGTTGCGCGACAGGCGGAGGAGACGCGCGTTAATTTGCCGAATGGGAGCACGGGGTTGCGCGGGCTGTGCCTGTCGCCGGACGGGAAGTTCGCCTACGTGACGCATATTCTCGGGCGGTACCACCTGCCGACGACGCAATTGGAACGGGGGTGGATGAACACGAACGCGTTGAGCGTGATCGACGTGGCCGGAAAGCGGCTGGTGAACACGGTGCTGCTCGACAGCGTCGACCTCGGCGCCGCGAACCCGTGGGGCGTGGTGTGCGCGGACGGGGGCCGGTTCCTGTGCGTGGCCCACGCGGGCACGCACGAGATCAGCGTGATCGACCTGCCCGCGCTGCACGCGAAGCTGGACCGGGTAGCCGCGGGCGAGCGCGTGTCCGAGGTGTCGCGCGCGCCCGAGGACGTGCCGAACGATCTGGCGTTCCTGGTGGACCTGCGGCGGCGTATCAAGCTCGCGGGCAACGGGCCGCGAGGCATCGCCGCCGTCGGCACAACGGTGTATGCGGCGGAATATTTCACCGACTCGATAGGGGTGGCGGCCATTGCGCCGGACTCGCGCGCAAAAGCCGCTTCGTTGCCGCTCGGACCGGAACAGTCCATCAGCGTCGTCCGCAAGGGCGAGATGTTCTTCAACGACGCGGCGCTCTGTTTCCAGCACTGGCAGAGTTGCGCGAGTTGCCACCCCGACGGCCGTGTCGACGGGCTGAATTGGGACCTGATGAACGACGGGCTCGGGAATCCCAAGAACACGAAGAACATGCTGCTCGCGCATGCTACCCCGCCCGCGATGTCGCTCGGCGTGCGGGACGCCGCCGAGACGGCCGTGCGCGCGGGTATCCGCTTCATCCAGTTCGCGGTGCGGCCCGAGGAAGACGCCGTCGCAATTGATGAATACTTGAAAGCGCTCCGGCCGGTCCCCAGTCCTCACGCACGAGACGCGGCATCCCGCGAGGCGGCGGACCGCGGCGCGAAGGTGTTCGATCGCGCGGGTTGCGCGGCATGTCATCCGGCCCCGCTCTACACGGACCTCCAACCTTACGACGTCGGCACGGCGAAGGGTATGGACGAAGGAAGTCCCGTCGATACGCCGACGCTGATCGAGGCTTGGCGGACGGCGCCCTACCTGCACGACGGGCGCGCGGCCACGATGCTGGAGGTGCTGACGACGTTCAATCCCAATGACCGACACGGCGCAACCTCGAATCTCACGCAAGACGAAATCGAGGATTTGGCCGCGTTTGTGTTGTCGAAGTAGTATCGAAGGACAGGCAACGACGGTGTTCGTGAAGAGGGCGTTATCGTGTCGGGTATCCGGAATGTAGCGCGCGTCGCGCGGCTGACCTCGCACGCAGAGTTGTTCCTGAGCAGTGCGGCGGATGAGTCCGTCGCCCCCGAGGATTTCCTCACGGCGTTGGGCGACTCGGCGCGGGCGCTCGGCGTCGAGATCGTCGCGCTCGACGTATTCGGCGCGCTGCCGGCGGGCGGCCTCATGAACCATGTTCGCTCGGAGTGGCCGATAACGTGGGTCGGCGAAGCGGCACGATCGGGGAAATCGAATGCTATCACCACAGAGGCGGCCCGAAACCCGAAACCCGTTTCTGCCAGCGCCGCGCAGGTGTGGGGCGTGCGCGGGTGCGCGGTGCGCCGGATCGCGATCGAGGGCCGCGTCGTGGGCAGTGTCATCGAGGACGATGCCGCGCGCTATTGCCGCTGCGGCGGCCTGCTCCCGCGCGATATCGAGGCGTCGCCGTCCGGGCAGACCTCGCAGGTGTTCGATCGCATGGAGGCGGCGCTAGCTCAGGCGGACATGGATTTCAGCCACGTGGTGCGCACCTGGTTCTTCAACCGCGATATCACCTCGTGGTATCGCGAATTCAACGACGCGCGCGACGAATTCTTCTATGCCCGCGGCGTCTTCGACGGTATCGTGCCGGCAAGCACCGGCATGGGCGGCGAGAACACGGCCGGCGCCGCGCTGATCGGGGGCTGCCTCGCGATTATGCCGAAAACCGACGCCGTGGCGGTGCGCCGGGTGTCTTCTCCGTTGCAGTGCCCCGCGTTCGACTACGGCAGTTCGTTCAGTCGCGCGGTCGAGATAGCCGCGCCGGACTGTCGCCGGCTGCTGGTGTCCGGCACCGCCAGCATTGCCCCGGAAGGCCACACGCTGTATCCGGGCGACGCATCGGCGCAGATGGATCAGACCCTGCGCGTGGTCGAGGCAATCCTCGAATCGCGCGGCATGGGTTGGGAACACGCGACGCGGGCCGTCATGTATTACAAACATGCCGAGTACCTGGCGGAGTTCGCGCGACAAGCGGCGGCGTTGCCGGACCTTCCGGTAGTATATGTTCACAACGACGTATGTCGGGACGACCTGCTGTTTGAAATGGAGTTGGACGCCATCGAGGCGAACATGGGAGACGCATAGGCCATGAAAAAATGCTTGGTTGCGCTGGTTTTGGCCGCTTTGGCGGCGGCGTGGCCCGGGCACGGGCGACGATATGCGGTGTGGGGACAGGCGGACCCCGCGGTCTGGACGGCGAAGGAGGTCCGCGTTGTCGAAGGCTTCAACGTGCCCGAATGCGTGTTTCCGGATATTGCCGGCGGCGCGGTATACGTGTCCAATATCGACGCGGAGGAGGGCGCGTATTGGAGCAACGACCGGAAGGGCCACATTGCGCGGCTGACCCCGGAAGGCGACGTCACGGACGCGCGTTGGCTCGACAGCGGCCCGGCCGCGCCGATCAATTCGCCGAAGGGGATGTGCCGTCTCGGCGATTACCTGTATTTCACGGATAACACGCGGCTGATGCGCGTCTCCCTGAAGGAGTCCGGCGCCGCGCCGGAGGAGATACGGCTGCCCGAGGCGCGCATGTTGAATGACCTGGCAAGCGACGGGAAATGCGTGTACGTGTCCGATACCAGCCTGGGCCGCGCATACCGAGTGGATGAGGCGGGTCTTGCGACGCACTTTTCGGCGATTCCAAGCGTCAATGGCCTGACCTGTCACGACGGGCGCGTGTATGCCGTGAGTTGGGACGGCCACGAGGTGTATGAACTGGACCCGGAAGGCCGGGAACCCGCGAAGCCCTTCGGCTTGGCAAAACACTTCTCGAATCTGGACGGCATCGAGGCCCTCGAAGACGGCTCGTTCCTCGTCTCCGATTTCACAGGCAACAAGGTCTGTCATATCGCCGCGGACCGGAAGACGGTCGCCACGCTCGTCGAGATCGAATCGCCCGCGGACATCGGCCTCGACCAAGGGCGCGGCCTGCTCTATGTGCCGCAGTTCATGAAGGACCGCGTAAGCATTTATCGGTTGGCACGTCAATGAGATTGGCGGCGTGCTTCGCGCGCGGCGGACTTACGCCCTGATCGGGTCGAGTCGGTCCCCGGCCAAGGGCGGCGACGCACTGTAGCACGCATCGAGATCGACCACGTGAACGCCCGCGCCGGTCCCACGGTAGACGCCCTTTACCTGATACGCGATCGCGTCGCGCGTGATGACGGCCACGGCCATCTCCACGCCGGCGGGCGCGCGCTCCAGCCAGACGTCGGCGCGCGGATCGGAGAACAGCAGCCGTTGCCCGCCCGCGGCCACGCACGGCATAACGACAAACGCCCTCGGAAAACCGTCGTCGGCGCCTTCGCGAAACGCAACCGCCCGCACCGCGCCGAGACGCCGGAACTTCTCCCGCACGCGCACGGGCATCACGGGAACGGGACCATCCTGCCCCCGATTAACAGCGGCACCCCGGCCCGCATACCAGGGAGACAGCGCGCGCGCGAACGCGTATCGAGCAATCATCCGCGTCTTTGAGAGACGCTGCATCGGGCCGATCTCCACGACGCGAATGGTCCCGGCGGCCCGCACGCTCGTGTATGCGTTATAGCGGAACATGGGAGAGCGGTTGATCGCGTCGATGCGGGGCCCCTTCGTCTCCCAGCCCTCGAAGCGGCCCAGGATGCTCCAGCTCTCGAAGGCCTCGTTCTGGACCGCAATGCAGACCTCCGGACGCGCATCGAGGTTCACGCGCGTCTTGTTCATCAGAAACTCGCCGAAGATGACGGTCGCGTCATCATATGGCGTGATCGAGATCACCGGCACGCAGTTGGGCCGGCCCCGCGCGTCGAGCGTCGCCAGGAACTTCGGCGTGAACGCCCCGGCCAGCGCCGCCCGCACGCCTCCCTCGATAATCGCGTTGCCCACAGCCGTCCCTCCGTGTAGCGCCAGACGCGGCGCGCTCCCTGCGCGCCCTCCCCCGTGCTTGTCTCGTCCTCGTACTCGCCCGCCAGTGTACCACGATCACACCAGCGCTTGAACGCGGCCACGCGTCATCCACAGGAACGGCCTTCTTCCCGTGGCATGGGCATCTTGCCCATGTCCGTAGCGGGCGGACTCAATCAGGAAATCAGCCACAAGAACTTGCTGTCTACACATCATGATGTCAACGCATCTTGACATCAATTGTGAACACAGGGTATATTTCAGGCATGAGGACGACGGTGACCATCGACGACGACCTGCTGGCGGCGGCCAAGAGTCTTGCGCGCGCGCGCTCAGAATCTCTGGGACGCGTGCTTTCGGACTTGGCGCGACGCGGCCTGCACGCAACCCCGCGCGTAGTCGCGGCGACGGGCGGCTTCCCGTTGTTTCGCGTCCCGCGGGATGCCCATCCCATCACGTTGCAGGATGTCAGGAAGCAGGACGACGAACCGTGAGCGTCGGGCTGCTTGATGTAAATATGCTCATTGCCTTGGCGTGGCCGTCGCATGTCCACCATCGCGAGGCGCACACGTGGTTTGCGGCCAACCGCGCTTCGGGTTGGGCGACGAGTCCATTGACCCAGTGCGCCTTCGTGCGCATCTCGTCAAACCCGAAGATCATCCACGAAGCGGTCACGCCGATGGAGGCGCTTACGCTGTTGAAAGCGATGACCTCCCTTGAAGGCCACGTTTTCTGGCCGGATGACGTCCCGCTTTTTGGAGAGCCGGTCCCGACCGATCTGCTGGTCGGTCAACACCAAGTCACCGATGCCTACCTGCTGGGGCTGGCCATTCGGCACAAGGGCAGGCTGGTCACGCTTGATCGCGGCGTGGCGGCGCTTCTGCCGCCCCACAGCGCGCATCGCGCCGCGCTCGAGGTTGTGGCCGTCTGAGACGGAAGGGGGCAAGCGGGGTCGCCAATAATGTAGAAGGGGCGCCCGAAATGGGCAGCGCCCGCGCTCACAGCATCCGAGCGCGTCACTTGGCGTCGCCGTCGCCGGGGACTTCCGTCAAATGCGCCATCGCGCGCCGGGAAAGTTCCTCGACGGTCATATCCTCCCAGAGCGACTGGCGCCAGAGGGTATAGTCGAACCGCTCCCGCTTTAGGAGAAGGATAAACCGTTCCACCTCGACGGCGTCCATCTTCTCAAACAGCGCCCGAAAACCCTCGGACTTGATTACCGCATCCGTTCTCACGACTCGTCACTTTCGATAAGGATGAATTCAACGGGATTCACGACCCGTATGCCTTGGATTATATCACGCTTCCTGAGAATGCCGTTGTCCGTGGTAATGAAGAAGTCGGCTCCGGCGTCAACGGCGCACGCGATATGAAGGGAATCCTTGACCCCAACCCAAGATGCCGCAATTTCCGCGCTTCTCGGACGATGTTCTCATTCTCAGAGCGACACGGCCCGCTCGCTTTTCTTTTCCACTCGGCAATAGACGTCATTACTTCCAAGTCAGGGTTGGCGGCGTTTTCGTATTCCAACATATACGACCATACGAGACGTATCTCGCCACTTTGCACCATCTCCTGGATGAGCAGTTTTGCCTCCGTCTCGAGCAGAATCCGCTTCTGACTTTGATCATCGAAGGGACGATTGAAGCAGCACAAGTCCATGTATATCAGCGCCCACCCGCAAGGACTCAAGAACCGCCTCGCGCGTGCGCTCCTGCGCGTTGACCCCGGGCAGGTCCACAAGCCAGCCTGCGTGATCATTCAAGCGCTACCGTGGGCTCGGCCGCGGCGGTGTCGTCGTTATCCCAAGCCGTGGCCGCGCCCACTTCCGGAGCCAAGACCTCGATGGTATTCGTCAGCACCCAGGGGGCCATGCCGATCGCGGCGCCGTCGCCGGTGTAGGTGATCTCGCCGGGCATGGGGAGCGCGGCTTCGATGCGGTACTTGCCCGGCTGCGACACGGCGAACTCGAAGGTGTCGCCGTCGTGGGAGGCGATGGATTTCCCGTTGCGGAGGAGGGTGAATTGGCAGGGCAGCGGCGACGCGGCGCGCAGCGTGAGTTCGGGTGAAAGGGCGATGCGCTCGCCCAAGGTCACCTGTGTCGCGCCGTCTTCGGCGACGAAGATGAATCCCTCGGCGTCAGCAATGAGGTTGAACGCGATGAAAGACCTGCCCGCGCGCAGGGCGTCGAGCAGGGCGGGTTCGCTCAACTCCTCGGCCAGTAGATGGGTATTGACGAACCGCGACGAGCGTTCGTAAGGGTCGAGGTCGATGCGAAAGAGTTGTTTATCCGGCGTCAGTTTGCCGAAAAGGAGGCGAAGCGGCAGCCGCGTGAGAAAGTTGAGCCGGAACTCGCGGATTTTCTTCTCGGGGTCGTTGTGGCCGGTGTCCAGGATCAGCAGCGTGTCTTGCGCGGTGTAGACGGCGCGCACGCCGACGTTCTGGTGGCAGTCGTTGGCCGCGATTGGGGTAAGTTTCCGGTACGTGCTGAGTACGTCCCATTTCTGTGTGAGCGTGCGAAGCGTCCACACGTCGAACATGCCGCGGAACGCCTGCTCGGGATATGCGAAGGAATTGATGACGAGGTCTTTCACCGTCTCGATACGACTGTTCTTGACTACCATGTTGAAGATCATGTCGGTGTGGATGTTGTAGATTTCCATCGCATCGATCTCGGGAATGTCCCATGGGCGCGGGGCTTCGGTGTGGCCGAGGGCAAGCACGCCGCCCAATTCCCGGATTCTCCGGGCCAGCTCCGCCGGGTCGTCGTCTTGCGAAAAGACGGTGTCGTCCGGCAGTCCCCAGGGCATGAATCCCTCCTGCATCTCGAAGCCGCGCACAAAGAGGATGCCGTCGTGAATGCCTTTCCACCCGAGGGAGTAGTCGGCCTTGCCGTCCACCACATGGTCGGTCATGAAGATGAACTGGCACTTGGCTTTGTGGAGCGCTTCGACAATCTCGGGAAACTGCACCTCCGAGTCGTGGGAAATGTGCGAGTGGCTGTGCATCACGCCGCGGTATTCGGTCCATTCCGTCTTCAGGCTGACTGGTTGCCGAGTTTCCGCATATTCCCGCCAAACCGCCGCCTGGCGCGGGTACAGCCAGAAGCGGTAGTAGAGCTGCGGCGCGAACGCGCCGATGAAAAGCCCAATGATGACCAGCGCGGCGGCCACCATGACAAGACACCCGCAGCCCGCCGCGCGGCGCAGCCGACCCTTGCGTGGCTTTTGCTCTTCCATGACGCGCCGTCCCTCCGATATTCGGCGCATGGTAGGGGCGGCGACGCGGCGCGATCAACTTCCCGGAGAACCGTGGTGCGGCCAATGAATCGTCATTCGTCCGCGTCCTGTTTCTTCTGATCTTCGAGGTACTTCTTCATGGACTTGACGACGGTTGGAAGGTCTTTATTGAACACGATGTTCTCGATGAACTTGGGGAAGACGGTCCCGCTGTCCACGGCAATGGTATACATGACGATGCAGCGGTCCTCGCCATGCGGGCGGATGACCCAGCTTCCCCGCGTGTCGCGAATGCTGTTCTCCCGCGACTTGTCGAGTCGCCACGTAATCACGCCGGCCTCTTCGTCATACGTCTCGATGATGTGGTAGGTGAAGGTCTTGAACGCGACGCGGACGGTTTCCTTGAGTCCCTCTTGTCCGTCCTCGGTCTTGTAGCGCGCGACCGCCACCAGATGCGGTTGGTAGTTGAGGTGCTCCTCGGCGTGGCTGAGAAGCCGCCAGATATCTTGCTTTGGTCGGTTGATAATGGTGAGGACGCGCCCGAACGCCTGAGCGGACCCGTCGGCGTCCTTCGCGCCCATCTTATAGACGACCAGTTCGTTCTTCTCGATCCGCTCGAGGTTCTCTTGAGTAAGGCACTTGTCCAGTTCCTCGACGGGCCCGGCCAGGGTCGTCATCGAGAAAGATATCAATACCGGCAAGAGCCGCATCATAGATCGCATTTCCAGTCGTGTACGGTTGAGGCGCATGGCATTTGGTCTACTGGATTCCCGCACGAGCCAAGACATGTGGCTCACGGGCCGACCTCGATGGTTACACGATACCGCATCATCCGCGACTCCAACTCGCGATCTGCACGATCCAGTCTACCACAAACCGCGGGAGGATGGCGCTCAGCTTGCGGCGGCCTGCTCGGCGGCGGCGGGCTCCGGTTCGCCCATGAGGTAGCGGTGGATGGACGCGGCGGCGGTGCGGCCTTGGCCCATGGCGCTGATGACCGTGGCCGCGCCGGACACGATATCGCCGGCGGCGTAGACGCCGGGCACGGAGGTGGCCATAGTCTCGGCATCCACTTCGACGGTACCCCACTTGGACACCTTTAGTTCGGGGGTGGTCTGAGGCACGAGCGGGTTCGGCTTGTTGCCGATGGCCATGATCACGGTATCAACATCCAGCACAAACTCGGACCCTTTCACGGGCACGGGCCGGCGGCGTCCCGAGTCATCGGGTTCGCCGAGTTCCATGCGCAGGCATTCCATGCCGACGACCCGGTGCCGGTCGTCGCCGAGGATGCGCACGGGGTTGTTGAGCAGCAGCATCTTGATGCCTTCCTGCTCGGCGTGGTGCACTTCCTCCGCGCGGGCCGGCATCTGCTCCCGGGCGCGGCGGTAGACGAGATAGACGTCCCCGCCGAGCCGGAGCGCCGTGCGGGCCGAGTCCATGGCCACGTTGCCGCCGCCCACCACGGCGACGCGCTCCCGTTTGATGGGCGGCGTGTCGTATTTCGGGAAGAGATATGCCTTCATCAGATTCGCGCGGGTGAGATACTCGTTCGCGGAGTAGACGCCGACGAGGTTCTCGCCCGGGATATTCATGAACGAGGGCAAACCCGCGCCGGTCCCGACGAATACGGCGTCGAAGCCTTCCTCTTCCAGCAGTTCGCGGATGGTCGCGTTCCGGCCAACGACGTAGTCCATGACGAATTGCACGCCCAGTTTCTTGAGGTAATCGACTTCCGCGCGGACGATCTCCTTCGGCAGCCGGAACTCGGGGATGCCGTAGGTCAACACGCCGCCCGCTTCCTGAAGCGCCTCGAAAACGGTGACCTCGTGCCCCAGTTTGATGAGGTCGCCGGCCACGGTGAGGCCCGCGGGTCCGCCGCCGATGCACGCGACGCGCTTGCCCGACTTCGGCGCGATCTCCGGGATGCGCACCTCGCCGCTGTTGCGCTCGTAATCGGCCACGAAGCGTTCGAGCCGTCCGATGGCGGCGGACTCGCCCTTGATCGCGAGAATGCACTTGCTCTCGCACTGCTCTTCCTGCGGGCAGACGCGGCCGCACACGGCGGGCAGGGCGTTCTGTTCCTTGATCTTCTGCGCCGCTTCGATGAACTTGCGCTCCTTGATGAGCGTGATGAAGCCCGGTATGTCGATATGCACCGGACAACCCGTGACGCACTTCGGGTTCTTGCAGTTGAGGCAACGGCTCGCCTCGAGGACGGCCAGTTCCTCGGAATAGCCGAAGGGCACTTCCTTGAAGTTGCGGACCCGGTCCTCGGGGGCCTGCTCGGGCATGGCCTGCCGCGGAATCTTGGGCTTCGCCTTCGGTTTCGGTTTATCCTGGGGCTGGTCGCCGCTGGGTTCGTCAGGCATTATTTCACCCCTGCCTTTGCATGCGCGTCGCAGCCGCAGCCGCGATGCGCGCCGTCATGCAACATAGTTACCGGTTCCGTGCGACCGACCGACCGGATTTCCTCGAAGCTGTACGCCTCGCGGCGATCGCGCACCTCGTCCCAATCGACCTGGTGCGCGTCGAAGAACGGTCCGTCCACGCACGCGAACTTCATTTTGCCGTCCACAGTGAGCCGGCACGCGCCGCACATGCCCGTGCCGTCGACCATGATCGGGTTCAGCGCCGCGAACGTCTTCACCCCGAAGGGCCGCGTCTCCTCGCTCGTCAACATCATCATGAAGGGGCAGCCGACGGCCACGACGCAATCCAGCCGCTCGCCGTTGCGGAGCCGCCGCCCGACCTCGTCGACGGCGTGCCCCTTCAGGCCGGAGGACCCGTCGATGGTCGTAAAGACGAATTCGTCCGCCGTACCCGCCAGCTTTTCCTCGTAGTAGTTCAAGTAATTGCTGCGCGCCTCGGAGACCACGACAACCCGGTTGCCCGCTGCTTTCAAGCCCTTCGCGATGGGCAGGATCGCGCCGATGCCGTAGCACCCGCCCGTGAGGGCCACCGTGCCGTACTCCTTTATCTCGAACGGGATGCCCAGCGGCCCGACGACGTGCGCGAGACGATCGCCCGCCTCGGTCAGGATAAGTTTGCGGCTCGAACGGCCCATCTCCTGCACCACGAGTGTAATCGTGCCTTTTTCCGCGTCCCAGTCGCACAGCGTGTAGGGCACGCGCTCCGAGCGTTCATCGACCATCACGATGATGAACTGCCCCGGCAGCGCCTTTTTCGCGATCTCGGGCGCTTCGATAACGATCTCATGCGCGTTCGGCACAATCTCCCGCTTCTCGACGACAAGGAAACGACCTTCCGTGTGGATGGCCACAGCGTCGGCGGGACGCCCCTCCGCGCCTTGCATGGCGCGCAGCCCGGCGACCTTCTCCTCGATCCGATGACCGCGGAAGAACGCGCGGGCGAGGCGCTTATTCAACGCGGGCGCGGGCGCCTCGTCGCGCTCGACCAACAAGGCCGAATTTTTGAGACCGAGTTGCGCCGTGATCTCGCGGGCGGACTCGTAGGCGAAGCCTTCGCCGCCGAGCGCTTGGGCGAGATGCGCGATGGTCCACCATTCCGGTCGGGCCTGTCCTGGCGACGCGCAGGCGCGGCGCAGCGGGCGCGGCGTTCCCGGTCCGTCGAGGACCGTGCCCTCGGTCTCCGCGAAGACGGCGGCGGGCAGCACGGCGTGGGCGCGCTCGCTCACCGCGGTCGGATAACAATCAAGTACGATAATTGCATCGAGCCCGTCCAGTTCCCCGGCATCCACGAAATTGCCCGTGGTCACGAGGGCGCGCGTGCCCTCGGGAAGCCTCGCGCGCGAGACGCCGCGCGCGTCCGGCGTGATCTCGACGTAGCGATCCGATTTCATGACCTCGTTCGTGAACCGCTTGAGCAGATGCCGGTCTTCGATGGGCGTGGTCGTGTCGCACACCAGGGCGAATCCGTCGTTCACGTAAGGCCGCAGCCGTTCGGCGACCGACGCGATCGCGTCGTCCCACGGCACTTCGCGGAGCGTATCGCCTACGCGCACGTGCGGCGTTTTCAGCCGGTCCTCGCCATTCAGGAATTCAGGCAGCGCGAAACGCCCGAGCATGCACACCGGCACGCCCATGTTCACCGCCCGCGCGGCCACGAGCCTGTTATCCTTCGTCCCCAGACGCAGCGCGCAGGCGGCGTCGCAGAAGATGCAGGTGCTTTCAATGCCTGCTTCCGGGCGTCCGTACCACTTCGCGTACCGGTCGGCGAGCGTGCCCGTCGGGCACACATCCACGCACGAGCCGCAGAAGGTGCAGCCGGCCTCCTCGAGGTTGCGGCCGAAGGCCTCGCCGATGTGCGTCTTCCCGCTGCGATTGATGAACGCGATCACCGGTTTGCCCTGCTGGTGCTCGCAGATGCGGACGCAGCGCCCGCAGAGAATGCACAGGTTGAGGTCGCGGTCGATGAACGGGTTCGAGCGGTTGATTGGGCGCATGTGATACAGCGGCGCGACGGGAATCTCAGTCAATCCGAGGTCCTCCGACAACGCGCGGACCTCGCACACGTCCTTGTTGTTGCAGGTGTGGCAACCGGTCGTGCGCCCGGCCTTCTCCGATTTCGGGCGGAACTTGTCGCAAAGTTCGCGCTTGCCGCATACGAGGCAGGCGCTCGGGTGCTCGATCATCATCAGCGCCAGCACGTTGCGCCGCAGTTTCAGTAACTCCGGCGTTGCCGTGCGCACGCGCATGCCCTCGCGCACGGGCGTCGTGCAGGACGTCGGGAAGCCGCGCATCTCGTCCACCTGGACCACGCAGATGCGGCACGCGCCGAAGGGCGGGAGATTCGGGTGCGTGCACAAATGCGGGATGTGGATGCCGTGCCGCGACGCGCACGCGAGAATGGTCTCGCCCTCGCGGCCTTCCACTTCCCGATTATCGATCACGAGTCTCATAGCGCTAATCCCATTCATTTCGTCCGTGGCATGGGCATCCTGCCCATGTCTTCAATCACGGGCGGGACGCCCGTGCCGCGTCTGCCTTCTTTTCACGCCGCGGCTCGAACCGGGTCAGTTTGCCGCTCTCCCGGAAAACGGCGGCGCTCGTCGACGGGCACCGGCTGACGCACGCGCCGCAGTGAATGCACAGGTGCTGGTCGATAACGTGCGGCTGGTTCTTCTCGCCCCGGATGGCGTTGACCGGACAGCCCCGCGCGCAGGCGCCACAACCCTCGCAGTGTTCCGCGTCGATGCGAAACGTAATCAATTGGTTGCACGTGAACGCCGGGCACTCGTGCTCCGTGATGTGCTGCTCGTATTCCGCGCGGAAATATCGCAGCGTCGTCAGCACCGGGTTCGGCGCGGTCTGGCCCAGCCCGCACAGCGAGCCCTGCTTCACCGTTTGCGCTATGTCCTCGAGGATTTCGAGGTCGCGCATCGTGCCCCGGCCCTCGGCGATCTTGTCGAGCAGCCCAAGCATGGCGCGGGTGCCCACGCGGCAGGGTACGCACTTGCCGCACGATTCTTCCTGCGTAAACGTGAGGAAGAAACGCGCGATATCGACGACGCAACTGTCTTCGTCCAGCACGATCATGCCGCCCGACCCCATGATCGTGCCCGCGCCGGTCAACGACTCGTAATCCACGGGCAAGTCCAGCTTATCGGCCGGGATGCAGCTGCCCGACGGACCGCCGGTCTGCACCGCCTTGAACGCCTTGCCGTTCGGAATGCCGCCGCCGATTTCCTCGATGATCGCTCGCAGCGGCGTGCCGAGCGGCACCTCGACGAGGCCGGTCCGGTTGATCTTTCCGGCGAGCGCGAAGGTCTTGGTGCCGCGGCTGGATTCGACGCCGAACCGCGTGTACCAACCGGCCCCGTGGCGCATGATCAGCGGCAGATTCGCCAGCGTCTCGACGTTCTGGATGACCGTCGGCTTGTCCCAGAGCCCGCTTATGGCCGGGAACGGCGGTCTCGGGCGCGGCATGCCGCGTCGGCCCTCGATGGACCCGATCAGCGCGGTCTCTTCGCCGCAGACGAACGCGCCCGCACCCTTCTTCACCGTGATATCAAAGGAGAAGCCCGACCCGAGGATGTTTTCCCCGAGCAGGCCGAGTTCCCGCATCTGGTCGAGGGCCACGCCGAGCCGATGCAGCGCGAGCGGGTATTCCGCGCGGCAGTAGACGTAGCCCGCCGTCGCGCCTATCGTGTGCCCCGCGATGAGCATGCCCTCGAGCACCGCGTGCGGGTCGCCCTCGATCACCGATCGGTTCATGAACGCGCCGGGGTCGCCCTCGTCCGCGTTGCAAATCAAATACTTTCGGTCCCCCGGCGCCTGGCGGCAGAACGCCCACTTCGACGCCGTCGGGAAACCCGCGCCGCCGCGCCCCCGCAACCCCGCCTGTTTCACTACCTCGAGGCACCGTTCCGGTCCGGCCTCAAGTGCTTTCAGGAAGCCGCGATAGCCGTCGCGCGCGAGGTAATGATGCAGGTTCTCCGGGTCGATCTGGCCGCAGTTGCGCAGTATATTGCGGACTTGGCCGCGCAACATCGGATGGTCCATGAAATCGCCGATCCCGTCCACCTCGCCCGCGCCCATCTTGCCGACGGCGAGGTCGCCGCAGGGGTCATCGCCCAGCACGTAGCCGTCGAGGAGCCGCGGCGCGTTCTTCGTGGTGACGGGGCCATAGCAGACGCGCGGTTTGCCGGGTTTATGGATGATGACCAGCGGTTCGAGCGAACACGGCCCAAGACACCCCACCTTCACCACGCGCGCCTCGAGGCCGCGCTTGGCGATCTCCCGTTCCAGGAGATCGACGACCTCTCCCGCGCCCGCCGCCACGCCGCACGTCGCCGCGCCCACGAAAAAGATCGGCGTGTCGCTCCCCTCGAGCGCCTCCCATTCGACTCGCGCCCGTTCGTATGCCTGTTCCAGGGCGCTCATGATCCCGGAGCCTCCTCTTTCGCCCGATACTTCGCGAGAATGCCCGGCGCTTTCGCGCGCGTGACCCCCGCGAATACGTGGCCGTCCACCGAGACCACCGGCGCCAGCGCGCAACAACCCAGACAGGCGACGCGCCGCAGGTCGAACCGCCCGTCCGGCGTTGTCCCGCCGGCCTCGATCCCGAGTCGGTGCTCGAATTCCTGAAGAATCTCGGCGCCGCCGCGCACGTGACAGGCCGTGCCCTGACATACATGAATAGTATGCTCGCCGGGCGGCTCAAACCGGAACTGCGTGTAGAACGTCGCGACCCCGTAGACCTCGTTCGGCGAAAGACCGAGGCGTTCCGCCAAGTCGTCCATGACCGATTCCGGCAGATACCCGTAATGGTCCTGCACGTCCTGGAGAATGGGGATGAGGCTGCCCCGGTTGACGGGATACCGGGCGACAATATCCGCCACGGCCGCCGTATCGACTGTCATTGTCGTTGCCATGTTCCTTCTCGCTGGGTTGGGACGCGGTACTTCGAGGCATGCCATAAACAACAAGGGAACGGTCAGGCTGGGCCCCGAAACCGTTCCCACCATTCGACCAACTCATTCAGAGGGTACCACTTCTATTCCCGCATTGCAATGCGGGATTTCCCCGGATTTCCAGGAAGATGTGGGAATAATGCGCAAATTCAGGGCGTTTTCTTGCGTGAACTGGGGGTGTACTCACCTACCGCGCAGTCGCGCCAAGTCCTCCCGCGCGATCACGTTGTTCGGGTCCAGCCGCAGCGCCGCCTCGAGTTCCGCGATCGCCGCGTCGCGCTGCCCCGTTTGAAGCAGAGCGCGCGCATGGTTGATCCGCGAATTGACATGATTCGGGTCCAGGCGGACGGCTTCGGCGAGGTAACGCAGGGCCTCCTGAGGTCGTCGCAAGTCGAGTAGCGCGCCCCCGAGGTTCATCAGAGACGGCGCGTGGGTTGCATTGCCCTCGATGGCCAAGCGCAGCGCGACGACCGCCTCGGCGGGTCGATTACACACGAGCAGCGCGCTGCCGAGGTTGTATTGCCAGATGAAGTTGCGCGATTCGATGCGCGCGGCCTCGCGGTAATGCTCGATCGACTCGGCGCACCGGCCCTGAGTCAAGCGCACCATGCCGAGGTTCGTGTGCGCCATCGCGTTGTCTTTCGTGACCGCCAGCGCCCGCGTGAACAGGCGCTCGGTGTCGCGCCAGAAACCGGTCTGCCACCATCCCGCTACGGCAAAGACAAGGACCGACCCGATTGCGAACACGGCAAGGACGGGATGGACAGCTTGCTCATGCCGGACATTGCGGCCCTTTCCGCGCGCGGCCCGTTTGCCTTGCGGCGCGGCCTTAGGTTGCGACCGCTTGCCCGTCAGGGCCGGTACGCCCCACGCAGCCATCAGGCACAGGCCGATAACCGGGACATAAGCGTATCGGTCCGCCATCGAGGCATTCGCGTATTGGACCACCCCGATTACGGGGAACAGCGTCCCGAGAAACCAAAGCCAGCCCACCGGGAGATAGGGCGCCCTGCGGACAAACAGCAGTACCGCCGCACTGATCGCGATCAGGAGGACCGCCGCGCTGGCGACCAGCGTCCCCGTCAGCGCGTCGCCCAGGTGCGGGTAGTGCCCCGATAACCAGACGGGCCACACCGCATGGAACAGGTAGCGCGCGTAACTGACCGTCGCGTTCGCGATCTTCACGCCCGCCGGAACGTCGCCGTACAAGGTGATCGCGTGTACGTCCTCCTGGCCCCAGAGCGCCGCCGCAGCCGCGACCCCGCTCAGCAGGAGCAGCGGCAACTTTTCCGCAAGCAGATAGATTATCCGTGTTCGTCCGTGTTCGTCCGTGTTTTCCGCCGCGCCTCCTAATCCCCTCCAGCGTCCGAGGGGCCACCAATCCAGCAGCAGGAGCACGCACGGCAGCGTCATGATCATGGGCTTGCACAGGATGCCCAGCGCCATGGCGAGAAAGACGGGGAGGTACCGCGCGACCGACGGCTTGCGCGCGTAGCGCGCGTAGGTCGACAGCGCCACGAGAAAGAACAGCGTCCACGTCAGTTCCTTGCGGCTCGAAACCCATCCGACGACGCTCGCGCCGAAGGGATGCACGGCGAACAGCGCCGCGACCCACGCGGCTCGCCGCGGGCTGCCCGTCAACGCCGCGAACGCGAAATACGCGAGCACGACGTTCGCCAGATGCAGCAGGAGGTTCGTGAGATGATGTCCACCGGCCCAATCACCGTAGAAACTCACATCGAGCATGTGGCTCATCGACGTCAGCGGCATCCAGATGCCGAAATGCGGCTGCGTCCACGCCCAGACGATGCCCGGCCACGTGATGCCCCGCGTCACGTGTTCGTTCTCGTAGACCATCCGGTTGTCGTCGAACTGCAGAAATCCGAAACCGACCACTTGGGCATATACGACCGTCGCAAGCACCACAAGCGCCCCCGCAACGGCGGCGTCGCGGCGAAGGCTGAGCGTGTACATGCGCTCGCTTGGAACTATCACTGAGTCGAGTTCTCCGGGTGCAAGAACGTTGCTCTCACTCGTGCCTTGTCTCAAGCCCGAGTTGCCGCTCGATTAGCGCCGCCAAGCTGTCCTTGATCGTCGTGTGGCGGGGAACAGGCGCCTGCCGCCCCGTTCTTGGATTTGCGTAGATATCATGACGCTTGCCCTGACGCTGCAAGCAGCATCCTTGCCGCACCAGCGAGCGCACAAATCCGGCGCGATTCACACCTCAATCCCGAGTTCGATAGTCTTCGTTCCGACGTGGAGTGACTCGCCTTCGCTCTCAACCATCATGCGGTAGGCGTCGGCAATGTTATCCTTCAGTTCATCAAGCGTCTCACCCTGACTAAAGACCCCGGGCGTTTCCTTGAGTCTTCCGACGTACCATCCGTCGTCCATCCAGTATTCGAGTGTGAAGTGACGCTTCATTGCGCGACATCCTCTTCATTCACGAACATCAATCTAGCTACCTCCTCTATCTTAGCACAATTTCCGCGGCCCTTACGTCATCGCAACAAGCCGATTGTGTCTTCATTGCAGTCGGTGATCGCGGCGCCGCCGTCCTCGGGAGATCGTCGTCCGCCGATAGTAGATTGGCATTAGCGCAGCTTGCTCGCCTTGCCCGCGCGACTCCCTGGCCGGTCTCACTTTGGGAGGTAATGCAACCGAAACCAGTCGTCCTCGACGGCGATCGGCAACGCGATCCGCGCGGTCGTCGGCGCGAAGACAAAGCGGAAGTCATATTCCTCCCCGAGCGCCCGCCATTCCTCGGGCGAAAGCCGCGTCCAGTGTCCGCGCCAGACCTCGAACGGGGTGGCGTTGCCGCCTTCGGCCAGCAGATCGATGCCGTAGAGATCGCGATACAGCTTGTAGAGCCCCGGCCCGAGCCGCGGATGATAGGGCAGCCAAGAGTGCGTGGCCGCGTCGGTGATAACGGGGTAGCCGAGGCGCGCCTGGAGCCGCCACTGGTGCACCGGCGCTGCGATCATCGCGTCGGGTGCGGCATGTTCCGCGAGGTAGGCGCGTGCGCGCAGTTCGAAGTCCGTCGGCGCGAGTCGTTCCGCCGCGTTGTCGCGATTTCGCCACTCGACGCACAAGCGGGCGCTCAGCGCCGCGATACATGCCAGGCCCACCGCGATTTTGACGCCCGCTCTCGCCGGGAACAGTCTCCATCCCTCCGTATGGGGAAAACGACCGGAGAATTGGTGAGCCAGCACGCAGCCGAGGAACGGCGCGGCGAAGAACGCGCCCTCGAGCGCGAATTCGCGGATCGACAGCAGCCAAAACACACCCGCCGTCGCGCTCCACGCCTGGGCAAGACGCGGGCGCTCGCCCGTCATATACGGCACGGTCGCGACGGCCGCGGCGGCCAGTACGAGAAACGCGCGGTCGCCGCCGTGCGGCAACAGGGTGGACAGCAGCGCGATGGGGATCATCCACCGCCCCGGCCCCGTGCTCGCCGCGACCGTAACGGAGAACGCGACAAGCAACGGAATGAGGTGGTTGCTGAGCCGGTACGGCATCCACCCGACAAGGAAATGCGGAACGTTGGAACCGAGCAGTCCGTGCGCGATCATGATGCTCCACACGGTAAGCGGAATGACGACCAGGTAGACGCCCAGCCACCGGCGCGCCCGCGCGTATGCCCCTCCGTTCCCGACTCCGAGGAGGAGCAGGCCGCCCGATAACACCGCCCAGGCGAGTATGACCTGCTGCCGGTCCCAGCTCAAGCCGCGGTGCGCGGCGTAGTGCGTCATGAACGCGGTCCAGACCGCCCCCGGAGACACAGGATCATAATACGGCTCCGAGTCGGGCCACGGGACGCGCAGTCGCCAGAACAGCAGCAGGGTAAGCAGCGTGATCGTTGCGCCCGCGAGGAACCCTCGACCCGCGCGGCGCAGCTCAGCGCGTTGTCCCCGTCGCCACGCCCAGCCCGCGTGAATGCCGACCACCACGAGCAGCGGAAGGCACTGCCCGATGTGCCACGCGGGCATGAGACTCGCGACGGCATAGGCCGCGCCGACCCTGCCCATGCACAGGCACGCCAAGCCAAGTAGGGCCGTGCCCGTGCCGACCGCGCCGTTGCCCGCGAACATGGGCCAGGCGCACGAGGGATAGACAACCGCGAACCCGTGTCCGGCAAAGAGCGCGAGCACCGCCGCGGCGTGGCCCCAGCGCGCGCGCCCGGTCAGCGCCGCGCCGAGCAGGTAGAAGGGCAGCGTCTTGGCGAGGATGTACAACACGTTGCGGACGCCGCACGCAAAACCGGGGTCCGGGTCGATCCACAGCAGTGCGGCGGTCAGGTAGGCTTGCAGACTTAGTGTGTTGTGCGCGTGCAGGTACAGCGGATGTCCCGCCGGATACATGATCGCGCCGAGCAACACCTGCGCGAACTCGTAATTCTCCTCCCAGCGAACGCCGCGCACGGCCACCGCCGACAAGGCAAAGACGAGCCACAGGCATGCGCCCAAGGCCGTCGTCCGTCTTCCCCAATACCTGCTATCGCTTCGCGTAGACGCCTCCTCCCGCGTCGGGCCCACGTCCCGGAGCATCGAGTATTCCAGGAAACGCACCGTGTATCAAAATTGTCTCCCGCCCGCTCCCTCTCCCCGGGGGAGCGGGTCTGGGTCAGCAGTTGGGAGCCGGTTACCCCGTTATGAGCGCGCCGTTGGATTCATCGGGTCCATGATTGATAGCCTATGCCGGTTCCGCGAAAGAGGTACCCGAGGCAAATCAAGTCATGACGTCGCATACGATCCCCCTGGACGCGCCGCGCGCCGTGCGGCCCGGCGAGGAACTCGATCTAGACCGGCTGGCGGCATACCTCCACGAGCATCTCGGCATTGAGGGCGCGCTCGAAGTGGGACAGTTCCCGAGCGGCTACTCGAACCTGACGTACCTGCTGCGCGCGGGAAACCGGGAACTCGTGTTGCGGCGTCCGCCCTTCGGCAGCAGGGTAAAATCGGCGCACGACATGGGCCGCGAGTATCGCGTATTGTCCGCCCTGTCGCCCGTGTACCCGCCCGCGCCTGGACCGCTGCTGTTCTGCGACGATCCCGAGGTCATCGGCGCGCGGTTCTACGTCATGGAGCGTATCCGCGGTATCATCCTCCGGAGCGCAAGACCCGACGAGTTCGCCATGACGCCGGATCAGGTGCGCGCCTCTTGCGAGGCGTTCGTGCGCAATCTGGCCGCGCTGCACGCCGTGGACTACGAGGCCGTGGGCCTCGGGGAATTGCGCCGGCCCGGCTCCTTTGTCGAGCGGCAGGTGAACGGTTGGATTGACCGCTACTACGGTTCGCGGACGGATGACATCCCCGCCATCGACGCCGTCGCGCAATGGCTTCGGGCGAACTATCCGCCGGACACGGCCGCCGTCATGACGCACGGCGACTATAAGTTCGATAACATCGTATTTGATCCCGGCGATTTCACGCGGATTCTCGGCGTGCTCGACTGGGAAATGGCCACCATCGGCGATCCGCTGGTGGACCTCGGCGTTGTGCTGAGTTACTGGGTCGAGCCGGGCGACCCGTCCATGGGGCGCGTGCAGTGTTTCCTCACAAGCGAACCCGGCGCAATGTCGCGCCGTGAATTGGCGCGCTATTACGGCGAGATCACTGGCCGCGACGTGTCGAGCGTCCGTTTCTACTTCGTCTTCGCGCTACTGAAACTGGCGGTCATCGTGCAGCAGATTTACTACCGCTACAAGCAGGGCCTCACACAGGACGAACGTTTCGCGCCGCTCATCTTTGTCGTCGGCGCGCTCGGCATGCGCGCCACCCAGGTTATCGAAACCGGCGAGATATGACACGCTTTCCATAGCCGCGAACGTACCATCGATCGCGATCGCAGTATCGCCGGGCGCGTGCGTGCCGAGTTCTCCCGCGTTCAGCGTGTCAACGGGGGCACACGGCCAATATTGACGCAGGGGAAGCAACATCGTCCACACGTATTCTGCTCTCGAACAAGCGTACAGCCAAGAGACGGTGGCCGCCGGCGTTATCCGACCGCCGCAAACGGGAAAAATGGACGCGGCTCCGCTGCTACGGCACGCGCCGAGAAACCTGCGGCAACGGTGGAAACGGCACATGTGGTTCCATTTGATACCAATATGCCACGGATGCGATATTGTCGGATAGTTTCTTGTACTTGTCGTCCGCCCCCCAACCCAACGCTTGAATCGTCACGCGGAGGTCCTGTTCGTAACACACCGGGTCCTGGATATGCCACCGGTACAAGCTCCACTGGTTCGGCGGGTCCGCATCCACGTTGCTCGGCAATGTGGTTCCCGCGTAGGCCGTGGAATAGGGTTCGGCGAACCCGAAGCTGCCGCAGAAATAGTCTTCCGTGCCGGTACCGCAAATCGTCGGAAATTCTCGGTCTCCATCCACAAAGAACTTGATTTCTCCTTCGCCGAACCACCCCTTTTCGAGCTGTGTCCAAGAAAGGAACGTACCCACATACCGCCCCTTCCCCTGCACACGATCAAGGATCACATATGGGTTTTCATCGTCCGTTATCGCCCGCCGCCATTGCGCATGCAGGTACGCCGCGTTGCCCGGTACCGGCGCTTCGGCATACGTGATCTGGTACGCCAACAGTTCCAGGTCCTCCGCCCCTTCATTCGTCAGGGTAACCCGGGCCCGTTTGCGAAAGGGCATGGGCCAATAGCAGTTCAAGGCGTTCTGTGGATTCACCACCACCGCCAGCGAATTGACCGGCGCGAACCGCTCATGGCCCACCGCAAAGAAGTCCGGCACGGGAACTTCGATCGACGGCGTCTCCTCGCCGTCCCAGTAAAACCGTAAGACATGGCTCCGCCGCAACCCCTCCACCAGCCAGACATGCTGAATCACCCCCGGACCTGCCACATCCATCAACGTGGCGGTTTCGCCCGCATTCACGCGGAGAAACGGCCGCACCTTCCACCCTTGGCCCAATTCATCCGCCGCGCGGGCCCCGGCCGCCGGTTTCGCCTCTTCCAAATTCGGGATCGCCATGCCCCCTTTGCCTTTCTCTCCCGTCGGGTTTTCCGCCGACACCGACCGGGTACGCGCGTCCGTCAGGAGCGGCAAGTATTGCAGCCCGCCAAAGGGTGGCGGAAACTCCGGCGCTGCGTCCGTCGGCGCCGCGTGCGCGCATCCCATGGAAACTGTCGACAGCGTCAAGAACCACGAAATGAGGCCTGGATGTCCCGGCATAGCTCGCTCTCCATCTCGGATACCGCTTCGGAAGTCGCCATCGCCGAAACCCCGCTTACAATAGCAGACACCCTTTTCACAATAGTAGGTTCGGTTTACAATCACAAGTTGCTCGCCGATCTCACAAGAACGACAGACACCCCCGTGCCACAAGCACGAGGAACAACAGCGTGGCGCCTATCACAAACGCGCAACAACAGCCGCCGTTGTCCGCGCGCTCGTAGTGGACGATGACCCCGCGCGCGTCAACGTCCGTATCCCCGAACCCGGCCTCGCGGCGTTCGCGCCGCACAACGCGCGCCTCGACCTCGATGGGCGCGGGGGTATCCGCCCCATCGAACCGAAATCCGCAGTGCGCGCACACGTCTTGATCGTGGACGGTGGCCCGACCGCATCGGGGACACTGCTCGGGGATCATGGGCGGCCCGTGGCACGGACGTCTCGCCCGTGATTCTTGATCATGGGCAAGATGCCCATGCCACAACCATTCAAGACCAACACAGACACGCCGAACATGTGTTCATGATCCGCCTGGCGGCGTGTTCGGGAAACCGGCCACGCGGAAGCTCTGGCCGATAGGTTCGTAGATAGATGAATCCACGTATATCTGCTCGAAAAGCGGCGTTGCGTCATCGACGACACCGTCAAAGTCAAGGCGCAGCAGCGGTCCGAAGGTAGCGAAAGGCAACGGCGTCGGCCCCATGATATTAAGCCAGTAACCGCCATACTCCGTATCCGGGGTCTTAGTGACACTCCAACTTCCAGCGATCCCCTCATCCGCCGCGCTGACGACGCTGACATCGAAATTCCTGGCGGGGCGCACGTACATTCGGATTCGCTTCACCTGCCGCGGCGTGTATTCCGCCCGCAGGAACACCGTGGTCCACAGCGTATTCTGCGAGGCCACAAAACGCAACTCGCCCCGTAAGGGGTCGCCCTCGTACTTCGTCGGATCAAATACTTGGTCGCCAAGATAGGCCAGGGAATCATCGCTGAGTTTCAGGGTAAACCCCGGCGTGAACTTCTCGGCGTTGGTGCGCCGTGCTGTCGCCCAGCGCACCGTATAGCGTGCGCCCAGGCGGTCCACAAGTCGCGCGAAGCCCGCTTCGAGATCGGCCGCCACCTCCGTGGGGAGCACCAAGCCGCCCGTCAACGTCGAGATGAGATAGAGGTTACTCAGATCGATGTCGCGGCCGAAGGCCACTGCATACACTTGGGCTTTCGCCGCCACCGCGGCGGCCACGGCCTCGTCCGCGGTACGCAGGCTTGAGGTGTCGTTGCCGTCCGAGAACAGGATGATCAGGCGGTCTTCCTGGTTGGCGTTGGGCCCCTCGAGCGCCTTGGCGGCCAAGTGAATCGCGTCCCACATTCGCGATCCCGAGGAAAAATCTTGCACAAACTGTGACTGAATGGCGCCGATAGCGTTGCTCACGAGGTCTTTGTCGGTGGTGAGCCCGATGACCGCCTGCGGGGCGCGGTCGTCTCGATGGAATTCATAAACGCCGACAAGCGCGCCCGCGCCGAGGGCGGGCAGCAGTGTGTTGCGCGCCGCATGTTCCATGGCGACAATCGCGTCGGGCGCGCGTTGCATGCTCAGCGAGTAGTCCAGCACGAGTAACACCTTCGCCTGCCGGGCGGCGGTGCGTTGTAGATGTGCGCCCGTAAGCTCTTGATCCACGTCTCGGGCGTCCTCCCGCGCCGAGAGTTGAAACTGTGCCGGCTCGGCGACGATTGGGTCGCCTCGCTCGTTTACGAGCGCAAAATTGAAATCGAGCAGGTACGGCGTACCGTAGACGGCGACGGGCTTGTCCAGGAAGTTGATTCTCCCGCGCGGCGTGCCGTCCACGTCCTGCGTCACCCGGATGGTCACCGTCTTTGCGACGATGCCCCGCGATGTAAACGTGACTTTCCCTTCGTGCTGGCCCGCGCGCAACTGCGTGCGGTCCACGGCCACCGAGATGATCTTCTTGTCCAGCAACCCGCTCGATGCATCCGGGGCGGCACACGTCACCTGTTTCGGTGACACCGTGATCCACGACGCGGAAGGGGTGATGGTGACGGTCAGGGTGGCGATGCCGGCATTGCCGTTCCATACGCTCATGAGTTGTGGCCACTCGTCGCGTCCGAAATCAATGAATTCTTTCGAGAGGACAATGGCCTCCTTCGGCTTTGGACAGCCGCACAACGCAACCGCCGCAACGGTCAGCATCAGGAATGGAAGATATACCCGTTTCATGGCGCAATACTCCCTATCATGCCCGGGCGTCCGGGCCAACGGCCGGTCCGCGGCTCCAGCATGGCCCATTCGCGGCGAGAAATCAACTCGCAATTACAGCGTATCGGTAGAGGATAGAGCACGATAACGGCAATGCCACGAACGACCGGGTATATTCGTATTATTTGTGGTTTGCTCTTGGTTCTCCAGGTTCATTCCACCATTCAGCCCTTATTCGACTGAATAACGACGCCCCTTATTCAATCGAAATGCCGTTCGATTGAATAACGGCGACCCTTATTAGACCAAACGGAGCTATCCACTGCAGGTTTCGCTCTTGCACCGGACCGGCGGTCCTTCGGAGGTAAACTCCGTCTTCACCGAAGAATGCGCCACCCGATTTCCCGCAGTCACTCAGACGAGCCGGTGGATGACAGCGCCGCTGGGCAGCTTCGGGAAGAAGTACGTGGATTTCTGGGGCATGGCCTCGCCCGCCTCGGCGCAGGCGCGAATCTGATCGTGGCGGGTCGCCCGGAGCAGAAACGCCAATTCCGCGCGTCCCTCGAGCACGGCGTTGATGGCCGCCGCCGCGTCTTTTTCGTAGCCGTATTCGGTTTCCGGGGACAACCCGAGAATCCGCTCGAAGATGCCGCGATGCAGCACGGCCACATCAAGGTCGCGCCAGGCGGGCCCCCGGTCGTCGCCCAGGAACGCGGTGCGATCCACGTCGCGCAGGCGGATCAGGCGCGCGCTCTTGTCGGGCAGCACAACGCCGATCTCGCATGCCGCGGTCTCCCCCGCCAGCCGGTCCGGCAACGCCGCCGGGGCTGTCTCCTCGACCTCGAACCACGGTTCGATCCCGCCGATCAGCGCCGCCGCGTCGAATCCGTCGAGCCGCGCGATGAGGCGGTGCGTCGGAAAGACGCTCAGTCCCTCGTCCTCGAGCGCCACAAAGCCCATGAGCACGAAATCATACGGCACTTCCCCGGCGTTCGGGTTGGCGGCGCGCATTTCGTCGCGGTACAGCCGCGCAGTCTGGAAGCGGTGATGCCCGTCGGCGATATAAAGCGTCTTGTCCGCCAGGAACGCCGCGACCGCCGGGTCCGGCGCCGTCCGCCAGACCCGGTTCCGCGTCCCCTCGAAGGTCGTTGCGACCATGTCCGGCTCGCGGCGCACCATTTGGTCGAGAAATGGGCTCAGGCGGCCGTCCAGGTCCGAATACAGGGCGAAGACCGGCCCGAGGTTCGCGCGCGTGGCGCGCGTAAGGGCCAATCGGTCCTCGACGGGTTTCGGGAAGGTGCGTTCGTGGCCGAGAATCGTGCGGTCCTCGGCTTCCGGCAGGCGCGTCACGGCGAAGAAGCCGCGCCGCACGCGCTCCCGCCCCGCCGGGTCGGTGAAACGCTGCTCGAGAAGGTAGTAGGACGGCGCGTCGTCCTCCGCGATTGCACCTGCGTCAAGCCACGCGTCGAGCCGAGCCGCCGCCGCATCGTAAGGCGAGTCGCCCTCCCGGCCTTCCGGCAGGATAAGATGGACCATGCTGTACGGCGCCACAGCCAGTTCCCGGCGCTGATCGGGGGAAATAACGTCATAGGGCGGCGTGATAACGTTGTCGAGAGAGCCGGTCCTCGCTGCATCGAACCGCAATCCGCGAAATGGTCGTATTTCCGGCATGATATTCCTGTCTCTTGTGACATGGTGAACGGCATTGTTTGCGCGGGGCGATTCTATGCATCCGCCCCGCGGCGGGTCAATGTCGCGTATACGGGGCAGGCGCGTTTACCCGAGTTCCACGACCGCTTCGTGCCGGCCGTCGGTCAGGTCAAGCCAGTTCGACGAGTGCGTTTTCCCGTCCAGGACTACCCGCTTCACCTTGCCCCGTCCACGCCATGTAACAGCGTAGACGGCGTTTTCATGCCGCAGATTGAGCACGCGTGTCAGCGGATAGTTCGCAAGCGGCCGCGGCATCCCGATGTGCCAGCCCTGCTTTCCGTAGTCCAGGCCGTAATGCAGGTGCAGCACAATGCCAAAATAAGGACTGTTGTCGAGCAGGCACCCCGCCGGCAGCCGCCGCGCGCCGGGCATCAACTCGACAAAATCGTTCGGACTTATCGACACGTGGCCGCCGAAGGGGGCGCGCGTCAACGGCACGCCCGAGTCCAGCGCGTGTTCGAGGATCGTCTGCAACAGCGTTTCCGCGCCGGGAATGTTGTAACGCAGTCGCACACATACATCGAGCAGCGCCATGGACGTGTCGCAAAGGTAGGGCGGGTATACCGGTCCGCCGCGGCCGCTTGCATACGTATAGTGACTATCAATCCAGTCATACGCCGCTTCAATCAATTCTTCATCCTCGACCAGACCGAGCCAGAACGGGACCACGTTCTCGTACAGCGCGAAATCCGCCCACGGCGTGCCCGTTTGCACACGGCGCCCCGACTGCCAATTCCGGCGGCGCGGCCCGGCGTCCGCCGGGTCCTTATAGTCCAGGTGGTTGATGAACAGATTCCGATCGGGATGCCAGAGCCCGCCGTATTGATAGGGCCTCAGGGCCGCCTGCTGGATGGCTTGGGCCTCGCGCCGCCAGCGCGACGCATGGGAGAAGAAGCCGATGGATTCCTCGATGAACGCAAGGCGGTAAAGCGCCGCGTAGCACAGCGCCGTGAAATAGGGCTCTTTGCCGATAAGCACGCCTTGGGCATCCCAAGTGCGCGCTGTAACCGGCAAGGGGTCCTCTTCCGTCCGCAGGGATAACAAGTATTCGGCGCAACGACGCAAGGGATCGAGATAGGCCCGCGCACGGATTTCGTCGTGGTCCAGCGAAAAGCACCGCCCCGCCATGATGAGCAAGCCCGCAACGGCGTCATCGTTCATGTGAGAAGCTGGCCAGGCTCGCTCTTTCACCGCATCCGCGCGCAACGCCGCGTTCATCCGTCCCCGGATTAGCGCCTGAGTCGTCTTCGGGTCCACCAGATAAAGAAACTCGGCGGCCCAGGCGACCTCCCGCGGCGACGCCGGCGCATCGTCCGGTTCCCGCGTCAGCACGCTCGATCGCGCGAGGGCCTCGACTTCCGTGCCCTCCAGAATATTCAGCGGCAGACACCCCAGGTACATTTGGGCGTAGAAGGGGCCGAAATCGAGCGTCGCGTCACTGAACACGCAGGCGCGGCGGCCCACAAAATCGCGCGCAGCCGCCACCGCGCCCCAACTCCCATTGAGGAAGACCATGGCCCCCGCGCGCCCTTCCCAGACGACCTCCCATACGGGCTCGCGCACTTGGCCCGCCGCGTCGTGACCCGCCTCGGGCTCGCCGGGTAGCGGATCCCGCGCCCATGCCGTGTGCAGAATCCGCGCGTCGCCGCCCTGCGGCTGCTCGATCCGGAAGCAATTCCTGGGAAACACGGCGTGGAACAAGAGTTCCGTCTCGTCCGCGCTCTCCAGGTGCGGCGTCTTGTCCGCGCACGGCTCGGCGCCGCCGTGGGCGATCTGGCGGCCGCGGCCCGTGTGCCACAATTCAAGCGTCTCGTTCTGACTCGGAACCACCACACGAAACACGAGCCGCGCCTCGGGATCGTCCGGCTGCCGGACCCACTCGAAGCGCATCGAGAGCGGGTCCACGCGAATGCGCCACTCCTCCTGAAAACCATCCGCGTATAGCGCCGTACCCTGCAACACCTTCCGGCCGTAGACGGCGTGAGGGAAATCCATCGATACTTGCGCCACCTCGACCAGACTGCCGTCCGCCATGCGCCGTCCCGCATGGAGTCGGCATAGAATCCCCTCGAAGCGGGGCGCGCGTTTCGCCTCTTTCACCAACCGAAACAAGAGCCGGCAATCATTGCACCGGTGGACGTCGCGCGGGTCTTGTATTTCGACCGAGGTCCCGGCCACCACGAGTAACGTATTGTCGGATAAGTCGAGCGTCGGCATCGGCGGTCGCCTCCCCACGTCCCATTATTACGCGCGCGGCCCCGTGATGCAACGACGAGGCAGGAGGGTTTCCCGCCGTTGCATCGGATCGGCTACAATCGGGGCCATGCCCGTGGAAACGCCCGAAATCTGGACCGTATCCCAGCTCACGCGCCGCGTCAAGGCCCTGCTCGAGGCGGAGGTGGGCTTCGTATGGGTATCGGGCGAAATCTCGAACTGGCGGGTGTCGCCCGCCGGCCATGCCTATTTCACGCTGAAGGACAAGGACAGCCAGCTTGATGCCGTCATGTTCCGCGGCAAACTGATGCGGCTGCGTTTCGGCCCCGACACGGGGCTCGACGTCGTGGTCTATGGCCAGGTCACCGTCTACGAGAAACGCGGCAGCTACCAGATCGTGTGCGAGGAAATGCAGCCGAAGGGCGTGGGCGCGCTCCAACTCGCCTTCGAAAAACTCAAGCGCAAACTGGCCGAAGAAGGCTTGTTCGACGAGGAACACAAGAAACCCTTGCCCATGCTCCCGCGCCGCATCGGCATCGTTACCTCGCCCACCGGTGCCGCCATACGCGACATCCTCAACGTCATCAACCGCCGCTTCGCCAATGTGCATGTCATCCTTTACCCCGCCCGCGTCCAGGGCGAGGAGGCCGCCCCCGAAATCGTCGAAGGCATCCGCGTACTCGACGCCTATAGCGTTGACGTGATGATCGTTGGTCGCGGCGGCGGCTCCATCGAGGACCTCTGGCCGTTCAATGAGGAGATAGTCGTCCGCGCCGTGTTCGAGGCGAAAACCCCGGTCATCTCCGCCGTCGGGCACGAGATCGATTTCACGCTGACGGATTTCGTCGCGGACGTCCGAGCGCCCACACCGTCCGCCGCGGCGGAACTCGTCGTGCGTGAACGCGAGGCATTGCTGGGCCGCGTGCGCGACCTCCGGGCGTCGTTGCTCAAGGATGCGCGCCGGGTGCTGCAACAGGCCCGGCATCGCCTGGCCGTGATCCAAGGCAGCTACGTCTTTCGCAAGTCCGACGAACTGGTGCGCCAGCGGCGGCAAACCTGCGATGACCTGCGCATGCGGCTCGAAGACGGCATGGCCGCCTGCTTCCGCGAACGCCGCACCCGTGTCGAGCGAGCCGCCCGGTCGCTCGCCTTGTTGTCGCCGGCGCGTCAACTGCAACGCGCGGGCGAGCGCCTGAACACGCTACGCCGCCGATTGTTCCAGAGCGGCATCACCGCAACCGAGCGGTGGCGCGCGCGGACCGAGACGTTGCGCGCGCGGCTGGACGCGCTGAGTCCCCTCGCTATTCTCGAACGGGGCTATACCCTCGTCTTCAAGCGCGAAACCGGCGAACTGGTCCGCGACGCCGCGCAACTCGAACCGGGCGACTCGGTGGCGATGCGTCTTGGTAAAGGCGGCGCGGACGCGACGATTACGGAGATTCATCCGTAGGGGCAAAGGACGTAATGGACTGAAAGGACCTAAATGACAGTGGACTACTTGTTTGGTACAGAGCAGCGAGGCCACGACAGACGTCGCACGATGCCCCCAGCGCAGCGTGCCCGACGGTCTTCGCCCTTTAGGTCGCTTGCGTCCTTCAGGTCCCTTCCTGCCGCCCACAACGACATACGAAACGGAGCAACAACCCATGGCCCAACCGAGTTTTGAAAAAGACATCGAGAAATTGGAAAGCCTTGTAGCAGCGCTCGAGGAGGGCGGCCTCTCGCTCGATGCGGCGCTCAAGCATTTCGAGGAAGGCGTCAAGCTGGCCCAACGCTGCGAGAAAGCATTGACCGACGCGGAAAAAAAGATCGAAATGCTCACGAAGAACACGCAAGGCGACATCCAAGCAAAGCCGATGCCCGGTACCGAAGCGGACGACGACGCCCACCTCGAAGCGCCTCCGGAAGAGGAAAGCGACGAGGACGCGGACGGGGGCCTGTTGTTCTGATGCCGCACGAGAACCGGGCTCGCGGAAACCTGTCACCCGAGAACACGGGGACCGTTCGCGTCGATCGCAACGGGCCGGTTACCACCGTCATATTGAATCGACCCGAAGCGCGCAACGCCGTGGACCGTGAAACGGCGCAGGCGCTGGCGGACGCCTTCCGCGCGTTCGAGGCGGATGACGCCGCGCGCGTCGGCGTGTTCTACGGCGCGCATGGCCACTTCTGCGCGGGAGCGGACCTCAAGGCTATTGCCGCAGAAAACCCGAATCGCATCGAGCCCGACGGTGACGGCCCGATGGGGCCGACCCGCATGGTGTTGACCAAACCCGTTATCGCGGCCATCAGCGGCTACGCCGTCGCCGGGGGGCTCGAACTTGCGCTATGGTGCGACCTGCGCATTGCGGAAGAGGACGCCGTGCTCGGCGTATTCTGCCGCCGCTTCGGCGTGCCCCTCATCGACGGCGGCACCGTACGGCTGCCCCGCCTCATCGGATTGAGTCGCGCCCTGGATTTGATCCTCACCGGCCGGCCCGTGCCCGCGGACGAAGCGCTCGCCATGGGCCTCGTCAACCGCGTTGTTCCACGAGGCCAATGCCGCGAAGCAGCCGACCAATTGGCGCGCGAACTGGCCGCTTACCCCCAGACGTGCATGCAACACGACCGCCTCTCCGCATACGAACAATGCGGCCTTTCCCTTGCGGACGCCCTTGCGAATGAGTTCCGGCACGGCGCCCACGCCATTTCCGCCGAGTTGGCCGAAGGGGCTCGCCGGTTCAACGGTGGCGAGGGCCGACACGGCGCATCCTGAATCTATTACCGTCCATGATACGGCGTCTGTACATGCAAGTCTATACTGTGCAATAACTTACGATGGCGTTCGCGCCCTAACGAGGCCCCCTTGACAGACGCTCGCAGTTGTGCTATTCTCTCCACTTAGCACTCACTGGGAGCGAGTGCTGATACCCGCCCCGCGGGATCAACCTTTCCCAAGAACCCAGCGAAGGAGGATGTTCCCATGGCGAAACAACTGGCGTTTGGACAGGAAGCGCGTGTCGCGCTCCTCTCCGGCGTGGACCAACTCGCGGATGCGGTCAAGGCGACGCTCGGCCCGAAGGGGCGCAACGTGATGCTCGAAAAGTCGTTCGGCGCGCCCAATATGACCAAGGACGGCGTCACGGTGGCGAAGGAGATCGACCTCAAGGACGCCTACGCGAACATGGGCGCGCGGATGGTCCGCGAGGCGGCGAGCAAGACGAACGATAACGCCGGGGACGGCACGACGACAGCCACGGTGCTGGCGCAGGAGATCGTGCATCTCGGTATGCGCCACGTGACGGCGGGCGCGAACCCGATGCACCTCAAGCGCGGCATGGACAAGGCCACGGCGGTTGCGGTCGAGGCCATCGAGAAGTCCAGCAAGAAGATCAAGAATCAGGACGAGATTCGGCAGGTGGCGAGCATCGCCGCCAACGGCGACGAGAGCATCGGCAAGATCATCGCGGATGCCATCGAGAAGGTCGGCGAAGACGGCGTGATCACGATCGAAGAGGGCAAGACGCTCGAAACCGAGGTCGAGATTGTGGACGGCATGCAGTTCGATCGCGGCTACCTCTCGCCGTATTTCGTCACCGACCGCGAGAATATGCGGGTCGTCCTCGAGGATTGTTACGTCCTGTGCCACGAAAAGAAGATCAGTAGCCTCGTCGACCTCATTCCGCTGCTCCAGAAGATCGCTCAGTCCGGCAAGCCGGCTCTTTTCATCGCGGAAGACGTCGAGGGCGAGGCGTTGGCGACGCTGGTCGTGAACCGCCTGCGCGGCATCTTGAACGTGACCGCTGTTAAGGCGCCCGCGTTCGGCGATCGGCGCAAGGACATCCTGCGCGACATCGCGACGTTGACCGGCGGCGACTTTCTCTCGGAAGATCTCGGCATCAAGCTGGAGAACGTCGAGTTGGGTCAGTTGGGCCGCGCTAAGCGCGTCGAGATCACGAAAGACAAGACGACGATTATCGAGGGCGGCGGCTCGAAGAAAGAGATCATGGCCCGCTGTGAACAGATTCGCCGTGGTATCGAGGCAACCACTTCCGACTACGATCGCGAGAAACTCCAGGAGCGACTGGCCAAGCTCGCGGGCGGCGTGGCGGTCATCCGCGTCGGCGCTGCGACCGAAACGGAGTTGAAGGAGAAGAAGGCCCGCGTCGATGACGCGCTCAACGCGACGCGCGCGGCCATCGAGGAGGGGGTCGTTCCCGGCGGCGGCGTTACCTTCCTGCGGGTGCGCAAGAAAGTGGACGAACTCGACCTCGACGGCGACCTCAAGACGGGCGCGCGCATCCTCAGCGCCGCCTTGGCCGCGCCGATCGTTCACATCGCCGAGAACGCGGGCATGGAAGGCAGCCTCATCGCGGCGCAGGTCCAGCGCGAGAAAGGCGCCGTCGGCTTTAACGCGGCCACTGGAAAGATTGAGGACTTGGTGGAAGCGGGCGTTATCGACCCCGCGAAAGTCCTGCGCTGCGCGCTCCAGAACGCGGTCAGCGTGGCCGGCATGATCATCACCACCGAATGCCTCGTGACGGACAAGCCGAAGAAGAAAGAACAGGGCGGCTACGCGCACGGCGACGACGACTGATTGGCCCCCATCACCCCAATACTATCGAGTCCCCCGCACGCCGCGGGGGACTCTTCCATTTGAAATCTCAAATTCGCGATCTCAAATCCTGGAGCGTGCGCAACGGCGTGTGCGGCGGATGACGCCTCAGGCTGCGGGCCCCGCGGAGGTGCGTTTGCTGCGCTCGATGGATTGCAGAGCCAGATAGCTGTCGCCGTATTCCGCCAGATGCCCGAATTCCGTGTCGTATTGGTCGAAATGGCGTTCCTCGTCCACCACGAGATCTTCGAAGAGCTTCTTCGACACGGAGTCCGCGTTCGCGGCGCACTCGTTGGCCCATTTGTTGTAGGCGATGGCGCTGCTCTGCTCCATCTTGCAGCCCAGTTCGAGCATGTCCTTGACTTTGTGAAGCTTCTGGACCTTGTCCTCAGTCCAGATATCGACTTCCCCCTTGAGAAAGAGGATGCGCTCGGCAAGCCGCTCGATGTGGATCATTTCCTCGATGGCGGTCCGCTTGAACAGATTCGCCAGAAGATCAAGCCCCTGGTCATCGCAGTGAAAGTGGAAGTACATGTACTGATGCACGGCGGCCAGTTCATCGGCCACCGCCTTGTTCAATAGTTCGATGCTTTTCTTGTGCATGGCTGCGGTTACTCCCTTCGTCACAGTGTTACGTCACGTTGCTCCGACTTCTGGGCTCGCCGATCACCAGCGCCCCTCGCGCCGGCAATACTCGCCCCGTGCCCGCGGACTGCCGTCGCGCCACTCCCCCGCTCTGGAAATCATTATTCCACCGCCGGGCGCATCCGCGCAAGGCCGTCCGCCTCTTCCCCGTTACCCCGCGCATGATGCATGCCGGGCACGCCGCCGTGGACATCTGATGACCTCTCGGCGACGTGCCCGCTTCCTCCACTCCTTAATGCTCGAAGTTAGCGTCTAGTTCCCCGGACCCGGGCAGAAATCGTCCTCCGTACCCTCCAGCGGGCAGTAGTGGTAACCGCCGCTGTTGAAGAACTGGATCACCCGCAGCAGTTCCGTCAGTGCGATCTTCCAGTCCGGCCCGGCGGGCGCATAGTCGCTGTTGTGAGGACAGCAAGTTATGTTTGCGCCGGGGCCGGGCACATACCCATCTTCCGTACTCAACGGGTCGTCCGCGCAGTGGAAACCGCCCGAATTGAAGAACTGGATCACGCGAAGCAACTCAGTCAATTCGATCAAGTTATCCCGCGACTGGTCCGCCGTGTGGAACTCGCTGAAGCATGGATCGCCTTCACCCTCGCCTTCGCCTTCGCCCTCGCCTTCGCCTTCACCTTCACCTTCACCCTCACCTTCGCCTTCGCCTTCGCCTTCACCCTCGCCTTCACCCTCGCCCTCACCTTCGCCCTCGCCCTCGCCCTCGCCCTCGCCTTCACCCTCGCCTTCACCACCGCACGGGTCCGGGTCTCCCGCATTCACCGTTACGCCTCGGGCGCGCAGCTCGGCAACTTGGGCGCAGAGTTCAGGCGTAAACGTGAGCCCCTCCGCGTAGATGATATCCTCGGTGCCGATGCCCGGATTATTGACAAAGGGGCTGAAGTCCGTGACCTGCGTGGCAATGACCCGGACTATGTTCAGATTCGTCAAGCCCTCGAGGGGAGTGATGTCGCTGACCGCGCAGACGGACAGGTCCAGTTCCTCGAGAGCGCTCAAGGCGGCCAGCGGCCCGATGTCGCTGAGGCCAAAGTTCAACGACAGATTAACGTAGTCCAGCGCCGTGAGGCATTCAATTCCGCCCAGGCTGGTGATACCGGCCTCGCGTCCGTTGAGACGATAATACTCGGCCACGTCCGCCGGCCCGAGATCGCCTGACGGGATCCCGAGGTCCGCGCGAACCACGGCCTCAAGGTTCGGATCGCCAAACACAATCGGGTCGCACGGCTCGCCTTCACCTTCGCCTTCACCCTCACCCTCACCCTCACCCTCACCCTCACCCTCACCCTCACCCTCACC
>JAKQEQ010000026.1 GCA_029556545.1 Candidatus Hydrogenedentota bacterium
GGTGAGGGTGAGGGTGAGGGTGAGGGCGAAGAGCCTCCATCGGTGGTCTACTGCGCTGATTTCGAGAGCGGCTTGGATAATTTCGTCTTGGACAACACCTATGGCTTGGGCAATGGCCTTTGGCATCGCACGGGCCAATGCGCGGCGGCCGAGTTCGGACACAGCGGGGCCCATGCGCTGTATTACGGGCGCGACGATACCTGCAATTACGAGGCGCCAGGTGTCGCACACCAGGGGGTGGCGGTCTCGCCTGTCATAGATATGACGGAAGCTCAGCCGCCGATAACGCTCGCGTATAACTTCAAATTGGAGACGGAGGCCAACGCGCCGTCGGCGGACTTGGCTACCTTCGAAGTGGCGATCGACGGCGAACCGTTTGTCGTTTACGACAGCAATGTGGACACGTTGCTTGATCCGAGCGGTGCTTGGTGGGGCGTAGCGGTCAATTTTGACGAGGGCGCCGGCCATTTGGTTCAATTACGCTTCGGTTTCAATACCATGAATGACCAGAACAACGCCCACGCGGGATTCTATCTCGATGACGTCTGCATTACCGCCTATGGTGGTACGGAAGGCGAAGGCGAAGGCGAGGGTGAAGGCGAGGGCGAATGCGCCGCGACGTTATTGGTCGAGACGCTGGGCTGTTCGAACTGTGAAGTGCTCGTCGGATATGTCAAGGTGGACAAGACGCGGGCATATACTTTTGGCTGTGGCGATGTGGTGGGTCTGCTTGCCATTGCGTACGACGGCAGCTTCTTTGATCACTGGGAGGGCGACGTCGGGAGTCCCAGTTCTCCACACACCACGGTGACTATGCCGACCAAAGCAGGAATGAGTAAGACCGTGGTGGCAGTCTTCAGTAATGGGGGCGAGGGCGAGGGCGAAGGCGAAGGCGAGGGTGAAGGCGAGGGTGAAGGCGAGGGCGAAGGCGAAGGTGAGGGTGAGGGTGAGGGTGAGGGTGAAGGCGAAGGACAGCCTGCGAATCACACGGCGGACCAGAACGGGAACGGCTTTATCGAGTTGACGGAGTTGCTGCGGGTTATCCAGTTCTACAACTCGGGCGGATTTCATTGCGCGGCAAGCCCCGGCGATACGGAGGACGGCTACGTGCCGGGGCCGGGTGAGAACCATTCCTGTACGCCCCACGCGAGCGACTATGCCCCTTCCGGCCCGGACTGGGCGATAGGCTTGACGGAGTTGCTCCGCTTGATTCAGTTCTATAATTCCGGCGGATACCATCCGTGTCCGGGTCAAGGGACGGAGGATGGTTTCTGTCCGGGTCCGGCGTGAAAGGAAAGAAAGGACGAAAAGGACGAAAAGGACGAAAGGGACGCATCCCCGATCCCCGAGGGGGCAGGGGGCGGGACGCCCATGCCACGAAGGACTCGTATATTGGCAGGTTTGAGACAACGCGCAATGGATGCGCAGGAGGACATGGCAATGATATCGAAGAGTAACAGGACCAGGACATGGGGCCTGCTGGCGGCGCTCGTATTCGTGAGCGGCGTCGCGTTGGCGCAGGCGAACACGGTGACGTATCAGGGTGTCCTGCGGGACGCCGTCGGGGACCCCGTCGCGGACGGGCCCTACGCGATGAGTTTCGGTGTCTTCGCGGCGGAATCCGGCGGGTCACCCCTCTGGACGGAATCGCAGACCGCCACGACGTTGAACGGCGCGTTCTCCGTCGAGTTGGGCGCGGTGACGCCGCTGGGGACGTTGTTTGTTGACAACGCGGGCGGGGCGTTGTGGCTGGAGGTGTCGGCGGACATCGGGGGCGGCATGCAGGCGTATTTGCCGCGCGTGCCATTGACCCGCGCGCCCTACGCCTTTCACGCGACCCATGCCGACAGCGCGGACACCGCGGACAGCGCCGGTAACGCGGACACGGTGGACGGCAAGCACGCGGCGGACATCGACGCTGATATCGGCACGGCGGTAAGCGCGCACGACGTGAGCGGCGCGTCGCACGGCGACATTCGCGGGCAGATCGGCACGGATATCGCGGCGCATGACGCGAGCGGCGCGGCCCACAACGATATCCGCACGCAAATTGGGACGGACATCGCGGCGCACGACGCGGATACCGGGGCGCATGCGGCGCTCGAACTGGATGCGGCGCAGATTACTTCGGGCAAACTCAGCAATGATCGCCTGACCATGGGCCATGGCGGCGGGATCGACGCGGATAAGCTGGACGGCCTGGAGTTGAGCAGTATCCAGGGCTTTGTGACCACGAACATCACTAACAACATCAACGCGCATAACGGCAACCCAACGGCGCACCAGGACATACGGGACAAGATCGGTACGGACATCGACACGCACGACGACGACAGCGGCGCGCATGCAAACGCGTTCAGCGCCCATAACGGCGACGCCGCCGCGCATCCCGCGCTCCATATGCCGCCCGGCGTGGTCATGCCGTACGCCGGGGCGGCCGCACCGGCCGGTTATCTCCTGTGTGCGGGGCAGGCCGTCTCGCGCACGACCTATGCGGCGCTCTTCGCGGTGGTCGGGACTACCTACGGCGCGGGCGACGGCAGCACGACGTTCGGCCTGCCGGACCTGCGCGGGCGCGGTCCCATCGGCCTCGACAACATGGGCGGGAGTTCCGCCAATCGCGTCACCGCCGTGGAGGCGGACGCGCTCGGCGGGGCCGCGGGCGCGGAAACACACACGCTCAGCGTGGCCCAGATGCCCGCCCACAACCACGGCGTCAACGACCCGGGACACGCACATACGTATTATCGCCCCCGGGATGAGAATCTGTGCGTGAACTGGGGTATTGGTTGTGATAACGGCAACTGGATGGACCCGATTGGTTCCTCGACGAACACCACGGGCATCACGATTGCGAACGCGGGGAGCGGGCAGGCGCACAACAACATGGCGCCGTACATGGCGATGAATTACATCATCAAGCACTGAGCCGGAATTCGCTTCCTTAGACCGATCCGGCAGTGTGACGCATCTCCGCGGCGCCGCACGCGAGCGTCATGGACCTGTGCTATAATAGGTGTCGGTGAGCCAAGGGAGGTTGCGTCTTCAGCGCAACGCAACAGAAGGAGGCATGGGACGATGGACAAGTTCAACCCCCAACCCGAGCCGCCCGGACGAGAAAGTAACGTTCTTGACTGGATCTCCTTCATTTTTCAGTACCTATTGTGGATCGTGACCCTTCCCTTCCAGTGGATTGCGGTCTGACCGCGCCAAGTACGCCTGTCTGTTGTCATCTCGGCGCCGGCGTCCCAGCACCGGGGTTCTCCCGGCGCCGCGGACCTGGAATCGTTTTGCGCATCCGGTCGGAGATGACGTACCCACGAGGCGTGCGGCGCGGGTAAGGGCGAATTCCGCACGCAGATCCGCACGGGCATGGCGACGCACCCCGGGAGTGCCTCGTCCGTTTGCGTGGGAGGGGGCGTCTTGTTACACCGCGGAAGCGGTCTGTCGGTTTAGACCACCGTGGCTGTGAGCAGGAACCGACGGCGGCTATTCCACTAGTGATCTTGGGTAAGCGCACTTCATTTAGCCCGCCTTGGCGGGCTCTTCTTTGCACCCGCATTTATGCGGGGTGAAACGGGGACCGCATATACAGATAAGCGCGCTTCAGCGCGGCATTTCAACGGCTTCAGCATTGTTTCCACGCTGAAGCAGTTCGCCAAGCGGCGCTGAAGCGCCCTCTTCGCGAAAGAAACAGCCGCTTACACCCCGCGTGAACGCGGGTGCAAAGAGGAGCCGCGCTAAAGCGCGCTGACAAATCCGGCACGCTTCTCGATAAGAAACATGGCGGAATATGGTTGCCCATTCGCATATGCTTGGGCGGTCTCCGGTGAATTCGACAGACCCGGGCGCGATGTCACGAGGCGGATGCCCCTATTGCAAAATCGGGGGAAATGATATAATCCGTCTTTCGAGGTTTGAGGGAAGGCCCGGAGCCTATACAGGAGAGTACGGCAATGATATCGAAGTGCAGCAAGGTCAGGACATGCGCCGTGGCGGCGGCGCTCGTATGCGTGAGCGGCGTCGCATTGGCGCAGGCGAACACGGTGACGTATCAGGGCGTGTTGCGCGACGTCGCGGGAGACCCCGTAGTGGACGGTCCCTACGCGACGAGTTTTGGGATATTCGCGGCGGAATCGGGCGGGTCGCCGCTGTGGACGGAATCGCAGACGGCGACGACGTCGAACGGGGCGTTCTCCGTTCAATTGGGCGCGGTGACGCCGCTCGGCACGCTGTTCGCCGATAATGCGGGCGGGGCACTGTGGCTGGAGGTGTCGGCGGACGTCGGGTCGGGCATGCAGGCGTACTTGCCGCGCGTGCCGGTCACGCGCGCGCCTTATGCCTTCCACGCGACGCGCGCGGACAGCGCGGACACGGCCGCAAGCGCCGGTGACGCCGACACGGTGGACGGCAAGCATGCCGCGGACATCGACGCGGACATTACTGGCGCGGTGGGCGCGCACGACGTCAGCGTGACGGCGCACAGTGACATTCGAACCCAGATCGGTGCGGACATCGGCGCGCACAACGTCAGCGGGACGGCGCACAGCGATATTCGCGCGCAGATCGGGACGGACATTACCGCGCACGACGGCGATTCGGGCGCGCACGCGACCATCGAACTGGACGCGGCGCGGATTACTTCGGGCACGCTCAGCAATGCTCGCCTGAACATGGGCCATGGCGGCGGGATCGACGCGGATAAGCTGGACGGCCTGGAGTTGAGCAGTATCCAGGGCTTTGTCACGAGTCACAACAGCAACGCGGCGGCCCACGCAAATATCGAATTGGACGCCGCGCGAATCACTTCGGGCACGATCGATATAGGGCGGCTGCCCACGGGCACCACCGGGTCCGACGTTGCGCTGGGGGATCACGTGCATGACGGGGCGCACATCGCGACGGGCACGGTCAGCACGGACCGTTTTTCGGCCTACAACGACCTGACGGCGGAGAGCAAGATTGGGGCCGGCGCGGCGCAGGTGGCGGCGGGCAACCATGTCCATGACGGGGCGCATATCACGACCGGGACCATAGATTTCAACCGGCTCCCGGTCGCGGGCACCGGTTCGGCGAGCACCGTCGCCCGGAGCGACCATACGCACCCGCAGAAGTGGCTCGTGACGAAAGCGATTCCTTATGCCGGATCGGGCTACCCAAGGAGCGGCAATTTCTCGTGCAGCACAGGGAGTACCATACTACTCTTTGCCTCGGCGAGCGCGTACCTCGGCGGCGCGGGGACGATGCAGGTCGATGTCCGCGTGGACGGCAGCACACGGGGCTCGCTGAGGGCGTTCACCAACGAAGGTCTCAGTCATAAAGCGCTCAACTCCGATGCAATCATAGTAACTGGACTTGGCGCCGGATTACACCAGGTTTCACTCGTGCTTGTCAGCGGCGCCGCGGATACCAATGACTATTCGCACGTGACCGTCGTCGAGTTAATACCGTAGAGCGGCAGGCGAAACACGGGGACGCGAATGCGGGCGCGCCGTCGATCAGGGTTCTTTGGTCGGCGGCGGGAGGAACGGGAGCGGGCCGGGGGCCAGGTCCGCGCAGAGCGCGGTGATGCGTTCGAGTTCGTCGGGTGTAATCTCGCGACGCCTCATGCGGATGCACCCGTAGCGGAAGTCGCCGCGCCGCTGGCCCGCGTAGGCGAGGTATATCCAGGTCTTGCCCGCGTCCTTAATGACCGTAGCCTCGGGGACATGGTTGGCCTGCACGTCGTCGTCCGCGTCGATGTAGCCGAGCAATATCCAGTCGCGGCCGTTAATCGAGGCGGCTTCGGTGGTCTTGCGCCGGGTCCATCCGTCGCCGGGGTGTCCGCCGGGGTCGGCGTAGGCGTAATAGACGTCGCCGACGCGGACCACGTCGGGATTCGGGAATTCGTAGATGCAGGGGTTGTCCATGCCGCGGAGAATCTTCCAGTCCGCCGGATTCATGAAGTCGCCCACGTTCTCGGCGTAGAGCATCATGCAGGGCTTGCCGTAGACGCAGGAATCGAACCAGATTTTGAACCGGCCGTCTTCGTGCAGGATCGAGGGCCGGTGATAAATCCCGGTGGGATGCTGATAGCCGCCGGGCTCGACGGGTGCCTGGCCGATGTTCGCCGCGTCCACGAGGATGGGCGCGTCCGAGATGCGCCAGCGCAGCCCGTCGTCGGAGGTCGCGCCCATGATGCAACTGATATCCGAGTCGGTGTCGCCGGGCCGGCCGTAGGGGATGCCGTCGAGGTTGAAGCCCGTGGCGCTGTAGGCCATGTGGAAGGTGTCGCCCACGCGCACGACCGAGGGGTCGCCGATGTGCCAGTTGTTGTAATAGCGGTCGCCGCCCGCGATGACCGGGACCCAGCGCGCGGGCGTCATGGTCGCGTCCCAGGCCGCTTTGCCGTCCTGTTCCCCCGCATAGACCTCCCAGGGGCCCGTGATGGCCGGGGCGCGCGCCGCGCAGATGGCGTCGCAACCGGGATAGCCGGGATTGCAGTCCTCGACCATCCAGCCGAAGAACCAGCCCTTGAAGGGATAGGCCGGGTCCTCGGGCGTTTCGAGAACGTGGAGGTTGTACATGTTGTGGAAGCGGTGGAGGAGGTTGCCGCCGACGGGCGTCCACTCCGCGGTGCGATTCACGTAGCGGCCATAGTCCTGCGCTTGGGTCGCCGCCGTTGCCGTGCATAGCAGGACGACCAGGAGGCTTCGCGCGGAAGCCGCGCCCGGCGGTGTCATGAGTCGAGCGCGATTCTTCTTCATGCGATATCGTTCCTTACGGTTACCCCCGAGTCGGGGGCAGTGTATCACAGTCCGCGAGACGGCGAGGCGGTTGTTTTGCGCATTGTCCGGGAAATGCTATGTTGATCGGCGGCGTTCGCCGTGTCCGCTGCCGGGCGGGCCCTGATCAACGCCAGTGGAGGTTCGAGAATGCGAAACCGCGCGGGGAATCTGAAATGGTATCGTGTGGCGTGCCTGCTGTTGCCGGCGCTTGTGCTGCTATCGCCGTCCGACGGGTGGGCGGCATCTGACGAGGCGGAGGAACCTGCCGAGGCGCGGGAGACGCCCGAGGCGCTCGAACCGGTTGCGGGATTCGCGCTGCGGCACAACGCGGGGACGGACGGTCAGGCGCAGCCGGGGCCGATGCGGGAGAGCGCGGACTGGCGCGTCTCCGATTTCGCGGGGAAGGGCGCGGTGCGGGTCGAGGACGGGGTGCTGTACCTCGAGGAGGGCAACGACATGACGGGTGTGACGTGGCGGGGTCCGCTTGTCCGAAAGGATTACGAAATCACGTTGGAGGCGATGCGGGTGGACGGCAGCGACTTTTTCTGCGGGCTGACGTTTCCCGTTGGGGAGGACCCGTGTTCGCTGATACTCGGGGGCTGGGGCGGGTCGCTGGTCGGCATATCGAGCATCGACTATCAGGATGCGGCGAACAACACGACGACGCGGATCATCGACTTCGAGAATGGGCGATGGTACCGGGTACGGCTGCGGGTGTACGGGGAGAAGATCGAGGCGTGGCTGGACGATGAGAAGATCGTCGACGTGGTTACCACGGGGCACAAGATCGGCATTCGGTGGGAGGTCGAGCCGTCGGCGCCGCTGGGCATCGCCACGTGGCGGACCACGGGCGCTATCCGCAATATGGAACTTCGGGCGCTGACGGCGACGCCGCCGGATTATGAGGTGAAGCGGTAGGACCGCGCGGTTGCGGCCGGGGAGAGGGGATGCGTAGCCCTCACCCTGACCCTCTCCCACGGGGAGAGGGGATGCGTAGCCCTCACCCTGACCCTCTCCCGCGGGGAGAGGGGATGTGTCACCCTCACCCTGACCCTCTCCCACGGGGAGAGGGGGTGCGTCCTTTTAAGCGGGGCCGGGGCAGAAGCCGTCCTCGGTGCCTTCGCCGGGGCAGGGGTGGTATCCGCCGCTATTGTAGAACTGGATAAGCCGCAGCAGTTCCGTCAGGTTGATGGTCCAGTCCGGGCCGGAGGGGGCGTAGTCGCTCGCGTGGGGCGTGCAGGCATGGTTTTCGCCGGGGCCGGGGACATAGCCGTCTTCGGTATCGCCGGGATTTGCCGCGCAGTGGAGCCCGCCCGAGTTATAGAACTGGATCACGCGCAGCAACTCCGTCAACTCGATCAAGCCGTTCCCGTTCTGGTCCGCGGTGTGATTCGCCGGTTGTCCTTCGCCTTCACCCTCGCCTTCACCTTCGCCTTCACCCTCGCCCTCGCCCTCGCCTTCGCCTTCACCTTCGCCCTCGCCCTCACCTTCGCCTTCGCCTTCGCCCTCACCTTCACCTTCACCCTCACCTTCTCCTTCGCCCTCGCCTTCTCCTTCGCCCTCGCCCTCGCTCGGCGGGACCTCGACAAAGACGCCCGTTACGGTCTTGTCAGCGTCCATCAGCAGGAAGAGGGGATTTGTCGTTCCGCTTGCGTCGCCTTCCCAATGGTCGAATGCCCATTCTTCCTCGGGAATCGCGACGATGCGAACGGTTGCGCCCTGAGCGTGGTTGGTGACGCCCGCGGGCGTGATGGTTCCGTTGCCGACAACCTCGGTCGTGAGGGTGTGCATGACTTGGACGAAGACCGCCGTGATCGCCTTGTCCACGTCCAGGACTATCGTAGTCGGATTCTCGGAACCGGTAAGGTCCCCTTCCCAGTGGTCGAAGAACCAGCCGGCGGCCGGGGTGGCGCTGACGGTGATTTCGGCGCCGCCCGGGTGGGTCGTGGTGCCGATGGGCGGCGTGGTGGTTCCGCTGCCGACAATGGTCATGGTCACCGTGCGCGTGGGCAATTCGGAGAACAAGGCGGCGACTATCTTGTTGCCGTCCATCAGGAGCGAGGTCGGGTTCTCGGAGCCGGTGACCGCGCCCTGCCACTCGACGAATTCCCAGCCGACGTGGGGCGTGGCGGTCAGGATGACCGTCGAGCCGGGATCATGGTACGTTTCGCCGGGCGGGTCGATGTCGCCGCCGCCCACGGCGGTGGTCGTCAGGGTGTACTGCATCCCGAGTTCCTGGAAGACCGCCGTGACCGTCATGTCGTAGTACATGGTCACGGTCGCCGGGTTCTCCGACCCGGTCACGTCGCCGAGCCACTCGATGAATTCCCAGCCTTCGTCCGGCGTTGCGGTCAAGACGACCTCCGCGCCGGGGGCGTGACTGGTCGAGCCGGGCGGGTCCACCGAACCGTTCCCCTGGACAAAGGTGGTGAGGTTGAAGCTGACGGCGGTGGTGGCGAATACGGCCGTGACCGCCTTGTCGCTATCCATGAGGAGCGATTCGGGATTATTCGAGCCGGCCAGGTCGCCCTCCCAATGGTCGAAGTACCAGTCCATCGAAAGAATAGCGGCGCGCACCTGCGTCACGCGGCCATCAAGGAACCCGGTCTCGCCCACGGGGGGCAGCGTCGCGCCGTACCCCTCAACAGACATGGTGAGCGTATGCGCCTGCGGTGAGAATACGGCCGTGACTTCCTTGTCGGCGTCCATGAGCAGGAATTGATGGTACGGGTCCGTGCCGGTCAGGTCGCCTTCCCAGTGGTCGAAAGCCCAGCCGGGGTCGGGTGTTGCGGACAGCATGGCGGTCTGCCCGCCGATGTATTCGTGGGATCCGGCAGGGGGCGATGTTACGCCGTTGCCGACAATGGCGATCGTAAGCGTGTAATTGGCCAGCTCGACGAAGACCGCCGTCACGTTCTTGTCGGCGTCCATGACCAGCGGCACCAACGAAGATTGTGTTCCCGTGAGGTCGCCTTCCCAGTGGTCGAAGCGCCAGCCGGGGGCGGGGTTTGCAGACAGGAATACGGTCTGTCCGCTCTCGAATTCGTGGACCCCGGCCTCGGGTATGGTCGTGCCCTCCCCGACTATCGTAAGCGTTAACGTTTCCGCTCCGGCGACGGACGCGATTGTCGCCGCACACAAGATGAGAAGCCATTCCCCGCGCATGATGTTTACCCTCGCGTTGTTTCCCTGGACCGCCGAATCAATATTCAAATCCCTTCTCGGCGCATCGCGCCGTGCGACGGCGGCGTCGCCGGGACCGCCCCGGTTCCCGCCTGCACCGTCGCGGCGTTCCGCGTTGCTCTACTCAAAGATAATGATATCAATATATCCCGAAGGTGGAGCATTGCTGCACCCCCAGATATTCGCCTGCGGACTCTGGAGCCACACGTTGTGCGTGCCCGCGGCCAGCACGCCGGACCAGGCCACGTGCGCGTTAACCCACTGTAAATCGGGGGTATAGGTTAGGGCGCGCGTCCGCCCGCTGCCGTCCACGACGAGCCACAGATCGGCCCGGCCCGTGTGGTAGCGCATCATGTCGCCTGAGATACTCACGGCCGCGGGCCTGGTCAGTTCAAAGGTGACGGTCCAGAACGCGGTGGCGGCCGGATGGGGGTTGACCGGACAACCGCTGCGTGGGTCGTTGCTGTGGATGACGCGGGGAGATCTGGAAATGATGCCCGTCTTCTCATTCGCGACGGCTGCGTCGCCGGTGAATGCCAATGTGCCGTTGACCTCAAGTCTCGCTCCGGGCGCAATCGTGCCTACCCCGACATTGCCCGCATTATCCACCGAGAGCGCGGGCGCGGGGCTGCCGTCCGGCGCATCGAGGGAGGAGTGGACGTGATTGCCGCGGGCTACTTGGTTCGCGGCGGCGCCCACGTTGAGCCGAGCCGTGTCGATGGTCCCGGTGGTGATGTGCGCGCCGTCATGGACATGGTCGCCCAGCGCGACCTGGTTCGGGGCCGTTCCCGTGGGGAGCCGGGCGATGTCCATCGTGCCCGTGATGATCTGGCCGGCGTCGATATCGAGGTTCGTGTGCGCCCCCGCCGTGTTGTTGTGGGCGTTGATGCCGTTGGTGATGTTCGTGGTCACAAAGCCCTGGATACTGCTCAACTCCAGGCCGTCCAGCTTATCCGCGTCGATTCCGCCGCCATGGCCCATGTTCAGGCGATCATTGCTGAGTTTGCCCGAGGTGATCCGAGCCGCGTTCAATTCGATGGTTGGGTGGGCGCCGGGATCGGCGTCGTGGGCGGCGATGTCCGTGCCGATCTGGGATCGGATATCGTCATGGGCCGAGCCGCTGGCGTCGTGGGCGGCGATGTCCGTGCCGATCTGCGTGCGGATATCGCCGTGGGCCGCGCCGCTGGCGTCGTGCGTGCTTACGGCGGCGGAAATGTCCGCGTCGATGTCGGCGGCATGCTTGCCGTCCAGCGTGTCGGCGTCATCGGCGGTGGCGGCATGGGTTGCGTGGAAGGCGTAGGGCGCGCGGGTGAGGGGTACGCGCGGCGTATAGGCCTGCATACCCGCGCCGACGTCCGCCGAGACTTCGAGCCAGAGCGTCGCGCCCGCGTTGTCGGCGAACAGCGTGCCGAGCGGCGTGTCCGCGCCGAGTTCGACGGAGAACGCGCCGTTCGAGGTTGTCGCCGTCTGCGATTCCGTCCAGATGGGCGTGCCGCCTGTGTCCGTCGCGAAGATACCGAAACTCATCGCGTAGGGACCGTCCGCGACGGGGTTGCTGGCGACGTCGCGTAATACGCCTTGATACGTCACTGTGTTTGCTTGGGCCCAGATAACGCCCGTCATGAGGATGAGCGCCGCGAGAAAGCCACAGGTTTTAATCGTGCCGCCTTGTCGAATCATCACCCTTTCTCCCTGTGTATGCCGCCTTGTCCAAGCCTTGCCTCGTGCAAGGCAACCTTCATCATCGGGGGCACGATGCCCCCGATCCTGTCGTGGGCGCTCCAGCGGACGGACCGCGCCGTCCTATTCGAAAATCATGGTCGTGATGCGCCCATAGGAGGAACCGCAACCGAAGACGTTTGCGCCGATTGCACTCCTTAACGAAACCGTGTGGGAACCCGCGGCAAGCACGCCGCCCCAGTGGGTATGGCTGTCGGTCCATGCCAAGTTGTAGGTATCGGCAATGTTGCGGTCGCGAAAGGCACCGTCCACGTATAATTCGAGATCGCGCCGGCCGGTGGCATAGCCTATGGTTTCGCCATGGATGATGACAACCGCCGACCGGGTCAAGGTGAACGACTGTGTCCAGAGGTCGGTGCCTACCGCCGCGGCCGGCGGGCAACCGACGCGGGTGTCAGGCGTCATGATGACGCGCGGCGACCTGGAGATGATGCCGGTCGTCTGACCCGCGACAGGCGCGTCGCCCGTGAACTTCAACGTGTTATTGACTTCAAGCTTGGCGCCGGGTGCGACGGTGCCTATGCCGACATTTCCAGCGTTGTCCACGGCGAGCGCTTGTGCGGGGTCGCCGTCCGCAGCGGCGAGGGAGGAGTGGACGTGGTTACCGAGGGCGACTTGACTCCCGCCGGTTCCGGTGGGGAGGCGCGCGATATCGATAGTTCCGGTGGTGATGTGCGCGCCGTCGTGGACGTGGTTGCCCAGCGCGACCTGGTTCGGGGCCGTCCCCGTGGGCAGCCGGGAGATGTCCATCGTACCCGAGATGATCTGTCCGGCGTCAATATCGAGGTTCGGGTGCGCCGACGCGGTGTTGTTATGGACACTGATCTTGTTGTCGGTGTTTATGCCGATATTGACGAGATGCGTGCCGTCGAGGGTGTCGGCGTCCAGCCCGCCGCCGGGCCCCGTGTTCAAGCGGAGATTGCTGATCTTGCCGGAAGTGATTTGCGCACCGTCTATTTCCAGGACCGAGTGCGCGCCGGGATCGGCGTCGTGAGCGGCGATGTCCGTGCCGATCTGCGATCGGATGTCGCCGTGGGCGGTCCCGCTTGCGTCGTGGGCGGCGATGTCTGCGCCGATTTGGGTTCGAATGTCACTGTGGGCCGCGCCGCTGGCGTCGTGCGTGCTTACGGCGGCGGCAATGTCCGCGTCGATGTCGGCGGCGTGCTTGCCGTCCAGCGTGTCGGCGTCATCGGCGGCGGCAGCCTGGCTCGCGTGGAAGGCATAGGGCGCGCGGGAAAGGGGCACGCGGGGCGTATAGGCCTGCATGCCCGCGCCGACGTCTGCCGAGACTTCGAGCCAGAGCGCGGCGCCCGCATTGTCGGCGAACAGCGTACCGAGCGGGGTTACCGCACCCAGTTCGACGGAGAATGCGCCGTTCGACGTCGCGGCGGTCTGCGACTCCGTCCAGATCGGCGCGCCGCCGGTGTCCGTCGCGAAGATGCCGAAACTCATCGCGTAGGGGCCGTCCGCGACGGGGTCTCCGGTGACATCGCGCAGGACGCCCTGGTACGTCACCGTGTTTGCCTGGGCCAGTGTGACGCCGCTCACGCACACAAGCGCTGCCAGCAGGCCCCATGTCCTGAATGTGTTTCCAATCTGAATCATGGTCCTTGCTCCCTTTGGTAGTCATGACGTCTCGTCCAATGTCTTGCCAAAGGCAAAACTATCTTCATCTGCCGCGGGCGTCCCGCCCGGCATTTTCGGGAGCAAGATGCCCCCGCTCCTGTCACGGGCGAGACGCCCGTGCCACGATAGCGCGACTCACTCGAAGATGATGATATCCAGGGCGCCCCACGGCGCGGTGCAGCCCCAGACACTTGCCGAGGGGCTCTGCATCCACACGTTGTGCGAGCCCGCGTCGAGCACGCCGCACCAGAACACGTGGGCATCCACCCATTGAGTGTCGTAGGATAGCGTCAGGGTGGTATCGCGCCACGAGTCCACGAACAGGTCCAAGTCCACGCGGCCCGCCGCGCTTCGGATGATATTGCCCGTCACGAACACGGCCGCGGGTTGGGCCAGCGTGAAGTTCACCGTCCAGAGCGGCGTACCGGCCGCACGGGCCGGCGGACAGCCCGATCCGTCCGGGTCGGCGCTGTGGATAACTTTCGGGGACCTTGTAATTTGCCCGGTTGACGTGCCCCCCGCCGCGTCGCCTACGAACGTCAGCGGCCCGCCCACGCGGAGCCCACCGTTAACATCGAGCTTCGCGCCGGGCGTGGTCGTGCCTATGCCGACATTTCCGGCGTTATCCACGGCGAGCGCGGGGGCGGGGTTGCCATCCGGGGCATCGAGGGAGGAATGGACGTGATTGCCCCGGGCTACTTGGTTCGCGGCCGGTCCCACGTTGAGCCGAGCCGTATCGATGGTCCCGGTGGTGATGTGCGCGCCGTCGTGGACGTGGTTGCCCAGCGCGACCTGGTTCGAGCCGATTCCCGTGGGCAGCCGGGCGATGTCCATCGTACCCGTGATGATCTGTCCGGCGTCAATATCGAGGTTCGGGTGCGCCGATGCGGTGTTGTTATGGACACTGATCTTGTTGTCGGTGTTTATGCCGATATTGACGAGATGCGTGCCGTCGAGCGTGTCGGCGTCCAGCCCGCCGCCGGACCCCGTATTCAAGCGGAGATTGCTGATCTTGCCGGAAGTGATTTGCGCGCCGTCTATTTCCAGGACCGAGTGCGCGCCGGGGTCGGCGTCGTGGGCGGCGATGTCCGTGCCGATCTGCGATCGGATGTCGCCGTGGGCGGTCCCGTTTGCGTCGTGGGCGGCGATGTCCGTACCGATCTGGGATCGGATATCGCTGTGGGCCGCGCCGCTGGCGTCATGGGCGGCGATGTCCGTGCCGATCTGCGTGCGGATATCGTCGTGGGCCGTGCCGCTGGCGTCGTGCGTGCTCACGGCGGAGGTGATATCGGCATCGATATCGGCGGCGTGCTTGCCGTCCAGCGTGTCGGCGTCATCGGCGGCGGCCGCCTGGCTCGCGTGGAAGGCATAGGGCGCGCGGGTGAGGGGTACACGCGGCGTATAGGCCTGCATACCCGCGCCGACGTCCGCCGAGACTTCGAGCCAGAGCGTGGCGCCCGCATTATCGGCGAACAGCGTACCGAGCGGGGTTACCGCGCCGAGTTCGACGGAGAACGCGCCGTTCGAGGTTGTGGCCGTCTGCGACTCCGTCCAGATCGGCGCGCCGCCGGTGTCCGTCGCGAAGATGCCGAAACTCATCGCGTAGGGGCCGTCCGCGACGGGGTCTCCGGCGACGTCGCGCAGGACGCCCTGATACGTCACCGTGTTTGCCTGGGCCAGTGCGACGCCGCTCACGCACACAAGCGCCGCCAGCAGCCCCCACGCTCTGGTCCTGTCATTCCTCGGAATCATTGTCGTGTCCTCCTGCGCATCTCGTGCGCGTTGCCTCAAACCTGCCAATATACTCGTTGTGGCCGGTCTCCTGCTTGCCCGCCGAAGTCGCGCGCCACGCGTGACGAAGGCGGGACCGTGCCACGGCCCCGACCGCAAGGTCTCCATCCCAGTTCCGGCCGGTCTTCGTGGCATGGGCGTCCCGCCCATGATCCACCACGGGCAAGATGCCCGTGCCACGTCCGTTCTCACGCCGGCCCGGGACAGAAGCCGTCTTCGGTGTCGTCGCAGACATGATATCCGTTCGAATTATAGAGCTGAATCAGCCGCAGTAATTCCGTTAACCCGATCCGCCAGTCCGGCCCGGTGGGCGCGTAATCGCTTGCGTGGGGGCAACACGTCGTATCCGCGCCCGGGCCGGGGATATAACCGTCCTCCGTATCGCCCGGGTTTGCCGCGCAGTGGAGTCCGTCGGAATTGTAGAACTGAATCACCCGGAGCAGTTCGGTCAACTGGATGAGGTAATCATGATTCTGGTCCGCCGTATGCCACAGGCTTTCACAGGGGTCCGGCGGCGCCCCTTCGCCCTCGCCCTCGCCCTCACCTTCGCCCTCGCCCTCGCCCTCGCCCTCACCTTCACCCTCGCCCTCGCCCTCGCCCTCGCCCTCGCCCTCACCCTCGCCTTCGCCTTCGCCCTCGCCCTCACCTTCGCCCTCACCCTCACCCTCACCTTCGCCCCC
>JAKQEQ010000193.1 GCA_029556545.1 Candidatus Hydrogenedentota bacterium
CTCGGTGTATGCGGAGCAGCCGGGCGTATTTCAGGAGATGGAACGGGCGATCCACGACTTGGTCGCGCGGCAGGGGCTGCCCGAGCCGGTCATCAACGCGACGAGCTACTACCTGAATATCTCGATGTCGGGCGTGAACAAGGGCACCACGCTCAAGGCGTTGATGGCGGAAGCGGGCGTGTCGCGCGCGCGGGCGGCGGGTATCGGCGACACGATGGGCGACCTGCCGCTGCGCGAGGCGGTGGGCTTCTTCGCGTGCCCGGCGAACGCGCAAGAAGCGCTGAAAGCGGTGGCGGATTACGTGTCGCCCAAGCCCGACGTGGCGGGCTTGCTGGACATTCTGAGCCTGCCGCAATTGCGCCGAACGTAAGCGACGTGCGGGGAAAGGGACTTCTTGGCCGTTCCCATCCCTTGCCTGTGGCGTGTAGAATAGGGACGAACCTTTTCTTGTGAGTGGTGTCCAAGATCATGAATGAATTCGGGCAATCCGCGGAGGCGCTGAACGACGCGATCGAGCCGCCGGACGCGGCCCTTGTGATGGCGTGCCGGGAAGGCGACGACGCGGCGTTCGAGGCGCTGATGCGGCGCTATAAGGACCGCGTCTACAACGTGCTCTACCGCTTCCTCGGCCATCGCGAGGACGCGCTGGACGTGGCGCAGGAGGTGTTCCTGCGGGCCTATCGCGGCCTGCCCGATTTCCGCGGCGACGCGCGGGTGTACACGTGGTTGTACCGGATCGCGGTCAACCTGGCGCGCAACCGTGTCCGTGACCTGGGCCGCAAGGGCCGGGACCGGGCCACCTCGCTCGAAGGGCTTGATGAGGCCGCGCCGGGCGTTGCGCGCCTTGCGACGGCGGACCGCGAGACGCCCCGGGATCGGGCGCAGCGCGGCGAGTTGGAGGCGGCGCTCGAGGCGTGTCTTGACGACCTGCCGGAAACGTATCGGCTGGCGTTCGTGCTGCGCATATACGATGCGCTGAGCTACGAGGCGATGGCTGACGCCCTCGAGTGTCCGGCGGGTACGGTGAAATCGCGGCTGAACCAGGCGCGGCGCCTGTTGCGCGCGTGCCTCGACAAACACGGCGTATTGGAGCCATGAGCGACGAACGGGAAGAAATACGTGAACTGTTTTCCGCCTATCTCGACGGCGAGTTGGACGCGGAAGCCCGCGCCCGTTTCGAGGAGCGCGTCACGGCGGTTCCCGAATTGCGCGAGGAACTCGACGCTTGGCGGCGCGTTGACGGGCTGTATCGCGGCCTCGCCCCGGTCCGCGCGCCCGAGGAACTCGAAGCGCGGGTCCTCGATGAACTTCGCGGGCGACGCATCCGCTTCCGGCGTCCGCGGGTCGCGCCCGTGCGGATGTGGCCCATGCTGGCTGCCGCCGCGTGCTTTCTCGTGGTGGCGGGCTTGATGTTCTTCCAATTCTCTCCCGCGCCGTCGCGGACGCATCTCGCCAGCGACAAGGCCGCGCCCGCGGCCAAGGCTGAAAAGGACGGCCTCGCGGCATCGGAGGGCGCCTCGCGGGCCGCGCCCGGTCCGGAGGCCGCCTATATCGTTACCCTAGACATGCCGGTGCGTGAGGACTCGCCGACAGCGGAATCTCCTGTCCCGCCAGCGGTCAAGGAGGCAGATGCGCTTCCTGCGCCCGACGCGGACAGTGTAAGGCAAAGGGCAGGCGGGCATACCCTTGAGGGCGCGGTCATCGGCGCTGTTCCGGAGCGGCGCCGGGACCTCGATGTGATCGGCTATGCCACGCCGCCCGAACCGTCGTCCACAGCCGCTGAACCAGCGGCCCCGATCCCGGCGCCCAAACCGCCACCCGCAGCCGCCGAATCTGTGGTCCCGGCTCCGCCGCCGCCACCACCGGCCCCGCAGGCTGCGGTGCCGCTGCGGATTCGTGCAGGCGCGCTGGACCGCGCCGAAGCGTCGGCGCCCGCCGCGAAAATGGCGGAAGCGCTTGGCGCGCGGGGACAAGAGGCGGTCGTGGACGCGGAAGCGCCATCATTGACCGCGGTTGCGCCGGAAACCGCGCGCCAGGTCGCCGCGGGCCGTGTCTTCGGACTCTTCGACGACACGTGGCGGCAGCGGGAGTACGCGGGCGAGCCCTTTATGCAAGCGCGCCGGGATACGACCTACTACGACGCACTGAAGAGAGAACACGCGGAAGTGGAAGAGATCGCCGCGCTCGGGCCACGCGTCCTCTTCAAAGTCGGCGAGCGTTGGTACCTGCTGCTTCCCGCCCGCGCGCAATAACGCAATGGGGATACTCCGCGCCTCGTACTCGTGCTCGTGCTCGTGCTCGTACTCGTACTCGTGCTCGTGCTCGTACTCGTACTCGTACTCGCCGCTCTTCCCGTCGGCGTCACTCCGCGCGCAGCACGTCCTCGTGCAGCACGTCGCCATCCACGCCGCAGTGTCGCAGGCGCATCACCGGCCTGCCGCCCTCCCGATCCACAGTCACCGCCAGATAGCCGCCGATGACGTTGAGGTAGCGATGCTCGGGACGCACGTCTTCCTGCTTCCAGCCGCCCGCGTGTTCATCGCTGGCCGGGCCGCACGAATACTCGCGCAGTCCGGTCTCGCCGTCTACGGAGACGTATTGCCAGTGGCGGTCGCCGCAGACGACAATCATGCGCTCCTGATCGGCGATGAACCGGCGCAATTCCCGGCCCTCGTGGGCGAACGTCGCGTTGGCGTGGTTGTCCGCCTTGCGCGGGCGGTCCGGACCGACCAGCGGCGTCGGGCTGATCAACACGCGAAACGCGGCGTCGGACGCGCTTACCGTGCGCTTGAACCACGCCTTCTGTTCCGCGCCCCAGATGGTTTTCTCGGGACCGTCGGGGAGGGCGTTCGCGCTGCGATAGTCGCGCCCTTCGACCAGCCAGATTTGCAGGTCCTTGCCCCAGCGGAACGTGCGATAAGTCTTTTCACTCATCGGGACCTGTTCGAGAAAGACGGCCTGGCCCTGCGCGAACGTGAACGCGCCCATACGCTTGGTCTCCATGCCGGGCCAGCAGTCATTGCACCACGTATCGTGGTCGTCCTTCTCGAAGTAGCTCGCCACCTGGCGATGGAAGTTCACGTTTGTGGGCAGGCTGTACGTGCGCGCCCAATGCCACCGCGCGAGTTCAAGGCTCTTCGCCAGTTCGTCGTAGTAGAGAATGTCGCCCGTGTGGACGAAGAAGTTCGGGTCGAGCGCCAGCATCGCGTCATATATGCGGAACCCGCCGCCCGGCGCGTCCTGGTGCGGGTAGCGCTGGCCGGTGGTTACGGTAAACACGACCCGCGCCGGGACCTCGGGCCCGGGCGCCGTGCGGAAGCCGCCCTCGATGGTCTGGCCCGGCGCGCCCTCGGGGCCGCGCGTCTCGACGCGCAACACATAGCGCGTATCCGGCGTCAGTCCCTCGAGCAGCACCCGACACGTGAAGTCCCGCTCGGGGTCCACGCCCTGCCACGCCGTCTCCCGCCACGCCTCCGTCCCGGCGGGCGCGTAGCGCACGCGCACCTCGCCTGGCGCGCCGGGGCAGGCGCCTTCGAGCGCGTCAACGCTCGCGCCCTCCGGATACGTGACCTCGGGAACGTCGTTGCGCGATCGGATGATCGGCATGGGCCCGCCGAACGGGACGCGTTCCGCGTCGCGGGTGAGCCGCGCCCAGACCATCGCGGCGTCCGGAGTGACCTCGCCTATCTTGATCCCCGTCGCCAGGTACGGACCGTCCGCCGCCGCCGCGCCCGCCGCCACAAGCGCCAAGAACAGCATTGCGTGCTTCATTGCAGCGACCTCCCGGTTGAAGGCCCATTATGCGTGCCGAGGTACTATAGGGCAAGCCGCATCCGGGGTGACGTCCGCCAAACAACTACACGCGACCTCGCGGCGACCTCGCGTTACCCTACGGGGCTTGGCGCCATGCCTGGTTTTCACATTGTAAGTAGGTCGCATGTGACGAATTGACCATCATGTGGTGGAAATTCGACCATTTGCTGGTCGAAAAGCAGCCGTGATCCGGCCGGCATTACGCGCTATACCTCACTGTAAACGGGGATTCTTTCGGCGCGTACACGAACTCATGAGGCAGTGGGTAGCGAGTATCACGACTCAGCCATTGCGCGTCTTCAACGCGGCCTCGACGGTTTTCGCATCATAGGCGATGACGCGCAAGAAGGCGCGGGCGGCCTGATCCGGGGTGCTGCGGCGCTGTTCCCAGTCGCGGACCACCGCCAGGGTCAGATGGAAACGCCTCGCGAATTCGCGCTGCGTCAGTTTGAGGCGTTTTCGGATTGCCCGAACGTCGGGAACCCGCTTCATGGCCGCCAATTCGCGTGCGGTCGTCGGCGGCGCATCCACATCCGCGCGGGCCGCCCGCTCCGCTTCGGCGTCAGTCATGCCGCGCACGCGGTCCCAGTCGGTCTCTCCCCGGCGCGGATTGTTCCTGTTAAGCATAGGCCCACAACTTCTACGAAAATCCCTTACCACTGTCAAGTCACCTGCGTAGTTTTCAATCAAGGAACGCGTCACTCGACCCGCCATTCGAGTACGCCGCCGGAGAAGCCGTCTTGCAGTTGGGCCTCGATGCGGATCGCGTCGGTGGCGACGGGGCCGAATTCGGCGCGGTTGTACCGGTTCTTGCGCACGCCGTACTTCGGGTCGCCGGGCACGGGCTTCCAGGCGTCGCCGTCGCGGTACAGCAGCTTCCACGACGCCGGGACGCGGCATTGGCCAGCGCCGGTGTCGTCGAACCAATAGACCTCGACGGCGGAAACGGCGCGCGGCGCATCGAAATCGTACTGGACCCACTCCGTCGTGCCGCGATGGTCCCACCAGGTGTGGCGCGGGACTTCCTGGTGGCCTGAGCGCTTCGGCTCGATCTGATCATTCAGAGCGAGAACCGTGTCGGACGCATTGGTGTGCGAGGCGGACGGGCGGCTTTTGCCGGCAATCGTGGGCGGCGGCGCGGGGGCGACGTTCTCGGTCGAGCGCGGGAACCAGACAGCCATCTCGCCCACGCCCCGGTGCGCCCAGGCGTAATATGGGATCGCCGTGAACGCTTGGCGCTGCTGCTCGATGCCGCCGTCCTCCGCGCGATGGACCGCGAGGACGTCGCCGGTGACGGTCATCACACCGTTAAGGAGGTCGCCGCGATAGTGGGCTTCGAGCGGCGCGTCGTCGGGGATCGCGAAGTTCAGGATGCGCCCGCCGTGGTCGATGCCTTCGGCGCAGAAGACGACCGGGCCGCGCTCGATGGCGACGCGGCCCTGGTTCGCTTCGACGGCGTCGTGACAAAGCACGCGGCGCACCGGCATCGGCAGGGCCAGTTCGACGACGTCGCCGGCCCGCCAGAGGCGCGCGAGTTGGGCGAAGCCGTTGCTTATCTCGATGGGTGCAGTCTCGTCGTTCACGCGCAGCGTCACCTCGCCGGGCGACGCATCGAGATAGGTATAGAGGTCGCTCGGCACGGGCCGGCCCAAGGCCCAACCAGGCACACGCAGGCAGAGCGTGAATTCCGCGGGCTGATCGGGCGTGACTTCGATGCGGACCGCGCCGTCCCACGGGTATTGCGTCGTCTGGCGCAATTCGACCCGCGCGCCGCCCGCCTTCATGCTCGCCGTCCCGGCGATGTACAACGCGACGTAGACGCGGTCCTCCCGTGTGGCGTAGGCGAAGCCGGGGATCGACGGGACGAACCGGACCACGTTCGCGGGGCAGCACGAGCAGTCGAACCAGGGGCTGCGCGCGTGCGAGACCGCCTCCAGCGGGTTCACGTAGAAGAAGGTGTCCCCATCCATCGAGACGCCCGAGAGAAACCCGTTGTAGAGGATGCGTTCGAGGACGTCGAGGTATTTCGCGTCGCCGTGGAGGAGGAACATGCGATGGTTCCAGAGCGCGTTCGCGATGGCCGCGCAGGTCTCGCTGTAGGCGCTGCGGTTCGGGAGTTCATAGGCGTCGCCGAAGGCTTCGCCCTCGTGCCGCGCGCCGATGCCGCCCGTGACGTAGAGCTTCTTCCCGACCACGTTATCCCAGAGGCGGCCTATCGCGTCGATGTACGCCCGCTCGCCCGTGAGCGCGGCCACGTCCGCCATGCCCGAGTAGAGATAGCCCGCGCGCACGGCGTGGCCGACGGCCTCGTCTTGTTCAAGGACGGGCAGGTGGTCCTGGAAATAGGGCCCGTACAACTCGTGGCCCTTGTCGTCGCCCCGCGCGTCGAGGAAGAACTTCGCCAGCCGTAGATAGCGTTCATCGCCCGTGACGCGATAGAGCTTCGCCAAGCCGATCTCGATCTCCTGGTGGCCCGGCGGCTCCTGGCGCTTGCCCGGGCCGAAGGTGCGCTCGATGAGCTCCGCGTTCTTGATGGCCACGTCGAGGAAGGCGCGCTTGCCCGTCACCTGGTAATGCGCCACCGCCGCCTCGTACATGTGGCCCACGTTATACAACTCGTGGTTGAACTTGATGTTGCCCCAGCGCTCCTTCGCCGCGCCGCCCGGGTTCTCCGGGTCGATGGTCCGCGCCGTGTAGAGGTAGCCGTCGTCCTCCTGCGCCGCCGCGAACAACACAATGAGCCGGTCGAGGTAGGCATCGAGCGCCGGGTCCGGTTCGAGGGCCAGCGCATAGCACGCTCCCTCGACGATCTTGAACACGTCCGAGTCGTTGAAGTAGATGCCCTCGAATTTCCCCTCCATCAGCCCGCCCGCCTTCGCGAAATTGTCGATCCGCCCCGTTTCCTCGCACTTCTTGAAGCAGTACGGGACCGTGACCCCGCGGTTCGTCGTCATGCGCGGCGCCCAGAACCCGCCCTCGACGCGCACCTGCGTAAACGGGACCGGCGCCACCGGGTAATCCTTCGTCATCTCGGCCCCGGCGCCCGCGCACACGCCCAGCAGCCCCAGGACCAACACCGCGATACCTGCATCCGTTAACATGACGTAGCGCTCCTCGTGTCTTGAACTTACCCATATGCGCGTGAGACGCACGCGCCCTGTTCTCGACCTCAATTCGGCGGACATAGCGCTTATGCTTGTTGTACCGTCAGTAAACCTCGGGGGGATTCTCAGCGCGGAATTAACGTGTCGCCCCCGAAGCAGGAGCGGTTCCCCGTGAGCACTTGCTCAGTGCGCGCCATTTTCGGGCGGACGCGCTTCCCGATGTCTCAAGTTCCTGGCGTATCCGCGCCCGCTCTTCGTCGTCGGAAAGTCCTTCGAACTCGCGACGCATCCGCGCCTGAACTTCGGATTTCATGGCGACGCAATCAAAAGTCTTCTCTTTTCCCATGCCTAGATTAACTCCTTCGGGCTTCGAATCTCGATCGTCGGATACCCCTCGATCAGATTGACCGCGTTAAACCCGCGGATTTTGTCCAAATGAACGATGTGCTTGAAATTCCAGCTTACGATCACATCGACCTTCGCTACGGTCGCAATCGCCACATGATGCGCATCGTCGAGGCAGCCTCCAATTACAGAAGTGTCGACGTATACCCGGAGCCGTCTCTTCATGCAAGCACCACCGCCGGTCAGTATCACTTGACTGGAAGCCATGATACCACAGTTCCAATTCCGACACAGTTCCAATTCCGAATCCGCGAGGTGGTCGGCCGGGGTACAACGGCGCCTCCGACAAGCGCCCACGACGGCGCGGCGCCGCGACAATCCAAAGTCTCACGGCTCTTCAGTGGGTAAAGGCTCGTTTGGGCGGACCCGCCATGCTACAATACGTTAGTCAGCGTTGCGCAAAGGGCGGCGCGGTCAACAGGAGTATTCGGATGAGCGTAAAGATAACTCTGGAGGTGCCGGACAGCGCGCTTTCACTGGTTCGCGATTGTCCGGAGCTTCTTGGGCGGGAAATGCGTTTGGCCGCGGCGGTGAAATGGTACGAGATGGGCAGACTCTCCCAGTCAAAGGCCGCTGAACTGGCGCAACTGAGCCGTCAGGAGTTTCTCAAGGCGCTTGCGACATTTCGGGTCTCTCCCTTCCAGACCACGCCCGAGGAACTGGAGGCGGAAGTGGCGGATGCCTGACTGTATCGTTAATGCGTCGCCGTTGATTGCACTGGGCTTGGTCGGTCGGATTGGGTTGTTGGAGCGGCTCTTTGATTCGGTGGTTGTGCCTCAAGGCGTTGTTGAGGAGATCAGTGCGGGCGACAAAGACGATGCGGCACGTTGTTGGCTGGAAGGCGAGGGACGCCGCTGGACGGTACGCAGTATCAGCGTGCATCCGGTCATCGCGGGTTGGGATTTGGGAAAGGGGGAATCCGAGGTACTTTCCTGGGGCTATACGCTGAAGGGCCACGTGTTGATCCTCGATGACGGCGCCGCGCGAAAGTGCGCCAGAAGTCTTGGTATGGCCTGCCGGGGTACTCTGGGCTTGCTGGTGTCGGCCAAGCAGCAGGGCCTGCTCGATGCGGTTACACCAATCTTGCATGCCTTGGAGAGCGCCGGTATCTGGATGCGCCCCGAACTGATCGCGACGGTAAAGCGATTGGCGGGTGAATAACCGTACTGAGCACGTCTCCACGGCGCGCGCTTTCATGGGTTTTCGCGCAAAACGGGGTATCGCGCCGGGCGCGCCGCGCAACCGTGCCCAAGGCGCCGTGCCCAAGGCGCGTTTGACTTCCGAACCGCTCCAGGGGTATAAATACCCACGGTGTTAGCGGACACCGCGCCCACCTCAAGCCCGAAAGGGCGTCCCGAATTTCTGGGAAAACGTGACAAGCGTCGTGTGCGCACGCGAGGGCGCGCAAACCGGCAATGGCGCGGCCATGCCCCGAGGAGTTTATGTATTATGCCTCTAGTACCCATGCGTCAGATTCTTGATGAAGCGGCGAAAGGCGGCTATGGCGTGGGCGCCTTCAACGTGAACAACATGGAGCAAATCCAGGCGATCATGGAGGCGGCCAACGACACCGACAGCCCGGTGATCATCCAGGCAAGCCGCGGCGCGCTGAAATACAGCAAGATGATCTACCTGAAAAAGCTGATGGAGGCGGCGGTCGAGGAATACCCGCAGATTCCGGTCGCGATGCACCTGGACCACGGCAACAGCGTCGAGACGTGCCTGCAGGCCATCGAGCTCGGCTTCACGTCCGTCATGATCGACGGCTCGCTGGACGAGTCCGGTAAGAAACCCAACAAATACGAACAGAATGTCGCCGTCACGAAGAAGGTGGTGGAACTGGCCCATCCGCTCGGGGTGACGGTCGAGGGCGAGCTCGGCTGCCTTGGCGGGATCGAGGACGGCCACGGCGCGGGCTTGAGCACGGAAGAGGTCAACACCCACTTGACGGACCCGAAGCAGGCCGAGGAATTCGTGGCGTTGACGGGCGTCGACGCGCTTGCCGTTGCCATCGGCACGAGCCACGGCGCGTACAAATCAGGCCGGGTAGACCCGAAGACGGGCGAAGTGCTGCCGCCGGTTCTGGCCATGGATCGGATCCACGAAATCCATGAGCGCATGCCGAATTGCCACATGGTCATGCACGGTTCGAGTTCCGTGCCGCCGGAGCTGACAAATGAGGTCAATGCCCACCACGCGGTCCAGCGCGTTGACGGCGATCCGGCGAAGCTTCGGTTTATGGGTAAGGTGTTCAACCTGCATGACGCCCTGGACATGGCCGCGTTCCTCATGACCTTGACGACGCAAAACCGGATGCCCGGCACGCAGGGCGTGCCGCTGGAACAGATAGCGGACGGCATCCGCCACGGGGTGCGCAAAGTCAACGTGGACACCGACAGCCGCCTGGCCATTACCGGCGCGATCCTTCGGGTCTTCGCCGAGAGTCCGGGCAAATTCGACCCGCGCGACTACCTCAAGCCGGCGCGCGAGGCCGCGTACAAGGTTTACGTCGAGCGGATGAAGGCGTTCGGCCAGGCTGGCCACGCCCGCGACTACGCGCCGATGACCCTTGGTGATATGAAGGCGGTTTACGGCAAGTAAGCGCATGACTCGTCGCGCATTCGTCCTCCTGATCGATTGCCGCGTCGCGCGGTCCGTTTGGCGTCACGCCGCGCAAGTGCGGTAAGCTGGCCGTGTTTGGGCGTGCCCTCGTGGAATAGGCGTTTATCCCCGGGTGTTCTTCGACGCGAGGGCGGTCGGCGGAATAGACAGGGCGAATCCAGGCGCATGCACATTATTCTTGCGAAACCCCGCGGTTTCTGCGCGGGGGTCGAGCGGGCCATCAAGAGCGTCGAGCGCGCGCTCGAACGCCACGGTCCGCCCGTTTACGTGCTCAACAACATCGTGCATAACGCCCACGTGGTCAACGAACTGCGCCGCAAGGGGGCCATCTTCGTCAAGCGCGTCGAGGAGGTTCCTGAAGGATCGCATCTCCTGTTCAGCGCCCACGGTGTCGGCCCGGACCGCTGGGACAGCGCGCAGCGCCTGCGCCTCGAAATCATCGACGCCACCTGCCCTCTCGTCGAAAAGGTCCACCACGAAGCGCGGCGCTTCGCCGCGCGCGCCATGACCGTCATTCTTATCGGCGAGGCCGGCCACGACGAGACCATCGGCACGATGGGGCAGGCGCCGGCCCACATTAAGCTGATCCAGTCCAAGGAGGAAGTCGCGGACCTCGAAGTGGAGGACCCCGAGCAGGTGGCGTACATCACCCAGACCACGCTCAGCGTCGAGGACTGCGCCGAGATCATCGAGGCGCTGAAGCAACGGTTCCCGAATATCGAAGGCCCCCCGAAGGAAGATATCTGTTACGCGACCTCGAATCGCCAGGCCGCCGTGCGCGCGTGGACCCCCGAGGCCGACCTCGTTCTCGTCGTCGGCGACACCGAGAGCGCGAACTCGACCCGCCTCGCCGAGATCGCCGGAAACCACGGCAAGCCCGCCTACCTCATCCCCGACGCCGCGGCCATCGACCCGGCCTGGATCGACGGCGTCGATCGCGTGCTCATCACGTCGGGCGCGTCCGTGCCCGACCGGCTGGTCCGCGAAGTCATCGAGCGCCTGCGCGCCATTGCGCCCTGCGAAGTCGAAGAGCGCATCCTCGTCGAGGAGAGCATCCACTTCCGCCTGCCGAAGAACGTCGCGTAAGTCTCGAACCAATAGTCGCCCGCCGTCGGTAACGCTTGCCGCATCGCTCCGGCGTTGGACGCGCCCCCCGCCGTTCCCTTAGAATCGGGCCGGTGGAATGCAGCAGAGGAATGGAGACCATGGATCTTAATCTGACCATTTTCCGCGAATATGACATCCGGGGCATTGTGGGCCAAGACCTCGACGAAGGGATCATGACGGTCTTGGGCAAGGCCTATGGCGCATACATCGCGGGGGCGCGCAAGCACAACGTGATCGTCGTCGGACGCGATGGACGCCTCCACTCGAAGGCCCTGTCTGACGCCCTGATCGCCGGCGTCACCGCCTGCGGCCTCGACGTGATCGACATCGGCGAGGTCCCGTCTCCGCTCACGTATTTCGCCGCGAACACCATGGACATCGACGGCTTTCTCATGCTGACGGCGAGCCACAATCCGTCGGAATACAACGGGCTCAAGATCGGCGTGGGGACAACCACGATATACGGCGCGGAAATCCAGCGGTTCGGCCAGATCGCGCAGGCGGGCGTCTTTCCCATCGCGGACACGTCGGGCCGCGTGACGACGCGCGACGTCGTGCCCGAGTACCTGGACGACGTGTGCGGGCGCATCCGGCTTGCGCGAAAACTCAAGGTGGTCGTGGACGGCGGAAACGGCGTCTCGGGACCCATCGCCGTGCCCCTGTTCGAGCGCCTCGGCTGCGAGGTCATCCCGCTTTTCTGCGACGTGGACGGCAGATTCCCGAATCATCACCCCGATCCGACGAAGATTGCGAACCTCACCGCGCTGATCGAGACGGTCAATCGCGAAAAGGCGGACGTGGGCATCGCCTTCGACGGCGACGGCGACCGCATCGGCGGCTGCGACGATCAGGGCAACCTGCTCCAGGGCGACCGCCTGCTCGCACTTTTCGCGCGATCAGTGCTGCGGGAAGTCCCCGGCGCGACCATCATCGGCGAGGTCAAGTGTTCGCGCGGCCTGTACGAGGACATCCGGCGGCACGGCGGCAACCCGATGATGTACCGCACGGGCCACTCGCTCATCAAAGCGAAAATGAAGGAGGTCGGCGCGGAACTCGCGGGCGAAATGAGCGGCCACATCTTCTTCAAGCACCGGTGGCTCGGCTTCGACGACGCCGCCTACGCCGCCGCGCGCTTGCTCGAAATCATCGCCGACTCTTCGGAACCGCTCAGCGCCATGCTTGCCACCATCCCGAAGCGTTTCGATACGCCGGAACTCGAAATCAAGAGCGACGACCGGAAGAAGTTCGAGGTGGTCGAGAAGGCCACACGCTACTTCAAGGACGAGTTGGGCCTCGAAGTCGTCACCGTGGACGGCGCCCGCATCGAGTTCCCCGACGGCTGGGGCCTACTCCGCGCGTCAAACACGGCCCCCAAGCTCATCGCCCGCGTCGAGGCCGACAACGAAGCGCGCATGAACGAAATCCTCGCACTGATCAAGGACAAGGTCGCGGAACTCAATACGTGACGCCCATGCCGCGCCCTTTGCGGCGTCGTGCGCATGGATTCGTTGCCGGGCGATTCCCCACCACTCGGACTGCAGGTTTCCCGCCTGCGCCCCCAGGAACCGAGGACCTACTCCGCCAACTCGAACGGCGCGGGCGGCGGCGCCTCGACGGTGCCGGCGCGCGCGCGTTCCTGCGCGCCCTCGAGGATGGGCCGAATCACCAGACCGTACGTAAACCAGGCGAAGACCACGACCGCACACACGGTGCCCCACGCGATGACGTCGGTCAGCCACGCGGGTCGGTCCAGCGGGTCGTGGCCGGACGTGGCCCGGCGGAATACGGGCTGTTTGCGCGGCGCGCCGAAGCAGGCGTGGAATGCGAACAGAAACGGCTCGGGATCGAGTTCCAGGTGCTGGCAGTAAGTCTTGAGGAACCCGGCGGCGAAGGTCGCGCCGGGCAAGCCGCGCACGTCGCCGGTTTCGAGCGCGCGCAAGTGCGCGATCTGCACGTGGATGGCCTCGTGCACCTCCACGAGCGTCCATCCCAGTTCTTCCCGGCGTTCACGCAGCAGTTTCCCCTGTTCGGCGAACCGGCTCATTCCTGATCGTCCTCCGGTGGCGCGTCCACAAGAATCTCGCGCGCCTTGCTTCCCACGTGCGGTCCTACGATCCCCTTCAACTCCATAATGTCGATCAACCGGGCGGCCCTAGTGTACCCCACCCGCAACCGCCGTTGCACCATCGAAATCGAGGCCTGACCCGTCTCGATCACCACCCGGACCGCATCGTCAAACAGCGGGTCCGACTCATCCACCACCTCGTCGCGCGGGTCTCCGCCTCTCCCGAACCTCTCGATTTCGTCTTTGTACTGCGGCGGGGCCTGCGTTTTCAAGTAGCCGATCAGGGCGTTCATTTCCGCGTCGCTGACGAACGCCCCCTGGATGCGCACCGGTTTCGAGTGGCCCGCCGGCAAGTACAGCAAATCGCCCATGCCGATCAGCCGCTCCGCCCCGATTTCGTCCAAAATACACCGCGAATCCACCCGCGACGACACCTGGAACGACACGCGCGCCGGGAAGTTCGCCTTGATGACGCCCGTGAGCACGTCCACCGACGGACGCTGGGTCGCGATGATCAGGTGGATGCCGACGGCCCGCGCCTTCTGCGCGAGCCGGCCGATCGCGTCCTCGACCTCCGCCCGCGCCTGCATCATCAGGTCCGCCAACTCGTCGATGACGCACACGATGTACGGCAGCTTGCGAATCACGCTCACCGATTCGTTGTCCGCCGCCTCCGCGTCGCCCTCGACCTCGATCTCGCCGTTCTCGACGCTCTCGTTGTACACCTCTATATTACGGCAGTTCAGGTAGGCGAAAAGCTGGTACCGCTCCTCCATCTCGTGGATAAGCCAGTTGAGCGCGGTCGCCGCCTTCTTCGGCTCGACCACCACCGGCGTGATCAGGTGCGGGATGTCGTTGAAAATCATGAACTCGACCATCTTCGGGTCGATCAGCACCAGTTGCAGTTCCTCCGGCGTGTGGCGGAACAGCAGACTCGATAGCAACGCCTTTACGCACACCGTCTTGCCCGTGCCCGTCGCCCCCGCCACCAACAGGTGCGGCATGGTCGCCAGGTCCGTCACCCGCGGCGCGCCCGAGATGTCCTTGCCCAGCGCCAGCGGCAGCCTGCCGTTGAACTGCGTGAACGCCCGGCTTTCGAGCAACTCGCGGACCAGTACCTGGTCGCGCTCGACGTTCGGCACCTCGATGCCCACGCGGCCCTTGCCGGGGATCGGCGCCTCGACCCGCACCCGGTGCGCCTTCAGCGCCAGCGCGAGGTCGTCCGCCAGCGCGAGAAAACGGCTGACCTTGATGCCCGGCGCCGGCTCGAGTTCATACCGCGTGATCGTCGGCCCGCGCGTATAGTCCGTCACGCGCGCCTCGATACCGAAGGTCAGCAGGGTCTTCTCCAGCAGCGCCCCCGTGTGGGCCAATTGCTCGTTCAAGTTCTTGATCACGCGCGGCCGCGGCTCGTCCAGGAGCTCCAGCGACGGGCGCGTGTAGAACCGCGGGTATTCGTAGTCCGGCGGCAACTCGATTTCCGCCACGGGACGCTTCCGCTTCACTACGCGGCGCACCGGCTGCGACAGCGCGTATGCGTCCCCGACCAGGTCCATCTGCCCGTCGTTCGGGATCGGCCTCTCCGGCGTCTCAACCAACTCGACCGTCGCGTGCAGCGGCGACGCCTCGGGCGCCCCAAACGGCCCCGCGATTTCCGGGATCGCCTCGAAGGGCGTGTCTTCCTCCGGCGGCCCGTCAAACGGCAGTTCCGCCGTCTCCGGCGGAAGTATCGGCGCCGGCGCTGACAAAGCGTCGTTGTCCGGCGCCGGCGCGCGGCGACGAGACGCGGCGCGTTCCGGCGCGGGCGCATGCTCCCGCGCGCGGCGTTGGCCCCAGTGTGCCCGCAATACCGTCACCCACAGTATGTTCGCCCGCACGAAATGCTTGATCACCACCCGCGTCAACCGAAACGCATCGAGGAAGAGAAATTCGGTCGACAGCAGCAGCCCGATCAACGCCATCGTGCCGCCGATGACGTTGCAGCCGACCCGCCCGAACGCCGGGAGGAACAGTCGGTCCGCCACGAACGCGCCCAGCGCGCCCCCCGGCAGCGAATGCCGCGCCACGTCCGCGAAGTTCAAGTGCAGCAACCCCGCCACCGCCCCCACCAGCAGGCACATACCCACGATCCGCGTCAGCAGCCGGTTCAGCGGCTTGTAACGGAATAACATCAACCCCCATAGCAAGGTCATAAAGTAGATTACATGCGCCGCCCCGCCCACCAGCACCGCCAACGCCCCCGAAACCAGCGCCCCCGGCCACCCCAGTAAATTCGGCGCGTCGGCCAGTCCGTCCAGATACCGGTGCGAATACTGCTGGTGCGCGTCCGTCACCAACGCCAGAAAGAGGAGGAGCGTAAGCATGAACAAGCAGACGCCGAGGATTTCACAACGCCGCTCATTTTCCAATTTATTTAGAAATAGCATATTCAGTACGCCGTCCAGCGAATCGCCTTCCTGCTATGATGCGCTCATCTTAGCAGAGATTCTCCGGTTTTGCAACAACATATTGCGTATCTCACGCAGGGTATAACTACATATGGCCAGGACGGCCCTGCGGAACGCTTGAGGAGTTTTCTCTTGACAACAAGACGCCCCGGCTCCCGGACATGCCGCACCTGCCCGCCGAAGAACCGGGTCCAACGGCGGCAGCGTGCCGCGCGGCCATTGACTGCATCGCGCGCGCCGGGGTACCCTGCGGCGCATGGGTCGTTGTTGGCGAGCGTATCGAAAGGGGATCAGTCCATGAGCGCACGCAAATGGTTCGAGTCTGTCTTATTCGTGACGGGCCTGTTGTTACTTACGTTTGGAGGAACGGCCATGGCCTCCGAGATTTCCGAGAACGTCTACACCGGCGAACTGGTGCGTTTCCCGGGGCCGTGGGCCTTCCACATTCCGCGGGCGCACATCATCCTCGTGAGCGATCAACAACTCATCGACCTTACGGACCCGGACCGGGAAGTCGACATCGGCATGACGGGCACGCCGCGGGTGACGACGCTGAGGAAACTCTGCGAGCAGGCGCGCGCGGGCGGACAACGGACGCTCATCTTCGCCTTCGACCACTTCTTCAGCCAGTACCGAAAAGGCCAGGAAGGCAAGCCGCGCGAGTTGCTGCCGGACACGGACGCCTACATCGGGCATATCGCCAAAATCAGCAAGGTAGCGCAGGAGTACGGCATCGGCCTCGAATTGAGTCTGCTCAGCCCGCTCGAAATCGGCAAGGGCTATCACGAGCGCACGGGCGAGTCCGGCGTGTGGATGCACTACCGCGAAGGCCTGCGCGACCCGCGCACGGGCGCGTTCAGCGTGCAGTTCTGGCGGCAGACCAAGTGGTGCAACAACAAGGGCCCGATCACCGTCGAAGACGCGGGGGTACGGGCGTTCGCGTTCCGCGAGCGTGTCATCGACCGCACGCCCTACCGCGTCGTGCGGCCCGAGGATATCGTCGAAATCACGGACGGCTTCACGGCGGAGGTGTGGGAGGGGACCGCGCGGCGCGCCGGGGACTATGAGGCGGTGCGCGTGTGCGTGCGGGGCGAGGGCGGCCCGCGCGGCTTTGACCGCGTGCTCGTGGTGCAGCAATACCGCACGCCCGAGATGGACTACTTCAGCGATTCGGCGTTGCCGTTCTTGCGGGACCTGGCGGACCGGTACGCGGACGCCGGCATCCTGCTGAACGGGCTGTATTCGGACGAGATGCACATCCAGCAGGACTGGCGGTATTTCAGCCACCACGACGCCGGCCAGTTCGCGCTCCGGTACGTGAGTCCCGGCCTCGCGAAACGCTTCGCCGATCACTACGGCGATCAATATCGCGACTTCGCGAAGTACATGGTCTATTTCGCTTATGCACAGGAGGACTTCACAAACGACCTCCGCGCGCGGGACGCCGCGATGCACGTGTTTGGCGATACGCCCGAGGCGGTGCGCGAGACCGCGTTATTCCGGGCCCGGTACTACAAGTTGCTGCAGGACGGCGTGGTGGACCTCTTCGCCGAAGCGAAGCGCTACGCGGAGTCGCGCATGGGCCACCGGCTCGAGGCGCGCGCGCATCCGACCTGGGCCGAAAGCCCGACCATTGACGCCTGGGACACGGGCCGCCAGCAGCGCGCGCGCTTCCAGTACGAGTACACGCCGAATTTCACGTGGTCGAACACGGTGCACCAGGCGGCGTCGGCGTGCCACGATTTCTTCAAGTGGAACGACTTCCTGACGGGCAACGGAAACGATCACGCGGAAGGCGGCTGGATCGACCGGAATTACTACGCGCCCGCGTTGGCGTGCTCGACGGGCATCCTCAACGACGTGCCGTATTCCTATGCCGCGCACTGGGGCGCGCCCGGCGAAGTGAGCCGGCGGCGTTCGGCCCTCGAAGCCGCCTACGGCGCGGCGGGCCATCCCGCGCACGGCATGGTCCAGAACCTCGAACACCGCGACGTGGACGTGCTGATGCTGTATCCGCTCGACCTCGTGGCGGTCGAGGAACGGTTCGGCAGTTGGACCACCCAATACGGCTACGCGAACATGGTCCCGCAGGCGCAGATTCTCGAACGCGGCGTCGTCAAGGACGGCGCCATCGAGATGGCGGGCCGTCGCTTCACGACCCTCGCGGCGACTTTCGAGCCGTTCCCGCGCCGGGCGCTGCTCGACATGATGCGCGCGCTCGCCGAGAGCGGCGGGCGGGTCGTCTGGTCGGGACCGCCCCCGTTGATCACCGCCGAGGGCGCGCCCGCGCTCGAAACGTGGCAAGCCCTGTTCGGTGTCGCCTACGTGCCGACCGTCGAGGACGGCCTGATCGCGCCAGGGCAGGAGGTGCGCTTCGAGGGCGCGCTGGCCCCCGTGCCGCCCCAGACGATCCTCACGCATTTCCTCGTGGACCGCGTGTATCCGGTGACGCCGGGCGAGGACGCGGCAACCGTGGCGCAGGTCGGCGACCACGTGGCGGGCACGGACAAGACGTTCCCCGGCGGCGGGCGCAGCGTATTCCTCGGGTTCCGCCCGCGCGACGACCAGGCGCGGAGCCTCGGCTATGAGACGCGCACGTGGTTCGAGACGCTCGACGCGCTGGGCGCGTACCCGCCGACGGGCGCGTTTCCGGACGCCAACGACAACACGGAGTACCTGTCGCGCACGACCGACTGGCTTTGCTGCCGGTTCCCGAACGGCGCGGTCTCGATCGCGCCGCACCTGCGCGACGTGCTCGAAGGCTGGCCGGGCGGCTTCGTGCGGAACCCGGAAGAGGACGCCGAAATCATCAAGCACTTGGTCCTGCCGTCCGAGCGCATCGAACTCGCCGACTTCCAGGTCAACGGCCACCGCGTGACGTATTCAGGCGGCCGTGTCGTCACTTTCCGCGTGGACGAGCAAGGAAATCTGATCGCGTTCGCCGGGCATGACGCGAAAGAGATCGCCATCGACGGCCGTAACACCGCGTTCGCCGACGCCCCCATGCCGCTCGTCGCCTGGGCACCGGTCCAGCCCGAGCGGCGCGTCAAAGGCGGGGCGGTATTGTTGCTCATGGTGCATGGCGCGGGCGCGGTGCGTATCCCGGCCCACGGGCTGCCCGAAGAGATGCATTTCGTCGCCCAGGGGCCGACGCCGGGAAGCCGGGGCGCGGCCATATCCAGTCGCCGCGACGGCGACGCCTTCGTGCTCACCATTGAGGCGGGTGCCTCGGGCGCGTGGCTCTACGGCATGCCGGGGCCTGCATAAAGGCACAGACAACGCAGTCAAGACTTGGGACCGTCCACCGCGCGCGGAGAGGCCGACGCGCATTGCGCGGGTTCGGTTTGCCGGTGGGCGTCGTGGTGGCGACCCTTGGAGACTTGGATCGCTACGTCAATTCACCAGCGTTGGTCTATCGAGACGCGCTAAGAGATGGAAGAGAGTTGTATGCCGCATGACGGGGAACGAGCGGATGCGCCTGCGAGATGGTTGGCGAACGCCGTCGCCGACTTGGTCGAAGCCACGTTGACCAAATCGGGCTCATACCGCGGCGTCGCACTCCAGGAAGCGCATATGCGCTATTACCGCTCCTTCTTACCGGTATGCGTCGCGGCGATCATCCAGCGTCAATAGAAAGACTATGCGCTTTGTGCGGTCCACTGTGAAGAATATCCGAAAGTCGCCAATGCGATATCGCCATGTATCGGGCGCGTAACCCTTAAGCTTCTTGATATTGGGACCAAGGAACGGATTCTCGCGCAATTGCGGATAGACATACCGTCGCAGCTTACGTTGCAGGAACTCGGAGGCGGCTTTAGAAAGTCTTTCGAGGCGTCGCCGGAATTCGTCCGTCTCGAAGATTCTGAATTCAAACGAAGCGCCCCTGTCCCGTTTCGGCATTCTTCATTCCCCGCGTTAGACTGCGATTCAACGCGACGTTGGCCCGGATTTCCTCCATTTCGAAATCGTCCGCGAACTGCGCCGTTTCGACGTAGCGCAGGGCCGCCGTCTCGATGAAATTTGAGAGCGGCCGGTTTTCCCGCTCCGCCAAGACACGAAACCGCCGATAAGTCTCGTCCGGAAGTCGTAAAGTGACTATCTTCGACATAGCACGTAGCGCCTCCCTTGCGCGCTGCAGCTTACATCTCCGCGCTTCGCGCGTGAAGCCGCCCGCAAACGTCGAGAACCTTCGTGGGGCGCGATAAAGCGGCCCCCACGCGAGCGCCTGAAAGCTAGTACCCGCAACTAGTTTACAATGCAATACATGCATTGTCAATCGCTTCGCCTGCAAACGATCCTGCTATCCTGCTCGTCGATCACGCGCTGACTTTCGCCGTAGTGTGCCCGCCCCGGGAGAACCTTCGCGGCACGGGTATCGCAGCCGCACGCCACTCGCGAAGTGTCGCCCTCATTCTGCGATTCGCACGCGGCGACACTGCTCCAGCGCTGTGTCCGGGCGGCAAGGGTCCCCGAGGCTCGGCTAAGCGGCAGTCCAGAACCTGGACAAATCCAGTACGGTTTCTGGACTGCCGCCAGTCATCGCTTAGAAAACTAAACAATAGTTAATGCCAATTTGCATCGTAAGTGCCCTATTCGCAGTGCCTTGCGCCTTGCGCAAAAAGAATGGGTAACTTGGCAAGAAACTTGCTGCCCCTAATTCCAACGCGTCGCGTCCCCCCAGGACGTGACGGCATAGTTGAATGGACAATGGGAAGACGAAATAATCCAGGGGAACGTCAGGTATCTTCGGTGAGCGTTGTCGCCATCGCGTCCGAGCGACTCTCGGGCGCGATGGCGGGCGGGGCGGCGGTATCTATGCCTATTCCGGCCTTTGCAGGGGTTTGTTCGGAAACGTGAATAGTGCTATGATGTGGATAAAAGGGGGCTATGCCGGGGAGGAGACCGCCAAGGGGGCATTGCGAGAAAGGAGGGCGGGGGGTGTAGTTTCGACGGAGGTCGGTGAGGCAAGCTTGCGGAAAGCGGGTGATGGTGCGTAGGGCGCAAGACATGGATACGGAACGTGTCATCCAGGTGCTTCTCGTTGATGATGACGAATATCATGCCTTTCTTGTGGAGGAGTATCTCAAGGAATCGCATGGCGCGCGCTTTATTCTGGAATGGGCGAATACCTACGACAAGGGCCTTACGGCGATCAAGGAACGCCGCCACGACGTGGTGCTGCTCGACTATTATCTGGGCAAGGCCACGGGCATTGATCTCCTCGAAGCGTTTCCCTCGCTTACGTTCCAAGTGCCGGTGATTCTCCTGACCGGCCACGCGGATGAACGGATAGACTCGGAAGCCCTGAGACGCGGCGCTTTCGACTTCCTGGACAAGAACGACTTGAACGGGGCCGTCCTCGAACGGACGATCCGCTACGCGGTCCGGCATTTCAGCGTGCAACAGGCGTTGCGCGAGAGCAAAGAGCGATTCGAGGGGCTCTACCATTCCGTCTTCGAGGGCATTCTCGTGCATGACGGAGAACGTGTCCTGCACGCAAACCCTTCCCTACTCCGGATGTTGGGTCGCTCACAGGAGGATATCGCCGGGGCGTCGCTCTCGGCCGTTTTTAACGGCGCGCTTGCACCCATGCTGGGGGCGACGGTTCACGAGGGCGCCGCCGCGACGGAGCTCGAATTGCGCGCGAACGGCAATGAACCGCTCCTCGTGGAAGTGCGCGCCCGGCCGCATGTCTTCAATGGCCGGGATGCGTACCTTCTGGCCGTTCGCGACGTCACGGAGCTCAAACGGCACCAGGCTGAGCTTCAGCGCATGAACGAGGAACTCGAAGGGCGCGTCGAGCAACGAACGGAGGCGTTGCGAAGAAGCAACCGGGACCTGGAACACTTCGCGCATGTCATTGCTCACGACATTCGCGCGCCTTTGTCCGCCGTGGGCCACCACCTTCAGGAAGCGCGTCTCGACTGTGCCCAGACAGCGGAAAGTGGGGAGGCGCAGTTGCAGTCGCACTTCCTCGACAAGGCGGTGGCGACCGTGGAGCGGCTCCAGGGATTGATCGACGCGGTGCTTGAATATTCGCGAATTTCCACCCGAGATCGGACTATGCTGCCCGTAGACCTGAACGGCGTGATGCAGGACGCGCTGCTTTGCCTGGATTCGCAACTCAAGGAGGCAGACGCCACGGTCATCGCGCCGCGGTTGCCCGTGGTGCAAGGCGACCCGATTCTGCTCGTCAATCTTTTCCTGAATCTCTTGCAGAATGCGCTCAAGTACCGAGGCGAGGTATCGCCCCAGGTGAACGTTTCCGTCCGCGAGAGGGGCGCCTTCTGGCAACTTCAGGTGTCCGACAACGGCATTGGTTTCAGGGGCGAGGAAGCGCACGACATTTTCATTGTGCTGCATCGCGGGGAAAACTCGACTGCGTACCCCGGAACGGGATTGGGCCTGGCGACGTGCAAGAAGATTGTGGAACTGCATGGAGGGCGAATCTGGGCGGAGTCGACGCCCGGCCAGGGCGCTACGTTCTTCTTCACGCTGCCGAAAACCGAGGTGAGGTGAGGCGCGCTGTGTTCGCGCGGGAGACCAGGAATGAAGCACATTCTAGCGGTGGACGACGATGTCGGATTGCTTGATCTGCTCGGCAAGGCGCTGGCCCCGCGCGGCTATGCGCTGTCCGCCGCGCATCGCGTCGGCGGCGTGCTGGAGAAGGTCCGCGAGGTCAAACCCGATTATCTGCTGCTGGACGTTATGCTGCCGGACGGCGCGGGCTATCAGGTGGCGCGCGCGGTGCGCGGCGACGCCCGCTTGAATCATATGCCCATACTCTTCATCTCGACGTTGAATGACGGCCCGGAAGTGGCGCACGCGATGAAGCAGGGCGGCGACGCCTACCTGACAAAACCCTTCACGCTCGAACAGTTGCTGGACCGGCTGCGCTCGCTGGACGCGTTGACCGACAGATTGTCCGCGCCTGACGCCAAGACGGGCTTGCTTCACGTCGAGGCGATAACACGGGAAATCGACCGGCGCATTCTCCGGCACGAATCCTACGCGTTGTGCTATTTCACCATAAGGAATTTCCCCGCCTACCAGAGTGTGCGGCCGCCCGCCGACTGCGAACGGGTCATTGCCTGGGCCGCCTCCCTGCTGCGGGAACAAGCCCGGGACTTGGCGCTGCGCGACACGCGTCTCGCGTACGTGGGTGGCGGCCATTTTCTCGTCTTGGTGCATCCCGATGAAGACCGCAAGTACTGCAAGGCCGTTAACGCGCTATTCGATGACGGCGTGAAGCAGTTCTATCGGTCCTTCGAGGTCGAACAAGGCTATACCGTCAACACGCCCGCGCAAGGCGTTTACGAAGGCGCGCGGCTCATGCGCTTGCACATCGTCATACTGCGTTCCGACGAGCACGATTTCAAGAGTTCGCACGAAGTGCTGAAGGCGTTCCAGAGGGCCGTTGAATCTCCCGACGAGGAGAAAACGCAAGCGGTCTTTCGTTACTATCAGAAGTACAAGTGGTAGGCGCGCGGGCCGGCGAACGACGCGGGGCGGACTTCGGCGGGGGCGGGGGGGGACGATCATTGGCTCTGTCAATTCGACACTGAAGTGCGCGCTGAAGCGCGAAGGACGGCCCAAGGCCCATGAAACACGCCGCCAAGGTCGGTACATTCGGCATAGGAATATGTGTCGTTGCCTCCGTGGCCGCGGCGATGCTTTCGCCGTTCGCGGTACGCCAGCCTGGTCACGCATATACCCTGTGGCGGTGGGAATACCCGCGCCTCGAAGCGGCCCTGTCCGCCTTCTCGGCGCTTGCATCGGTACTAATGGCCCTGACGCTGGTCACGGCATCGCGCAGTCGACAACAAGCGGAACGCGATTTCTTCCCCGCCCTGGGTCTCTTCGGCATGGGCTTACTTATCGCGTTTCAGTCCGTGGCCGATCTGGGCAAGGGACTGCTGTTGCTGCACACCGCCGCGGCGGTTGTTGGAGGCGTCGGCTTCGCCTTGGTGTGGGCGCCCCGCGCGGCGGCGCGGCGCGGCCTGCAGTGGAAGGCGCAGCTATTTGTGCTGCTTGCCTTGTGTAGTGGCGCGTTCGCGCTCCTTGTCCTCATCCAGCGCGATCTCTTCCCTATCATGCTCGACAACAGTGCATATACGCAGGCCACTGTCTGGCTGAGCATGGCGGCCGGCCTGCTCTTTTTCTGCGCCGCGGTCCGCTACATGGTGGAGGCGTTCCGGGTTCCGCGTGGGGAGATGGCGGTCTTCTTCTGTCTCGCGCTCTTGTTTGCCTGTTCCTCGTTATTGTTCTCCTTCTCCCTGCCCTGGGACGTGGGCTGGTGGATATGGACCACGATGCGATTCCTCGCTTCTCTTGTCGTTCTAGGCTTTCTGCTCCACAACCATCTGGCAAACGTGAACGTCCTCGCGGATTCCCACTTGCGACTGCGGCGCATCAACAAGACCCTGAGTTTCACCCGTCACGCGGTGGATCACGGATTTGAAGCAGCCTTTTTCCATACGGCGGACGGACGCTTCGTCGATGTCAACGAGGCTGCGTGCCGTTCCTTGGGATACAAGCGGGAGCAACTGATGCAAATGACGGTGCATGACGTGGACCCGGATATGCCGGCGTCCGCCTGGCCCGACTTCTGGAACCGCATGCGCGAACAGCGGGCCGCCATATTCGAGTCGCATCATCGCACACGAACCGGCCGCGTCTTTCCCGTGGAAGTCGCCGCAAGCTATTTTCTCTTCGGCGGCGAGGAATACGTATTCGCGGCGGTGCGGGACATCACGGAACGCAAGCGGGCGGAGGAAGACTTGCGCCGCGCGCACGACTATATCAACCACTTGATCGAGTCGGCGAACGTCATGGTGGTCGGCCTCGACGACACGGGCCGGATACGGGTCTTCAACAACGCGGCGCGGGAAATCACGGGGTATTCGATTGAAGAACTTGGAGATCGGAACTGGTTCGAGACAATTGTGCCCCGCGATCGTTATCCGGACGTATGGAAGATATTCACGGGGTATCAGGAAGGCGGTGCGCTACCCCCAAATTTCGAGAACCCCATCGTGACAAAATCCGGAGAGGAGCGCGTCATCTCGTGGCGGAACAGCCACATATCGCGCGAGGAAGACGGCGTCTCAACCGTATCGTTCGGTATGGACATCACAGATCGAAAGCGCGCCGAGGAGGCGATGCGCGCCAGTGAAACGCGGTATCGCCGCCTGCTCGAGGGTCTGCCCCAGAAGGTCTTTTACAAGGACACGCATTCCGTATATGTCACGGTCAATCGGAGCATGGCCGATGATCTGCGTTTGACTCCGGCGGACTTCGTGGGCAAGACGGACTTCGACTTCTTCCCCGAGGAAGACGCCGAGAAGTATCGCCAGGACGATCTCCGCGTGCTGGCGACCGGCGAACTGCTGGAAATGGATGAGTCTTACGTGGCGGGCGCCAAGAGGCTGACGGTCCACACAATCAAGGGGCCCATTCACGACGACAGTGGCCGGATCGTCGGTATTCTGGGTATCGCCTGGGACATTACGGCGCGCAAGCAGATGGAGGAAGCGCTTGCGCGGTCCAATGAGGACTTGGAGCGTTTCGCCTACATAGCCTCCCACGACCTGCAGGAGCCGCTGCGGGCCGTATCGGGAACACTTGATCTCCTGCGGCGTCGGCATGGAGATACGCTTGACGAAGAAGGCAATCGGTTTCTTGCGCGGGCGCTTGGCGCTGCGGAGCGCATGAGAACGTTGATCAACGACTTGCTGGCTTATTCCCGCGTCACAGCGCAGGGCGAGCCGCCCGAGGAGGTGGACTCCGCCGCGTTGGTGGATCAATTGTTTGAGGACCTCAAGAGCACCATCGAGGAACACGGCGCCGTTGTCACCAGGGACGAAATGCCGCGCGTACTCGCTGACCCGCCGCAACTCCGCCGTGTGTTCCAGAATCTCTTGAGCAACGCCATCAAGTTCCACGGCGAGGAACCGCCCAAGATCCACATCACGGCGGACTTTGCGGGTGAGTTTTGGGAATTCTCGGTCTCCGACAACGGCGTCGGGATTGACCCGGAGTACTTCGACCGCATCTTTGTCGTCTTCCAGCGGCTGCATGGCCACTCGGAATATCCCGGGACCGGCATCGGACTTGCCATATGCAAACGGATCGTCGAGCGCCACGGCGGGATGATTTGCGTCGAATCCGAGCCGGGGAAGGGTTCCATCTTTCGCTTCACCATCCCGGCGGTCCAGCACCACTAGGATGCTGCGACGGCTATTGCACTGAACGGCCGATCCCGAGCCTCCTCTCGTGCCGGGCATGTCCACACCGCCCATTTCGTCCATACCGTCCGTCAAATGATCTGCGCGCGCCGGGCGCAAGCACGAGCGAGTACGAATCTTGGGGTGCGCGCGGCTATACTGGCCCGGCGTGAGAAGGAGAGAAACCATGCGATTGAGTATCGGCGGCTACAGTTTTCACCGGCTGCTCGAAGCGGGCAGGCAGGACATGTTCCGGTACATCCGCGACTGCAAGGAATTGGGCGCGACCCAGCTTGACCCGTGGAACGCGCAGCTCGCGCCCATTCGTGACGCGGACCAGGTGGTCCACGCGGGAAGCGATCCGGGGCACGCGCAACTCACCGCGCAGGACGACGCCTATCTCATGCGCGTCCGCGAAGCGGCGGAGGAAGCGGGTCTGCCCTTCGGCTGCATCGCCGTGGACGGCGCGCACATCTACGAGCCGGACCCGGCGGCGCGCGACGCGAACCGCCGCCTCGCGGACCGCTGGCTCGAGGTCGCACGCATCCTCGGCGCGCCCCAGGTGCGCATCGATGCCGGAGGACCGGAAGACTTGCCGGATGACGTGTTCGCGATCATCGTGGCGGGATATCGCGACCTCATCGCGCGCGCGGCGGCCAAGGGCATCGAAATCCTCATGGAAAACCACTGGGGACCGAGCGTGATCCCGGAGAACGTCGTGCGCGTCCTCGACGCCGTCGAGGGGCTGGGACTCCTCCTCGACAGTAACAACTGGGCGCCCGGCATGACCGAGCGCGGCTGGGAATTGTGCGCCAAGTATGCGCGCTCGACCCATTTCAAGACCTTCTCGTTCGACGATCAGGGCAACGAACCGTCCGTTGACTTGCCGCGCGCGGTCCGCTTGCTGGTCGAGGCCGGGTACGACGGCTGCTGGGGCATCGAAAGCTGCCCGACTGACGGCGACGAATACGGGGCCGTGCGCAAGACCGCCGCACTCCTCAAGCGGGCGTTGGCGGCGCTCGGCAAGTAACGGCGCGTAACAAGACGAATTGATCTCAAGGAACTGGGTATGAAATGCCTCATTTGCCATAGCGAGGACATTGAAGTCAGCTCCGTTTACGAAGAATTCGAGAGGGCGGACGACGTCATCCGGGTTTTCCTAACGGTGTCCGTATGTGCGAACTGCGGCGAGCGTTATTACGACCGACGGACCGTGCGAAAACTTGAACAAATTAGGCGTCAACTCGATAATGGCTCTCTTCCGCTGAAGGAAGTCGGAAAGGTTTACGTAGGCCGTGTATAGGCGTCTGGCCGTCCGGGTACAATACATATGCTTCAATCGACCGGGAATCAATCGCAAACTCCGCCCGCTTCCGTTCCCCTCCGAGTTGCAGACTTGGGCTGGACCAGAGAAGAAGCGCTGGAAACATGCCTGCGACTTCGCTCGTTCGAGAAAGAATGGGATGCTCCGGGAATGGATGCCTATGACCGCGTATAGGCGAAACTACATTGGGATTGTTACTCATGATTGCGAATAGCACTTCCGACGCGACGGACGTCGCGCGAACCCGCATTGGCGTCATCGGCGTGGGGCAGATCGGCAAGATACACTTGGACAATTATCGCGCCGCGCCGAATGTCGAGGTGGTTGCTATCGCGGATACGGACGAGGCGGAGGCGCGCCGTGTGGCCGCGGAGTACGACATCGAGAGCCTATACCGCGACGCGCGGGAACTTCTGGCGCGGGACGACATCGAGGCCGTGGACGTCTGCCTGCACAACAACCTGCACCGCCCGTACACGGTGGCCGCGCTCGAAGCGGGCAAGCACGTCTACTGCGAAAAGCCGATGGCGGGCGCGTACTGCGACGCCGCGGCGATGCTCGACGCCGCGCGCGCCTGCGGGAAGATGCTCTCGATTCAGCTCTCGACCTTGTTCTCGCGCGAGACGAGGGCCGCGAAGCAGCTTATCGACAACGGCAACCTCGGCAGGCTCTATCACGCGCGCTCGACGGGCTTTCGCCGTCGCGGGCGGCCCTTTGTCGACGGCTACGGCACGGCGCGCTTCGTACAGCGGGAAATCGCGGCGGGCGGCGCGCTCTTCGACATGGGCGTCTACCACGTCGCGAACATGCTGTACCTTCTCGGGAACCCCGAGGTGCGCTCCATCACCGGCAAGACGTACCAGGAGACCGAGATGGACGCGACGCGACGCGCATCGAGCGGCTACGACGTCGAGGAACTCGGCGTCGGCTTCGTGCGCCTCGCCGACAACGTCACGCTCGATATCATCGAGTCGTGGGCCATCCACATGAACGCCTTCGAGGGCTCGTTTGTCGTCGGCGGCGACGGCGGCGTGCGTCTTGATCCCTTCGGTTTCTTCCAGAACATCGGCGACCTCGAACTGGATTGCCGCGCGGACCTCGATAGCTTCGACTACCGCCTTCACAACGTACACGACATGGGCGACGCCTACGACAGCCCGCAGCACCATTGGGCCGCCGCGTTACAGGGACGTGCGCCGCTTCTGCCCACGGCGGAAATCGCGCTCAACACCATGCTCATTTCCGAGGGCATCTACCTGTCGGACCGGCTCGGGCGTGAAGTCACGGCGGACGAGGTCCGGGCCGCGTCGCAGTCAACCGCGATCATGCAAAGCCTCATCGGATAATCGTGCGGGGTGTGGTCTCGGGCGCGGTGGGGCCGCCGCGTTCCTTGATCTTCTCGCGGCGGGCCGCCACGTCCTCAGACGCCGCGCCGCGCCGCTCGGCCTCGCCAAGATATCTGGCCGCTCCCGCGCCATCGCCGTGCTCAATCGCGATATCGCAGAGTTCCAGCCACGGCGCGGAATCATCGGGCCGGACATTCACGGCCTTGTCGAAGTAGTGCGCGGCGCGCTCCGCTCGGCCGACCTCGAGGGCAATCTTGCCGAGCGCGAGTGAACGCCGGACCTCGTCGCCGAGGTCGGCGTTGTGCCCGAGATACGACTCCGCGGTCTCCCACGACCCGCCGGCCATGCAGCGCGTGGCGAGTTTCGACCACGCCTCGGGCGTCGCGACAGCGTCGCCGCCGTGATCGCGCACAAACGCATCCGCCGCGCCCGTGCACGCGCGGAGATATCCCAGCGACAGCCACGTTGTCTCGTTTGCCGGCTCCTTCTCGATTGCCGTCTCGAGGAGATATCCCGCCTGCGTCCATTCGCCGCGCAGCAGGGCGGCCTCGCCCATGACCCGCATCCCTTCGATGATCCGGTCCGGCGTGACGAGCAACGCCTGCGCGCGCGCCTCGATCGCGGCGGCTTGACCCGCAAGCCGCGCGAATCGTTCCGCCACGGCCTTTAGCGCGCCCTCAGGAGCCCCCCTCGCCGCCTCGCTTAACACGCCCGCGCAGGACACGACATCGCCAATACCCGCCAGCACGGCGGCATATCGCGCAAGAGCCTCGACGGGCAGTTCGCCGAGGGCGCGCGCGCGGGCGAAGTATTGCGCCGCCAGACGCAGCGGCTCGATGTCGTGGCCGGTGCGGCCCCACGCTTCAAAGAGCAGCGCAAAATGCGCCGCGACGTCCGGCCCGTCGGGGTGGGCGCGCAGGAGCCGCACGAACTCCTCGCCGATTTGCGGCGACCACCCGGCGCGGGCGCGCGCTTCGTCGAACGCCGCAAGCACCGCCCCACGCGTCCGCGCCTCGTGCAACAGCGCGATCTGCAGGGCGGCGGCCTGATCGAAGGGATTGCGGCGCAACACGTCTCTGAGTTCCGTCATGGCCTCGGCATCCCGGCCCAGTTGCCGCAACGTCATGCCCAGCTTGCCGCGATAGGAGACGTCGCCGGGCTTGCGATGCAGCGCCTCTCGCCAGCAGCGATCGGCGGCCATCCAGTGCGCGCGCGCTTCGGGCGCGTTTGCGGCGCTTCGGGCCGACTCGACGGCAAGCGTCCCGAGGTACTCCCAAGGCCGCGCGTCATCCGGCACGGCATCCGCGGCGGGGGGCCACAAGCGTACCGGCTCGGACCAGAGTACAAGCCGCTGGTAGGTCAGGACTCCCGATGCAAGCACGCAGCCCGCCACGATCAGACCGAGCGCGGTCCGCGCGAGGCGCGGCGTGACCACCGAGAACAGCCACGGCGCCAGCAGGGCGAAGCCCGCCATGGCAAAGTAGGCGCGTCGCGCCGTCAGCAGGTCATCGGAGGGAAGAAGACAGACGGCGGCGCACGCCGCGGCCAACGGCCACAGCAACGCAACACCGCCGATGCCGCGCACAGCGATCAGAAGCACGGCGGCGACCATCAGGCACGCGAGGATGCCCAAGCCGAGAGACGAAATCGCCATGCCGGCCACGCTCGGCGCGATAGGATTCAACGCAACAGGCCAGAACACGTGCGGCAGCAGGCGTTCGAGATACACGGTCAACGCGCCGAAGACCGCGCCGGGCGCCCGCAGGTACTCCGTGCCCCCATCGCCGCCGGACGCAACGCGCACCAGCATCAGCGCGATGAAGAACAGTCCGTACAGACCATGCACGGCGCCGCATGCGCGCAGACGCGGCCAACCGCCGCGCACCCAGTCCGCCCAGAACAAGATCACCGGCAGCACAATCGCCGTGGGCTCCGCCGCGAACGCCAGCGCGTAACAGGCAAGGGAACCGGCAAGCGACAACGCGGAAACCCGCGGTCCCGCCGGTGGCTCGGTCCCGCCTTCGCTGAAGCTACGGTGGGCACGCAGGAGACCGGCCACAACGGCGTCGCCCGCCTCTCCCTCTGGGAGAGGGGTAGGGTGAGGGCTCGCGCCTCTTTCGTCCGTGGCGCGGAAGAACAGCAGCGCCGACAACAACGCGAGACACAACGCGAGCGGGCCGGGTCGGCCGAGGGCGTTGGCGACGTTCTCCGTCGCGAGCGGATGCACCACGAAGACCAGGCCCGCCGCCATCGCGACCGGCTCCGCGAACCCGGCCCCCAGCAGCCGTCGCGCAAACAGATACAGCGACACGCCGCTTAGCAGGTGCAGCGCCAGACTGACCGCGCGAAATCCCCACGCCATGCCGGGCGTGATCCGCCAATTCAGCGCGTGGGAAAACAGCGCCAGCGGCCCCGTCGCGTCGGTTTCGCGCGCGTCGAGGAACGTCGTCACGCGATGCAGCGCCGGATTGTCCCGGAGATGCGCCGTCTCCGCCCCTTGAAACGGCACGCGGAACACGCCCAAGTACGCCACCAACCCGACGATCACGATAAGGAACGCGCTGACCCAGACCTGGGCCGTGTCAATGCCGCGATTGAAATCCACCACGCCTTTCTCGAGGCGGCGGTCCAACGCGGCATTCCCGGTCGATTCCTCGACCGGCGTATCCGGGTGTTGCGGTTCGTCTGTGGCCACGGCGCGAGTCCCCGACTTCATGGTGAAAGCGCGGCGGGATTATAACAACCAGTCACCGGAGATTTCGCACACCGGCATTCACGTGGACAATCTCGCAGCTCGTAGTGCGGCCTTCAGGCTGTCTTTCTCATTCGTAGTTCAGCCTTCAGGCTGTCCTCAGGCTAAAGCCTGCACTACAAACACGCACTGGCTCTCCATCTTTCTTTGCATTTCTTTGCGCCTTTGCGCACGGCGATGGAAGACCCGCCCCAAGTCGCAAAGGTCGCCAAGGCGGCGGCGGACTTGGTACTGTCATGTGCGGGGGCAAAGACGCAAGGAGATGTGACGCGATGTGGGCCGCGGTTGGTTGGAAACGACGGCTGATACCGTGGGCGGTGTGTGTCGTTTGTCTTTCGTCGCTCACGGCGGCGGGCGCGGACACCGCCGCGCCGTGTGTGGCGAATGCATGGCTGCGGGTCTGCTTGGACGCCGCGGACGGGCGGCTCGTGAGTTTCACGGACCTCGCGGTCGACCACGAGTTTCTGGGCACGGCCGAGAACGCGGACCTCTGGTGGATGGACCTGCTGCCGCCGGGCACGCCGCCGATTACGCCCCGCGACGCGAAGCGGTTCGCGTGGCGCGCGGGCGCCGCGGCGAACACCCTCGAACTCGAATGGGACGCCTTCGCGGTCGCCGCCGCGCCGGAACTCCGCGTTCGCGCGTCGGTGCGCGTCGAGCAGGACGCGCCCGCGAGTCATTGGCGCATCGCCGTCGAAGGTGCGGACGCGCTGCAAGTGGCGGCGATTCGGTTTCCCCGCATTGCCGCCGTCGCGCCTCAGCAGGACGAAACGCTCACCGTGCCCATCTGGATGGGCCAGCGGACGGAACGCGCGCGCGAAATGCTGTCGAGCGGCGGGTCGGCGCACAGACTCGAATGGGAGTATCCCGGTATCCTGTCCCTGCAATGCTTGGCCCTGTACGGTCCCGACGGGCCGGGACTCTACCTCGCCTGCGACGACACCCGGCGGGCGCGCAAGACCTTCGCCGTTTTCGGCGATGGACAGGGCGGCCTCGGCATGGAGATTTCGCACGCGCCGGGAGCGGGCGGCGCGTCGGCGGAATACGCGCTGCCCTACGCGGTCGAGCTGGCAATTATCGAAGGCGACTGGTTCGCGGCGGCGGCGCGGTATCGCGACGGCGAGCCGAGCGCCTTGTTCGGGCAGGCGTCGAGGCGCGTGAACGGCGCGGTTCCCGAATGGCTGTTGCGGACCGGCGCATGGGTCTGGAACCGCGGGCGCTCCGAGAACGTGCTCGATCCCGCGCGGGTCCTGCTAGAACGTCTCGGTATGCCGGTGAGCGTGTTCTGGCATTGGTGGCACGGCTGCCCCTACGACGTGGGCTTCCCCGAGTATCTCCCGCCGCGCGAGGGCGCGGAACCGTTCCGCGCGGCGGTCGCCGCGATGCACGACGCGGACCTGCGCGCCATCGTGTACATGAACCAGCGGCTTTGGGGCATGGCCACGGCAAGCTGGCGCGACAAGGCGGCCGAGCGCTTCGCCGTAAAAGGGCCGGACGGCGCGGTCCATCCCGAGGTGTACAACACGTTCACGCGGTCGCCGTGCGCGTCCATGTGCATGGGCACCGCGTTCTGGCGGGACAAATACGCGGGCATCGCGGAAGAAGTCCTGTGCGATTACCGCCTCGACGGCATCTACATGGACCAGGCGTGTTCGAGCCTCGCGTGTTTCGACCCGGCGCACGGCCACCTGCTCGGCGGAGGCACGTACTGGATGGAGGGATTCCAGGCGCTCGTGGGAGATATCCGTCGCCGCGCGGCGTCATGCGGCAATAGCAGTGACCCTCACCCCAATCCGCTCCCGCGGGGATCGGGCATCGTGCTCGCGGGCGAGGGCTGCGGCGAGGCGTGGCTGCCGCACCTCGATCTGATGCTCAGCCTGCAAGTGAGCATGGAACGCTACGCAGCGCCGGGCGACTGGGAACCGATCCCCTTCTTCCACGCCGTCTACCACGACAAAGCCGTGCTCTACGGCAACTATTCCTCGCTCACGACGCCTCCCTACGATGAGTTGTGGCCCGCCGAGACCGCGCCGAAGGAACCCCTGGCGCTGCTCGACCGCAAGTATGCGCGGCAGTTTTTCCTCGAACAGGCCCGCGCGTTCGTATGGGGCCAGCAGCCCACGATAGCGAACTTCCGGCCCGGCCACTTCGATGATCGGGCCGAGGAAATGGCGTACTTCGCGCGCCTGGCCCAGGCGCGCATGAGGGCCTTGCCCTGGCTGCGCGACGGCGTCATGCTGCGACCGCCGCGACTCGACGTTCCCGAAATCGTCTTCGATGCGTCGCGCCTCTCGATCTACGCCGGTCAAGGCGAGGCGGTGAAGGAATTCTCGATGCGTCATCCCGCGGCCCTTGCCGCGGCGTGGCAAGCCCCGCGCGACGGAAGCGTGGCGGTCGCCCTCGCGAGCATTTCCGCCGACCCGCTCGACGTCGAACTGCGCTTGCACGGCCCCGCCTATCCCCTCCCGCGCGCGGGCACGGTTCTCCGCGTCGACGAAACGGGCCAGCAGCCCGTGGGGCGGTTCGAAGACGGTGCGGCGGTGATCACGGCGCGACTGAAAGCACTGGACGTGTGTGTGTACGTTCTTGTCGGCGACTCATGACGCATCCGACCGGTCGCCGCGCGAGTCCTCATCGAGAAACGACGTGTCCGCCGGCGGTTCGCCACCGCGACGACCGAATCGCGCGAACACGAGCCCGAATGCGCCGACGATGAAGAGCGCCATGCCGAGCAGTTTCGCTGGGCTGCCCAACGTGCGTTCCGCGCGCAACACGACGGCATCGGCGGCGGCGAGGTCCGGCCGAATCGCAAATATCCAGTCGCCCTGGCGACGCCGCTCGCCGGGGCCGATCGTGAACGTCTTCTCGTCTCCGCCGTCAATCGGGACCGCGCGCAAGGTGCACCGCACCTCGGGCGGCGTCGGCTCGCGGCGGTACGCCAGCATGACATCGCCGTGCCGCATGTTTTCGCCTTGTCGAAGCGCGAGCGTCTCGCCCGCACTTTCGAGCAGGGCCTCGAAGACCGGTTGCTCCGTCTCCGGGACAGGCAGCGCCGCGCCCATGAGTTGGTCCAACCGGATTTCGTAAGGGAATTCGTCCGGACGCCACGCCTCCCGATCCTTGATCTCGCCGGTGAAGCGTTTCGCGGCGGCAGGCTGCGCCTTCGGCAATTCGTAAGCGGCGACAAGCGCGTGACCCTCGCGCCACGCATCCGCCGCGACCACGTGTTGCCACGCGGCGGGCCACTCGAAACGGAGGCGGCTTTCCGGGTCACGCGCGTTGGCGTCGAGCGTTTCCCTCTGTTGCTTGCCGTCCGCGGCGAATTCCACCGTAATACGCGGCGGTTCCGACTTAAATTCAACGAGCGTCGCCTCCGTCCCGTCGCGCAGGACGTGGCCGGTCCCCGGAACAAACGAAGTCGACCAGTGCACGATGGTTGTGGCCGGTCGCCCGACCGCGCCGTTATCCACCACGCCCCAACGTCCCTCGAACAGGGATTCCGGCGATGCGGCGTGCGCCGCCCGCGCGGCCTCCTCGTCCGTGTGCCAGCGCAACCGAAGACCGATGCCCGGCGCCACGCGCAGCCAGTTCTCGGCATCCACGAAGAGATGCTCCGTCCAAGGCTCGCCTCGTCGCCGCAACGAGAACGCCGCCATCGGCTGTCCCTTCGGGTGTCGGACCAATCCACTCCAGCGCCGCAGCGTGACGCGGTACGCCTGGTCGTCAAAGGTGATCGTGGCGCCGTCATGGAGCGGGATTTCGCGCCGGTCCTCCGCCGCCCGCACGCGCAACACGTCGCGCGGCGGATACTCCCGCAGCACGTCCGCCTCTTCGAGGCGCAGACGGAACGGAAGGGTCATCGCGTCGTAGGCAAGGTCCGGGTCGAGCAGTCGTCGCGCGATGGCCGGGTTGTCGAACGCGATCACGTCGAGGGGCGCGCGCCGCTGCATGCCGACAAAGACCTGCCCGGCCCGACTAGGGCGCACCACGCTCTTCTCGGTGCGGCCCAAGGCCAGCGGCAGTTCGCCGGAGAAGGCGGCCAACCGCTGGTAGACCAGGCCGCCCAAAGCGAAGACCGCGCCAAGATAAAAGAGCGCGAAAAACAGTCGCGGCGACGATGAGCGTTGCATGGCTTCGAGTATGGCACGGCCCGCGCCGGGGATGCCAGAGTATCGTCGGCTTTGACGGGTATACGCCGGAAGCGGACCGGTTCTCAGCGTTCGGTATCCAAGGCTCCTCCCAAGACGGCCACGCCTTTTCTTGCGCATCATGATCATAAGTCGTTTGTGTCCCTTCGGCTCCTTGCGTCCCTGAGCGGTCTTCTCGCGCGCAATTGGTGGACACGCCCGCGGACCTTGTGTGAGAATGATTCCCTTATGTCTGAACGACAGCAACGTATCCGCCGTTCGCGGCGAACCGGCCTCAGCGGGGTGCTGCAACTCGCGAACGAACTCGATTCCGAGCCGGAACACGCGCGCCACGTGCGCACGCTGGCGCGGCTGCTCTTCGACCAGACGAAATCGCTGCACGGCCTTGGCCGCCGCGAACGCCGCGTCCTCGAAGCAGGGGCACTCCTGCATGACACCGGGTTGCGCCGCGGCGTGAACCGCCACCACAAGCATTCCCGCGACATCATCCTCGACTTGGAACTCCCCGGCTTCTCCGAAGAGGAGAAGGCCGTGATCGCCTGTCTTGCGCGATACCACCGCAAGGCCCCGCCCCGCCCGGATCATCGCGTCTTCCGCGACCTCGCGCCCGAGACGCAGCGAACCGTCCGCGTGCTCGCGGCGATCCTGCGAATCGCCGACGGGCTGGACCGGGCGCATCTGGCGGCGTCACGCGGGCTGCGCGTGGCCTTGAACGGAACCGACTGCCGCATCGCGGTGGACCAGTCTGCCGAAAGTCAGACCGACCTGTGGGGCGCGATGCGTAAGCGGGACCTCTTCGAGGAAGTCTTCGGTGTTCGGGTCGAAATAGCGCCCGCCGACATGGCCGCCGCGAGGCCCGAAGGATAAGGAACGCGCTGTGGGCAAGGTATCCGAGGTGTGTCAGGAGCGTATCGTCGAGGCGATAACGACGCGGGTGCGCGTACTGCGAGAACACGTCGATGCCGTGCGCCGCGAAGACCCCGACGGCATTCACGACATGCGCGTGGCGTCGCGACGGCTCCGAGCCGCGCTGTCCGAATACGCGGCGTTCTTACCGAAAGCGCCGCGCGGGGAGTTATTGCATGAAGCCCGCCGCATCACGCGTCTGCTGGGCCGCCCCCGGGAACTCGACGTGACCCTTGGATTGCTGGCGCGGTATCACGACGAGAGCGACGCCGCCGCGCGCGCCGCCGCAACCACCCTCATGGACCGCTTACGCGGGGAACGCGCGCAGCTCGCCGCGGATTGCCTCGAAGCGGCGGATATGGCGGCATCCGAAACGATCGACGGCATGCTGCGGCGATTGATCGAGGGGACGCGGCCGAAAGGGCGATCCGTCGTGGACGAGGTCGCGCGCCGCCTGCGCCGGCGTTTCAACGCCCTGACCGACGAGTACGGCGCATGGATCGATACGGGTGAACGGGAACAGTTGCATCGCGTGCGCGTCGCGTTCAAGAAATTCCGTTACGCATGTGAACTGTTCACGCCCTACTTCGGCGATCGTATGGACGTGGTCATTCAAGAACTCAAGCAGATTCAGGAGCATCTCGGCGCGTGGAACGACGGGCGCGTGCTCTTGCGCGAAGCGGGCAACCTGCCCGACGCGCCTGGAATGGATGCGCTGCGCGCTGCGTTCGAGGAAGAAACAAGGAAACACCTCCACGCGTTTCAGACGATCGCGGGGGACTTCTTCTCGAAGAAACGCCGCACGCGCCTCCGGCGCTTCTTCCGCGCCGCACAGTGATGATCTCGGCCGATCTATCGCCCGACCGGCTAGCCCTCAAGACGCCGCCGCGCTTCCCGCGCGCCGAGGCCGCGAATTGCGTAGAGCGCCTTCTTGGTATTCGAACGCAACCGTAACCGGCCCCCCTTCCGTTCCCATTGGTAGATGGATTGCGCGCTCACGCCGACGAGTTTCGCGAAGTCGGCCTGCGTCAGCCGCAGCCGATCACGCAGCGTGCGAATGGTCGTACTGCTGATTCGCAGCCGATCCGCCTTGTCCTCCGACGCGACGGCCTCTTGCTCCTTCAGCCCCGCCGTCGCGCGCGCAAGCCGCCGATTCTCCGTCTCGAGCTTCGCTACGCGGCGTTTCAAGGACGCGAGCGTGCGCCTCATCTCCGCTTGAAACTTGTGCGCTTTTCCCGTGCCGTCCTTCACCTCTTTTCGCGCAAGACGACGCACTTCCTCTTTGAACGCGGAAACGAAATTGGGCATCGTAACTCTCCTTCGCGGTTAGCAACCCGATCTTGTCACGAGAAAACCGAATGAATCGCCTGTTAGTATGTCATTTCCGCCGCGATCTTGTCAACCGTAATGATTATAGCATCGCTTAGATTAGGGTGCTGTTCCGCAATTACCGCTGGATTGCCGGATTCTTGGCGGAGTCGCGGTTGAATCGTGGCCTATGTTGCGGATAGCGCGGACGACGTGCCTCATGTCGCGGATACCGCGGACGACTTGTTAGCGCGCTTTAGCGCGCTCCTCTTTGCACCCTGCTTTAGCAGGGGTGTAGGGGAATTGCCTTTCCCGCCGATAGGGCGCTTCAGCGTCGCTTTCCGGATGGCTTCAGCGCTGAAGCACTTGAAAAGCCGCGCTGAAGCGGGCTTTGGCGCAGGAGAGCCCTCGTCTCACCCCGCATGAATGCGGGTGCAAAGAGGAGCCCGCCGAGGCGCGCTAATCAGCCCCTGAGACGCCGCAGTCGGTAATCGCGGAACCGCACCCTTAGATTATCGGCGACGGCGGCAAGGCAATCTCGAATCTGTGTCTTATTCTTAACGCGGCGGCGCATCCAGCGAAGCATGACGAGAGAGCATTCGTGGTCGGCTAAGCCGCCGCACATTACGTCTCCAGGCGCATAGCGCATACTTCTTCCTCGTTTGTACGAATTGGCCTGGATTCCCGCTTTCGCGGGAATGACGCCGGGGGCGAATTTGGCCCTCTTTTCCGTCATTCCCGCGAAAGCGGGAATCCAGAAAGGTACAGATAGTGCCCTTAACCGAACACGAATGGACGAGAGAGTGAAAAGTGACCCTCACGCGCACGCGGAGTGACACGATCAGGGCGGCGTGGCCAAGCGCAGCATGCCCATGCGCGTCAATGCGAAATCATAACGAACCGGGTCTTCCGGACAGACGCGGCGAAAGCCCGCGGTCGCCTCGATAGCAGCCCGCGCGTCCGCGGTCTTTCGCGTCGTAAGGCCCAACTTGAGACAAATTCGATGCATGTGCGTGTCGAGCGGTATGACGAGCTTCGCGGGGTCGAGACCCGTCCAGGTTCCCGGGTCCACCGCGTCGCGGCGCACCATCCAGCGAAGATAAAGCCAGAGCCGCTTGCACGCGCTGCCGCGCGCCGGTTCCGGTAGAAGATAGTTCATCACCGGCGGCGATTCCGCGCGCAGTTCATCCACGAAGCGCGTGAGCGCGGCAAGATAATCGGCGTCCCCTTCCCGTATGCACGCACGAAAGCAGGCGTGAAGCGATCCCCGCGTGAGCAGTACCCGCCGTGCACCCGTCAACAGGTCCGCGAGTTCGCGCTCCCGCGCGAAACGGTGCTGGAAACCGCGGCACAACCTCCTGATCGCCGTTGGTTCCGCGGCGCGCAAGTCCGCGGCCGGCCGTGGCAGGCGCGCGATCGCGGCGTCCACACTGCGCAAGATCGTCTTCACATTCCCGAACGCCAGCGACGCCGCGATCAGCCCGACCAGTTCCTGGTCCGCCGGGTCCGAGAAACGCAACACCGCCGCCAGGGGATCGGTGTGCACGTACTCGGCGCGCGTGTACTCCCGATAGATCCGTTCGAGGGCCGCCCGCCGGACAGGCGCCGCGTTCCTCGCGAGGGTCTCGGGACGGTGGAAGCGTTCGCGCATCACTTGCCTTGCTGCCGTTATGGTCGGTCGCGCACCGTGTGAATCGCATCTACCGTTGCATCAGGATGCGCGCGGTGGTCCGCGTCCGATAGCGTCACGGCGGCGAGGTCCTACGTCACCCGCCTCCGAGTCGGAGGCGCTCTTGCGCGTCCGGCTCGGAATCATGCGGCAACACCACCGCGAACCAAATGATGAAGACGGTCAGCGCCCAGATCGCCACGTGTTCCAGCAGGGGAAAAGACTCCAGCCCGCGAACAGCCACAGTCAAATAGGCGGCTATCTCGCGTCCGGAAGCGCTCGCGGCGGCCCGGATTGCCGCATAGACGGAACCCCATTCGATCTTCCAGCCGACCGCCGCAAACACGGGCACACACACCAGGAAGGGCCCGATGAGTCTCGAATAAGGGAGACTCCCCTCTTCGGCGAGGGCCTCCCGTTTGATCTTGTTCCTGATCAGGAATACGCCGTACCAGATAACGCCCAGGGAAAACCCCGCGGCAATCACGCCGGCCGAGTGCCTGTGGACGTCCTGCCATTGCAGGTTGCCGAGGACACTGCCGTGGGCGTCGGGGAACAGGCCCGTCAACGCGATCGCGGCGCAACCCACGAGAAAGAAGACCGCCCCGATTCCCGCGCCCCGGCCGGAAATGGCCGCAAGCCTCCGCCAAATGTAGAAGATGACCGGCGTCATTACCACGCCGCAATACACCATCGCGACGGAGAAGAGCCAGTACCAGTCGGGATTGTGTCTGTTGTCAAAACTACCCAGGGCGCTTAGCGTGTGCGTCTTGATCGAATAGGCGTGTTCCGCCGGATAGCCCAGCCAGGCACAGAAGACCAATCCCCAATACCCCACCGCCAGAACCGCCAGGTGCCGGCGAATCTCCGCCCGAGTGTGCCGGCCCGACATGTACCGTTTCAGCGTTTCCATTGACTTGCCTCGTACACTGCCTCAAGCAACTCGGTCGCGCATTCCCGCAAACGCATTCGCCGTCCGCGACGCGCGCAACGGCGCATAGTCTACCGCCATGCAGGTTCCGAACGCGACAAAGCCGGCGCCGCCGACGGCGGTCACGCACCCGCCACCCCGGCGCGGCGCATGGATACTATCATATCGCTCAACACAGCCAAAGCGCCAAGCCCTCCATGCGCCCGCTTGAAGCCGGAACGTGATTCCGCGGTCCCCTTGTCGCGTCGCTTTTGTGACGGCACGTGGACCTGCTACGATGAAACCGTCCGAAACAGTAGCGGCGTTGCGGCCGGACGTCGTCCCGCGCGGCGCCACGGGTGTCGCGAACCGGAATCTTCCGCGCGTAAGGAGTCGATCATGAAGACCAGCCGGCGTTCCTTCCTCAAGGAGTTGTCCATCCTCTCAACCGCTCCGTTCATTCTCCCGTCCCGCGTCTGGAGCGCTGAGACCAAGCCGAACGACCGTGTTGTCATGGGATTTATCGGTATGGGCAAGCAAAGCAGGGGACTCCTCGAGGCCTTCCTGCACCGCCGAAACTGCCAGGTCGTAGCCGTCTGCGACGTTGACACGACCCGCCGGACAGCCGCGCGGGACCGAGTCGATAAGTTCTATACGGACAGGCGGAAGACCGGCGCCCCGGAATGCAAAGCATACAACGATTTCCGCGAACTCATCGCGCGAGACGATATTAACGCCGTGTGCATCGCCACCCCGGACCATTGGCACGCCATACCCACCATCGCGGCCCTGCGCACGGGCAAGGACGTCTATTGCGAGAAGCCCTTGACCCACAACATCCACGAATCCATCGCCGTCATGGATGCGGTCAAAGTGAACAACCGCGTCCTGCAGAACGGCTCCATGCAACGCTCCATGGAGGAATTCCGAGTCGCCTGCGAACTGGTCCGGAACGGCGCTATCGGGAAGATAGACCGCGTGGAATGCAGTTTCGGGCCCCCGGGAATCCCCTGCGACTTGCCGGAAGAGCCGTTAGAGCCCGGACTCGACTGGGATATGTGGGTCGGGCCCGCGCCGATGCGCCCCTACAACTCGGTATTGAGCCCCCGCGGCATGCACGACCACTTCCCGGACTGGCGCGCGTACAAGGAATTCGGCGGCGGCGCTGTGTGCGACTGGGGCGCCCATCACCTCGATATCGCGCAATGGGGCCTGGGAACCGACGACAGCGGCCCGGTCGAGATTCATCCGCCGAGCGACCCGCGGGCGAAGGAGGGCGCCGTGCTGCACTATGACAACGGCGTGCGCGTGATCCACCGGCAGGGGTTTGGCGTCCACTTCTTCGGCAACGACGGCGAAATCAAGGTAAACCGCGGCCAGTTCGAGTTCTGGCGCGACGGCAAGAAGATCGCCGGCTTCGCCAACCGAGAGGACGGCGGCTCCCTCGAATCCACCATTCTCCGCGTCAAGAAGGACTTCCTGGAAAATGCCGAGATTCGACTCTACGAGAGCCGCGATCACATTTGGAACTTCATGGACTGCGTACGATCGCGCGCCAAGCCGATCACCGACGAAGAAATCGGCGGCCGCAGCGCCATATGTTGTCACCTGCTGAATCAGGCGTACTACAACCACGAAGTCATCAAGTGGAATCCGAAGCAAATGTGTTTCGCGCACGACAGCGGAAAACCCGAATGGCTCACCCGCGACTACCGCGCCCCCTGGAACGTCTAGTTGCTCCCGCGCCCGGTCCCGTCCCCTCTCCCCGAGCGAGAGGGGACGGGTAAGGGTTGGGGGCGGGCCGAAACCTTCGCCACGCGGCGCAGGCGCCTCCACCGCGTGTCGCCCCGCTGGCGCGGTCAAGAGACCGGCCACAATGGAGAACGCCGGAACCAACGGGCGTCGATATATTCGTGTCGCGACCGCGACTTGACTCGACGGAGGGTTAGCCGGTACAGTCTTATTGGTAAGATTCGAAGGAGCTATGCCATGAGTCAGACCGTCGCAACGACAAAGATGAGTTCCAGGGGACAGGTGGTCATCCCGGAGACTATTCGCGACCGCCTGCGGCTTGGTCCCGGCGTGCAATTCGCGGTGTTCGCACAGGAGGACGTAGTCATGCTGAAGGTAATCAATCCGCCATCGGCGGACGAATTCGCGCGCCTGAAACGTGAGCTTCAACGGCAGGCGCGCCAAGGCGGCCGCAAACGGTCAGACATCCCCAAGACCATTTCCAAAGTGCGTGGCCGCCGGTGAGACTCGTAGTCGATACGAACGTGCTGATCTCGGGTGCATTCTACCCGGGACCATTGTTGTGGCCGGTCTCCTGACCGCGCCACCGCCGCGACCGAAGGTCTCCAAGACCCTTACGACAGAACCCCATGAAGTCCCGCAATAACCCTGTGGTCTCTGTAATCCGTAATCCGCAATCCGCATTCCATACGCTGCAAGATAACGCCAAGCGCCTACCCAAGGTGCCCGACGGCGTTCCGGAAGACTTGCAGCCCCGCGCCTTCCTCGGGGAATTCTTCGCGGGTCCAGCGGGGATGTTGCGTGCGCGCGACGAACGCCTCGGGGTGCGGCATAAGCCCGAGCACGCGCCCCGACGGATCGCAGATGCCCGCGATATCATCCACCGCGCCGTTCGGATTCGCCGGGTACGCGCCGCGGGCGGGCGCGCCGTCGGGTCCCGCGTAGCGGAACACGACCTGGCCGTTGGCGCGGAGTCTTTCGAGTACGGCGTCGTCGCGGGGGATGAACTTGCCCTCGCCGTGGCGAATCGGCAGTTCGAGGCCGGTGATGCCCTGGCTCCAGACGCAGCGGGTGCCCGGGTCCGCCGTGAGGCGCACCCAGCGGTCCTCGAACCGCCCCGAGTCGTTGTGCGTGACCGTGACCTCCTGTCGGAACGCGCCGTTGAACAGCGGCAGGATGCCCATCTTCACCATGACCTGGAACCCGTTGCAGATGCCGATGGCGAGCTTGCCCGCCGCGAGGAACTCCGCGATCGGCTCGCCCAGCTTGAAGCGGAGGCGGTTCGCGAGAATCTTTCCCGAGGCGACGTCGTCGCCGAAGGAGAACCCGCCGGGGACCGCGAGGATATGGAATTCGTGCAGCCGCGCCGGGTCCGCCACAAGATCATTCAGGTGGACAAACGCCGTCTCCGCGCCCGCAAGATGGAAAGCGTGTGCGGTCTCGTGCTCGCAGTTAATCCCGAAACCGGTCACTATCAGTGCGCGTACCACCGAAGGAGGGCCTTTCCCCACTGTGGACTGCGGCAGCTTGCTGCCGCTCTTCCTTCCGGGCGGCTTGCCGCCCGAGACAGGCTTCGAGATGAACTGAGCGCAAGCAAGCTTGCGCACTCCACAGGCAACCGTAATCCAAATACCATGAGCTTAGGCATTTACTACAGCCTCAAACGTGGTCATCATGGCCGTGGAGGCCGCCGGCATGGGAAATTCCATGAGGTAGGCTTCAGTCGCTTCCTTTAGGTTGGCGATGGCCTCCTCGACCGTATAACCTTGGCTAACCGTGCCCACCTCCGGGCAATCGGCGACGTAGAGATCATCTTCCTTGTGTAATACGGCTGTGAATGTCTTGTGCGTCATGCCGCAGCCTCCATCTCGGCGCTGCCTCGGAGATCAGTCACCGTATCGTTCCTCTGTCGACACTTTCATTATCCATGATGCCCAGACTTGCTGTCCAGCGATGTTCTTACCACCGCAGCGGCCGCCGCCACGCTTCCTTTAACTCCGCGAGCGACGCCTTGACCGCCGCGCCGCCAGCGCACGCCGCCTCGAACACCGGCTCCGGCGTCACGACGCCCAGGCGCGTCACGGGGCAGCCCGCCAGCGCCGCCTCGAAGTGATCGGCCTTCTCCGGCGACACGCTGGCCACGAACCGGCTCTGCGATTCGCTGAACAGCGCCACGACGTTGCTTTCGAGGCCCATCGCCGCAATATCGAGGCGCATGCCGTACCCGCCCGCGAACGCGGACTCCGCCAGCGCCACCGCCAGCCCGCCGTCGCTGCAATCGTGACACGACGCGACCAGACCCGCGCCGAAGGCCGCCGACAGCTTCTCATAGAGCGCCCGCGCCCGCGCCGGGTCCACTTTCGGCACATTCGCGCCCAGTTGGCCGCGCAGGGCGAGGTACTCGCTCCCGCCCAGTTCATTTTTCGTCTCGCCGAGGACGTACACGACGTCGCCGGGCCGCTTCACGTCCATCGAGACGACCCTGTCCGTGTCCTCGATGACAGCCGCGGCGGTGAACAGCACGGTCGGCGGAATCGAAATCTTCGTGTCGCCGATCTTGTAGTCGTTCTTCATGCTGTCCTTGCCGCTGATGAGCGGGACATCGTAGGCGGTGCACACGTCGTACAGCGCCTCGCACGCGCGCACGAGTTGCGCGAGCTTGTAGCGTCCGTCCGGCGTCTTCTCGCTCGCGACCGGGTCCGGCCAGCAGAAGTTGTCGAGCCCCGCGATGAGCCCGAGCCTTGCGCCGACGGCGACCAGGTTGCGCACGGCCTCGTCGATGACGCATGCCATCATGTGATAGGTATCTAGGTCACTATATTTCGGGCAGATGCCGCACGCCACCGCGATCCCGCGTTTCGACCCGAGCACGGGCCGGATCACCCCCGCGTCGCCGGGGCCGTCGTGCGCGACGCCCTGGAACTGCTTGAGCACGCTCTGGCCCTGGACCTCGTGGTCGTACATGCGCACGAACGTTTCCTTGCTGCACACGTTCAGCGCGCCGAGCACGGCCTTCAGCTCCGCCGTCAGGTCCGCATCCTCGACGATGATTTCCGGTTCGAGCGCGGGCGGCGTCCATTCCGCTTCGAGGCGCATCCTCGGCACGCCGTCATGCAGGAACTCCATATCGAGCGCGCCGATGAGCCTGCCGTCGTAATAGCACTCGAGGCGTCCCGAGTCCGTGAACTCGCCCAGCACCGTCGCCTCGACCTCGCGCCGCCGCGCCAGTTCGAGGAAGGCGTCGATCTGGTCCGGCGGCACGGCCAGCGTCATGCGCTCCTGCGCCTCGGACAGGAAAATCTCCCACGGCGCGAGCCCGGCGTACTTCAGCGGCGCCCGCTCAAGATGGACCCGCGCCCCGCCGCACCCGCGCGCCATTTCGCCCACGCTCGACGACAGCCCGCCCGCCCCGTTGTCCGTGATGTTGTGGTACAGGCCGAGATCGCGCGCTTCGAGCAACAGGTCGGCCATCTTTTTCTGCGTGATCGGGTCGCCTATCTGCACCGCCGTCGCCGGCGAACCCGCGTGCAACTCCTCCGAGGAAAAGGTCGCGCCGTGGATGCCGTCCTTGCCGATGCGCCCGCCCGTCATCACGATCAGATCGCCCGGCTGCGCCTTCTTGACGTGGCTGGGCCGCCCGGCAACCGTCCGCGGGATCAGCCCGCCCGTGCCGCAGAACACCAGCGGCTTGCCCAGGAACCGCTCGTGGAAGACGATGGCCCCGTTCACGTCCGGGATGCCGCTCTGGTTGCCGCCGTCCTTCACGCCCCGGTGGACCCCGCGAAGCACGCGCCGCGGATGCAGCAGCCGCTCCGGTATCGCGCCCTCATGGAACGGCGACGCGAAGCAGAACACGTCCGTGTTGAAAATGCAGCGGCAGCCCAGCCCCGCGCCCAGCACGTCGCGGTTCACGCCCACGATGCCGGTCATCGCCCCGCCATAAGGATCGAGGGCGGATGGACTGTTGTGCGTCTCCGCCTTGAGCGCGAAATTGTGGTCTTCGTCGAAGCGGACCGTGCCCGCGTTGTCGTCGAAGACGCTCACGAGCCAATCGACCTTTTTCGCCACGGCGTCCGTCGTGGCCTTGACATAGGTCTTGAACAAACCGTCTATTGTTCGTTTTTGTTTGTTTTCGTCCGTATAGCGGATGGTTGCGTTGAAAATCTTGTGTTTGCAGTGCTCCGACCACGTCTGCGCGAGCACTTCGAGTTCCAGATCCGTCGGCCGCGGTGGCAGGCCCAGCGTCGCCCGCGACGCCCGTACCGCCGGGTCGCGGTAGTGCGCCTGGATCGCCTGAATCTCGTGCAGTTCGAGGGCAAGCACCATGTCGCGGCTGAGTCGCCGCAACGCCTCGTCCGGCACTTCCAGGTCGATCTCGCGGACCGCCGCGTCGCTTGTCGTGGTGACGATGGGCAGCGCGAGGAGGGGCTTGCCATCCAGCGCGCGCATTTCGGCGGCGGACTTCACGACCCACTGCTCGATCAGTTCATTGGCGAGCAGGTCGCGGGCGATCCGCGCGCACGTTGCGGCGTCCACGCCGCCCCGAACCACGTACAGCGTCGACTTGAACACGGCTTCGCCGGCGGCCAATGGCCGCCCGAGCACGTCCGCGATGCCCTCCGCGGAACTCTTGCCGATATTGTCCGTGACGCCGGGCAGAAAGCCCACTTCGATGACGTAGTCGTAGTCTCGGGCGAGCGATCGGTCAATGGCCGATTCCTGGATAATCGGGTCGGTGAACAACTCGCGGCGGACGGTCTCCAGTTCGTCCGGGGACACCGCCGCGTGGACGGTATACACGTCGATGACGCTGACGTCGTCCACGTGGATGCCGAGGTCTTCCGCGAGCCGGTCGCGGACGGACGCGCCCGCCGGGTCCGGGAGACCCGGCTTCATCGCCACTTCGATCCGGCTAGGCATATTGCAGCGTCCCGGTGTAGGTGACCTTCCGTTCGCCGGTCACGACCTTGCCGACCACCATCGCCTGCTGCCCGGCCATTTCGACGCTCTGCACCGCCTTCGCCGCCTGCTTCTCGGGGACGATGAAGAGGAATCCGATGCCCATGTTGAACGTGCGCAGCATTTCGGCGTCGGCGACGCGCCCCGCCTCCTTCAGGAACGTGAACAGGCGCGGCACGGACCAGCTCGAAAGGTCGATCTCGACCCCGAAACCGTCGGGCAGGGCGCGGGGCAGGTTGTCCGTGATGCCGCCGCCGGTCACGTGGGCCATGCCGCGGACTTCGACCAGCTTCATCACGATCTGCATCAACTTGGCGTAGCTGATATGGGGCTCCATCAGCGCGGCGGCCACGGTCTTGCCGAGGCCGGGCACTTCATCCTCGATGCGCAGTTTCGCCACGTCGAACACGATGCGCCGCGCCAGGCTGTATCCGTTCGTGTGCAGGCCCGACGACGGGAGCCCGACGACCACGTCGCCCGGCGCGATGCGCGACCCGTCCACGATGTTCTTGCGGTCCACCACGCCCACGATGGTCCCGGCCAGGTCGTACTCGTTCTCCGCGTACATGCCCGGCATCTCGGCCGTCTCGCCGCCGATGAGGGCGCAGCCCGCGTAGCGGCAGCCCGCCGCGACACCGCGGATGACGTCGCCGATGATCTCGGGATCGACCTTGCCCGCGGCCAGATAATCGAGGAAGAACAGGGGCCGCGCGCCCTGCACCAGGATGTCGTTCACCGAGTGCGACACGAGATCCACGCCGACGGTGTCGTGCTTGTTCGTCATGAACGCGAGCTTCAGCTTCGTGCCGACGCCGTCCACGCTCGAAACCAGCACCGGCGCCTCCATGTCCTTGATGTCGAGCAGGTACATGGCGCCGAAACTGCCGATATCCTGAAGCACGTTGTCGTTGAACGTGCGCTTGATCGCTTCCTTCGCGCGGGCGAGCGCCGCGTTCGCCGCGTCGATATCGACGCCCGCGTCCTTGTAGCTCAAACCCGGTGTGTCGTGGTTCATCGTGGGGATTCCTCCGGAAGGCCATAAGGATAGCCGCCCCACCGGGTCAAAGCAAATGGCGCGACGCCCAGGCAACATGCGCCAATGTGGGGCGGACATACTTGCCTGCCGCTCATTCCTTCGCTTGCGGGCGCGCTAGGAACGTTCAGTCTTCACTGCTCGGCGCGGCTGCCCCGTTGGCGTCATTTCCGCTCAAGGCTGTGGCGGATGTAGCGTTCCAGCGCGGCCTCGGCGTCTAGCACGCGCTTAAGCAAGGGCTCGATGTGCCGCTCGAGGTAGCTGCGGGCGTTGCGTGCTTGCTCGGGTTTGGGTTCCGCGCCCGTCTCGTATTCCTGAATCCAGCCCTCGACCTGTCGCTTGGCCTCTTCCAGGTGCGACCGTTGTTTGGCCAACACGTCCGCGTCTCGCCCGCCGCCCCAGAAGGCGAACAACTTGGTGGCGAACTCGACGTGCGCGCGGATTACTTCCCAATCTCGCGGATCGTGATTTTGGAATAGGTCCTGAAATCCCGACTCCACCAATTGAAGACTGGGACGAAACAGTGGATGCCCGCGTTGTGACAGAATTTGCGCAAGCACGGCCCTGATCTCGACCGCTCGATCGTCGTTCGGATGTTCCTTCAGCCACTGCTGGCCGACCTGCAGTGCGCGCCACTCGCGGTACGTCAAGGCGTATAGCTCGACTTGGCGCATCGCGGCCCAACGACGCAGCGGCTCGGGCGCCGTTGCATCATCCAGCAGCGCCTGGCACGCCGCCAGGGGTTCCGCCTCGACCCCGTTGCCCAAGGTGCGCTTTGCAGCCGGGATCAACTCATCCTGGGCCAGCGTTGTTGCCTCATACGGCAGCTCGGGGAAGGGATTGAAATCGGCCAAGCTCGCTCCGAAGGCGGCCACATTCGGAACGATGCTCAAGAAAAGGACCGACCACACACGAACAACAGTCGCCGCTGCTTTTCGTTTCCACCACATATGCCCGAATTCCTCCTTGAGCGTTCTCTCGTTTCGTGTTCGGCGATCCGGCGCGTCCTAAGGCGTAGCGGCATCGACGCGCTCCGCATCGTTCCGCATTACGGCATCACGCCACCAAAGCTGATAGTGGTAGTGTGCGCCGGGAGGCACCTCCGGCTCCCGCCGCTTTCGCGCCACGATCTCGGCGAACATGTGGCCAGCCACGTCCTCGAAGGTGTACTCCTCATCTTGCGCCCACCGTGTGCGTTCCGGGTTCGCGGGATAACGTCTGTGCAGACGTTCAAGCAAAGGCAGACTGAGGCTCGGGGGAAGGTGTCCGAGCACAGAAATCGCCCGCAGGCGCACCTGAATCCTGCCCTCCCACACGCTTGTGGACCACTTGGGGGAACGGACTGGCGCGGCGCCCCAGAACTCCTCCGTCATGCATTCTTCGAGGAGCCTCACCGTCTCGGCCAGGTGAATCCAACCCAGTAGTTCATAGGTCTCGATGAGCGCCTGCGCGTGCTCGTCGCCGAGTTTCTCGCCGCGCGGCGCCTGAAACGCCAGGCGCGCCAAGGACACTACGCGACAGTCCCGGGTCATGCCGGCCTTGGCCGCCCACAACACGACGCGATACGACAGCCAGTCCGGGGGACTTTTCGCGAGCGCGCGCCGCCCCGCCTCGATGACGTAGGTCGCGTCGCCCGCGGGCTTCGGCGCATTCACCCATGCAAGGTACGTGGACCACGAGTGCCTGCCCAGACGAACACCTTCCTCCATGCGTCGCAGACCCACAACCGTATCCAGGTACAATTCCTTCAGGCGGACATCCGTACTCTGCTCGATGTCCGGGTCGCCGGGCCAGACCGTCTCGGGCGGATAGATGATCGGCGGCTCGCCAGACGTCGCCACCGAACAGAGTATGCCCAACATCGCGAGTACGACGCAGCACCGGTGTTCGTTGACCTTTGCGCCATTGACTATGCTCATGCGCGCGTCTCCTCCTTCCTGATCCTACAACCAGTCTGGAATGTCGCTGACGAATTGCGGTTTCTGTGCCCACCAATTGACATCCGCCCCGTATCTCCAGTCGCCGATCCACATTACATTGTATTCGACGACGCCCGGATCGTCATGCCCCAGACCGACAACGTGACCGGTTTCATGCGCAAACGTCTGCTGAAGATCGCGCGACACGACGCTAAGCCATATGAAGGCCGACGCGGCATTTGCGAGACCCCACAGACCATTGCCCGGAGGTCGGTGATCCATGGAGTAAACGCGCTCGCACGTCATCAGATCGTAACCACAAGCGTCGAGAAGTTGGAAGCCACTCCAGTGATCTGGATTGCATTCATCGAACTCTACTCTAGCATCAGTCTCCCTTGCGTACTCAAGCAAATGATAATGCACTGGCACCGCACTATCCAGAGGATCGTCAAATCGCTCTTTGAGAGTTGTCTGTTGCACATCCGGGTTCTCTGAAAGATCTTGGCGAAGTCGCAATGACGCCCCCGCGAGGATGTTCTCCAGCGGTAATTCACGGGCTTCGGGGTGGCGTACCGCGCGTAGACCGTAGGTTTTTGCCGGGTCAACCTGCCCCGGAATGACTATTTCCGCGTAGTTAGGTTTTCCCCCGTCTTCAGGTTGACTCGCTCCGAATCGTGTAACCCTTATTCTGTATCCGCGCGAACCGGCTAAGTAATCCGGCTTTACCTCGTAATAGCAGCGCGCCATCAGCGGTTCTTCTGGATCGGGTTCAACCTTGTGGACATAGCCGGCTATCGAGTAGAGATATGGAGTAGCTGCGTTGGAAACGATACAGAGGCATGTCAAGTCCGAATCCCCATAGTCTCTCAGGCAATCTTCACTTTCACCGCAATCTCCTCCACAGTGGTCCTGAGCACCCTCCCTCATTTTCACGTCGAAGGCGTCGTAACGAATGTCGCAGTCTTCACCGCCTTCAACTCTGAGATCGCCTATCGTCCCTGGATACGCGGCGAGTAAGGGAAGCCCCACAGGTCGTATTTCCGTAATGGGATTCATGGCGTGGGGCCAGCCCGCCGCGGCTATTGGAGCGGTGCACGCACATGTGTTGATCTCGCCAACATCGAGATGCTCCAACATGCGCGGACAGGCAGCCAGTAATGTAGTTGCCACGAGCAGAACAAAAGATTTGAACGGGATCCCGAGAAAATTTCCCGACACCACGCCACGCGAGGACCTGCGAATCGCGCTTGGTGCTGTCCCGCCCACAAGAGACGGCAAAGAAACCTTAAGTGGTAGGGAAGAACCATCTACCCCCCCCCGAGTCCAGCGCACCTCCCAACGCTATACGTTTCTCGCCCGACAACCGAACCTTCGCATTTCCGCGCCATTTCGTTACCCCCCGCCGTCACAATCAACCCCTTCTGACGACACTCTACCCCGTTTGCGGCGATTTGTCAACCCCCCGAATCGCGCGACGGCCACGAGGTCCGCGGGAGGAAGAGGGCGAGGGCGGATCAGGGGGGCGGCGGCATGGCCTGGAGGGCGGCGTCGGGCGTGAAGACGATGTCGGCGTAGGCGCGGGGCTGGGCGAGGGTGCGTCCGGAGAGTACGACGCACCGTTCGAGGCGCATGGGCGCGGTCAATGCGACATGATCGCCGACGACCGTCTCGATGAGTTCCACGCCGTCCGCGATGCGGCAGTTTTCGCCGACCAGCGATGTCAGTCCGCGCCGGCGCAACTCGTGAACGCAGCAGGCGATGAGATCGGCGATGTAGGTGAGGTTCATGTCCCATTGGACGACGGGCGCGACGCGCACGGGGTATTCGTAGTCGATCAGTATCTGGATCGAGTCGGTGATCTCGTATTCGTCGCGCAAGGCGGTGCGCGGCGTGCGGCGGATAGCGTCGAAGATGCGCATGTCGAAGAGGTAGAGCCCGCAACCCTTCAGCTTATTGGTCACGTGCCGGGGTTTTTCGATGACGCGCCGGACCGTGCCGTCGGGGCGCAGGTGGACGCAGAAGTTCTTTTTGATTGCCTCGATGTCGTCCTCTTCTTTCACCGCCAGGACCGCGGCGGCCTCGTGCCGCTCGAATTCCTCGATCATGCGGGCCGGCTCCGAGACATCGAAGAAGATGTCGCCGAGGAACAGCACGAACGGCCGGTCCACGTGGCGTTCGAGTTGGCCGACCGCGTGCGCGAGCCCGAGCCGCTGCTCCTGTTCGACGTAGCGCAGCCGCACGCCGTATTCGCGGCCGTCGCCGAGGACTCGGGTGATCACGTGCCCGAGATGGCCGATGACGACGATGATGTCTTCGATGCCGAGGTTGCGCAGGTGTTCGAGTTGATAGGCGAGCAGGGGCTTGTTGCAGATGGGCGCGATCGGTTTCGGCACGCTTTCGCCGAAGGGCCCCATGCGCGACCCATGCCCCGCCGCGAGAATTACGCCCTGATACGCCGACATCGTCTTTCCCTCCGGGACCGTGGCGCCTGGAATCGTTCCAGGCGCGGTCGAATTGTCGCGGAAGCGACGGCGACGGCGCAAGTGGGGTGGACGCGATATGCGTGTCGCCGCGCGTCGCGACTGGCCGCCGCCCGAATTAACGATCGGGCGATGCCGCGGCGGCCACGTCGTCCGAATCCGGCTTTGTCGCGTCATTGATCACGGGCAGCAGGCGGCGGGGCAGCGGCCCGGCGCGGTCGCGAATGCGCAGATCGAATCCATGATCCGTGATTTCCCCAAGGCGGACTTCCACCGCCGCCCGCGCCGGCCAGGTCTGTTCCGGCGTGTAGGGCCACGGAGCGACGGCGACGGGGCGCGCCCCATCCACGCGAATCACGCCTTCCTCCGGCTCCCAGGCCGCCACGGTAATGTGCGCTTTCTTGCGTCCCACGTAGTGCATCGGCAACAACGACACGTGCGGTACGCGGCGGCTGAACGGCGTGTCGTGGGCGATGGACTCGGAAAGCATCATCGGCGCGCCGCGAAAGCATTGGAAGTCCGGCAGCACGCCCAGGACCTCGTTCGGATGCGCGGTCGCGAAGGCGGTCGCCTGCTGCCGGAAGCGGGCCGCTTCGCGCGCCGCGTGCCGCCAGGACATGATCGCGCCCCATTGCAGCAGGAACAGGAGCACGCAAAGGGCGGTCGTCAACAGCACCATCGGCTTCGGCCACTTGGGATGCCGCATGATCCGTTCGCACAGCGCCGCCGCGCCCACCGCGAAGAATCCCAGCGGCAGCAGCAGCGCGCCGCCGCCGGTCATATGCACGGGGTCGATGAACCCGCGGTCCTGCCCCGCACGGACAAGAACCATCGAGATCAGCGCGAAGGTGAACGCCGGCAGGCGCACACGCCGTTCCAGGAACACCAACGCGGCAATGGCCAACGCAGCGGCGCCGTAGGCGAGAAGGGGATGGGCAACGAATCGGCCCGCCGTCTCGGGCAGGAGGCCGATAGGGTAGAAGAGCAAGCCCAACGGCGCGAACAACCGCAGGGGGGCCGGGACTTCCGGCGGCGACGCGATACCGTGCGCGACAAACGCCGCCAGAGCGATGGCCGTGAACGGCGCGAGCCGCGCCGGCGAACGCCGGTCCCGCTTCTTCAGCAGGAACTCATGGCAGATAAGCGGCGCGATGAGCAACAGGTTGCCGCGAAACGGCAGGACGGCGCAGGCGAACACCGCCAATGCGGAAACATATGCTCGTGACGCCGCCGCCCCGTGCCCGCCGCGCGCGCCCCGGGCCGACCGCACGTACATCGCTGTCGCGCTTAGCCCGAGGAACGCGGGCAACAGGTCCGCCGCGCCGGTCAGGTGCAGCGTGGCTTCGCTCTTTGCCGGGTGCGCCATGAAGATCACCGCCGCCAGCGACCCCAACCAGACCGGTCCGCCGACAATCCAGCGCGTGAGAAAGAACACCGCGACCATGCAGCCGTAGAGCAAAGCGAGATTCACCGCGTGATACGGCGCGGCCATGTCGAAGAACAGCCACCGCTCGGCGGAAATCGCCGCGCGTAGCGGCCAACCCAAGGTACCCGGATCGGCCAACAGCGCGAAATCCCGCCCGAGCGGTCCTACGCCGATTCCCCATGCGTGAACCAGCAGCAGATAGAAGAAGTCCGCGATGAGGAAATAGCGGACCAGATTGCGCGGCCTGACCGCGCGCGCCGATTGCAGGGATTCCGGACTCAGCATGACGCCGCAGTCTAGTCGCGCGGGCGGCGACGCGCAACATTGTCGCGCGCGATCGAGGGACGGGTCCGATTGGCGGAGCGTTTGCGGGTATAATCCGCGCGACGACACGTCAACCGGAATAAGGAGACGCTTGCATGGGAATCGCCGCGGATATTCGGAGGTTGGTGGACCGCACGCCGTTCGTGGACACCCACGAGCACTTGTGGGAGGAATCCGTGCGCTTGCGGGCCCTTGATCTTGAGGACGAAAGCAAGATGCCCGCGCCGGACATCGGCATGTTGTTCAGTCATTACACCGATTCGGACCTGAAAGTCGCGGGTATGCCGGGCGACGCGCTGGCCGTCGCGTTTCGCTGGGACATCGCGCCGCGGGACAAGTGGAAGGCCCTCGAACCGTATTATCGCCGGACCCACAATACCGGGTACATGATGAATGTCCGCGAATCGCTCCGGCTGCTTTATGACGAGGACGACCTGCGCGCGGACAACGTCGAGCGCATCTCGGCGAAGATGCGCGCCGCCGTGCAGCCCGGTTTCTATCGCGTCGTCCTGCGCGACTTCGCGAACATCGAATATGCGCAGGTGAACTGCATCGAGGGCCCCATCTTCGGCGAGACCGCGCAGCCCGACCTGCTCGCGCAGGACCTCAGTTTCGCCGCGTTGAGCGCGGCGGGCGACCGCGATCGGCTCGCGGCGGAGGCCGGCGTGACCCTGAAGGGCCTGAAAGACTGGCACGCCGTCATCGACTGGGCCTTCGAGACCTACGGCCCGCGCGCCATCGCGGTCAAAAGCCAGAACGCTTACGCGCGCGGCCTGGACTATGCCCGCGTCGCGGCGGAGGAAGCCGCGCCGTACTTCGAGAAGATGCTGCGGGACAGGGGCGCGCTCGAGGCCGCCGAGCGCAAGGCCGTCGAGGACCACCTGTTCCACTATTGCGTTCACAAGGCGACGGAATACGATCTGCCGGTCAAACTGCACACCGGCTACTACGCCGGGCACAACTCGATTCCCCTCGGGCGGCTTCAGGGCAACCCCGCCGAAATGTGCGAGTTGTGCCGTGCGCATCCCGACGCGCGCTTCGTCTTCATGCACATCACGTACCCCTACCACGACCACATCATCGCCGCCGCCAAACACTGGCCCAACGCCTACATCGACATGTGCTGGGCGTGGATCATCAACCCGATGGCCTGCGTTCGGTTCGTGAAGGAGTTCCTCGGCGCGGCCCCCGCCTGCAAACTCCTCACCTTCGGCGGTGACTACCGCCCTGTCGAGATGGTCCCCGGCCATGCCGCCGTCGCGCGCCGCGGCCTCGCGCAGGCGCTCTCGGAACTCGTCGAGGAACGCTGGCTCCGTGAAGCCGAACTCGAAGCACTGACGGACTGCCTCATGCGCGGCAACGCCCACGAGCTATTCGACCTCGAACGGACGTTGAAGAATTGGAATAAGGTGCAATAGTCGTTCATGCATGATGAGTACCGGACGTGGCACGGCAAAGACTCTCGTTATGGAGTGGCTGGAGCCTCATAATCACGAATGACGCGGACGACACGAGTGCGACCGTGTCGTGAAGCGAATCCGTCTTGTGCCGGTTGGGTCCCTATCGGTCCCATCGGTCCTGTCGGTCCTATCGGTCCGATCAGGTCCCTTTGGTCGCTTTGGTCCTCTTGGCCCCCCTTGTGTCGCTTGCTGCGCTCGCCGATGCAAGTCAGACCTTGGTTGCCGCCAAAGGCCGCGCGGTGCGCTCCAGCACGCGCAGAACGTGGACCGACTTCTCCTCGATGCGCCGCTCCCAGGAATTCGCGCGCGCCACGGCCTGGCGCGCCCCGATGCGCGCCGGGTCCCTTTCCGCGAGTGCGTCCTCGATGCGGTCGAGGAATGCCGGATGCGACTCCGCGATGTACACCACGTCCCGGTACTGGACCACAGCGGGCAGGGCCGCGCTGACGACGGGCTTGCCGGCGGCGAGGTATTCCTGGAGTTTGAGCGGGTAGATATAGCGGGTGGCTTCGTTGGTCTTGTAGGGAATTAGCGTCACGTCCATGCCTTTGAGATAGGCGGGCAGCGCCTCGATGGGGCGATTGCCGAGCAGATGGACGTTCGCGACGTTCTTCAGCGGTGTGAGGTCCATATCGGCTCGCGCGGGCCCGACCAGCACCAGGGACCAGTCCGGACGTTGCCCGGCGAGAAACAAGATAAGGTCCGCGTCAAACCGCGCGGGGTCGATAACCCCGACCGCGCCGATGACGGGGCGCGGCAACCGCGCGATGTCCTCGGGCACGACGGTTTCCGGCGCGGCGGCGGCGGCGAAATGGTCGTAGTCCGCGCCGTGATGCACGACATGTAGGTCGGCGTTCGTTCCGTCGCGGAGCGCCTTGCCCGTCTCGGTGCCGACAAAGACGAGGTCCGCGTCACGGCAGAGGGCCGCATCTATCCATTGGATAACGCGCTTCCCGGACGGGTCCGGCACATAGTTGTCCCATTCGTCGCAGATGTCGTAGATGGTGAGACTTCGCGGAATGGACGGGACGGCCCCGCCGTGGAGGGGCGAGAAGTTCCAGAGAACGGGATCACGCATGCCCAATCGCGCCAGTTGCCGACGCACCAGCGCCGCCAAGATGCGCCCGTTCAGCATGAGTGACGCCCGCGCCGCCGCGAACGGCAGGCGGCCCACCGGCGCGAACACCCGCGGCGGATGATACACGAACAGACGCTCGCGCACTTCCTGGACCGGCGGCCCGTCCCACTGCCCCGCGCCTTGGGGGTCGGGCGCGCGGAACCGATAAAGGAACGATCGAGGCACGTCCACGTAGAGCACGCGATTCCGCGGGGCCAGTCGCGCGGCGATCTGCTGCGGCGTGCTCCAACTCGCGCGCCAATCGGCATACGTGTAGATCAGGATGTCGCATCCTTCGAGCATGGGCCGGCGTATCCTTGGACGTTGCGGTTTCGTATCGTAGCGCCTCGCGGCGCGGCCCGCAAGACGGCGTCGGTGTCGCCCGAGAACGCGCGTTTCGACGTAAGGGCCGCGAAGTAGGCCGCGGAGCCGGGTTGAAATTGCGGAACCGGGCACGGGATACTCGGGCGAACCGCTTGGCGGCTATTGGCCGCCGTCAATCGACGTCGCGCCTTAACGGCGCAGCGGTTCGCAACTGTGGGGTCTTTCTTGGCCTATGACTCGGCGCATCGAGAACCCTGACCGCGCGCGGAAACCGCTGACGCTCGGGATCCGCGCGGCGTTGCTCCTGTCCCTGGCCGCATTGGTGGCGCTAATGACCGCGGGCGCGCTGGTCGTGGGCTACGTCGAGCGGCATCTCGCGGTCGAGGAGTGCGCCGACGCCGTCGTGCGCGGCGGATTGGACCGCATGGAGGCGGAACTCGACGGGCTGCTCGGTCCCGTCTACGACCGCGTCCACACAGTTCGGGACTGGACCATGCGCCGCACGTTGCCGCTGCGGGACCCGACCGCGATGTTTCACACATTGCAGCCGCTTATCGAGAGCACGCCCATTGTGCGCGGTGTCATGTTCTACTCGAATGAGGCCTCGTTCTCCTTGCGCCGCGACGACGGCGGCTGGGTTTCCCGCGCGCGGCGCCTCGACGAAGACCTCGATGTCGCCGTCGCGTATTGGGACGACCGCGGCAATCTGATCCGCGAGGAACACGAGGCGCCCTCGTCCGCGCCGCCCACGGGCGAGCCCCTGTTTCGCGAGGCGCTTGTCCGCTGCCGGGCGCGCGGCGACCAGGACGGCGCCGGGCGCGTGGACATCTGCTGGGAATTGCCCGGCGCGGAAGGCCCCGACGCCGCCTTGCGTCTTGCGTTCGCCGTCGGACCGGGGCCGCGCGAGACCGCGGTCTCCTTTGAACTGGACTTGGCCCGGTTTGCTGAGGCGATCGTCGGGATTCATCCGACCCCCGCCGGTTACGCGGTTGCGTTGCACGAATCCGGTCGTGTGCTCGGTTTGACGGGGTGGCGGTACGCCGCGGCCACGGCGTGTCCGGTCTTGGAGGAGATCGCACCGTCGGGAATCGGGCGTGCTTACGCGTACTGGGCCTCCGACGTGAATCAGGGCACGCGCCCGTTCGCTACGGACGCCGCCGACACCACGTGGTGGTGCGCGTTTCGGCGGATGTCATCGCGAAAGGACGCGCCCTTCGTGTTCGGCGTGGCCGCGCCCCAGCCCGACCTACTGTTCGCGGCGCGACAAGGGCGCGACTACCTGTTGCTGGTCGGCCTGTGGGGTATGGTGGCCGCGGGCGCGCTGGCGTTCGTTCTTGCCGCCGCCGTGCGTCGACCGGTCCGCCGCTTTGTCGAGCACGTCCAACGCTACGACGCGCTCGAACCCGCCGATAACTACTGGCCGCGAAGCCGCGTCACGGAAGTGCGCTCCTTGACCGACGCGCTCGACGAATTGTGCCGCCAGGCGGCCGCGCGCGCGCCCGCCGCCGCGGTTTCCAGAACGACGGACGTCATACCCGACGCGCAACTCCAGGCGCTCTTCACCGCGCGGAAACAGATGCGCGATGCGCGGGCGCGCCTCGAGGACCTGCGGGCGCGGCTGCGCGGACAGGAGGCCGCCGACGCCGAGACCGCGCGCCGGGCACGGGAGCAACGCGCACTGTTGCGCGACCTGGTATGTTCGCCCGACATCTGCGAGGACGACCCGCGAAAAGCGGCGGCTTTGCTCGCGGAGGCCGCCGCGCGGAGCCTCGATGTCGCGCGGGCCGCCGTATGGAGGTTGGATGACGACGGCGTGCTGACCTGTCTGGACCGTTACGACGCCTCCGCGCAGGCGCATGCCGCGGGCATGTTGTTCTCCCGCGCCGAGTTCCCCGAGCTTTTCGACGCCGTCGGAGGAAACCCCGCGTTTGCGATCCCGGACGTGAACGGGGATCGTTGGACGCGGCGGCTCGCGGCTGCGATCGGCGGCGCGCCCGCCGCGACCGCGATCATCGCGTGCGCCATCCGCGAAGACGCGCGCATAGTGGCGCTCCTGCTGTGCGAGCACACCGGCGGCCCCCGCGAATGGACCGAGGACGAGAAGGACCAGGCGATTATTCTTGCGCATGTCCTTGCCCCGGCGCGGATCGGCGGCCTGAGCGCCGCGTCGCCGACGCGCGATACGCTCGTAGCGGCGGCGGGAGCCCAGCTCGACGCCGCGCCCGTCGTGCTCTGGACAACGGACGCGATAGGGTGCGTCACGTATGTAAGCGGCGCCATCGAGCGCCTTTACGGGTATGCGCGGGAGGAACTGCTGGGGCGGCCCTTCGCAATGCTCAGCGCGGAAGACGACGGCGCGGCGCGCCTCGAAGTGGTGGCCGATGAAACGGATGACGCGGCGCTGCGGTCGTATGTGAGTACGCACCGCCGCAAGAACGGCGAAACGATGGACGTGCGGGTCGCGTCCGCGCCGCTGCGCAATCCGGAAGGGGCGTGCGTCGGCAGGGTGGGCGTTATCGAAGCGGTGGACGAGGCCGCGCGCCTGGCCGAGGTGGGGCATCTGTTGCGCTTCCTCGCCGCGCGGGACGAACACCTGCTCCTGGCCGTGGACCGGTCCGGGCGCGTGCTCTGGCTGACGCTGTCGCCGTCCCTCGAAGACCGCCTCGAGGTCGACTTGCGCGAGGCCGCCGGCTCGAGTTTCCATGACCTGCTCCGGTCCTGGCGCGCGGCGGAACAGCAGGAGACCTTCTTCGAGACCTTGCGAACCTGCGCCGTGCGCGACGCGGTGTTCGCGGCGCAGTTTCCCGGCGGAAGCTACGAATTCGAGGCGACATTTATCCCGTTGCCGGAACGGGGCGAAGTCGCCCGCGTGTTGGTGTGCATGCGTGATGTTACGCTCGGCGGCGCCCGCACGTAGGAGCGGGCTCGTGCGTCCGCGCGATACATTGCCGCGACCGGGCAAGAAAGGAGTTGTGATGCTTTATCGGATGCCACACTGTGCCATCCTGTTGGGAATTCTCCCGGCGATGCTGTGGACTGTGAGCGCTTGGGCCGAGTCGGCGCCCCATCGTATCGGGCGCTTTCCCCAGGAAATTGCGCATCATTACACTGCTGACAACGGCCTGCCCTCGGACGACGTGACGTGCGTGTGGATCGACGGCGGCGGCAGGGTGCTGGCCTTGGCGGGGGGGCAAGTCGTCGTATTCGACGGCGCGGCGTGGGTCGCCTTGGATGCGCCCACGGTGCCCCCGGCGCCGCAGCCGCGCGCCGCGACGTATCCCGGCAAGCCCACGGCCTACGCGACGCGCGAGGGACTGCTCCTCGAGGCGGCCACCGGCGCGCGGACGCCCCTCGATATTCACGACGGGCTGGGCCGCCGCTGGGCCGCGTCGGACGTGCGCGGCGTCGCCTATGACCCCGAAGGCCGCCTGTGGTTCGCCACGCTTGCCGGCGCGGGCCATCAAACAACGGAAGGTTGGAAATTCTTCACGGGTCAGGAGGGGCTTCCCTACAACGACTTTACCTGCGTCGTGGCCGTGCCGGACGGCGAGATGTGGTTCGGCACGACGAAGGGCGCCATACGTTACGACGGCAAGGAATGGGCCTATCGGCAGGGGCTGCGCTGGCTGCCCGACGACCACGTGCGCGACATCGCCGTGGACGGCGACGGGAACGTCTGGTTCGCGACGCCGCGCGGCATCGGCCGTATCGAGCGGCGCATGATGACCCTCGCGGAGAAGGCGGCGCACTACGAAGACGAAATGGACCTGATCCGCCGCACGCCCTTCGGGTACGTCTCGGAAGTCCACCTGAAAGCGCCCGGCGACAGAAGCGAAATCATCCGCAGCGACAGCGACAACGACGGTCTCTGGACCAGCATGTACGGCGCGGGCGAATGCTTCGCCTACGCGGCCACGGGCGACCCGAAGGCGAAAGACCGCGCGAAGCGCGCCTTCGAGGCGCTGCGCTTCTTGCAGAAGGTCACCCAGGGCGCGGAACACAGCCCGCCCCACGGCTACGTTGCGCGCACCATCCTGCCCACGGACGGCCCCGACCCGAACGTCGGGCGTATCGAGCGGGACCTCGAACATCGCGAGAAGAATGACTCGCTGTGGAAGATTTACGAGCCGCGCTGGCCCAAGAGCGCCGACGGCCAATGGTATTTCAAGACCGACACCAGTTCCGACGAACTGGACGGGCATTATTTCTTCTATCCGCTCTATTACGACCTCGTCGCCGACACGGAGGAGGAGAAGGATCGCGTCCGCGAGGTCGTGCGCGATCTTACCAACCATCTCGTCGAACACGGGTTCTATCTCGTCGACCATGACGGGACCCCGACACGCTGGGCCGTGTACGGGCCGGCCTCACTCAATAACGATCCCATGTGGTTCCCCGAGCGCGGCCTGAACTCATTGAGCATTCTCTCCTACCTCGCCGTCGCCTCGCACGTGACCGGCGACCCGAAATATGACGCGGCCGCGCGCGAACTCATCGACAAGCACGGGTACGCGCACAACCTCATGTTCCCGAAGCTCCAATTCGGCGTGGGTTCCGGCAACCAGTCGGACGACGAGATGGCCGTCATGAGTTACTACAGCCTTCTCAAGTGCACGAAGGACGAAAAACTCCGCGATCAGGCCCTCGCGTCATTCTACATGTATTGGATTCTTGAACAGCCAGAAATGAACCCCCTTTTCAATTTCGCCTACGCCGCCCACGGCATCGGCGCGAAGGTCACCGACCCCTACGGCACGTACGGGATTGCGCCATGGCGGGGCTGGATCGAGGACACCGTCGCGACGCTCAAGGGGTTTTCGCTCGACCGCTGCAACTGGGGCCATCTCAACAGCCACCGCATTGACATCGTGCGTCTGCCCCGGCAACAGGCCTCCGAGCCCACGGTGCCCATGCGCCGCGACCGCGGCCATCGCGTCAACGGCAAGGTCCTCCCCGTCGAGAACCGCCACTTCGGCCACTGGAACACCGACCCCTGGCAACTCGATTACGGCGGCGACGGCCGCGAACTGGCAAATGGAACGGTCTTCCTCTTGCCCTACTACATGGGGCTTTATCACGGGTTTATCGAGGAAATCCCCGAAGCCCCGGAGTGACCATGTCGGAATTCCGGCGGGTTCATCGGTCTATTACGCCCAGTCCTGCTCGATTTCCTCGAGGGTTCTGCCTTCGGTCCTTGGCACGAAGCGCCATACGAAGAAGAAGCACAGGACGCACATGACGGCGTAGAGGAAGAAGCTGTTGCCGGAGAAGGTTTCGAGCAGCCAGGGAAAGGTCTGCGATACGCCGTAGCACGCGATCCACAGGCAGACCGTGGCGACGGACATGGCCGTGCCCCGCACGCGGGTCGGGAAGATTTCCGATAGCACCACCCACACCACCGGCCCCATCGCGACGGCGAACGACGCCACGTAGGCCAATACGAGCAGTAACACGAGCAACCCCTCGAATCGGTCAAGCTGGTACGCGAGGCCCAGCGCGGCCAGCGACGCGCCCATGCCGGCGGACGCCACGAGCAACAACCGTTTCCGGCCCACGCGATCGACCACCCAGATGGCGACGAGCGTGAACAGGACGTTCACGACGCCGACAATCACGGTTTCGTAGATTGCGGTGTCGGCGGCGCGCCCGACGCTCTTGAAAATCTCGGGCGCGTAATACAGCACGACGTTGATGCCCGTTACTTGTTGCAGCACGGCGAGGGTGATCCCGACGAACATGGCCATGCGCATGCCCGGTCTGAGCAGTTGCAGCACCGAGCGGTCTTCGTGGGCTATGGCGTCGCCGATCTCGGCCATGTCCGCCCGCGCCTGATCCGCGCCGTTGATGCGGGCGAGGGTGGCGAAGGCCGCGACGTTCCGGCCGTTCTTGACGAGCCAGCGCGGGCTCTCGGGCACGGCGAAGAGCAGCACGAAGAACAACAGCGCGGGGATCGTCTCGGAGGCGAACATCCAGCGCCAGCCCGAGGCGACGTTCCACGCTTCGCCGCCGATGTGCATGCCGAACCGCGCGATCAGGGCATTCACGAAGTAGACGACCAGCATGCCGCCGACGATGGTCAGTTGATTCAGGGATACGAGGCGGCCCCGGATGCGCGCGGGCGCGACTTCGGCAATGTACAGCGGCGACAGCATGGACGCCGCGCCGACGCCGAGTCCGCCCAATATCCGCGCAATCGCGAATTGCGTCACCGACTCGGGAATCGCGGACAGGACGGCGGACACCGAAAACAGGACGGCGGAGAGTATGAGCACCTTCTTGCGGCCCAGCCAGTCGCTCAGGACGCCCGCGAAGCACGCCCCGACAATGCAGCCGGTCAACGCGCTGGACGCCGCCCAGCCGCGCATGTGCGCATCGAGCCCGAAGTAGTCGCTCAGGTAGCCGATGGCCCCCGAGATCACCGCCGTGTCGTAGCCGAAGAGCAGCCCGCCCAACGCCGCCACGGAAGCGAGCACGAAGGCATAACCGGCGCCGCCCTCCGAGTCCTGTCTTGACATGGTTCCCACGCTTTCCCATAGGCCGATCCGGCCGTGGCGATGCGCCAGAGTCTTCCCCCCGGCGAAAGCCGCGGAGAGGCAAAGGCGACCGCTATCTAACAGGAACGGCGACGTGCGATGCAAGCGGATCGCGCGCGCCGCCGTTTGGGGGCGCTGTGCGGGGCCTGCTATATTGCGGGAAGCGTTGATGCCTTGAAGAAGCGATACGGGGAGAACCACGATCATGACTTCGCGGGAGCGTGTGAACACCGCCTTGAATCATGCCGAGCCGGACCGGACGCCGCTGGACCTGGGCGCGTCGGCGGTCACCGGCATGCATGTCAGTTCGGTTTATCTTTTGCGGCAGGCCCTCGGGCTGGACGCGCCGGGGACGCCCGTGAAGGTGGTCGAGCCGTATCAGATGCTCGGCGAGATTGCGCCGGACCTGATCGACGCATTGGGCGTGGACGTGGTGGGTTTGGGCGGATCGCGCACGTTGTTCGGTTTCAGAAACGAGGGATGGAAGGAATGGCGGCTCTTCGACAACACGCCCGTGCTCGTGCCGGAGGCGTTCAACACGATGCCCGAGGCGAACGGCGATATCCTGATGTACCCGGGGGGCGACGCCACCGCCGCGCCGAGCGGCCGCATGCCGAAGGACGGCTTCTATTTCGACACGATTATCCGGCAGGACCCGATCGACGAAGCGGCGCTTGACGTCGAGGACAACTTGCAGGAGTTCACGCCCATCAGCGACAGCGAACTCGACTGGTATCGCGCGGAGGCGCAGCGGCTCGCGGGAACGGACAAGGCGGTGCTGGCCTCGTTCGGCGGCGCGGCCTTCGGCGACATCGCCCTCGTGCCGGGACAATGGTTGAGGCGACCGCGCGGCATACGCGACATCGCGGAGTGGTACACGAGCACGCTCTGCCGCCGCGACTACGTCTACGAGGTTTTCTCGCGGCAATGCGACATGGCCTTGGCCAACTGGGAGAAGATTCACGCTATCGTGGGCGACCTCGTGACGGCGGTGTTCGTGACGGGGACGGATTTCGGCGCGCAGCACGGCCCGTTCATCGGCCTGGACGTGTATCGGGACCTCTACAAGCCGTTTCACCGGCGGGTGAACGACTGGATACACAGGAACACGGGCTGGAAATCGTTCATCCACTCGTGCGGCAGCGTGCGGGTCTTTCTGGAGGATTTCATCGACGCCGGGTTCGACATCCTGAACCCGGTCCAGTGCTCGGCGCGGGACATGGAAGCGCGGGAACTGAAGGAGGGCTACGGAGACCGGCTGGTGTTCTGGGGCGGGGGCGTGGACACGCAGCACACGCTGCCGTTCGGGACGCCGGAGGAGGTGGCGGCGCAGGTGCGGGAACGGGTGCGGATTTTCGGGCGGGGCGGCGGCTTCATATTCAACACGATCCACAACGTGCAAGCGCGGGTGCCCCGCGAGAACCTGCTGGCGTTGTATAGGACGCTGCTTGAGTTGGCGGGAAACACGTAGCGCGCGCGACAAGGCGGACAGGACAACCGCGCACGCGGGGCGCGCGACTTCGGAACCGTGAATCACGCCGCGAACGGGGGCGTCACTGGGCCATCATCTTGCGGCAGTAGGCGGCCATGCGATCGCGGTGATCGTCGTCCCGTGAGGCGACATTCGGCTGATCAATGACTGGGGCGTTCTCGTCGAGGTAGGTAGGGGGCAGATCGTCGAAACTGCGCCATGCTTCGATGGCCCGTGTGAGCGCCTGAATCTCGTCCCGGCAGGCGGGATCGTCGTACCGATCATGGACCTCGGCGGGATCATGCTCGATATCGAAGAAGAGCGATTTGCCGTGTTTCCGTGACAGGAGCAGTTTGCGTGTTCCTGTTCGCGCCATGGCATGGGTGCCGCCGGCGCTCTCGGCAAACACGTGGTCACGTCCGATGTCCTCGGCGGCGAGGTCGATCCCGCGCATGCCGTCGGGCACCGCGCAGGACGCCTGTCGGAGGATGGTCGGCGCGACATCGATATTCGACACCATGGCCTGCGAGACGCGGCCGCCGAACTTGCCGGCGGGGTACTTGATAATGAGCGGGACTTTCACGAGCGGGTCGTACATGTAGTTGCCTTTCAAAAGCATGTGATGGCAGCCCAGGTACTCTCCGTGATCGCTTGTGTAGATGATCATTGTGTTGTCATACAAGCCCTTGCGCCGCAAGACCTCGATCATGCGGCCCACCTGGTGGTCGATCTGCTCGATGCTTGCGTAGTAATACGCCATTACCCGCTGGAGTGCGGCGACCGTGAGACTCTCGTGCGGGAAGTAGCCGCGGTGCAGTTCGAGGTCGTGAGGCAGGCAGGCGTCCGTCCAGCCCGGCAGCAGCGACAGCGCGTCGGGCTCATATCTCTCGGCCCACGACGCGGGGGGGTCAAACGGGTGGTGCGGCTTGATGAAGCCGACCATGAGGAGTTGGCCGGACGTTCCCCAGCCCTCGATGGTCTCGACCGCGTGATCGCCGATCCACTGGGTCGAGTAGAAGGCGTCCGGGAGGTTGGTCGGCAGCGCGCCGAAGGTTTGCCAGTACTCGGGCCGCGCGCGGTCCCGGTACTCCTTGCGTTGATCCTCAAGATCGTTCCTGTCGACGAGCCCGGCGTCCCGTAGCGCCCGGTGATAGTCGTCGTCCCAGCGTCCCGGCCCGTCCTGCTCTGACAGTATCATCTCCTCGAAACCCACATCGAGATAGGTGGGGGTGAAGTGCATCTTCCCCACGGCCTTGGTTGGATACCCGGCGTGTTTCAGCACGGAAGGAAAGGTCTCGGTCCCCGGGAACAAGGTGCAGTGGTTTGTCCAGCCGCGATGCTCGTGAACGTAGCGCCCGGACAGGAGCGAGTAGCGCGACGGCGTGCAGACGGGGTATGGGCAGAAGCTGTTCTCGAAGCGCACGCCGTCGGTGGCTATCGCGTCGAGGTGGGGCGTGCGAATCTCGTTGTTGCTGTAAGCGCCGAGGCACTCGATCCGATGCTGGTCCCCGTGGATTAGCAGCACGTTTGGCCGCGCCGCCGTGCGTGCGGATGCGGTTGCAGCGTCGTCCTGTGCGCGGGCGCACACCGACGCCCCGGCGAGTGTGGCCGCCGCCGAGCCCAGGAAACCGCGTCGGTCTATTCTGTCCGCCATGGGATGCCTCCTCTCCGCCAGTATACCTAGCAAGCAGCCGCGCTGCGATTCGCACGTTTCGACATGCATCGCCGGATATGGCCTGATAGAATAGCGCTTGGGGCTTGGTGACTGTGGTTCCCGCGACATCGGCCCAATAACGGAGTACTTTCGCCCATGAACTTGCCCTTTTCCGACCATGACCACCCCGAGACCGCGTTCGCGTTGGCGGCGGTGCGCGCGGCGGCCCGGTTGACGACGCGCGTGCGCGCGGAGATGCCGCACGCGAAGATCACGAAGACCGACTTGAGTCCGGTGACGGTGGCGGACTTCGCGGTGCAGGCGTATATCGCGCGTGCGCTGGCCGAGGCGTTTCCCGGGGACGCGCTGGTGGGGGAGGAGCGCGCGGCGGCCCTCGAAGCGGACGACGGCGCGGCGATGCGGGCGCTCGTGGCCGAGTTCGTGCGGGAGGAAGCGCCGGATGCCACTGAGGCGCGGGTCTGCGCCTGGATCGAGCGGGGCGCGGGCGCGGCGGAGGGGCGGTTCTGGGTCCTGGACCCCGTGGACGGGACGAAGGGCTACCTGCGCGGCGGGCAATATGCCATTGCCTTCGCGCTCATCGAGGACGGCGTCGTGCAATTGGGCGTGCTTGGCTGCCCCGGTCTGGATGCGCAGTGTCGTCCGGCGGAGAACGGACCGGGCGCGTTGCTCGTGGCTCGGCGCGGCGGGGGCGCATGGTGTGGTCCCCTCGCGGATGGTCCCGGCGAATTCGTGCAATTGCACGCGTCGGACTGTGCGGACGCGCGGCGGGCGCGTCTCTTGCGGTCTTTCGAGGCAAGCCACACGAATGAAGGGCAGATTGAGGCCATCGCCGCGCGACTCGGGCTTGCCGCGCCGCCCGTGTTGATGGACAGCCAGGCGAAATATGCCGTGCTGGCCGCGGGCGGCGGCGAGTTGATGCTGCGCCTCCTGTCGCCGAAACAGCCCGACTACAAGGAACGCATCTGGGACCAGGCGGCGGGGAGCATCGTGGTCGAGGCGGCGGGGGGACGGGTCACGGATCTGTGCGGTCATCCGTTCGATTTCAGCGCGGGCCGGTTGCTGGAACGGAACACCGGCGTATTCGCGTCGAACGGACCGCTGCACGACGCGGGGCTCGAAGCGATTGCGGCTCTGGGGACTGGCACAAGCGACCCCGCGCTTCGCGGGGGAGACGTGCCTGTCCTCCCAAGTTAGCCCCAGTCCCCCCAAGTTTGGGGCCGCTTGCGCGGCAAGCGGGTTGCCTGCTAGTATCCGGGAGGCCGGTAAGTATGCCGGGAGTGTCCCCGCGCGCGGAGAGGCGCGGACCACGGGCGGGACGCCCGTGCCACGAAGAGAGGGTACAACATGTCCAGGCGATGGTGTGTGGCCGCAACGGCGTGCGCTTTCTTGGCGTTGGTCGCGGCGGATGCCCAGGCGCAGTGGCGCTGGACGCCGCAGACGGGCCGTTTTGTAAACATCAAGAATCTGCCGAAGGAAACGCCGGAGATTCAGGTCGAATATGCCCGGGGCTTGTATATGAACGGGCGCTATAAGGAGGCGTACCGGGAGACGGAGAAGTTCGAGCAGTTCTACAGTGACACGGAATACGCGGACGACAACCAGTTCCTCCGCGGCGAAATCCGGCTGGCCCAGGGCAAGCACCTCGCCGCCGCGCGCGAGTTCCAGCAGGTCATCGCGAATTATCCGGACAGCGACCTTTTTGACGCCGTGATCGCGAAGCAGTACGAGATTGGCGACGGGCTCTACGACCTGGGCACGAAGCGGGCGTTGCGGTGGTGGCCGATGTTCCGGCATCGCCCGCTCAAGCGGGCGGCCGAGGTGTATGGGATGGTCATCCGCAATCAGCCGTTCACGACGGCGGCGGCCGAGGCGCAGTACAAGGTGGGCCTGTGCCACTTCGCGCGCAAGGCGTACCTGGAGGCGGCCTACGAGTACCGGCGCGTGATCGAGGATTACGCCGGGTCCGAGTGGGTGGACGAGGCCGGCGAAGGGCTGGCCTTGTGCTACTACCGCATGTCCCTCCCGCCGGAATACGATCAGGCCCCGAGCGAGTTGGCCATCAACGCCATCGACGATTTCAAGGCCCGTTTCCCCGAGGATGCGCGGGTGGCGGACCTCGACGGGAAACGCGTCGAGATGCGGGAAAACATCGCGATGCAGCGGCTGGTTACGGCGCGGTTCTACGAGCGGCGCCGCGAGTTTCCGGCGGCGCGGTTATGCTATGAGGTGGTCGTCGAGCAGTTTCCCGAAACCGAAGCGGCCAAGGGCGCGCAGAGGTGGATCGACGAACACCCTGGCGTCGAGAGTCCGTTCAGCAAGGGCATCGGTCGCGAAAGCCGGGACTAGGGCGTGATATCCGGAATGCGATATGCGGTGTCAAGCGCGTTACTGTGCGCGCTGCTCGCAGGCTGCGGCTACACGACGGAGAGCACCCTCCCGACAAAGTACCAGACGGTCTTTGTCTCGACATTCAAGGACATGAGCCCCCAATACGACTTGCAGGCCCCGCTCACGAACGCGCTTGTGCGCAAGTTCATCACCGACGGGCGGCTCCAGGTGGCGAAGCGGGACGATGCGGACCTCGTGCTTGAGGGCGCCATCCTCGACTATCGCATGAAGGGCCTGACCTTCGACCAGGCGGACGATGTGACCCAGTTTGTGGTCGTCGTCGCGGCGGCGGCGCGTTTAACCGACGCCGAATCCGGCGAAGTCCTCTGGGAAGACCCCCTCATGGCCGGGGAAACGACGTATTACACCCGCGCGGCGGGGCAGTCTTCCGACCGGCTGCGCGGCAACGCCGAGGTCTTTCTGCCGACCGTGCGGTCCTTTTCGACCGAAGAGGAGAACCGGGCGGCGGCGGAGGCGCTCGAACAACTAGCCTCCGACATCTTCTACCGCACGGTGGAGCCGTGGTGAGGGCGTGCAGGTTCAGGAATTCCTAGACCGCTTCAATCCGGGGCGCGTGCCCCCGGTCGTCTTGTTGTGTCCGGGAACCGCGGGGAAGAGCAAGAACGTCACCTTCGAGCCCGTAAGAGCCCAGCAAGCGGCCGATCGCATCGTCGAGGCCTTCATCGACCCTTCCCTCCGCGACCTCGCCTATGCCTTGTACTACGGAGACGAAGCGGACCCCGCCGGCGTGGTTCTCGAAGCGCAGACGCTCCCGTTCCTCGCCGACCGGCGCGTCGTCGAGGTCCGCAACGCCGATGTCTACGAAACCGAAACGCGCGGGAAGGCGATCCACGCCTATCTCGCGTCGCCCAACGAGACGACCGTGCTAATCCTCGTTGCGTCGCGCATCGACCGGCGACTCAAGTTCTTCAAGGCGTGCCAGAAGGCGGGCGAGATCATCGAGTGCCCCGAGTTGTCCGAGAGGGAAGTGCATGCGTGGGTGGGCGAGAGAATGGACACGCTCGGCAAGCGCATCGACGGCGATGCGGTCAGCGAACTGGTGCGCCGGGCCGGAACGCGCCTCGGCGACGTGAACAACGCCATCCAGGTCGTGGCGGACTACGTGGGCGGCAAGGGGCGCGTGACGCAGGAGGACGTCGCGGGGGCGTGCGCCGACGTGGCCGAGGAGGAGATTTGGGCGCTCACGGATGCCATCGCCGCGTCGGAAGTGGGCAAGGCCGTGACGGCGCTGCGGAAGCTGCTCGCGTTTGGGAAAGCGCCCGACGAAATCATGGGGACGATTAACTGGCTGGTGAAAATGACCTACGGGGTTCTTGTCCCCGAGAGCGGCCAGAAAGTCCATGCTTTCGTGGCGGACAAAGTGAGGAAACTCGGCGACAAGTTCGGGCGCGCCAAGACGCAAGACGCCTTCAAACTTTGCACCAGCACCCATTTCATGATGCGCAGTACAGGCGTCGACCCCGAACTCGCCCTCGAATTGCTCGTCATCAAGCTCGCCGCGCCGCGCAAGGCCCCCCAGCCCAAGCGCGGCGCCGTCTTCAGGGGGCAGTGTTGAGCGTGTATTCAATGATGACGCCGCGGACTTCTACCTTTCCACCCCCCCAGTCACTTGAGTATGCTGAGCAAGTAAGACTAGTTGCTTCATTGTTTACAGTCCTTCTTGGGATAGCAACCGTCTTGGCGCCTACTCCGGAAATTCCGGAACTGTCAACTTCAGCCCAAGTGGAGAAATTACCGTCGAGTGGATAATAACGGGCGAAATTTACAGTCACATCCTCCGTGTGTGTCGGATCTTTATCAAAATACACGGTGAACGAATCGACAATGGCGCCGTCCGGCAGATTCACCGGCGCGATCATTTTCCCGAAGCCGCTCGAAGTAACACAAAAACCACCGTTACCACCTTGCGAGCTATACTCCGTCGAACTCATATTGGGCTGCCATGCTGCGCGATCAATTGAGTAGAAAAAAGTGTACGGACCATGTGTATGCGAACTTGCGGCAAACGCGCTCGCCTGCTGGCCGTCCAGCGTGTCCGCATCAATGCCGCTTCCTGCACCGTCGTTGGCCAGTATGTGGGGGATGATCTCGCTGTCCAGCGCAAAATCAGTGGCCTGCTGGCCGTCCAGCGTGTCCGCGTCGAGCCCGCTGCCCGGTCCGTCGCTCGCAAGCACGGTCGGCAGGATCTCGCTGTCCCGCGCGATGGCCGCGTCGATGTAGGCTTGGGCGATGGTTCCCGCGCGGATGGCCTCGCCATAAATGAAGGCCGCGCTCGTAAGCGTGATATTCTGCGGAATCAGGAACGGCGGAAAGACGCCGCTTTCGATGTCGATCGCGTCGTGCGTGTGGGATGCGTTCGCCAAGTCCGCCTTGTGCGCGCCGTCCAGAGTGTCCGCGTTGCCGCTCTGCAGCGCATAAGCCACGGAAGCGACGCGCCGGCGCGGCGCGAGGTCTTCCCCGTTCACGTTCACGTTCAGCCAGACGCTGTTGCCGCTGAACACCGTGGCGGGAACCAGCAGCGCCGGATCGTCGCCAATCATGGTGCTATAGACCCCGTCCGCGTCCGGCGTGACCGTGTCGGCGTCGGAGAAACCGCTGCCGAGTTGTGTGCCGCCCGACTCGCTGCTCCAGAAGGTGAACGTCACGGTGATCGCGCTCGTCACGGGGTTCCCTGCCGCGTCCGTGATGCGCCCCTGATAGGCAATCAGCCCCGGCGCCGCCAGCGCCGCTCCACCCAGCGCGATAGCCAGTAGCACCAGACCCATGCTCGCTTTCATCGCAGTAATCTCCTGTCGTTCTCCCGGGGGTGCTTCATGACTAGAGCCCCGGGCAGAATCCGTCTTCCGTGCCCTCGCCCGGGCAGGCGTGGTAGCCGCCCGAATTGTAGAACTGAATCACACGCAGCAGTTCCGTTAACTTGATCTGCCAGTCGGGTCCGGACGGGGCATAGTCGCTGGAATGGGGCGCGCAGCTATGGTTGGCGCCCGATCCCGGCACGTAGCCGTCTTCCGTGGAGGCAGGATCGTCCGCGCAATGAAAGCCGCCCGAATTGTAGAATTGAATGATGCGGAGCAGTTCTGTCAGGTTGATCCGTGAGTTCCCGTCCTGATCGGCGGAATGGCCGCCCTCGCCTTCGCCTTCGCCTTCGCCTTCTGCTCCGGCGGTGAATGGCGGGACCGTATGCGCAAAACCTCCAAATTCGCGATATGAGGCGGACGCGCCGGTACGTGGCAGGAATTCGAGACCAATCGTCGTCAGCGGCGCGTTGAAGGAAGAGGCCATGGACGCCCCGCCGCCGGAGCACAAGACGTCGGTGACCAGGTCATAGCTGGCGCTGGAAGCGGCCTGAACAGGGCATGGCAGGAAGAACATCGCGGAAAACGCCGCGACAACGCCTAAAGGAAATGACCATCCGCATCGAAGACATGTCATATAAACCCCCTGACATTTCGAGACAGAAGTTCAAGGTCTGCATGGATAACACCTCCCCTCCCCTATTGGTTTAATCTTATAATAACGAAATTATTTTGTCAAGCACTCGAATTTCCGAACTTTCCCGAAGGTTGTCATCGATTGGACGGGGTTGCGTGACGCCTTCAGCGAAGAGGGCGAGTCGGGCATCATTCACGGCTCGGATGCGGGAGACCGGCGCGCTTGGGTGTCGGGCAAACAGGGCGCGCAGGCCATCGGCCAAGGCGCAATACTTGAAGTCTGGAATACCAAGAAAGGCGTCTGGCGGCCTGATCGGCGTATCGGGCCGTGACACGCAGGTGGGAGTCATGATCCCATATACGGGCGGAAAAGAACATTACGGCCAGGAGCAGGGGTAGCAGGTTTCGCAGCCCCCGACAATTGAGGGCAGGACGTATTCTCGACGCCATCTTGACCCATGAAGGTGCCCCGTTCAATCCCCTGAATGCTCCCGAGACATTTTCAAAGACCGATAAACTATTGTTCCCCAATAACTTACGGCACGCTACCCAGCATTCTTCGAGGAACGCTTGCCCTCGGTCTCGCCGTCCGGCGCCGCGTCTTTCTCCGGCAGGTCCCGCATAGCGCGGATGGCGTCGATGCCTTGCCAATACTCATGGAGCGCGTCGCGGCCCGCGGCGGTGATGCGAAACTCGGTGTGGGGGATGCGCCCGTTGAAACTCTTCTCGACCTCGACGAAACCAGCCTTTTCGAGCTTGTCCATGTGCGACGAGAGGTTGCCCTTTGTCAGCCCCAGTGTGCTGAGTAGGAAGCTAAAGTCGACCACGTCCACCCCGGAGAGCAGCGTCAGGATACGCAGGCGCGCCGGCTCGTGTATTGTGCGGTCGAGGTCCGTCATGCGTCCTCGTCTCCGTCACGATCCTCCGCCGGCTCGTCTTCGAGGCCGGACCGCGCAAGCCGGCGCAGTTTCCACAGGGCGTAGCGGCTGTAGACGTGGCCGATGATGATGGCCGCCAACCCATACCCGAATACGGGCACAATCATGTTGAGAATGGTCCACTCGCCGGTGAACCGAATGGGCAGGTCCGTCAAGAGCAGGACCGCGTGCAGCGCGTAGAGAATGGGCCAGAACCATGCCCAGAAGCCGAGCCCCTGCGCGTAAATCATGTACATGAGGAACGGCGCCATATACAGCGCCGAGAAGGGTTGCAGGTTTCGCAGCGCGAGGTAATTCAGGCTCACGAGCAGCGCGCCGACGAGATGATAGATCACGAGGCCGCCGCCGAGCGTGGTGAGCAGCCACGGGCGCGCAGGACCATCGTGATCGTGGTCCTCGGAATAGGATACGTAGCCTTCCTGGCCGTAGAGCCACTGCGTGATCCGGAAAATCAGGTCGCCGCCCCAGGGCGACAACGAAAACCAGGTCAAGACGATGATCATCAGCCCCATGAACGCGACGGACACGTACACGAGCACGGCATTGTTCGATTGGTACGCCATGTTGGTCAGCGCCGCCGTGATCCCGATAACCACCACCATCGCGACAATGAACACCCATTGAACCAGAAACGAAATGGTGCGGCTCTTCGCGTAACGACGCGCCCATCGCACGATGAGGCGCGGATCGCCCGCCTGAAAATCCTGGGAAGTGCTGTTGCGGTTCATTCGGCCTATGCTCCTCCATCCCCTGCCTTCCCGCGTTGTAACACACGGCCTAAGGCATGTCAAGACAACAAGATAGCCCAATCCGCCGCGCATCCGGCAAGGCGCGTGCCGCGTGGCATGGGCATCTTGCCCAAGTCTTGATCACGGGCGGGACGCCCGTGCCGCGCCCGCCTGGGAAGCCCGTCGCCCCCCGGCGTGTTGTTTCAAAGAGTTCATAATGTTAAGATTTCCATGCGGGCCGGCACACCCCGCGTCATGCTGCATGGTGATATGTCTGGGAAGGAAGAGCGGAACTCGTGCTCATGGATGCCGCATTGCGCCCTAGGAAGGGGAGCTTCCTGCTGACCGTTCCGGCCGCGGTCTGCCTGCTTCTCGCGGGCATCGCCGCGTCCGGGCAGGAGACCGTCCTCACGCTCCAGCGCGTCGTCGAAGGCAACGGCACGTACCTGCCGGGCAGCGCGGTGGATTTCACGGTCACGTTCGATAAGTCGGGGCCGGACGACGTCACGCAACTTGGCTTGGAGGAGACGATTCCCGACGGTTGGACCTTTGACTCGCTCCAGGCCGGCGCGCTGCCCGAGGTGTCGCCCATGCCGGGCGATTCCGGGACGTTGTCGTTTGCCTATTTTGCGGTTCCCGCGCTTCCGGCCAGTTTCACGTACCGTCTCAACGCGCCCGCGGACGCGACGGGGCCCCAACAGATTTCCGGAGTGGCGCTCTACGGCACGGGCGGCCCGCCATTGCAGGCCGACCCGGTCTTGACAACTATCGATGAAGGAACTGCGGGCGAAGGTGAAGGCGAAGGCGAAGGCGAGGGCGAAGGGGAAGGCGAGGGCGAGGAACTAGTGTTGGCGCGCTTTGTGCCCGCAGGTGAATACAACCCGGGAGGTCGCCTGGACATTCGGGTAACGCTGCTGTACGGTGGCGCGGAAACGGTGACTTCGCTCGCGCTTGCGGAGACGCTCCCGGCGGGCTGGAGTTTCCATTCCTTGGTCTCCGGGGCTATGCCCCAGTTCGCGCCCGCCGTCGGCACGACGGGCACGATAGATTTCGGATGGCTATTGATTCCATCCTTTCCCGCAACCTTTACGTATCGCGTGAATGTGCCCTCGGGAGCCGCCGGTACACAGGTGATCTCAGGTCAGGCGGCCTATCGCACCACGGGCGATGAAATGTTCTCGAACGTCGTGGTCACGGATGTGCCCGAGGGCCCGCCGGCCAGCGAGGGGGAGGGCGAAGGCGAAGGCGAGGGGGCAGGAAATATGGCCTTGAGCCGCGTCCCTGTGGGCGGTCCAGCGTATAGCCCGGGCGCGGCGGTGGACCTGACAGTGACGCTGAGCTACGGGCTTGCGGATGCGGTTACCGCGCTCGCGCTCGAAGAAACCCTGCCGGCCGGGTGGACCTTCGATTCCATTACCTCGGGCTCGGGTGCGAACATCAATCCCGCGGCGGGGTCTTCCGGCACGCTGCAATTCTTGTGGGTCGTGGTGCCCGCTTTTCCGATCACGTTCACCTATCGCGTGAATGCGCCCGCGGGGGCGACCGGCGATCACACCGTCTCCGGCGTCATCATATACCGTACCACCGGCGACGAATTGCGCACCGACCCCGTGCTCACGGTGCTCGAAGAGGCGCAAGACCCGAATCTCCTGCCCGTGGCGGTCGAACCGCAGGAACAGGCTTACGCCGGTCAGCCCATCGTCGTGCGCTGGATCGTCACTAACGCGAGCAACAGCCCCGCGCCCGCAACGTGGCAGGAATGCGCCTACCTGTCCATGGACGACCAGCCGGGAGACGACCTTCTGCTGGGCTGCGTCACGCGCGAACGCGACGCCGGTCCCGGCGAAACCTACGAGGTGCGTGCCGAATTCCCCTTGCCAGCGGTCGATGTCGGAGAGTACTGGGTTATCGTCGTTACGGACGACGGCGACGCCGTGGCCGAGTCCAATGAGGATGATAACGTTATCGTCTCGGCGCCCATTACGATTGAAACCGTCAATTATGCGGCCACCGTGACGACGTCCGTGACCAAGGCCGCGGCGGGCACGACTGTGCCGTTGACTGGAGAGGCCCATTTTCTCGCGAGCGGCGCGCCCGCGCCGAACGTACCGGTGGCGGTCGATGTCGAGGTCCGCGGAATTCATCGCGTCTTTACGGTTCAGACAAACGGCTCCGGACAGTTCAGCCTCACCTTCACGCCGTTGGCCGCCGAGGCGGGTGCATACACCGTCGGCGCGAAGCACCCCGGCATCGTCGTGACGCCCATACAGGATACATTCACGCTCGCGGGGCTGGCGTTGGACCGGCCCGTGGCCGCCTTCGATCTCGCGCCCGGAATCCCCGTCGAGGCCGTATTCGAACTCCGCAACCTCGGCGATACGCCTCTCACGGGTCTCTCGGCGAGTGTCGCGGGATCGCCCGCCAACGTGACCGTGCACGCCGAGGTGGACCCCGACCTGCCGCCGTTGGGTTCGGGGACGGTAATGGTGACGCTCGATGCGCTGAACGACAGCGTGACCACGGGACAGGCGACCTTGACCGTCAGTACTTCCGAGGGAGCTACCGTCGCGCAGGAAATTCAGTTCCGTGTCTTGCCGGCAGCGGTCGACTTGCAGGCGGCGCACGTGCCGTTGCGCGCGGGCGCGGCCGCCGGCGCGCAGACCTTGTACAGCTTTCAACTCACAAACGCCGGCGGCGCAACGGCCGCAGGCTTGACCGTATCCCCACCAGCATCGTTGCCGTGGGTGCATGTCGTCGCCCCGTCGCGGCCCGTGGACCTGTTCCCCGGCGAGTCGGTCGAAGTGACCGTACAGTGTCTCGCGCCCGCGGGACAGCCCACCGGCGTTGTCTCCGGGCAATTGACCTTTCTGTTCAATGAAGGCCAGTCGCGCGTAATGACCCTGCAAATCAGGGTGAGCGCGACGGACGCCGGTGACCTATATGTCTGGGTCAAAGACGATTTCGGCGCGGTGGCGGACGCCGCAGTGGTGTTGCGCGACCCGTTCACGGGCGGCGAGACGGCAACACAAACGACGAGTGCCACGGGAAGCGCCTTTTTCGAGGGCATCGCGGGCGGCCCGTACAACTTCGAAGTGCGCACTCCTGATCATGGCGACTATTACGGTGCAACCGAGGTGCGGCGCGGCGCGGCGCGCCACGAGGAAGTCCGGCTCCATCGCGATCTCGTGCAGCAGGAGTGGACCGCTCTCTTGCCCTTCGACGGCGGCGCCATCCACTACGCGGCGGACAACCGGCTTGCGGCGACCCTTGGTCCCGCCCTCGTGATGGACCCGCCCCTGGTCGATTTGCGCGCCATGCGTGACCCGACCACGCAAATCGAGATAACGGTGGTGAACCAGGGGCTTGCCTCCGCGCACGGGGTTCGACTCCTGTTGGCCAACCACCCCCGATTCGTCTTTCAGACCCTCACAACCGAACTGGGCAGCCTTACCCCCGGCGGCATTGTTCGCGTGCCCGTGCTAGTCACCGATACCGCCTTCGGTCTGGGCGACATCGCCGACGACTGCTCCGTCGTCGAGCCGTCCGGCGTCATTTACTATTGGGACCAAGACGATGCACCGGATTGGCGGCGCGAGCCGGCGGCCCTGCGCCTCCCCATGGCCGTATGCCCGGACGCGCCGCCCGCGTTCGGATTGCTCACCATGGACACGGCGGATATGTCGGCGTACACGACCCGCCCCGTGTTCCGCGTCGGGCTCGGCTGCGCACCGGACTCGGGCGAGGAGACCGTGATCACGCTGACGCGCACGCCCTCGGGCGGCGGCGTCTACACCCCCGGCGGCGCCGTGGACCTTACCATCGAGTTGAGCGCCACGGGCGGAAAGACGATTACCGGGCTCGGCGTCGAGGAAAACCTCCCGGCGGGATGGACCTTCGATTCCGTCGTCGGCGGTTCATCGCCGCCGCCGTTGACCTCCCCGGCGGGAACCGAGGGTACACTGGCCTTCGCCTGGATTTTCGTCCCGCCCCGGGACCAATTCCCCATCAACTTCACGTACCGCGTCAACGTGCCCCCCGGCGCGACGGGCGTGCAGACTGTCTCCGGCGAGGGCATCTATTACACCGACGGCCCCGAATTGCGCACGGGCGTCGTGACGACGGACCTGACGCCCGTGGGAAAGAGCATGATGACGGCGGCGCGACCAACCGGACGCCTGAAAGCGGATGCGAGCGAAGAGCCGTGTGTCGCGGCGGAATTCCAGGTCGCGGCAGCGGCGGTATTGCCGGGACGGTCCTTTGAAGCCGCGTTGGCGCTGGCCAATGACGTGCCCGACGAAGACCTCTTGAATGTGCGGATCGACCTGATTGTTCGCGACGAGGCGGGCGTGAATGTCACCGATCGTTTTACCGTTGCGGTGGACGTCCTGGAAGGCTTGCCCGACCTCGCGGGCGGCGGCGACCTCGAATCCGGCGCGGACGCGGTGGTGCGGTGGCGCGTCACGCCGCTGGCGGCCGCGGCGGGCGCGAACGTCCGCGCTTACCAGGTCGGTGGGCGGGCGCGCTTCCGCGTCAGCGGCGTCTCCGTGACGCTGCCGTTCTATCCCGAGGTCCTGTTGGTGCATCCCCAGGCGTCACTGCAAGGAACACTGTTTTTCCCGGACGAAACCTACGCGGACGACCCGGCCACCGCCGAGGTCGAGGCGGCGGACCCGTTCGAGGCGGCGCTACTGCTCCGCAACACGGGGGTCGGCAACGCTTACGGCGTGACGGCCTTCGGCTTGACGCCACAGGTTACGCATATTGACGACGGGCTCTTGCAGCCCTTCGAACTGATCGCGACGTATGCGAACCACGACCCCGTGACAACCGCCCTCGCCGCCACCCTCGGCAACGTCGCCCCGCAAGCCGCCGCCGCGGCGACCTGGACTCTCGCCGGCGCGTACACCGGCTACATGGGCGGCCTCGATGTTCTGATCGCGCGGGAAGACCCCGAAGGCCGCGCGTTTGTCGCGCCGCTGAGCATCACACAGACATACAATCTGGTGCGTGTCGTGCGGGCCGACCTGCCCACGGACGACGGCGTCCCCGATTTTCTGCTGAATGAAGTGCCGGATGCCGTGCCGGACCTCTTGCACACGAGCACCGGCCAGCAGATATTCGTGTCGAACGTAAGTAACGCCCAGTTAGGCCCGGCGGAAAAGCAGGCCAAACTGTTCTATCGATTGATCGCTGGGATGCCGGCGGCGTGGGGCTACGTCGCGGTCGATAACCCCGTGCCCGATACCTACGTCGTCGGGCGCGTATTCCGGGACGACGGGCGGGTCCTGCCGCCCGAGAACTGCTGGCTTACCCGCCGCACCGTGCGAGTGTCCGGCGGCGGCACGGCCACGCAGAGCCGCCTCCACCTCCTCGATTACGGCGGGCCGGGCGCCTACCTCGTTAACTTCAAGTCGACCGTCGAGGAGGATGAACCGCCCATCGCCGACGCCGGACCGGGCCAGAACGCGTATCTAGGCGACGTGGTGACCCTTGACGGCAGTGGCAGCAGCGACCCGAATGAAGATTTCCTTATTTATGTATGGACGTTCCAGCAACGCCCGGACGGCAGTACAGCCGCCTTCGACGACCATAACGCCGTCACGCCCAACTTCACCGTCGACGCGCGGGGCGACTACGTAATCCACTTGCAGGTGAGCGACGGCCTGCTCGACAGCCCGCTGGCCACCGTCACGGTCCGCGCGCTGAATCGCGCGCCCATCGCCCACGCCGGCCCGGACCAAACGCCCGTCGTCGGCGCGACGGTGCAGCTTGACGGCCGAGGTAGCTACGACGCGGACGGCGATTCCCTCACCTATGCGTGGACCTTCGCCCAACTACCCGCGGAAAGCGCCGCCGCATTCGACAATGCGGCCTCCGCCACGCCCAGCTTCACCGTGGACGCGCCCGGCGTCTATGTCGCGCGCTTGGTGGTCAACGACGGATTCGAGAACAGTGTGGCGGATAGCGTCGTCATCACCACGGGCAACCGCCTGCCCGTCGCCGTGGCCGGTTCGCCGCAGACGGTCGCGGTGGGCTCGACGGTCACGCTCGACGGCAGCGGCAGCTACGACCCCGACGCAGGCGACGAGATCACGTTTCTCTGGTCGTTCGTGTCGCGGCCCTCGGGCAGCGCGGCGGAACTCAGCGGCGCGACCTCGGTCCACCCCCAATTCACCGTCGACGCGCCGGGCGATTACGTCGTGCAACTGGTGGTTCACGACGGCCAGGATGCCAGCCTGCCGGACACCGTCACGATCAGCACACAGAACAGCCCGCCCGTGGCACACGCCGGACCGGACCAGACCGCCGCTGTCGGCGCTACCGTGACCCTGGACGGCAGCGGCAGTTGCGACGTGGACGGCGCGCCCCCCGGCGGCCTGCGATTCTCCTGGTCCTTCGTGTCGCGCCCGGCGGGCAGCGCGGCGGCGCTCGCGGGCGCGGCCACGGCCCGGCCCACCTTCGTGGCGGACCTGGCCGGCGATTACGTCGTGCGGCTGGTGGTTAACGACGGTACAGTGGACAGCCAGCCGGACACCGTGGTCGTCAGCACCTCCAACACGCGCCCCGTGGCGAACGCCGGACCGGACCAGACCGCGCGCGTCGGGGACATGGTCACCCTCGACGGCGGCGCCAGTTCGGACGCGGACCAGGACCCGTTGACCTTCGCATGGCGCTTCAATTCGCGCCCGAGCGGGAGCGCCGCGGTTCTAAGCGACCCGACGGCGGTCCGCCCGTCGTTCACGATGGACGTGCCGGGAACCTATGTCGCGCAACTGATCGTCAATGACGGCAGGGTGGACAGCCTGCCCGATACCGTGAGCATCAGCACCCAGAACGGCGCGCCGGTCGCGAACGCCGGGCCCGATCAGCGGGCGCAAGTGGGCCAGACCGTCACGCTTGACGGCAGCGCCAGCAGCGACCCGGACAATGACGAACTGACCTTCTCGTGGAGTTTTACGTCCCGCCCCGCAGGCAGCACGGCCACGCTTGCCAATCCGAACGCCGTCGCGCCCTTGTTCATCGTGGATACCGCAGGCGACTACATCATCCAGTTGATCGTCAACGACGGTGCGACGAACAGTGTGCCCGATACCGTGACGGTCACGACCCGGAACGGTGCGCCCGTCGCGAACGCGGGCGCGAACCAGACGGCGCGCGTGGGGGAAACTGTTCTGCTCAACGGCAGCGCCAGTTCCGACCCCGACGATGATCCGCTTACCTATGCCTGGAGCTTTGTCTCGCGCCCGGCCAACAGCGGCGCCGTCCTGCTGAACGCGAACACTGTCCGGCCCAGTTTCGTGATCGACGAACCCGGAGACTACCTGGTGCGGCTCGTCGTGAACGACGGCCTCGTGAACAGCGCGCCGGCCACCGTCCAAATCACGACGCTTAACAGTCCGCCCGTCGCGAACGCCGGGCCGAATCAAACCCGCGGCTTGACCGAGGCCACCGTGCTCGACGGCAGCGGAAGCTACGACGTCGACCGCGATCAACTCACCTATCAGTGGAGTTTCACGTCGCGGCCCGCCGGCAGCGCCGCCGTCCTCGAGGGCGCGAATACCGTCAACCCGCAATTCGTCGTCGATGTCGCCGGCGAATACGTCGTCCAACTCGTCGTGAACGACGGCCGCGTGGACAGCGCGCCGGCCACCGTGCGGATTACCACGGAGAACAGCGCCCCCGTCGCCGTCGCGGGACGCGACGCCTCGGCCAAAGTCGGGGATACGGTCCAACTCGACGGCAGCGGCAGCTACGACGTGGACGGCGACCCGCTCACCTACTCGTGGAGTTTCGCCAGCCGCCCGGAGGGCAGCGCCGCGGCCCTCGTCGACGCCAACACCGCGACGCCCCGTTTCCAGGTCGATGTCCAGGGCGACTACGTGCTGCGACTCGTGGTCTCGGACGGCACGCGAAGCAGCGCCCCCGCTCTGGTTACCGTCAGCACTATCAACAGCGCGCCCGTCGCCAACGCCGGACCGGACCAGACCAAGTTGGTCGGCCAGACCGCGTCCCTGGACGGACGCGGCAGCTTTGACGCCGACGGCGACCCGCTCACGTATGCGTGGTCCTTCGCGTCGCGTCCCGCCGGCAGCGCGGCCACGCTCACGAACGCGAATCAGGCGATAGCCTCGTTCGTCGTCGATGCGCCGGGCTCGTATGTCGCGCAGTTGGTCGTGAATGACGGCTCGGTCAGCAGCGCGCCCGACACGACGGTGGTGACGACGACGAACAGCAAGCCCGTGGCGAACGCGGGAGTCGACATCTCGGCGGTCGTCGGGCAAACCGTCCAATTGGACGGCCGCGGCAGTTCGGACGCCGACCGCGATACGCTCACGTATCGGTGGAGCCTGACTTCGAGACCCACCGGAAGCAGCGCGGTGCTCGTGAATGACACGCAGGCGCGCCCCTACCTGACGCTCGACTTGTTCGGGCGCTACGTGGCGCAATTGATCGTCAACGACGGCAGGGTGGACAGCACGCCGGACACCGTCTCGGTCATCGCCACGGACATGGAAGGCGGATGCACCAACCCGCCGGAACCGCCCGACAGCATCACCGCTAGTGACGGGTTCTTCCCCGACCGCGTCGAGATCTTCTGGTCCGCCGCGCCCGGCGCGACGGAATATCGCGTGTATCGCAGCCCATCGAACGACCCCGTGACGGCCGCGCCGGTCTCCGGCTGGATGAACGCCCTCGTGTTCTCCGATGCCTCCGCCGCGCCCGCGGACAGCGGCGGCTGCGGCGGTTGCGGCGGCGCGACCGGGCCCGGGCCGACATATTTCTACTGGGTGCGCGCGCGCAGCGCTGAGAATTGCGCCAGCGGTCTTGCCGGACCGGTGGTGGGATACACGGCTTCGGCAAAGGGATGGTTCCTGCCCGTGCCGCTGCATCTCCCGACGATCCCGGGACTGACGCGCATGGATGGGGATGGCGCGGACGTTCCCGGTGGCACGCTGTATGTCCGCCTGCCTGCCGCGGCGACTGTCGGCGACTCGCTGGTGTTCCTCGCAGCGGGCACGACGCTGCTCCTCGTCGCCCGGCGGCGACGCCAGACTGCATCCGCGCGACCCGCTCCCGGTCGCAAGACCGGCACATGAACACGGACGCCAGTTACGCTGCTCCAAGTTTCCATATCGTCCATACCGTCCATCATCTTCCCCAACGCCACAACCGAGGGAATTCCTCATGGACTACCGCGAAATCCTCTACGAAGTCAGTGATCGCGTCGCCACCATCACCCTGAATCGCCCCGAAAAACTGAACGCCTGGACCTTCTCGATGGAGCGCGAGTGGCGTCACGCGTTGGCGGACGCCGCGCAACGCGCGGACGTGCGCGCCATCATTCTTACCGGCGCGGGCCGCGGCTTCTGCGCCGGCGCGGATTTCGGCCTCCTGAGCAGCCTCCAGGACGGCACTTTCGATTCGAGCGAGGTCCCGTTCGACAATGAACCGTCCGCCACGGATCAGAAAGTTCGCGACGACTTCCGCAAGCCCTACACGTTCCCGCCCGGGATTCGCAAGCCGATCATCGCGGCCATCAACGGCCCGGTCTATGGGCTCGGACTTGTCCACGCGCTGTTCTGTGACGTGCGCTTCGCGAGCGAACAGGCGACGTTCAGCACGGCCTTCGTGAATCGCGGTCTCATCGCCGAGCACGGCATCGCCTGGATACTGCCGCGACTCGTCGGCCTCGAAAACGCACTCGACCTCCTGCTGTCGGGCCGGAAAGTGGACGCCGCCGAGGCGCTGCGCATGGGCCTCGTCAGCCGCGTGGTCGCACCGGAGGCGCTGCTGCCGGAAGCACGGAGCTACGCGCGGCAATTGGCCACGCTCAGTTCGCCGCGATCGATGGCGGTCATCAAGCGCCAGGTCTGGGACGGCTTGCTCATGGGGCTCGGGCCCGCCACGGACATCGCGATTCAGGAAATGCTCGAAAGTTTCGGCGCGGACGACTTCCGCGAGGGCGTGCTTTCGTTCCTCGAAAAGCGGACCCCAAACTTCACAGGCGAATAAGCAACCCTCGCTGCGTTACGCGGACTTCCGCCGCCCCCAGGGCGTGTCTTCGTAGCGCGTAATCTGCACGCCCCGCGCTTCCCGCCAGCGCGTACCGTCCGCCAGCACGGCCTCCCACCCGTACCCGCCCGTCTCGCAGTTGACCGTGATGATCTTCGCGCCTTTTGGGACGCGGTTCGCCCCGTAAGCCGCGTGGCCCGTCGCGCGGCCATACACCAGGTCGACGCCGTCCAGGCAGCAGGAAAAGTCATTGATGTGGTCGTGGCCGCAGAAGCACGCCCGCACCACCTCCAGGTCCTTCAGCAACCCAAAAGTCGATCCGTCCTCCTCCTCGAAGGCCACGCTCTCGAAGCGGACCCCCGAAGCGCACCCCCCGTTCCACAGGTCGTCATACTGCTTCAGTGGAATATGGAACAGCGCGAAAGCATGCGGAGCGACGGGCGCTGCTTCCGTGGCGGCCACCGCGTCCAGCCACGCGTGCTGGTCCTGCCCCAAGCCGAGATCGTTCGAATTCAGGCACACGAGGTCCCAGACCGGCGCACCGGACCGGTCCGTCACGTGCACCGTATAGTTCCCGCCGCCCGGACCGCCCCGATACAGGGAATGGGGCCCGTTCGTGAATGCTTCATGCCCCGCTTTGTAGTCGTCCAGCTTATCGTGATTGCCCCACGTGAAGAGCCACGGCACGCCGAGCGCGCTGATCTGCTCGATACCGAAACGCATGAATTCCTCGCCGCGACCGTAGGGATTGTCCTGCCAGAGATCCCCCGTGACGAGGAGGAGGTCGGGCCGCGCAAGCTCCACCAGCCGAGCCAAGTCATTGATGGTCTTCTCATCCCGCCCTGGCCGCGGGTGAGGCATGAAGAAATGGATGTCCGTCAACTGCAACATACGGAAATCCGACGGGTTTTCAATTTCGAGGATGGCCGCCGTCGCCGGGTTGCCGTCCCACCGTTCCATGCCCACGCGCCAAACCCGCTGGGCCTCAGCCGCGTCCCCGAGCGCCAACGCGCCGGTCGTCACGGCCGCGAGGAATTCTCGACGATTCATCTCCTGCTCCAATTCAGACTGCTAACCGCCTGCATACCGTTCTTTTACCGCAAAACAGTAAGAAAATGCAAATTCATTCCCCATTTTCTTGCCATTTGCCCCCCCCGACTCGTACACTGGCGCCCATGTCTTCCCGAGAGAGAATGACGAAACACGGCGTGCCGTTGACGCCCGTTCCGCGCCGTATCCCCGGCGACGGCGGCGTCGGCATAAACGTCTGGGACTACGGCGGCGACGGCGCGCCGTTGTTGCTGTGTCATTGCACCGGCGGCCTCGCGCGCGTGTGGGACCCCGTGGTGGCACGGCTCGGCGGGCGGTTTCGCGTGTTCGCGGTGGACTCCCGCGGCCACGGGGACTCGGACCGGCCCGAGGCGCGCGACGCCTACGAGTGGATACGCTCAGGGCGCGACCTGCTGGCGGCTCTGGACGCTCTGGGCCTCGGACCGGGCACGATTGCCGCGGGCCACTCCGCCGGCGGCGCGCACATCGCCTACGCGGAGATGCTGCGTCCCGGGACCTTCGGGCGCGTGCTGCTCATCGAGCCGATCATCGGCCCCCGCGAGGTCTTCCACGGAAACCCCTTGTTGGCCGAGACCGCGCGGCGGCGCAGGAACGTCTTCGCGAGCCGCGACGAAGCCCGCGCCCGTTTCGCGGCGAAAGCGCCCAAGAAATCCTGGCATCCCGAGGCCCTCGACGCCTACGTCGCCTACGGCCTCAGAGACCTGCCCGAAGGCGGCGTCGCCCTCAAGCTGCCCGGTTCTATCGAGGCCTTTGTCTACGAACTCGGCGGCGCCTGCGACGTGTTCGATCGGCTCCACGAACTCCGGTTCCCGGCGCTCCTCGTGGCGGGAACCGCAAGTTACGGTCCCGCCCTGATCGCGGCCCAGCACGAGCGGCTGCCCCATGCCGAGCAGATGTTGATCGACGGCGCGGGCCACTTCCTGCCCCAGGAAAGACCCGACGACGTCGCGCGGCTGATACGGGACTGGTTCGCGGGCGCGACGCTGACGAAAAGGACGTAAGCGACCTGAAGGACCCAAAGGACAAGCGAACATTCTATGCCGCGCCGGCGCATGCCGCGCCGCATGGCCCCTAAATGCCCGTTCTTGCTTCGCTTCTCGCCGCGCATCTCGCCCCGCGCGCACGGCATTCTTGTCGCTTTGGTCCCTTTGGTCCTTTTGGTCCCTTCTTCACGCCTTCGCGCGTCTACCACCCGTAATGCGCCACCCGCGGCATCGGTGCGCCCTCGCGCTGCAAGTGCCGCAACTCCCGGTAGCTGATCAGTTCCACGCCCTGCTCGCGGATATACGCCAGCGTTTCCGGCTGCATGAAAAACTCGGTGTCCGCCGTGCGCCGCGCCCACGAACCCGTGGTCGCGCGCATCTCGGGCGTGTCCTGTCCGCAGTGAATGTAAATCTCGCTGACCTTGCCCGCCGGCAACTCGCGAATGCGCTTCTTCCAGAACGCCTCGGTCGCTTCGAGGCTCGGCGGTTCGTCCAGGTACAACTTGTCCGGGCACAGCACGCCGAACTCGTCGGCCATGTCGCGCAGGTATCCGCCGAGCAGCTTGGTCATCACGTCGCGGCCCGCCATCCTGCACGGCAACCGAAAATCGCGCGCCACGCGCAGATACGCCTCGTGGAACTTCGGGTTGTATTGCAGCGTGCCCATGTGCGAGTCGATATGCGTCACGTCGATCCCCGCCGCCAGCGCCTTCTCGACCTGCGCCCGCGCCTCGCGTTCCGCCTCCTCCGGTTTCGCGAACGAGTAGACCCAGCCCACGTCGGGATGCATATACCCCAGCTTGTCGACCAATCCCGGCGCCGCCTCACTCCCCAGCACCGGCCCCCACTTATACGCGCCCCACTCGCTCGTGTGCGTCAGATGCACCCCGATGTTCGCCTGCGGATGTTTCCGCGCGAACGACGCCGCCAGCGGAAGCCACGGACACGGGACCATTACCGTCGCCGAGGTCACCGCGCCCGCGCGCAGCACGTCGATAGTCCCCTCGGTCGCGGCCTGGTTCATCCCGAAATCGTCGGCGTTGATGATCAGCACCCGCGCGTCCGGCGGAAACCCGAGCCGCTCGACCAGACTAGGTTGCGGCGTCTCCGCGACAGCCCAAGCCGTCGCCAACGTGACGGCCATCAACACGAGTGAAGATCGGATCGGCTGAATAATGCGGCGTGAAAGAGCCATGCGCTTGCTTCCTCTCTTGCTTTGGTGCCGTGGCTTATGGACTCGATTGCCGCGCGGCGGGTTTCCGTGCGGGATCAGTCGCCGGTCGCGCCCCTACTCCGCGGCGTACGCCTCGAAAAGGTCCGCAAGCCCGGCCTGCTCGATGTCCCCGGCGAAGACCGCGACGCGATAGTGCAGCGTCAGCGGGTCGCCTTCCGGCAAATCGAGCTTGCCCCCCTCGATCCAGTACATCGGCGTCGGCGAAAAGAAGCCGTAATCGCGCGTGAACCACTTGCTCGGGTACCAGCGGTTCCCCGGATGCTGGAAGATGGCCATGCCCTCGGTTACGCCGTCGCGCGTTCCGTAATAGGCGCACCACGGGGACGCCGCGCCGTAGGTCTCCGCCTCGCCCCGTTTACCTTCGGCGTTGACGAGCACCCCGCCGGACGTGACGCTCAGTTCGGGGACCATGCGCCCCGCGAATAACGAGTGGTTCGACTGTTGGACTTGCACGGCCGTCAGCGGCGTGAGCGTGATCTCGAAATCGATAAGCCGCAGGTCGTTTCGCGGCGCGCGTATCGTTATGCGCCGTGTGTCGCGGATCACCGGCGGCTTCTCCGGCTGCCGCCACAGGCACACGTCCGTGAACACGACCGCCTCCCCCGACGCGATTTCGATCTTCGGCCCTTCCGAGACTATCTGCCCCGTTTCATTCGCTTCCTGCCAGTAATTGCCCCAATACCCCGCGCCGAACACCTTGTCGCAGCCGAAGAACAACGAATGATGGTGCGGCCACGGCTGCGACGATTCCGTAGTCACCGATTTCTGAGACGCCGGTCCGTTCACGGGAAAGAAATACGGGTATTTCTGATCGTGCGCGAATGTGTAGCACGTGACGATCTCGCCGCCCGCCCGCACCACCACCTGATCGCCCTTGATGCCCGCCTCGAGCGGTGTCCCGCCCCCGCACACCGCGGCGGCAACCAAGCCAACTATCCCAACGGCAAAGCATCCCATGACCCAACCTCCGTTCGTTCTCGTTCTCGTTCTCGTTCTCGTTCTCGTAATCGTAATCGATCCCCCCGCCCTCAAATCGCGACACTCTTAAACTGCGGCAGATGCGCCCGATTCTTCTTCAGCATCTCCCGCACCATCTTCCTGATCTCCGCCAGCGACAATACCGCCGCCGTCAGCGGGTCATAGGCGCAGGCGTGGAACACCAGCATCGGGTCCCCCGTCAGCGCCGCCTCGACCGCCATCTCCTCGACCGCGATGCTGACGTTGTTCAGCGCGGCGCACTGCGGCGGCAGCGGCCCCGCGTACATCGGGTTCAGCCCGCGCTTGTTCGCCAGCACGGGAACCTCGACGCACGCGCCCTCCGGCAGGTTCGGTACGAGCCCCGTATTCGGCACGTTGCCGTTGAATTCGAAGGTCTCGCCGCCAAGCCGCGCATTGATAATGTACGCCGCGTACTCGTGCCCGCGTTCGAGCGGCATCGGCGCGCCCTGATCGAACCACTCCCTCACTTCCTTCTTCCACGTCTTCTCGCGCCGCTGATATTCCTTGAGGATATAGGCGTACTCGCCGGGGTTCCAGCCCGTGCTGTGCGTGCAGTACTTCTCGATGAGGTCCGGACGCTTGCGGAACCACCAGTTGTATTCGCTGTTGTGTCCGCTCGATTCCGTCACGTAGTACCCGAGGTGCAGGAACATCTCGTTCCGCACCTGCTCCTCGTTGTAAATCTTCTTGTTGCTCTCGATCGCTTTCCGAATCAGCGGAATCGCGTCCCAGCCGTCCCAACGATAGTCGATAAACCACGCCTGATGGTTGATCCCCGCGCATACGTAGGTGATGCGGTCCATCGGCGCGCCGATCCAGTGCGCCAGCATCCCCGCCGTGCCCTGCACGCTGTGACACAATCCGGTTATCTGGAGCTTCGAGACCCGCTGCATCGCCCGGCACAACATCGCCATCGGGTTCGTGTAGTTCAGGAATATCGCGTCCGGACAATACCGCTCCATGTCCCGGCAGATGGCCACCATCGTCGGGATCGTGCGCAGCGCGCGAAACACGCCGCTCGGGCCGCGCGTGTCGCCCACGTTCGTGTCCACGCCGTACTTCTTCGGAATCTCGATATCGTGACGCCACACGCCCACGTCCCCGCACAGGATCGTGCAGCACGCCGCGTCCGCCCCTTTCAGCGCCGTCTTGCGGTCGAGCGTCGCCGTTACTTTCGCCGGATACTGCCCCCGCTCGATGATCGTCTTCACTGCGCGATACGCGAAATCGAGCCGCTCCGGGTCGATGTCCATCAACGCGATATGCGCGTCCGCAAGCAGCGGAAACGTCAACAAATCCCGCACCAGCCCGCGCGTGAACCCCAGGCTCCCCGCTCCGATGAACGCCACCTTGGCCATACACCGCTCCTTCCTGTATTTCTTGCCCCCTTCGCGCCTCCGAAGCGCGCTGCATTATCCCCGAGGCCGTCGGCACAGTCAATCTACTGGCGTGGCAGCTACCGATGCGACATGATGGCCGACGCCAGCCCTTACCCCCTCATTTCGCAAGTAGAGAATATTGATATTGTAGCCTGTATTGTCAATTAAACACCCCTTGTTTCGCGAGCAAGTCGCGTCGCAAACAGTACGTATCGAGACACAACACGGCCAATTCCTGCAACAATTGCGCGTACTCAGAGGGGGGCGCCTCGTAATTGCCCGACATCCTCTCGGTGCATCACATCGCGGCAAATGAATAACTCCTACGCCGGTGCGTCCAATTAGGCACGGTAACCTTGGGAGTACACGCCATGAGTAAGTCTTACGTTCGGTTCGCGGTTGTTACAATCGTTTGTTTGAGCCTCGCCGTCATCACCGTGCCTGCCCAGGCGGACCCCAGAGGTGCGGCGGCCTTCCGCAGCATGTCCAGGGGCGCGGTCCCCGCGATTCGCGGCGCGTCCGGCTCGGGTCTGCTGCGCACCCCGACGCGCGCCGCCACCCCCTTCTCGCACTCCGGCGGTTCGAGGATGTTTAGCCCGGGCAGTTCGCGGGGCGGTCGCGGTTTATCATCCCAAGCCGGTAGCTCCGGTTTGCGTGGCCTGAGCAACCTTCTTGGCGGCGGCTACGGCAACAATCCGTTCGGATATCCCGGTGGCTACAACCCGTGGGAAGCGCAACGCCGGGCCTCGAAGGATTACGCGGACGCCTACCGGGACGCGGCGATAGCGAACGCGGTGGTGGGGCTGGTGGGCGTGCTGGTTAACGCGCACGTGCAGGAGCGCGCCATGCGCACCGCCGTTCCCGTGGCTGCGGCGCCCGTCCAGCCAGCGGGCTATTACGCGACCCAGCGCACCGTTGTCCGCGAAGGGTACTATGAAAACCGCCAGGTCTGGGTCCCGGAACATCCCGACCCGACGACCGGCGCAGTAATCCAAGGCCACCACGAACTGCACCGCGTATGGGTGCCGCCCGTCTATCAGGAGTCCCAGGTCTTTGTTTCCGCGCAGCCGCAGCCGGTTGCGTACACTGCCGGCGGCATCGGCTACTAGCGACCATCGTGACGACGGCAGCAAGTGTTGAGGCGCGCCGCGCGCGGAGCAAGGGTCCATGCCGTCCATATCGTCTATATCGTCCCCTGAGACGCGCCGTCAACGTGGAACAAGGAGAACCCGGAACATGCCCGCCAGGAGCATCCTGCCGAAAACCGGCGAACCGAGGCTCTCGACGGAAGAACTTGAACAACTGCTCGAACCGTTCGCCCTGGACCGAACCCGTCACCCCCTCATCGTCGTCGGTATACGGGGCTACTACCGAGACTTGATGGGCGCGCCCGGGGTGAACGACCGCGGCATCTACGACGATGCCCTGTTCATTCACGCCCCCAGCGTGTTCGCCGCCTACAACGGCAATACGGACCCCTCGCAGCATCGACCCGGCCACGGCTCGGGCGCGGCTCGGGGCATGGCCTCCCTCAAGCCGGGCGCGTGGTTCGTGCATCGCTTCGACCTGCACCGCGGCAAATATCTCGCCCTCTGCCAGCGTTCCGGCCCCGTCACGGTTATTCGCGACGGCAACCCGCCCTACGAGGACACCGGCTACTTCGGCATCAACATCCATCGCGGTTCCTACACCAAGACCTCGAGCGAAGGCTGTCAGACCATCCACCCCGACCAGTGGCCCAGCTTCATCGCCCTCGCCGAAGACCATGCAAGGCGCTGCCACGGCCCCCGCTGGAAGAACACGACGATCCCATACGTCCTTCTGGAAAGACAATAGGCCGCAACCGCTTTCCGCGGCTACAACTCGCTAGGTGGACGATACAGCCTGCAAGGACGTACGGAACGTCCCCCTTGCGTTGGCCGCGGGGACAGCGGCACAAGCGCGCCCCAACGCGGCGCGCTATTCATGACTGTCAGAGACCGCGTGCAACCGCTCGAGCAACCTCGCGCGCACGCCGAGGATAGTCAGTCCGACGACCTCCCGCCGCGGCTCGTCGTATCGCAGAATAACGCCTTCGCCGATGTCGATGCCCACCGCCGGAGCCGCTTCGCCAACCGTCAGGTACAGCACATCGGCTTCCTCGTCATATTCCCAGTCGATACGTTCGGGGTGCTCCAATATCCTCACCGTTTCCATAACACCTCTCTTCTGCCCGACGGCCGGTTCGTAAAATAAGCCGTCATAATGAATCCATCGTCAACGCTGACTTACCGGTACGCGACAACCAGATACTTGGACGTTAGCGGGGTTTCCGGATAGTGTCGTACCGCAAGTAGCTCGCCGAAATCGCCATTCTGAATATAATCCGGGGATTCCACCGTTTCCAGTACGCGTTCCCGTTGCGTGGCCATTTCCGGATGCCGATTCCGGATATGGTTCCACCGTTCCATAGTGAGCCGGATTGGAGTTCTATTGCGCGAGAATACGACGAGCATGAGACCTCGGTGCTGACCAACACAGCAGTCCGCTCATGTGCTCGACGATAGACAGAGCAGCATTGTATCACAAACCGCGAACGGCCGGGCGGTTCACAGCCGCCGTCGCAGCTTGAACTCGGCGTCGCTTCTGTTGCAGCCTTCACCTCGAGGGAATCATCACGGATTCCCTGGTGTGCGAACCGCGCTACGGCAAAGGAACCGACGTCCAAGCATGCAAACAGTCCTAGGCGCATTTACGACATTGTTGTTCCTTCCCTACATGGGCTGGGGCATATACAATCTGCGCCGCCGCTTTCGCTTCCACGACGAGACACATCCCCTCATCGAGACCGCAACGCTGGTCCTGGTGTTCGCCTATCTGGCGGTGGAAATTCGCGTGCTTGAAACGTGGTTCGAGCGCGCGCCCGGGTACGTCATTTTCGCGGTGCTCGGCCTCGTCGTTTCCGCCGCCGCGCTCTACGGGCACATGGCCGTGTCGCTCCTGTCCTGGCTGATTGTCGACTTCATGATGCCCGGCCACCAGGGGAATCCCGAGCACCCGCGTATGGGTCCGGAGGAAGCGCTCGAACGCGAGAAGGATTACGCAGGCGCGCTCGACGGCTATCTCGTGCTGGCCCGCATCTATCCGCGCAATACCGAGATACCGATGCGAATCGTGAGTAACCTCCTGCGCCTCGACCGCGCCCGCGAAGCGCCTTCCTGGCTCGAACGGGCGCTGGCGTGTTGCGCAGACGACGATGCCGCCGCGGGCATCGTTACGCGACTGTGCGAGGTGTACGAGCACCACCTGGACGACCCCGGGCGAGCCCGCGCCGCGCTCGATGCGTTTCTCGAAGGGAATCCCCGCGTCAAAGACCGGGACGCCTTACGCGAGCGCCTGGACCGTATCGGCGCTCAGGGCGCCCGCGTCGAGCGCCGCGTGACGCTGATGCCGCTTGCGGAGGCCCCGCTCGAGGAACCGCCGCCCGAGAAGTCGGTCGAGAAACCGCGCGGGCGCGCCAGACTCGACATCGCCCCCTTGGCGCAATGCCCCCTTGCCCCGGAAGACGACCAGTCCCAAGATGCGCCCACGGCGGAGAAAGGCCGTCCGGACGTGCCCGACTAGCCGTCATGGCCCCTGGAACCGGTTCGCTATTCCTCCTCGATCGTATCGCCAAATCGCGTCGGCAGGATGAGCCGCACGCCCCCGGCCTCGCGCGCGGCATCCATCGCCGTTATGATCGCTTGAAACGGAGCCGCCTCGTCCCCTTGCAGGATGATCGTCGCGTCCGGCTCCCGCGCGAGTAGTTCTCGCAGCATCGCGCGCAGTGACGCCGTGTCCACCGGCCGTCCTTCCCAGAAAATGGCCCCGGACCCGTCGACGACAATCTCGTAGGGCGCGTGTTCCTGCTCGACGCCGGTCACCGCGCGCGGCAAGAGAATATCGAGCCCGATGTGCGACCGGAAAGTGGACGACACGGTAAAGAAGATGATCAGAATAAACATGACGTCGATGAGCGGCGTAATGTTGATGCCCGGCCGCCGCCTTACCCGTCGCGACTGGAACGGTCCATCCACGAGCGCATCTCCTTATCGGAAGACCTGTATGGCCCGGACTCCTAAATCCTTTATCCACAGCATATTAGGTCATTTACCGCTCCTTCGGCAACCTATTCCGGGCAGCCGGCGCCATAACGCGAAATTTGCACAAATGCAGGGGTCTAAGGTACACTTGGAACGGGTTCCGATAGCGTGTTTCCTGGATTGTCAGAGTGTATCCGGGGGTGTAGCGTGAAGACATGGCGAGTTTGTGTAGCGGACGACGACGTTGACGCCGCGTCCGTCCTAGTTGAAGGTCTACTGGCCAACAACTACGAGGCCCAAGCGGTGTACTCCGGCGAGGCCGCCCTCGAGGCGTGCCGGGCCGGCGAAGTGGACCTTATCCTCCTCGACGTGGCGATGCCCGACGTCGACGGCTTCTCTGTTTGTAAGCAACTGAAAGAAGACCCGCGCACGCGCGACATCGCCGTGGTTTTCGTCACGGTGCACGGTTCCGAGGAAAACGTGCGGCGCGGCTTCGAACTGGGCGCGGCCGACTACGTGACTAAACCGTACAACCTGCCCTTCGTCATGCTCCGCATCGAGTCGGTCATGCGAACGCGACAAGTGAACGACGTCTTGCGCAGCAACCCCGAACCGATATTCGATCCGGCCTACACGGATTATCTCACCGGCCTGCGCAACCGCCGGTATCTTCTCGAACGCCTTCAGGAGGAAGTCGAAAAGGCCCAGCGGTACAATCACCCAGTCTCGTGCGTGGTGGTCGAGGTTGACGAGTTGCACGCGGTCGAAGAAGACCAGGGTACGGCATCCATCGACGACATCCTCGCCGAACTGGCCTTGGCCTTGCGCAACGCTTCCCGCAACTACGACGTCCTCGCCCGTTACGACGGCGCGATTTTTGCCGCCGTGTTGCCCCACTCGCCGCTGAGCGAAGCCTTGTGTTACGCGCGGAAGATTCTGCGCGAGATCGAAGCGGTGACCTTCAACGACCCCTGTTTCCCGACCCAGGCGGGCGTGAGCATCGGTGTCGTCACCTGCCGCAACAGCAAGGCCGCCGGCGCCGAACAAGTCCTCGGCGAGGCCATGAAAAATCTGCTGCGGGCGAAAAGCCGCCGGGAACCCATCGTAGCCGTCGACCTCAACGACTGATCCCCGCCCCCTTCTCGTGCTCGTGCTCGTGCTCGTACTCGTACTCGTACTCGTACTCGCCGCCTACGTACAATACTATACTCCTGCGGCCCCCCCAACCTCCGCCACGCACCCTTCCCGAGCGCGCAAGAGACGCTCGATGTGATCGCTGCGCTGTTCGAGCCGGCGACGCCAGGAGTTCTGTTCCGCCACCGTCCGCCGCGCCGCTTGACGTTCCGGATTGTCCTCGGCAAGCGCCCGGTCCGTCATCGTCACGAACTCGTCATGCGCCTCCGCGAAATAGACGACCTCCTCAAGATGCAGGCACTCGGGTAGACGCGGGCATACCACGGGCTTGCTCCCCGCGAGATACTCCTGAATCTTCATGGGGTAAATGCCCTTTGTGGCCTCGTTGATGGCATAAGGCACCAGGGCTGCGTCCATGCCCTTCAGGTAGGCGGGCATATCCTCGAGGGGGCGATTGCCCATGAGATGCACGTTCGGGAAGCGCTCGAGCGGCGTGAAATCCACGACGCCGCGAACCGGTCCCAGCAGCGCGATCGACCATTGCGGCCGGAGCGCCGCCATCCGCGCGATCAGCCCCACGTCGAATCGATACCGATCAATCACGCAAATGGCCCCGATGATCGGGTGCGGCAGACGCGCAATGTCCCGCGGGGCGGCAAGGGCCGGATCGTTGGCCTTCGAGTAATGGGCCACGTCCCCCGCGGGCAGGACCACGTGGGTCTCCGGGCAAAGCCCTTCGCGCCGCGCGCGCATGTGCTGCGAGAACACGAAGACGATGTCGGCGGAAGCCGCAAGGCGGCGGTCCATCCAGTCCACGAGCCTGCGGCCCGCGCGGTCCTCGAGATAATTGGCCCACTCGTCGCAAATGTCATGGACGCTGAGCGCGCGCGGAATGAATGGGGCCGCGCCGCCGTGAATGGGGGAGAAGTTCCAGAGAATCGGGTCCTTGAAACCCAGGCGGTGCGCCTGTTCCCGAACCATGCGCGCCAGAAAGTAGCCGTTGACGCGAAGCGTGCGCCGGGCCACCGGAAAAGGTACCTGCCCGATGGGCAGGAAACGATGCGGCGGATGGAAGACAAATAAGTTCGGGGCCCCCTCTTGGAGCGGCTTCCCGCTCCACGCGCCCGCCCCTTGCGAGTCCACCCCTTTCAAAAAACGGAGAAACGACCGCGGCATGTCGACATAGAGGACGCGATTCGTCTGGGCAAGCAGTTTAGACAAATGCTGCGGCGTACTCTTGACCGCGTGCCAGTCGGCGTAAGTGAAAACGATGATGTCGCGACCTTGAAGCATCCCAGAACACTGCTGTTGCACCGATCCCGGCCACGGCGCGTCCCGCAGTTCACATGGGCCGGGCACGGAGGGCGCGGATTCCCGAATGCGGCGGATTCTACATTAATGCCGTTGCGAGAACACAATCGCCCGCTTCCTCACACGTCGAGGCGCGCCAAAGCGCGTCTGCCGATGTCCGTACGGTAGTGCGCGTCATCGAACGTTATCTTCCGCACGGCGCCATATGCCTTGTCGATGGCGGATCGGATGTCCGGATCGCACGCCGTCACGTTGAGTACCCGCCCGCCGCTCGTCAGGAGGCGGTCGCCCTCCTGCCGCGTCCCCGCGTGAAACACGATGACGTCCGAGTCCGCCTCCGCGGCGTCGATACCGGCGATCTCCTTGCCCTTTTCGTAAGGGCCGGGATACCCCCCGCTCGCCATGACGACCGTGACGCAGGCGTTGTCCTCGTAATCGATCTCATGCCCTTCCAGCGCGCCGTTACAGCACGCCAGCAGCAGCGGCACGATGTCGCCGCGCATGCGCGGCAGCACCACCTGCGTCTCCGGATCGCCGAAGCGCACATTGAACTCGATCACCTTCGGTCCCTGTTCGGTAATCATCAGCCCCGCGTACAGGATGCCCGTGTACGGGGTGTCCTCTCGCGCCATGCCCGCGACCACGGGCCGCAGGATGCGCTCCTCGATCTCGCGCATTACCGCCGCCGTGACAACTGGCGCGGGCGAATATGCGCCCATGCCCCCCGTATTCGGCCCTTGGTCGCCGTCGTTCACCCGCTTGTGATCCTGACTCGACGCCATCGGCATGGTGGTCCTGCCATCGCAGAACGCCAGAATCGACGCCTCCTCGCCGACGAGACACTCCTCGATGACGATCTTCGCGCCTGCATCACCGAAGACGCGGTCCACCATCATAGCGCGAATGGCCGTAAGCGCCGCATCGACGTCCGCGCAGACGGAAACGCCCTTGCCCGCCGCGAGGCCGTCCGCCTTCACCACGATGGGCGCGCCTTTCTCCTGCACGAAGGCCATCGCCGCCTCGGGTTCGACAAACTCGGCGTAGGCCGCCGTCGGAATATCGTGACGCGCCATAAACGCCTTGGCGAAAGCCTTGCTCCCTTCAAGCCGTGCCGCCGCCGCCGAGGGGCCGAAGACCGTGCGCCCGCGCTCGCTCAAGTAATCGACCACGCCCGCCGCAAGCGGCGCTTCGGGGCCGACCACGGTGAGGCCGACGTCCCGCGCGGCGATGAATTCCGCCTGGATCTCGAAGTCGTCCACGCTCAAAGCGATCGATTCCCCCTTTTCGAGGCGGTCGATGCCGGGGTTGCCCGGGGCGCAGAACACCTTCTCGATGAGCGGACTTTGAGCGATCTTCCACGCCAGCGCGTGCTCCCGGCCGCCGCCGCCGATAACCAGAGCGTTCATGAGCGTATCCTTTCGCGAAGACCGTATCCCTTACCGGCGTCGCGCGACCCTACTCCGCGGGCGGCTCGGTGTGCTTGAAGTTGGCGGCGAGAACGCGGTCGTACTCCGCCGTGCACTCGAAGGCCTCCTGCGCCAGTCGATACCGCGTGGCGAAGGGCACGGCCCCATCGTGAGCGCGCATCTCGTGCATGATCCGCGGGTAGCGTTCCGGATTCACCACCACCGTCACGTAACGGTAGTTCTTTGCCGCCGAACGAATCATCGCGGCGCCGCCGATGTCCGTCTGTTCGAAGACCTCGTCCGGCGTCAACCGCGGATGCGCGACCGTCCCCTCAAGCGGATGCAGATTGGCCACCACCATGTCGATCCAGGCGAAGCCGTGCGCCTGTAACTGCTCGACATGGACCTTATTGTCCCGGACGCCCAGCAACCCGGCGTGCACCTTGTGATGCAGCGACTTCACCCGGCCGTCCATGAGTTCGGGAACGCCTGTGAATTCGGCGATGCTGATCGCCGGCAGCCCGGCCTCCTGCAGCGCCTTCAGGGTTCCGGACGTGCTGATCAGTTCGACCTCGAACTCCCGCAGAAGTCGCGCCAGCTCCACGAGCCCTGTCTTGTCATGACAACTAAGAATCGCGCGTCGTATCCGCTGCATACCCCATGCCTCCACTCGAAAAGGGAACGGCATGATACGTGATCCAAGGGTAAATGTCGAGTCTAAGCCCGGCCGCCATTGTCAGCCTGTGGCGGAATAAAGACTCTTGAGTTGCGAAGCCGGCGCCTCCGTGTATTGTGCGCCGTTGAGAAAGAGGTCCACGAGACCCTCGGCCAATTCCGGCGTGAGCTGGATATCCGGCCGATTGGACTTCGCCATAATATGCATTTCCATAATACCGATGAACACGAGCGCCAAGCTCTGGGCGTCCCCGCCAGACAACTCATTGCGGTCCAGACCCTCCCGCATGATTTCCTCGATGAGCTTGAAGCGCTTGCGACCCAGCCGGTTCCGGTCGAGCGGCGGACCCTGGGCGGGCGGCGAGAAAAACACCTGAAGGATCAGCTGCACGACCTGCAACTGCTCTTCCGCCATCTTGAACGCCGAGACCATGATGGCCTTGAGCCGTTCACGGGTGCCGGGGACTTGCCGAATGACCTCCCGGACCTGTCCCACGTATTCCGCGAATTTCATCTCGACGAGCCGCCGAAACAGGTCTTCTTTGTTCTCGAAGTAGTAATAGAGGACCGGCCGAGTCACCCCCGCGCTTTCAATAATCTCGCGGATACTGGTACCGGCATACCCCTTGTCCGAGAAATGCTGCAAGGCGCTCTCGAGCAGCTTGATTTCGGCGACATTGGGAGCGCCATCGGAATTCGCCACGCCACGGGTCATGCACCGCTCCTGATTATACCTACCGTTCGTTAGGGTAGCGCGCATTCTAACCCAACCCCCGACATTTTGCAAACGCCACGCCGCGCCAACTCGCTACGCAGAGCCGGACCGCCGCCCGGGAGCCCCGCTCAGGACAGGAAATCGAGGCCGGCCAAGTCGTGCCCCTGCGCCGCCAACATCTCGATGAGTCCGGCAACTTCCTGCGGCATTTTCGCCTTGTTCGCCAGAAACTGCAAGAGGAGGACCGCGTCGAAGGGCAGGTCCGCCCCTTCCGCCACGCCCATAAGCCGGACGCGCTCCTCTTCGGTAAAATTGGCGAACTCCATGCGGATGTAGGTTGCCGCGGCCTTCCTAGCTATGATGGCGGCTTCCTCATCGCCGAGCGATCCAAGCAACACCCTGTAATCCTCGGGAATCGGCGCGAGGGCGCGGGCGAGCTTCGCGAAGGCCGTAAGCCCGGTCGAGGTCCTTTCCCACTGCGCGCGGATGGCCGTTTTCTCGGCGGCCCCCCGCGCGACCGCGCTCCGGAACGCCGCCTCGAACTGCATCAATTCCGGGATGTCGCGCCAGAGTTCTCCGTCGTTCTCCGTGACAAGGTAGCGTTCCCCAAACCACATGGTCATAAGCGGCCCGAAATAGGCCATGCGCGACTCGGGGGTCGCGGCGAAGAACTCGCGCGCCGTCGGCTGCATACCAAGACTGTCGTTGCCGCCAGTCACGATGAACGTGTGGTCCGCGCCCTGCATCAAGGCCTTGACGCGCAGCAGCAGGGCCGTTTGCGCGGCAGGCGCGGCGGGAATCACCAGCAAGACGGTCCGGTCCACGTACACTTCCTGGAGCAAGATCTCCTCGGGCACAAGACCCTCAAGCAACGTCGGCGGCGTGGGCAGGATTCGGGCGTTCAAGGCCAACGCGACTTCTGTCTTCGGAAGGCCGCCCTCCAGCGCGCGCAGCGCTGTTTCCGCGAGTTCGCGTCCCCCCTCTTGCTCGCCTTGAGCGAAGTTCGGCTTGACATCGCCTGCGGCCCCGTTCAGAAACAGGACCGCTGTATCCTCACCGCCCTGTGTCCGCAACGATTCCGACAGCGCGGCAAGCGTCGCGCGGCCTGCCTGCGGCGCGCCGCCCAGCGATACGGGCGGATAGAGCGCGTAGTTGACCAACCAGGCTAGAGGGACTCCTGTCTCGGTGTCGATGCGGGCCACGGAGAGCGTCGAGTCAAGGGAAGCGTCCAGACCGAGCCGGCTTACGTGAAACTGCGACGCCTCCTGCTCACCGAATACGACTTGGGCATTCTGCACTGATGTGTCCGCCCGAATGATCGCGTCGCTGATCGCCTCGACCGCCCGCGCCGCGCGTTGAGCGTCATAGGCGCCGAAAAGCGCGCGGTCGATGGCGCCCTCGAACACCCCGGCCTCGGCCCCGGTGTATCGACCTGTCGCGCACAAGACCAGCCCGTCCGGCGACAGCCGCGCGTCGCCCTCGCGCAGTCTGTCGATCACGCGTTCTCGGAGCGCATGGTCCACCGCCGCCATATCCACAGCCACCAACGCCACCGCCGTGTCGCTGGCGCGCAAGACCAGGACCTGAACCTCGGCGTCGCCCCCGGGCGCGTCAAGGGACCCGCGCGCCACGCCCGCAAACAACGGGGCGGGCGGCGGCAACGATTCCAGCCCTACGCCGGGCGCGATCACAGGCTCCAGCTTCGGCTCAGGTACTGGCTCAGGTACTGGCTCAGGTTCCGGCTCGGGCTCGGGCTCGGGAACTGGCTCAGGCTCCGGTATCGGCTCGGGCTCGGGCTCGGGAACTGGCTCAGGCTCCGGTATCGGCTCGGGCTCGGGCGCGAGTTCGGGAACTGGCTCAGGCTCCGGTATCGGCTCGGGCTCGGGTTCGGGAACTGGCTCAGGCTCCGGTATCGGCTCGGGCTCGGGAACTGGCTCAGGTTCCAATATCGGCGGCGGCGACGGCGGTGCTTCGGGCAATGGACCGTCCCCGAACACGACGTCATTAGGCCCTAAGCGGTCCTTCGAGATACTGACGGCCTTGCCGTCCGGGGCGATGAAGTAATAGCGCGTGGGCGATTCCTTGAGTTTGACGTCCGTATAGCGCACCCCGTCCACGATGATCGAGTCCGCATGCGATACAATTGTCACAGTGACGCCAATCAGCATACCCAGTAGCAGGCCGCAATTACGCATAGCCCTTCTCCTCCGCGACGGCGCTCCCCGCCGGAATCCGTAAGACCGGTTGCCGCGCCCCGACCGCAAGCATAGGACGCCTCGCGCCGGAGATCAATCCGTTCCGCGCCAAGCGCCATGCCGATTGCGGCCGCTCCACGAATCTCGCTCCACGTCTCTTCACGGCATGAGGCATTTCCGCGCCCAGGCGATCATGGTTTCGATGTTCAAGTACGCCTCGTGCCCGTTGAACGGGAAGTGATCGAGCTGCTTTTCCGCAGTGCGGATACGATTGTAGGCGCTGTAGATGCTCGAGGGCACGCAAATCATGTCCTGCAATCCCACGCTTATCAACGTGGGGCACTGGATGCGCTCGGTCATGTTGTTGAGTTCGACGTAGCTCAAGGTGCGGAACGCGGTCTCGATGCGTTCCGGGTAGATTCTGAAGTACTGGATCAGTTCGGTCCAAGGCGCTTCGTTCGTGATTTCGAGCGTGCGCCGGAAATGGCAGAACCCCGGCACCTCAGCCATGCACATCTTCAGGCGCCGGTCCAGGCATGCCGCCGCCAAGGTCAGCCCGCCGCCCTGACTGCATCCCGTCGCGCCGATACGGTCAGGCTGCACTTCGTCGCGCGTGCATGCGAAGTCGATGGTGCGTATCGTGTCCACATACGCGCGAGTGAAATAGTGCCTTTCCGGGTCGAGCAACCCGCTGGTCATCCAGCCGCCAGTGCGGCCCTCCGGGTAGTACGCGGTGTCAGTGCTCTCGCCGGACTGGCCGCGCACGTCGATGGCGATGCAGGTGAAGCCTTGCAGCGCCCACAGGAGATAATTCGCCACCTTGACCTTGTTGCCGCTGTAGCCGTGGAAGAATAGCAGCGTGGGTCTGGGGCGCCGCTGCCGGGGCGTAATCAGCCACCCGACGATTCGCCCGCCGTCGAAGGCGTCAAAAGAGATCTTCTCGACGTGGACGTCCGGGACGCTGTATGCGACGGACTCGCCGTCTCCGTTCAAGGGCTGGGCGCTGCTTCGCGCCAGCATGCGTTCCCAGAAGGCATCGAAATCGGCTTCGCGCGATTGCGGCAGCAGGCAGGTCTTGAGTTGATCGAGGGGCATGTCAAAGAGGAACATGAGCGGCATCTCCCAACGTAGCGCGATCGGGCGCACTTGCCCGTGATTCAGACAAGTGTACTCAAGGCGCGCCCGTGCGAATCAAGGAAGGCGGTCTTCGAAATCATGCGACCGATCACGAGGCCGTGTCGATGGAACGCAGCACCACGCCCCATCGGTTGCGCGCGACGGCCCGGACGACACTCTCTGTCACGTCGATGCGCGCGCAGAACACGATATCCCCTTCCTGGCCCGAGCGGCGCAATAAGTCCGCGTGGGCCGCGCCCTCGAACAGCGTCTGAATTCCTTCATCGAGAATTCGTTCCCGCCAGTAGCGGAACAGCGCGCGACCTTCGCCTAGTTCGGGTTCGCCGCGTTGCATGGCGATGGCCACGGCGGCCGACAAGTCCTCCTGCGCGTTGAACTGGGGGTTGCCCACGCGGCCCGCGGGGATGAGCACGACGTCGCTCCCGTGGCCCGCGGCGGCGTTGCCCACAGCCGTGGCGTTGATGGTTGTGCCCATGTACAACGCCGGACATCCCCAGCAGGCCAGCAATCGGCCCGTGCCCGAGGTCGTCGTGAAGATGACGCGCCGGCCTCGGACAATCTCGGAGCGCAATGGGCTGTTGCCGAGGTCGAAACCCTCGGGCGGCACTGTGCGCCGCTCACCCGCAAGCAGCGCGTCCGGGTAGTCCGCCGCCTTGGCCTGGCGCGCGTCCTCGACTTCGAGCACCGATATGATCTCCGTCGCGCCGTGCTGACCCATCATCGTGGCCGTCGCGCTCGCGCGCAATGCGTCCACAATTACGGCGACATGGCCGTGCTGCACCGCGAACTCGCAGCCCTCTTCACCTTCTATGATGTGCCAGTACATAGGGTCTAGGGTTTAGGGTTTAGGGTTCAAGGTTCCCTCTTCCCGAGGGAGAGGTGCGGGATGCGGGTTTGGTATCAGGTATCGGGCCATCCCATCCGCTCCAGCACGTTGCCCACAATCAACCGCCCGTGCTCGCGACTATTCTCGACGAAGACCACGTTCGACTCGCAGCCCGCGCAGAGCGTTCCGGCGACATAAAGGCCCGGCACCGTCGATTCGAGACACTCCGTGAGCACCGGCTTGCCCGTCGCCGGGTCCACGACCGCGCCCGCCGCATCGAGGAGGGACGTGTCGGGCTCGTAGCCGGTCATGGCGAGCACAAAGTCGTTCGCAATGACGATTTCCTTTCCCGAGGCGTCCCGCAGCACCACCTCATCCGGGCGAATCGCGACCACCTCGACGCTCCGGTAACAGACAATCGCACCCTCCCGGATACGGTTCTCGATGTCCGGCTCGATCCAGTACTTGGTCTCGAAACGATCCCCACGCATCGCCACGGTCACCCGAGCGCCATACCGGTAGAGCTCGAGGGCTACCTCAGCGGCGGAAGAGCCCGCGCCCACAACCAGCATGTCCTGATCGGCGTAGAAATGAGGCTCCGTGAAGCAGTGGCTGACCTTCGGGAGGTCCTCGCCGGGCACGCCGAGCGGGCGGGGGGTGTCATAGAATCCCGTCGCCACGACGACTTGCCGCGCGCGCCAGACACGCCCGCGACCGTACATGTCCTTCGCCTCGACGCGAAACAGGCCGTCCAGCGGGATGATGCGGGTGACCTCGTGGTACGTGACGACTTCGAGTCCGAAATACCGCACGAAAGCCTGGCAGTACTTCAGGTATTCCCGCCGCGTGGGATTCTTGTCTTCCGCGAGCAGCGGGAACCCCGCCAGTTCGAGCTTGTCCGTGGTCGAGAACCAGTGCATGTAGGTCGGATGCTGGAGCAGCGCCGCCGCGACCGGCCCCTTATCGATGGCGATCGCTCGCAATCCGTGCTGTTTCGCTTCGTGCAGAATGCCGAGCCCCGCCGGACCGGAACCGACCACGCCAATGTCGAGAATCTCCGCTGTTCTGGGATGCCTCATGCGTCCCGCCCTCCAGTCGGCGGATTCTACCATAAGCCGCTTGCGTGGGCGCACGACGAGTCAATTCCTACTTGCCGGCCGTGCCCATCGAGACGGCCCCCGACAGGCACGTCCTATTTGTCTGCGGCAGCGCACGCGTCTTCGCGCGCACTGAGATCCTCGTCCTCGACGTGATGTGGACCTGGGCGTCGCCGGCAGGCTCTCGCCAAGCGCCCCGGTCCATCAAGTGCTTGCCGGGCTTCAGCCTGGTGACTCACTCGAACTCGCGCGGAAGAATGGTCGCTGGATCCTCGAAAAAGGCGGCCAGACTGTTGGCCGCCTCGCGAGTCGATACACCCTGCCTCAGGGAATGCGCTGTATCGACGCCCGAGTCCATGCCGTGCTTGTACGATTCCGCCAAGACGGGGACCAAGCGTATGCCGATACCATACGGTGTGATCGTTGGGAAGTCGTTCTCCCGGAACTCGTCTTTGCTCCCAATGACGGCTCCTGACTCTTCACGGTGGTGTTCAACGGCCGAGCCCGTTCATGCATCCAATGACCGCATAGTCCCACGAACCCGCCGAATGCGGAAGACGGCCTTCACCGGGTCGATTAACCATTTTGGGCACAAAAAAAGAGGACTTACGTCGCCGTAAGTCCTTTGATACCAATTGGTAGCGGGGGCGGGATTCGAACCCGCGACCTTTGGGTTATGAGCACACTCGAGGGGAGTTGTCTTAACCTATTGGTTCGTCAGAAGTTGCAGCAATAGCAACTATTTAGCTCCACGAGCTCGTGAAGTACATGTTGAACATTTGGAACATGTTTTTCAAATTCTAGGGTACAGTTTAGGGTACACAACCGCGCTATGCTTGCCATACACCTGGAGGGAAAAGACGTATTGCGCAGCCAACCTCGCTCCGTCGCGTGATCCTGGGGGTTCTTTATTGTAGCCGTCGTGGTATACCAAGTGTTTTCAGGCCTTCGAGCCGGTTTGGCTCTAAGGAAGGATATGGTATGGATCGCCTCTCCTTCTCTCTCGTTGCATTGGTTCTGCAGCGGTTTCAGCCTCGACATAACACCCGACTTTGACTCCAGAAAGCGGAGAGTCGAATACTGCGCATACTGCGTTCGCAAATTGACGCGAGTCTTGCCACACCAACTCCGAATGAGAAAGCGGTATAACTTCGGCTTGGTGTGTTGCTGGGTTGTGATGTGAGCCGTCAAGTTCGGCACGATACTAAGCCTTCAGTAGACCCAATGGCAGCATTTTCTGAGAGCTTCAACCATCAATGAACTCTACACAGCTGATGCAGAAAGTTCAATGTTTTCAGTGCGGATGAATATTTGCGAGGCACAGCCGATCTTCACAGTGGCTTCAGCTTCAGATAACCGGCTGCCCAAGTCCGCGACGACTTCGTTCACGACCTCGGTCAAATCGACTTGCTCCAACTCCACGGGGTCCCTCCCGACCCGCGAGTACTCGAGCACGCGGTGAACCAGCCTCTGCATTCGGTGGGCACTGTCCAGCGCATTATCGAGAAAGAACCGCGCAAACTCGTCGAGATGTTCCTGGGACTCTTCGGCGTCCCGTGCGCGAATTTCCTCGATGTAGCCGGTGATGGTCTGCAGCGGGGCCTGCAGGTCGTGCGAAACAACGCAGGCAAATCGTTCTAGATCCTGGTTACTGCGCTCGAGTTCTTCGGTCCGCGTGCGGACCCGGTCCTCGAGTATATCGTGCGCTTTCTCCAACGCCTGCTGTGTCCGCTGCCGACGGACCACTTCCCCCCGCAGCCGTTTGTTCACGCGTGAGAGATGGATCCCCAACATAATCCCAGCAGATCCGACCAGCACACCGGCGAAAAGCTCCCATAGGATGGACGTGGCACTCCTGAGTCCTGAATGCTGGGTGAGCAACTTGACAGATTGGTTCGCGGCGAGATGGGTCTCGTTCTTGAGCGCCTGGAGGTCCAGGAGTTTGCCCCTGTATTCGCTGTCCGATTGTGGGATCTGAAGAAAGGCATCTGCTAGCGCGGCCGAACGGCGAAACAGCGCGCCTTGCCTCGTCAGGCTTTGCCGGATCTCGTCATTTGCGGTTGGCGACAGCCGGGCCAACTCGCCGGTTTCGAGGTTCACAACCACGTCGCCTCCGTGTGTCAGCGCGCGTAGTGAATGGACGAAGATGCGGCGGGTCGAAGCATAGTCCGCCTCGAATCCCTGGCAAGCCAATAGAACTTCCTGAAGATGCCGCTGGTTCAGCATCCGTTGGCGGCCTGCGATATCGAGGGCGATGGCGACGCTTTGCTGTGTGCGAAGAACCAGCATAGTGTGGGACAGGACGGTGACGATGGCGACAACGGACACGACCAGAAGGATCAGAACGCCCCTGCCGTCCTTGACCAGGCCCCGGTATATTGTCTGAGTTGACATGTTTCGCTCAAGCTACCCGCGCAACAACAAGCGTCTGATAGTGTTCATACGGACGAAGGCCCCAGCCAATGCTTTGAGTTCCGCCAGAAGCTTGGATGCCCTGCTGTTCTATGTAATCACAGTAAGAATCCCCTTCATTCGCAAGGCTAAATGATAGCGCCGGATCTCAAGATGACTTCTCCGGATGGAAGATTCGAATTCAGACCTCTTCAACTGCAAATACCTGGGACAGGTCCGAAAGTCTGGTGTTGGCCAACCAATCCCTCAGTCTCTTGTCGACGTCCTCGAGCGAACTCCTAAAGATGCAGAACTTGCCGAGACACACCGGCGTTCCAAAGAGGCAGCGCAGAGGAGTCAGTGGCCCCTCAATCGTCTCGTAGACTTCTTGCAGAAGGACTTTGTCGCTGGGCCTCGCTAGCACATATCCGCCTTTAGGCCCGACCGTGGAATGGACCATTCCCGCCTTGGTCAGGCGACGGAGTACCTTGGCCAAATGCGCTTCAGATGCACCAAGGACGCCTGCGATATCTCGAGCCGAAAGCGCTCGACCCGGGCCGGATGCGAGAAGTGCGGTCGCGTGAAAGGCAAGAGACACCGCCTCGGATACTTTCAGTGGACTGGCCATTTTTTGCTACCTTTCATCTTGGTATTATGGTATTATGATACCAGAATTCAGGCCGCGCTGTCAAGCCACGGACTGGATTCCACGGCGCTGGCAAACGAGTGATCAGGTACAAGAAGCTCGCTTACTGGAGGGATGCAGGCAAGCGAAGAATGGGTCTACGCAGTTTGAAGGAGGAATAATCCGACGTGAGCACGCCCATTGACGGACAAACCAAGCGCTTGCGGTCATACCCTCCCATCCCCATCGAATTGACAACAGCGGTGACGCGGAAATACACGTTCTACGAAGAAATGCTGTATGGTGTTGCCCTTTGTCTCACACGCAATCGTGACGATGCCGAGCGCCTCACATGTGATGCCCTTACTGCCGCCGTGAGGTGTGACTGCGCTGAGGGAGAGATTCGCCATCCTAAAATGTCTATTAACCTATGTGCGCCACAGCTTCCTATTGGAAAGGGCCTCTGTGATTTCATGCTGAGCAAAGCTGACATACGAAAGCGCTTTCTTGACGCTCGACGAGCTCTGACCAAGCAGGAGGTCGCTTCCAGGAGCCTGGTCATCATGGAGCAGCTGGCGCCCTTGCCCCAGTTCCAGGAAGCGAGGGTAACTCTGTCGTACATACCCTCAAGAGACAACGAGGTGGACATCCTGCCGCTAATTCATTCGAAGCTGGACGAAGGCATGACCGTCCTGGTGCCCGTGACAATGTCACGTAGTTGCCTCGTGTGGTCGCGCCTTAAGGCATTTTGCGATCTTGCGCCCGCGCGTTTCGATATCGTTGAGCCCCGCCCCGAATGCCACGAGTTCATGACTCCTCCTGAGAATTCTGTTGTGCTAGTGCCGGGCATCGCTTTCAGTTTTCGGGGTGAACGAATAGGTTACGGAGGAGGGTATTTCGATCGATTCTTGGCACATTTTCATGGCTGCAAAATCGGTCTAGCCTTCGACCTGCAAATGACCGAATCCATTCCTTCCGAGGCCCATGACATTCCCATGGATATCATCGTTACGGAAGCTGCCGTTTACTATTCTTTAGGATCCCGTTTCCTCCCAGCATGAAGATACCTTATAATCCTCTGCGCCGGTGAGTGCTGGAGGATTCTTCAGAGCGGATCGCCCCAAACCTGAAAGTGCCATGAACAACATTGAGCTTGCTGAGCACATCGAAGCGACGCATCACGAATACTTGAAGCGAGAGCTCCCGCTTGCATCGGAACTGGCGAGGAAGGTGGCTGAAGCGCATTCAAGGAGTGATTCCCGCCTTTGTGATCTGGTGCTTGTATTGCGGCGCTTCGTAGACCGCTTACAGGGACACATGAGAAAGGAGGAGCGTTCGCTTTTCCCTGCGATTCGAAAACTGGACAAAGTGGAGTCAAAACCGTCATTTTGGTTCGGCACCATTGAGAAGCCCATCTGCTCTGCTGAGGCCGAGCATCGGGACGCGGACAAAGACGAGAGACCTATGGGATGGCTTTCATCGCTGCAACCTCTCCTTGACGTGCGAAGTCTGCTGCCTCGCCGAGAACGCGTGCCGATTCCTGAGGTGCGTGGAAACCCATCGAGTTCTCTGCAGCTATGAAGTCGAGGCGCCACTGGGCCTTTCGCTGTAGTTCACGGGCTTCCGCAAGTTGCTCGTCAGTCGCGCCGTTCTGTTGGGCTTGCTGAATAGCGTCAAGTTGATCCATGAGTGCTTGGGCGGCACGCTGCAGCAGGTCGTGGTTTCGCTCCTGGATGACATCAACCCGTGCCTTGATCTCCTCCTCGGGAAAATGGTGGCAGGTCTGGCATGCTCGATTGATGTTCAGCAACGGGCTACGCACCCAGTGGTCGGAGATCTTGGTCGCCCCATCCCGCATATAGGGCATGTGGCAGTCTGCGCATGCAACGCCACTGCGGGCGTGAATGCCTTGGCTCCATAGCTCGAATTCGGGATGCTGGGCCTTGAGGATCTCGGCGCCCGTCTCGGCATGTTTGTAGTCGAAGAGGCGCGCGCCGTCCGCATATTCCGTGTCGTCCCAAAAGGCTTCAACGTCATCCGCGCGGAGTCCTTTCCCCCACGGGAAAGTCAACGGCATCTTACTCGCGCAGTAGTATTCGACGTGACACTGGGCACAGACAAAGGAGCGCATCTCTGTGCGAGAGGCATCCGCGTTTGGCTCGTAGCTCCTTCCGCGGGCTCCATCCCTCCACCGTTCGATCGACGGCAGATGAGGGACAGGCGCGTCGGATTCTGCAAGACGGCGTATGCCCTGGATGAAGGCCGGCCGCGTGACACGAATCTGCATGGTCTTCGGTTCGTGGCAATCGACACACGAGACTGGGTGGCCGTGCCCCATATCATGCAGCATCCTATTCAGGTCTTGATACGAGAGTGTGTACGTCTTCTCAAAGCCGGCCATGGCATCGCCATCGCCTAAGGCTCGGTACACCGGCATCACGGATGCATGACAGTGGAGACAAGAGCCGGACTGCGGCTTTGTTAGGCGTTGGGTGGCTTCCTGGTCTTCGAGCATATAGGCATGGCCCCGGCGGTCCCGGTAATCGATTGAGAACGCGTATCCCAAAAACATCCTCTTCAGCCAGGGATCGCGCTCAATCTTCTCCGTCGGCAGGGCCTCACTACCACCGTGCCCGCCGAATCGGGTTCGCGTGGCAATGGCGGTGCGCTGATAGGACTCATACTCCTTCGGCCAGTTAATGCCCCACTTGGCCGGATCTGTGTCGTCTTCGCCCACTTCGACGAGGCGAACATAGGGATTGCGCGCCTCACTCTTCCGCTCAAAGATGTTCACCAGCAACGCCGTGATGAGTGCAGTCGCTGCCGCGACCACTATCACCGTCACCGCAAACACCCCAATCAGTCGTACGCTCATTGTTCTATTGCCCATTTCTTGATTATCTCCTCTCTGACACCACGGTCGCGATCACCCAAGCCAACCGAATCACCGTGGCCGACGGATCGATGGCAGTGTACGCAGTACACCACGTCGATGGCGAACGTGGCACCGGGAACCAAATCATGCACCATCTGGTCGTGGCACGCCAGGCAGTTCTCCTGCAAGATGCGTTTGTTTTTCTCAGTAATCATGATGGGCTCATGGAAGTCCTGCAGCGTGAAGCCCTTTGAATGGCGGAAGCCATTGTCCGCTTTCGCTATGTACTTGGGGAGGAGGCTGTGGGGCAAGTGACAATCGACGCACACCGCTACGTTGTGGTGGCTGGCCTTCTGCCAGGAATCGTACTCAGGGCGCATGATGTGGCAGTTCACGCAAGCCTTGGGGTCGGGGCTCAGATATGAAAGCCCTTCTGCGTACATGAACGTGAAACCACCCAGGCCAAACGGAATTGCCGCGATAGCGCCAAAGAAGATTGCAGCCATCAGTCGTCTCTTGGGCAAGCCACAGAGCAGTCCCTCTACTTGAGGCTTGGATGGCTGGTCGTCATTCCTTTTCAACAAGAGCTACCTCTTCGGTTTTGTTTTTTGGGAAACCGGATGCGGCTGACGCCAACACCCGTCCCGCGCAGAGACCTGACACTGAATTCTAACGCCTATCGCTCTTCTTCATCAATGAATTGGGCTTGCCTTGAGCGTGGCCGCCCATTGGCTCGGTGCCTTGTACATGTCTTCACTTGCGCGACCGCTGGGCCGCGCGGGCTTCGGATTCCAATGGCGACTTCAGCATTGATGACCTCATCGCGTGGGTTCTCCGTTGATGGAAAACCTCTCGTCGGCCTCCGGTGGCGAACTTGGCACCCGATGAAGCCGACGAGAGGTTACGAGCAACTATGCGAGCATGGCCGCAAGGTCTTCCTCGGGCGTCTTGATCGGCATGAGGTTGAACTGATCGACCAGCACCTTCAGGACGTTGGGGCCGACAAATGCCGGGAGCGTCGGTCCCAGCCGCATGTCCTTGATGCCCAGGTGCAGCAATGTGAGCAGGATACAGACGGCCTTCTGTTCGTACCAGCTCAGCACCAGGCTCAGCGGCAAGTCATTGACGCCGCAGTCGAAGGCCTTGGCCAGCGCCACGGCTATCTGAATCGCACTGTACGCGTCGTTGCATTGCCCGCAGTCCAGCAGTCGCGGAATCCCGCCGATATCGCCAAATGGCAGCTTGTTGAAACGGTACTTGCCGCACGCCAGCGTGAGGATAACGCAATCGTCAGGAACCTGCTGGGCGAGTTCCGTGTAGTAATTCCGTCCGGGCTTGGCTCCGTCGCAACCTCCGATAAGGAAAAAGTGGCGAATCTTGCGATTCTTTACCGCTTCCACGACCTTGTCGGCCACGCTCATTACGGTGTTACGAGCGAAACCGATGGTGATAGTCTTGGATTCGGCATCCTTATCGAAGCCGGGCGCCGCCAACGCCGCTTCGATTACCGGCGTGAAATCCTTGTTGCCTTCGGCGTCGGCGGGGATGTGCGCCACACCGGGCCAGGCGACGAGGCCCGTGGTGAAAATGCGTTCTGCGTAACCATCTTCGGGCCTCTGAATGCAGTTGGTCGTCATCAGAATCGCACCGGGGAACGCATCGAATTCATCTCGCTGGTTTTGCCAGGCCCCACCATAGTTGCCCACCAGGTGCTTGTGTTTCTTAAGCTCGGGGTACGCAAGGCAGGGCAGCATCTCGCCGTGAGTATAGATGTTGATCCCTTTGCCCTCGGTTTGTTCCAGGAGCATCTTGAGGTCTTTAAGGTCGTGGCCCGAGACGCAAATCGCCTTGCCTGCCAACGGAGTAATGCGGACTTCGGTTGGTTCGGGATGTCCGTATGTGCCGGTGTTGGCAGCGTCGAGCATCTCCATCGCCTTGAGGTTCACCTCGCCAACGCGTAGCGCCATAGCAACCAAGGCATCGACGTCGCCGGGATTTGCGGCCAGAAAGGCCATCGCTTCGTGGATGAATGCGTACACGCCGTCGTCTTCCACGCCGAGGATGTGGGCATGGTCAACGTAAGCGGCCATACCTTTCAATCCATAGGTGATGAGTTCCTGGAGACCCGCTGCATCCTCGCCCAAACTGTCGATGCGTTTCTGAATGGTGACCTGCTCACCCTGGCGGATCATCTCGTCGATGTCGGCCGCCGGCTCGATAGCTGCATCCTTTGTCAAAGGCTCCGGTTGTTTTCCGCTCTGTTGACAGGCCGTCTCGTAAGCCTTCTTGACCGCGTTGCGGACCGCCGCCCCACGCTGGATGAGCTCCGCCACGCGCTTGGGGTCGAAATCCACATTGGTAACTGTGGCAAACAGGGCCTCGACGACAAACAGATCGGCCTCGCGATGGGGCACGTCAAGCTGCCGCGTTCGGTGAGCGTACTGGCTGGCGCCCTCGGCAATGTGAATCAGCAGGTCCTGGAGAGCTGCGGTCTCAGGATCCTTACCGCAGACGCCGCGTAGGGTGCAGCCGGTGCCCATCGCGGTCTGCTCGCATTGGTAACAAAACATGTCCATATCTGGCTATTCCTTTCCTTTGATTGAAATGGTTAGTTCATGTATGCCCACGACACAATTCCCATCTTCACAGCGAATCGTGTCTCGTCTTGATCGCCTCAGCAAGTCTATCCAAGGCGCCGTATGTCTGTTCTCCTGGACGCCCCTTGCACAGGACCGGGTCAAGGACCTCGACGTCGAGATTTGGGATCAACCCAGCTATCTGCTCAACCGCTTTCGTTCCCCAGCCATACGATCCGATCACCGTAGCATACTTGAGCTTCGGCCGCAGTGCATTCGCCAAATGGGTTGCGAAGAAAACGGTCGGGTGTGGCCCGCCATATACAGTGGGAGTGCCTATGACAATGGTTGCAGCGTCAACAAGTGCCATGGCCAGTTTCCCGATGTCCGTTACGGCCAGATCGAATTTGTGTACCTCGGTTCCTTTATCCATCAAAGATTCAAGGAGGTAGTCCACCATCGTTTCTGTGCTTCCGTGCATGGACACGAACGGCGCCACTACGACGTCTTTGACGGCATCGGAAACCCAGTCGGAATAGGCGGACTGAATGCACTTCGGATTTGTGTGCACAGGGCCGTGACTAGGTGCGATGAGCTCACAATCAAACGGGGCGATCCGCTCCAGGTACTTCTTGATGACGGACCGAAACGGCATCATGATCTCGGCGTAATAGCGCTTTGCCGCTTCACACACGTGCGGCTCGTCGCCGACGCATAGGGACGAGGTAGCGAGGTGCGATCCGAAGAGATCGCACGTGAAAAGCATGCCCACTTCCGGAATATGCGTGACCATAGTCTCCGGCCAGTGCACCCAAGGCATGTGCAGAAAATGAAGTGTCTTTTCACCCAGGGACAGCGTCTCACCATCTTCAACCGTTGTGATTCGGTTATCGCCTATTTCGAGGTGTTCACTGAGCAAAGGTTTTGCCTTGGGGCTACACAGCACCTTGGCATCGGGGTATCTCTCCAAGACTGCGGGAATCGATCCTGAGTGGTCCTGTTCAGCGTGATGGGACACAACATAATCAACTCTGTCAACGGTCGCGAGATGGGACATCAACACGTCTTTCATCGCCGGGTCCACCGTATCCAGCAACGCCGTCTTTTCCGAGCCTTTGACCAGATACGCGTTGTAGGTTGTTCCGTCGGGGAGCGGAATAAGTGAATCGAACAACCGTCGATTCCAGTCTATGGCTCCCATCCAGACAACACCGTCTCGAATCGTCTTCGGTTTCATGCGCTCATCCTTTCCGTTTTCTACACTCACCCGTTATGGGTAACATCGCCGTCTTGCAGTAGTGGGGCGCGACAGTTGGCGTCTCCGTGCCATTTCAAGCCGGCTTGCCTGTCCCTCAGTACCTTGCTACCGCATCTTTACCTACTGCTCAATCAGGAACTCAGCACGCCAAACCAAAGGTGAGCGTTCGGTAGGGCCCGGGGTGATAGTAAACGTTTCCACGTTCTTGGGATTGATTAACGTGAAGCCGCCCTGTTCCCACTGAACCTCCATGGCCGGTGTATCAAACACCTTGAGTGAGAACCTTCGTCGGTCTTCGCCCGGGCCCAGTGTGCCGCGCACATGAATATGGCGGACATTCCCGCTCTTGAAGCACAGCTCCGCCACGGCGTCGATTTCCATGCCTGGCTTCTGCTCGGTCTCGTCTTCCTGGCGGCGCGCCGCCAGTTTTTGCCTGAGCCGCGCATAGTCCTCGGAGGAGATTAGTCGGATTGGCTGAAAGGAGCGCCCCGGCGGTGTTCCGGGCTCAAGAGACTCGAAAGAACGTTCCGACGGCCATTCCGGCAGAATCGTTGTCTCGAACTCAACGAACTCGATGGCGGTCGGGTTTATGGTCAGGGCGGTTTGGCTGCCTTGGACCTGAAGAACAGCTTGCCGGAAGAACTTCCCAGGACGGATAGCGTTCACGATATCCTGAGCCATTCTGTCGTCTTCAACCCTCAGCACGTGCTTCCTACCATTTGTGAGATAGATTTGAATCTCCATCTTACATCTCCTTTTCCAGGTTCTGAATCAACGCCCGGCAAATCCCTGCGTGCGGCTTACGCCACACTCACGTTCCAGACCTCCCTTCGCAAACAGCGAAGGATGACCTATTGTGTGACGCGATCAAGGTCAGCTATGACGGCTTTCAAGACGGCTGCGGAAGAGGACAGAGCCCGGGCCTCCTCAGGCGACAGGTTGGCCTCCACCACTCGCTCGATGCCCTGTTCGGAAACGATACAGGGCACGCTCAAACAGACATCCGTCAGGCCATATTCCCCATCCAGCATCGCTGACACCGTGAGTACGCTCTTCTCCCCGCGCAGGACGGCGCCTATAATTCTCACCATTGCCAAGCCTATGGCGTAGCAGGTTGCGCCTTTGTAGTCGATGATGTGGTAGGCAGAGTCTCGCACCTGTTGCTCAATGGTCTTTCTCTCTGCCATCCAGTCACTGCATTTGCCGCACACCGGACAGTATTCGTCGATCTGCATGCCTGCCACATGAGTCATCGACCATGCGGCGTATTCACTATCGCCGTGTTCCCCAAGAATGTACCCATGGACATTATGCGCGTCGATTTCGCAATGCTGACTCAGGAGGCTCCGAAAACGCGCGCTGTCCAGCACCGTTCCCGAGCCCAACACCCGGCCGCGCTCCCATCCGGTTTCGCGTGCAGCGACATACGTCAACACATCGACTGGGTTGCTGACGACGATCAGAACGGCGCGGGAACCCGTCCGCACGATGTCGCCCGTCACTTCCGCAATAATGGAGGCGTTCTTGCGAAGAAGCTGAAGACGCGTTTCCCCTGGATTCTGCTTGGCACCCGCTGTCATCACAACTACGTTGGCGTCCGCGTAGTCGCCCGAATCCCCAGCGTGAATGCGAACAGGAGGGAAGAACGCCTGGCCATGAGCCAGGTCGAGTGCTTGTCCGTGAGCCAAGTCATGGTTCTGGTCTATGATGGCAATCTCGTCAGATAAGCCGCTCTGAGCCAGCGCATAGCAGAAAGTCGCCCCCACAGCGCCTGCGCCAACAACGGCGACTTTCCGTCCTTTCCTGTCTTCTCCACTCATAAGAATCTCCCGCCACGCTCCGCGCCGTGTCACACTGTCCGAACTCTCTCCTGAATCTTTGCCTTGAGCACCGCGAACGGACCAGCGGTACCCTTGTCTGTGTTGTTGTGCGCTGCAAAGACCACAACTCAACCAAGCCCAACATCGCCTTAGCATCTGTCACTCGTGCGTCGGTTGCCCTCAATTGTACAAGTCATTGCCTGTGCGTAGGCAATGATCTCTTGCACGTTTTGTCCGCCCCCGCCACCTGCTGCGCGACACAGTAAGCCCACTCGAGTGTTGCCGGCAGCGCGTTACAGGCAGGTTTTCGACGGGGTTCGCTTCCATCGAGCGGCAGCATTTTGAAGGCCCGCTCCGCAGACTCTGAGATCTCCCGTTCGTCGAAACGGACCTGAGATGTCGCACCACGTGCGGCGGGGAGTCTTTCGAAGCTGGCGTCGACATCGAATCGCCCTTGATGGTCCCGAGTCGTTGAGTCCTTCGCTGCTAAGCCGTCTGTTGCTATTGTGACGGGCGTGTCTAGATTCCTCATTTGTCTTTTCCCTCTTGATTTCTACCAGGGGGCCACAAAGCCGCCACAGGGCTCGGAATGCCAACGAGCCGCATGCAGTGAAAGTGTCTATTCATTTTGGCACCACCCATGAACCATTCACGTTTTCCTCGTGAAAATGACGTAGAGGCACGGCATGAAGAACAGGGCCACCAACATTTCCATGCACAGACCGCCAATAGCGGCCGCCGCCATTGGTTGAAGCATGTCGCCGCCCTCCTCCAGATTCAGAGCCAGCGGCAAGAAACCAGCCATGGTGGTCACCGTTGTCATGAGACGAGGGCGAAACCGAATCCGAGCCGAATCGCGAACGGCTTCCATCGGCGTTTTCCCTTCTTTGTCCTGCAGTTCTCCTGCCAATGTAAGTAGGAGCACGCCATCGTTGACCGTTGCGGCGATCACGACCAGAATGCCAATGATGACCGTCGCGCCGAAGGGCAATCCGGTCAGATAGAGCAGGAAGACGACTCCGGCAAGACTCAGCGGGACGCTTCCCAGAATCAGCCCAGGAAGCTTCCAACTGTTGAACTGTACTGCCAAGACGATGAAGGCAAAGAAGAGCGCGAAGGCCAGGACGGCAGATACCGACTTTCTCATGTCCGCCATCAACTCGGCCTGTCCGCCGAAGGATAGCGCGTAACCGTCCGGGCGGCCGCCCCGCTCCAAGGCTGTGGCCAGTTCGTTTCTGGCTTGGGCGACGCTGACCCCGGCGGCATCGGCCTGTACGATGACCTGCTTGACCTGATCTTCCCGAACGATCTCGACCGGTCCAACGGCTTGTTCTACTCGCGCCACATCCCGAACCCGCAAATACTCCCCATCGAGGCTGGTGAGGGGTAGGTTCTCCACGTCTTGGCGGGAGACCATCTTTGCTTCCGGCACAAGGACGCGGATGTCATAGTACTCGCCGCCGTCAAGATAGCGCGTGGGCACGGCCCCGCTGATGAGCGACCGCAGTGCCACGGCGACGTCGGAAACGGATACACCCAGTTCGGCGGCCTTGACGCGGTCTACACGCACTTGGTACTCGGGTTTGGTCAGATCCATCGACACGTACACATTCGTGAAGTGCGCCAGCTCGTTCATCGTTTTCGTCGTCCTGCGGGCCAAATCGAAGAGGGTATCCGTCTCCTGGCCTCGAATCATTACTTCGATGTCCGACTGACTCAGGCCGCGGATGCCTCGAATGCGTCTCTGCATCACCATGGCTTTGGCGCCGGGGATAGCGAGCTTTCCGACCAGCGGGCGTAGGCGTGTAACGTATTCACCGGTACTCAGATCGCGCCCTGCCCGGGGAATGAGCTGAATATCGAGTTCCCCCTCATTGGCGATCTCGTAGGTATACAAGCCGCGGACCAGTCCACCGGCAAGGGCGAAGCGGCTTTCGATCAAGGGGTCATCGCCGATCTGTTTCTCGATTCGGCGCAGGACACGATCGGTCTCAGCCACGGAAGTGCCGGCCGGCATTCGCACCTTAACCATGAGACGGCCGTCATCGAGGGGCGGCAAGAACTCGCCGCCCACCCGGCCCAGGAGTCCCGCCGCCAGCACGAGCAGGGCAAGAAACGCAGGCAGGACAAGCCAGCGGCCACGCAATACCCAGCCCAGCAGTCTGTCGTAGCCTTGTGAAAATCGCTCGAAAAACCGTTCAAATCGCGTCATGCGGGTTTGGCTTGATCGCCCGAAGAGCGTGGCCGTGAGCATGGGCACCACGGAAATGGCCAGCACAAGGCTGATTACGACGATACCGGACATGACCAGGATCAATTCGCGGAACAACAGGCTGGTCAGCCCGGGCACCAGTAAAAAGGGCATAAACAGCGCCAGGAACGACAACGTGGCGGCGACAATGGCCGGCCCCACTTCGGCTGTGCCCTCCACAGCGTGGCTCGATGCGGTGGCCTCGGGTTGCTCGTGGCGGCGGCGGGTGATCCTTTCGAGGACAACGATCGCATTGTCCAGCACTACCCCGAGGGCCACGACCAGCCCGCCGAGGGAGAAGATGTTGAGCGAGAAGCCCGCCAATTTCATGAGACCGAAGTTGAGCAGAACGGTTAGAGGCAAGGCCACGACCATCACGAGTACCTGGCGAAAGCTGCCCAGGAACAGGTAGACGACCAAGACCAGCAAAAGCGCGGCTTGCAAGGCCGCGTTTCGCACCCCATTCAGCGCACTTCTCACGTACAGCGCCTGGTCCTCGATAATGCTCAACCGGATGTCAGCGGGCAGCGCTGCATTCAGTTCGCCGAGCTTGCGGCTGACCGCGTCCCCTACCTGGACCGTGTTGGCATCGGCCTGTTTGAGGATTGAGAGACTGATGCACGGCTCGCCGTCGAGGCGGGTGACGACACGCACTTCTTCGTGGCCGTCCTCGACCTGGGCAATGTCGTCCAAGCGAACGGTTGCCTGGCCTTCCCGGGCGATGACGATCGAACGGATTTGATCTAGGTTCTCATACTCACCGACGGTCCGGGCAATGATTTCCTTCGTCCCGGACGTAATCCGTCCGCCGAATTGATCGACGTTCTCCTCGGCCAGCCGCTTGAGCACCAAATCCAGCGGGATTCGGTGCTTTTCCAAGGCCTCGGGCACAAGCAGCACGCGGATTTCGCGTTCGTAGCCGCCGACGATTTCCGTGCCCGCGACGCCCGGCACGGCGATCAACTGATCCTGAAGCGAACGGTCGGCCCAGTCGCGGAGTTTCGTGAGGTCCCACTGCTGGCTGCTCACGGCCAGTTTCATGACCGGCAGTTGCGAGGGATCGGCCTTGAACACGACAGGTTCTTCGATGTCATTCGGAAGATGTCGCCTGGCCCGAGCCATTGCAGCCAAAGCGTCTTGGTAGGCTACGTCTACATCCGCGCCGTACTCAAAACTCACCTCGAGCGTATACATCCCCTCGATCGCCGAAGATTCCAGGGAGTCGAGGCGGTCTACCGTAGCCATCTCGCGCTCAATGATTTCGGCGACGTTCTTATCGATCTCATCCGGCGTGGCACCTCGCCACCAGATTGTGACCCTGACCAGCGGATAGGTGACACTGGGCAGGTAATCTACAGGCAACCGCCAAAGACCATAGAATCCCAGCACCACAAGGGCCAGCATGATGGCGCTGGTGGCTAGACGGCGATGAACCGCGTATTGCGTCAGTTTCATCGGCCGACTTCCTTGGGTCTGTTTGGTCCATCGCCAGAACGCACCGCGCCGGTCTTACCCTTAGACTGGCCATCGCCCGGTGCGCCAGGCAGGCGAATGTGCATGCCGTCTTTCAGTTTCTCGTGCCCCGACACGATGAGCTTGTCACCCGGATTGAGGCCGGAAACTATCTGGACCCGTCCACCTTCTTCGATGCCGGTCTGGACCTTGCGCTGGGAGGCCTTGCCGTCCATGGCGACAAAGACGACCGACGCGCCGGTGGGAGTGACAACGACGGCGTGAACCGGGACGACGATAGCATCGCGAACCGATTCGAGGATCAGCTGAACGCGGCCGAACATGCCGGGAACAAGCTCGACATCATCCGTGATCGTCAGTTCAATGGTCCGGGTCCTCATGCGTGAGTTCAATTCGGGGAAGACGCGCGCAACCTCCGCCGGCAGGCTCTTGCCGGGCAACGCGTCGAGCCAGACTTGAGCCTTCATGCCCTGGTGCGTTTCGGCGGCGTTGGCTTCCGGCACGGCGCAACGAACGACCAGGGAGGAGAGGTCCGCCATCTCGAGCAAGGGCGCCTTCATGGCCGCCATATCGCCCTGGCGGACGAAGACCTTGGTAATGGTTCCGGCGAAGGGGGCGACGATGGCGCATTCATTCAAACGGGCCTGGGCCAGCTCCAGTTTGGCCTGTGCTTCTTGGACCACCGCATCCTGAACGGCGACGGCCGTGCGCGTGAACCCGGCCTCAAGCATTTCGAGTTGGCGGTGTGCGGCATTCAGCCTCGCTTCCGCCGCCACCTGTTTGACGCGGCCTTTGTCGAGCTCCTCTCCCGGCAACGCCCCGGTTTCCACCAATTGGGCAACGCGTTCAAGGTCGCTCTCTTCGAACTTGGCGCTTTCCGCGGCTTCGAGGACGCCTTCGCGTGCCTTGCCTATTTCTTCTGGCCGCGTGCCGGCCTTCAGGTCGTCGAGTTTGGCGCGGGCCACCGTCAGCGCGGCTTCGGCGGCCTTGACCTCGGCCCTGTACATTTCCCGGTCGATCTCGATGAGCTTCTGTCCTGCCTCCACCCGGTCGCTCTCGCGCCAGGGGCAGAACCCAATCGGACCTTCGACCATGGAACCAATTTGTACCGTTTCAATGGGTACGACCTCGGCGGTAAGGTCAATCGAGCGGACGACCTCGCCTGTTGTAACTGTTTCCACGCTTACGAGCGGCACGTTCTTCTTCGCTTTTTCCTCATTGTCCGCACGGCCACAACCCGCCAAGACCAAGAAGAGTAAAAGGGGCGCCAGTGCCGCAGCCTGAGCCCAGACTCCCTTCCGTGCATATGATTCAATTGCATCGAATGCGCTCATGGCCTGTTATCTCCCGTCGCCAGGTGAACCTGCGCCGTGGCGATATTGAAGTCTGCGAGCGCGCGATAGTAACTCGTCTGGACGCCAAGAAGGGCAGCCTGCGCGTCCAAGACGTCCACGATGGCGCCCTTGCCGTAGTCGTATTTAGCGCGTTCGATCCGCAGGCTTTCTTCCGCTTCCGCAATGCTCTTCTGGGTCACGCTCACGCGTTCGCTGGCGGAGCTTAGGTTAAGGATAGCCGTCTCGACCTCGATCTGTATCTGCAACTCAAGTTTCCTAAGGCGCTGCTGAGCTGCATGCAGCAGGGCGCGCTCCTTCGCAATCTGCGCGCGAATGCGGCCCCCTTCAAAGATCGGAATGTCCACCGTGATGCCGATTCTCCCCACATCTTCGAAATCGTCTGCGGGTTCTACCCCGACCTGCGAAATGCGAGTTGAAATAGTGCCCGTGCTGCTGCTGGTTGTCGTGATGGACGCTCCGCCCGGCAAGGGTGTGGTGGTGGACTGCGAAGTGGTTGTTTGGTCGCCGGATGTCAAGGTAGAAGAGCTTGAAGGCTGAGTGGCCGGTTCCCCTGATCCGCCTATTCCCCACCGTCCTCCGTAGGACGCCTCCAGTGACACTTCCGGCTCCCGTTCCCCCCGTGCCACGTCCACACGTTTCGCTTGCGCTTCAAGGGCCGCCAACGCCGCTGCGTAGTCGCTGCGCTGTTGAAAGGCGCGCTTCAACTTGTCATCCAGCGTTGGCGCTAGCTCGAGAAAGGTCAACGTATCGCTTAGGGCCCAGTCGGAAGCATGGCCCGCATCGAGGCCAAGCAGGTTAGCCAGGAGTCGATGTGCTATTTCGAGAACATTTTTCTCCTGCAGCAATTGCTGTTCGACGTCCGCCAAACGGACTTCCGTGCGCAGCGCATCCACGCGCGCCGCCTTCTGCGCCTCGATAAGCTGTTCCACCCGATCGAGGTGCTCGGCAAGTGTCTTGCGGGAGAACTCCAGCGACTGGATTACATGTTTCTGCGCCAAGATGCCGTAGTACGTGCTCGCCACGTTGAAAACAAGCTCTTCCCGCGTGCGCGCGAGGGTATGGTCAGCGGCTTTGGCAAGCAATTCCGCCGCGCGAAACTCATTGACAATGCGCCCGCCGGCGTAAAGGGGCATCCGGACAATGACATCCGCCGAAAGAATGTCATCGGTGTAGTATGTCGCCCCTCCCGGCGACAAGGGCGCGGTCAAGCGCTGGGCATCTTGGTAGTGGAAATAGCTTCCCGTGACGTGAATGCTTGGCCACCGCCGGGCGCCTTTGATACGCGTCTCGGCTCGCGCCGCCTCCACGTCTGAAGCGGCCGCCAGGAGTTCGGGATTATTCTTCAGCGCAAGGGTGGTGCATTCTTCGAGAGTCAGCACCTTTGGCGCGGACGCGGGCAGCGCGGAAGGCGCTTCGGGGGTGGGCTCAGGGCCGGTGACCGGCTGCACATTTTCAGGTCGCATCACCGGCAGGTCCCTGTAGGGGTCCGTCGGAGCGACCGTCACACACCCGCTCAGCGTGAAGACGATGGCGGTCGCAACTCCGCGAAAGATAGCCTCCCTGAAACCATGCTCCTGCACGCCAGGTCCAGCTCGACTACCGTCGCAAGTTGCTCGCCTGCTCTCAACATGGTCTGATTTCATTCGGTGCTCTCATTCTGCCGACGGTGCTCACGGTGACGCGTCTGAGTTGATTGTTGGCTTGAATTGGGTCCGTGCGCCTTCGCAGATTCATCTGGAACCATATCCAACGAGTTTGGCTTCATTGCCATGCTCCTTTCTATCAAGTCCTATGCTGGCGGTCAAGAACCGGTGACAGGGCTTTGCCCCCGCACACGGTCCAACCATGCCTCGGCAATGAGGAGGTTCCACGTGGCCTCGACCCGATTGGTCTCGGCGCGCGCGAGGGCGGTCTGTGCGTCGAGCAAATCGTTGATTGTCGCCGCCCCAACCTCATAGCGTGTGCGCGCCACGCGCATGCTTTCCAGTGCGCTCGCCACCTGAGTTTCAGTGGTCTGTACCGATTCCCATGTCTCAAGGACGGTGGAGTGGGCTGCCCAAGCCTCCTGTTGCACCTGAAGGATTAGTTGCCGAACCTCGGCTTCCTGACGAGACAGCTCAGCCTTGGCTCTGTTTACCTCATGCTTGCGGGAGAAGCCAGAGAAAAGCGTCCAGTTGAGGTTCAGCGCGATGGACCATTCCTCGTCCTCGGGCGGAAAATCGCTGTCGCGGTAGTCGTAGCCTGCTTCCGCATAGAGGCGTGGCCGGTAGGCGCTCTTCGCGGCAGCAACGCCTGCTTCATCCGCGGATATCTGCTGCAACGCGGCATTGATTTCAGGGCGGGCGTGTAGTGCCTCTTCAATGACCTTCTCGGGCACAGCCAATGCGGGAGAGGACGCCTGATGAGACCCGGTATCTATCTCGAATCTGGATGCGGCGGGGAGTCCCATGGCGATACTCAATTGTCCTCGCGTCGTGCGAGTCAGCCCCTCCGCGCGCGTTTGGGCAAGCGAAGCTTCGGCCACTTCGACTTCCGCCCGCAAGACGTCGGCCTTGGGTACCGCACCTGCTTCTCTAAGGCGTTGAGCAAGATGGAGATGAGCTTCGGCCCTTGAAAGGTTCTCTTCCGCGACAGTGTGCACTCGCATTGAAGCAGCCAAGCGGTAGAAGCTGCTATGAACTTCGAAGACGAGATCTTGTTGCATACGCTTCGCTTCTTCTTCAGCGGTGCTCTTGAGCGCGATCGCTCTTCTGTGTTCCGCTGCCCGGCGGCCACCGTCCACTATCGTGTAACGTGCGGCGAACCCGGCGAGCCAGTCGTCCGTGGGGCTGCTGGTGTTCGATGTCATTAGCTGTGTAAGGCCGCCGGGTAGAGATGAGCGGCGTTGCGACCGACTCCAGCCTGTCACAAAGGCGACTTCCGGGTAATAGGGCGCCTGGACGATGCCAATTGTCTCCTCGGCAATCACCACACCCTGACGGGCTGCCAGGTTCACTGGATTTCGGTCCAGAGCGATCTGTAAGCACGCAGCCAGCGTCAGCGCTTCTGTTGAATGCGCATCTGCTGAAGCGTTGCTTTCCTGAGTTACCAAGCTTGGGCCGGAGGCGCTGGTCGGTGGCTCTTGGCTTGAAGAGCCCCGCTGACTAAGCGCTGGGGGAGTGTAGTTCTCAATGCTTGGTGCGACGATCTGGTTCGATGTGGCGCACCCGATAAGGGAGGCGCCCAAGAAGAGCAAGACCGGCAACGGCTGAACTCGCGCAGTTGTGTGTTCATGGAACATGCTTATCTCCTCGGCATTAGGCTGAAGTTTTCTTGAAACGGCTCATAGCGAACCAGAGCGTGCCAACGCCCATGCAGAGCAACATGAGCATCTGAGGCCAAAGCACCGAAGGCCCGACTCCTTTCAGGAAGATTCCTCTGATGATGACGAGGAAGTACCGCAGCGGGTTGCCGTAGGTTAGCCACTGGACGGCCACGGGCATATTGGCGATGGGAAACATGAAACCGGACAGCAGGACGGCAGGGAAGTAGAAGAAGAATGTGCTCATCATGGCCTGCTGCTGCGTGCTACTCATGGTTGAGATGAGCAAGCCGATGCCCAATGTGGTCATGATGTAAAGGCCCGTCGCAACGAACAGGAGCAGCAGACTGCCGCGGATCGGGACCTGAAACCAGAATACGGCAACCAGCGTAATCAGCAGAACGTCGGCGAAGCCAATCACGGCAAAGGGGACCGTCTTGCCAAGTATAAACTCGCCCGGCGTGATGGGCGTCACCATGATTTGCTCCATGGTGCCGACCTCCTTTTCTCGGACCACGGCCATGCTGGTCAGCATGAGCGTGATGAGCATGACGAGGATGGCGATGACGCCCGGCACGTAGAAGTTTCGACTCTCGAGGTTTTCGTTGAACCAAGCCCGTGTCTCAACAGTAAGCGGTTCCGCGGAGGATTTGCCTCCGCCTAGACGACTCAGGCGGGTCAAGAGGACGTTGTTGCTGTAGCGGCCGACAATCTTGGACGAGTAATCGAGGATTATCCCCGCTGTGTTCGAATCGGTGCCGTCCACGAAAAGCTGGAGCTGCGTCATGCGCCCGCTGCGAAGATCGGCCTCAAAGCCATGGTTAAACCGGAGAACGGCCTTCACATCGCCACGGTCTATGAGGCTCTGCGCCTCTGCATCACTTGTCACGTGGCAAGCGAGGTCGAAGTACTCGGTCTCGGTGAACTGTGCCGTCAATTCGCGGCTGGCAATGCTGCTGTCCAAGTCGTAGACGCCAATGGGGACGTTCTTCACGTCTGTGGTAACGGCATACCCGAACACGAGCACTTGAACGATGGGCATCACGAAGATGACCGCCCTCATCCGCGGATCTCGAAATACCTGAATGAACTCCTTGATTAGCATGTATTTGATTCGCTCGAACATCGTTTAGCCTTTCAAAGAAGTTGCGCTATTCAAGCGTTTCTTGAATTTCACATTGGCCAGGACGACCATTGCCCCGCCGAAAACGACCAGTAGTGCAGCCTCGACTCCCAGCACCTCCAGTCCCACGCCTTTGAGGTAAATTCCCTTCAGGAGCGCCACAAAATACCGGGCTGGGATGAGATACGTAACGATCTGGACCGGGCGCGGCATGTTTCCGATGTCGTACATGAAGCCGGATAGAAGAAACGACGGCAGGAACGTCAGGATCATGGCGAGTTGGCTGGCCAGCAATTGGCTCTTGGCCACGATACTGATCACCATGCCCAGCGCCAGCGCCCCGACCAGGAACGCGGCCGAAACGCCGAACAACAGGGGCACGTTCCCGCGCAGCGGCACATCGAAGAGAAACTCGCCCATGAGCACGGCCAGGAGAACGTCGAACATTCCGACAGCGAAGTAGGGCAGAAGCTTCCCCAGAATGAGTTCGGGGCCTTTGACCGGCGTGGAGATGAGTTGCTCCATGGTGCCCTGTTCCCACTCCTTGGAAACCGTGAGCGAGGTCAAGAGCGCGGCAATGACCATCATGATGACCGCGATAAGGCCGGGAATGATGTAGTTCTTGGACTCGAGGTCCGCGTTGAACCAAACTCTCGGACGGAAGTCGATGGGCTCCCCGGGAGCTTTGCCCACGATGCGTTGTGTCTGTTCGATCAGGACGTCTTTCGAGTACCCCATGGAAATCGCATCGAGATAGCCCATGGCGATCGTGGCGGTGTTGGAATCACTACCGTCTACGATAGCTTGCACCCGCACCGGACTGAGGGACTTGGCGCGTTCCGCGAAGTCCCGCGGGATGACAAGACCAACGAGCGCCTCGCCGGTATCGATGGCGTGCTCGATGTCGTGATAGTCGGTCGCGAATTGACGCAATTCGAAATACCTGGACCCAGTGAAGTACGCCAGAAACTCCCGGCTTGCAGGCGTCCCGCTCTGGTCCCAGGCGATGAGCGGCACGTTGTCCACGTCCAGCGTGAGGGCATACCCGAACAGAACGAGAAGCAACATGGGTATCGCGACGGCCATGCCCAGACTTCTCGGGTCGCGCAGGATGTGAATGAATTCCTTGCGAGCGATTGCCCAAACACGAATGGGTTTCATGCCGCCACCTCTTTCTGCGCGTCCTCGAGTTTGTCTCGGGCCTCGATGAGCGACACGAACACGTCTTCCATGGAGGGCGTGATGGCTTCCATGCGCGCAATTCCAAGACCTGCCTCGCTGAGTAGGTTGCGGATCTCCCGGGCGCCTTCGTCGGCGCCGGCTACGATGACATGAAGGCCTTTACCGAACAGCGCTACCTCTTTGACGCTGTCGAGGCGTTCGATCAGTTCCATGGCGTCACTGGGCCGGTCACAGTGGATTTCCAGAACATCTTCCCGCATCGTGTCCCGCTTCAGGGATTCGGGCGTACCCATGGCAATGAGTTCCCCGCGGTAGATCAAAGCGATTCGGTCGCAGTATTCGGCCTCATCCATGTAGTGGGTTGTGACGAAGACCGTGACCCCTTTACCCGAGAGTTCGTAGATGAGATCCCAAAACTGACGCCGGCTGATGGGATCCACGCCCGAGGTCGGCTCATCGAGGAAGATGACGGGGGGCTCGTGCAGGATGGCGCAGCCCAGGGAAAGGCGCTGCTTCCACCCCCCGGACAAAAGGCCCGCCCGCATGTGGCGGTGTTCAACCAATCCGGCCATCTGGAGCGCCCACTCCTTGCGTTCTTGTTTCTTTTCGGCGGGTATCCGGTAGATGCCGCTGTAGAAATCGATATTCTCTTCGACGGTGAGGTCCTCGTAGAGGGAGAATTTCTGGCTCATGTAGCCGATGTGGTCCTTGATCTTCTCGGCTTGGGTTCGCACGTCAAACCCCGCTACGACCCCCTCCCCTTCGGTCGGGGCAAGAATTCCGCATAGCATTCGGATCGTGGTGGATTTGCCTGCGCCATTGGGACCCAGAAAACCGAAGATCTCGCCTTTGGCGACCCCGAAGGTCACGTCCTTTACCGCACGGAAATCGCCAAACCTGCGGCCGAGGCCCCGTACAACAACGGCGTTCTCAGTTTGCGCGGACATCTGCGGTCTCCTTTCCTTCCGAGCGTCCCAGAACCGAGACGAAGACATCCTCAAGGCTGGGCTCAATCTCTCGCACCGACGTCACGGCAATGCCGTCGCGCGCAAGGATGATTTCCAGTTCGGGTGAAGTCTTCTCAGGCGTGGATGTCACCACGTGCACACGATCACCGAACAGGCCAACGCTGCCGGATGGGAGGTGGGCCTGGAGCGAGCGGGTCGCCTTTCGCGGCTCCGTGCAGCGCACTTCGAGTATCGAACCGCGCATGAGCCGTTTGACCTCGTCCGGCGTGCCAACGGCCAACAATTGGCCCTTGTGAATCAATCCAATGCGGTTGCACCGTTCCGCTTCGTCCAGATACGCCGTGGACACGAAGATAGTCACTTTCTGGCGCAACAACTTGTAGAGGATGCGCCAGAAGTCCCGGCGCGAAACGGGATCCACCCCGTTCGTGGGCTCGTCCAAAAACAGGACCTTGGGTGTATGAATCAGTGCGCACGCGAGCCCAAGCTTCTGCTTCATCCCGCCGGAGAGCTTGCCGGCCTGGCGCTTCTTGAAAGGTGTAAGGTTGCTGAACCCCAGCAGTTCCTCGACCTTCGCGTCTCGGCCGCGCCGAGGAACACTGTAGATGTCGGCATAGAAATGGATGTTTTCCAGAACTGTAAGGTCCGGGTAGAGCCCGAATCGCTGGCTCATGTAGCCGATATCCTCTTTAATGGCCTCAGCTTCGCGGACCGAGTGATGGCCGGCCACCCAGGCCTCACCCGACGTGGGCTCCATGATGGCGGTGAGTAGACGCATCGTCGTGGTCTTGCCGGCGCCATCAGGACCCACCAGACCGAAGATCTCGCCTTCCGCCACATCCAGGCTAATGGCATCCACAGCCTTCAGTTCCCCGAAGGAGCGCAAGAGGTTTTCAGTATGAATGGCAGACATCAGCGTTCCCCTTGGGTGAGCCGTATCGCGGCGTCCGCCGGCATGCCAGGCTTGAGTTCGAAGTCGGGGTTGGGAATGTCTATCTTCACCCGATACACCAACTTGACGCGCTCCTTGTCCGTCTGGACATTCTTGGGCGTGAACTCCGCCTCGGAGGAAATGAAGGACAGTACGCCTTCGTAGATTTTGTCTGGATAGGTGTCCGTGGTCACCGCGACCGATTGACCCAGCTTGACACGTCCCAGGTCGGTCTCATCGATATAGCCGCGCAGCCAGACATTTTCGAGATCGCCGATAGTGACGATGGGCGCCCCCGGCGTCACATACTCGCCTGGTTCCACATGGTCGGAAAGCACGATGCCAGCGAGTGGGGCGGCAATTGCGGCGTACGACAGACGCGTTTCCGCCAGCCGCAAGGCCTCCTCCGCGCGCACTTGTTCCGCACGTGCCTGTTCGATGGTCTCTTTGCGGGGTCCGGCAAGAACCTGATCGTGCCAGGCTTGGGCCTCGCCCAATGCCGCCCGGGCCTGAGCAATCTGTTCGTGACGTGGACCTTCTTTCACAAGGCGGAGATGTTCCTGCGCCTCAGCCAGAATTGCCTTGGTTGACCCATACGCAGCCAGGGCATTGTCCCGTTCCCTGGCGGACACGACATCTTGCTCGTAGAGTTGCTGTTGGCGTGCGTAGTCAACATCCGCGCGAGTTTTCTCGGCCTCGGCCCTCTGTACGGACGCACGCGCAGCCTCGATCTCCTGCGTACGGGAACCGGCCAGAAGCTCGTCCAGCCGGGCTTGGGCTTGCGCTACGGCGGCGCTGGCCCGAGCGATTTCCTCGGGCCGCGAACCTGCTTCAAGTTCAGCAAGCTTTGCGCCCGCACCGGCTACCTCAGCACGCCGCATGGCTACCTCCTGATCGAGGTCCTCGCTGTCCAGGCGGGCGACCGGAGCACCCGCTCGAATAAGTTCACCCTCGGAAACCAGGCGGGATTCCACCCAACCCGCCACCTTGAAACTTACTTCGACGTCGGTCACCTCGATGTTGCCCGATATGCGGACCGCGCCTTGGGCGTTGTCCGAGCCATTTCGGCTGAACGCATACATTCCCACGACGCCCACCGCCAATAGCGGGAGCACGAGAAGTCTTTTCTTTCCTAGAGTTTTCATTGGCCTTACCTCTTGTGAATGTCCATTCACATGGAGCGCGAAGAAAACGGGGCGTCCGACGCGCCCCGCTTAGTTACTCCTTGACGAGTTCGTGAATCCATTGATGGTAGCGCTCGTGCGTACCCTCGCCCATCTCTTCTCTTTCGACAGCGTCGAAGGCATCCACGAGGGATTGCTGGTCGTCCGGTGTCAGCACCCGGTCGCCCATCGGAAACAGGATGCCGTTTTCCTTTTGTATGTGGGCTTCGAGCAGGTCCGCGTAAGCCAGCAAATGTTCCTTGATGGCCTCCGCGGCATCCCCGTCGCCTTGCTCAAGCTGAGTCAACGCTTCGGCTATCGCCCGAACTTCGGCCCGGCCCAGTTCATGCTCCTGGAGCATGACGCCAATGGGACCATCGTCTCGGGGCAAACCGCGTTCCTCAAGCCTGGGAAATAGGTGTTTCTCTTCCTTGCCGTGATGGCAACGATCGACGAAGTTCCGGAAGAAGTCGGTGAATTCCCCGATTCGTTGGGCGTTCACCTGACCGGTCTTATCGATCGCTTCCGCTTCGCCCCTCGCTGCCTTTATCACAATCAGCACGGCTTCGTGCTCGTGTTCGAGTATGTCTGCTGCTCTCATGACGTTGTCTCCTTTGCGCCGGGATCTCGTGGATCCCAAGACACTGTCTAGTGCTGATGAACCTCGGCGGTTTCCGACACAGATGTCTCTGCGTGTTCGTTTGCTTCAGCCTCGTGCCCATGGGCCGACGTCCCGGACATCACCACATGGAGGCGCTCAACATAGTGGATGTAATCCACGTAGGCCTCGACATACTTCCGGCCCGCCGCAACGCTGTCATCCTTATGTTTTTTCGCTTCGACCGCGCGTTGAAAACGCTCGTGTATGCTCGATCTAAGCTTGGCCTGCAGGGCCTCAACGAGGGCCCCGCCCGATTCGGACTCGAGCGCCTTCTCGGCGGCCTCAATTCCGGGCTCGACCGGAGTGTCGGCAGGCTTCAGGCCGGTGTACGGAGCTCCCTCGCCGGCTCGGTGCACGCGGACAAGGGTTTCGAAGAAATGCATGTCCACGAGTTCTTGCACGTCTTTGCCCTTTTGACGCGCCTGAAGGGTTCTGTCGAAGAGGGAGCGGATTCCTTCTTCGTCCTGCGGTCTAATCCACTTCAGGACAGGATCCACGTCCTTGGTTTCGATGGCCTTTTGGGCGTCCGTGACTACGGGACCAGACAGGGTGTCACAGTGCGCCCACGCCACAGACGGAAGGAGGATGCTCGAGCCCACGAGCATCAGACCCATCGTGGTCAAGCCGGTAATCTTAGTTTTCATGTTCATGTCAGTTCTCCTTCACTGCGAGCGCGAACTCCTCGGTCTCGGGCGTTCCGCATTCACCGTTTCTAATTGCCTCGCTGAAGACCCGCCAGGCTTTTTCAGCCTGCCGGGTAACATCGAAGCCACCATCGCTGACGTGCCAAAGGATCGCTGCCGGCTGAACGAGCCCGAGGAACATCACGGAGAGTTCGTCCGGGCTCAGGTCCGTACGAACCAAGCCGTCCTGCTGGGCCTCGCCGAAGAATCCCGCCACGTGGCCCAGGTACTTCTGGAGGAGTTCGTAGACCTGCGCCTTCCGTTGGGAATTCGCGCCATAGACCTCTTCGGAAAACACGACCCTGGGTATCCCCGCATTCTCGCGGATCAGGCGAACGTGCCGCCTCAGCAGCAATTCGAGCGCCAACAGCGGGTCTTTCGTTTCGTGTCTGACTGCCGCGACGTTGCCAAGCAGACGGGACTCGATGAGCCCCAATAAAGCATCGATGATGCCGTCCTTGTTATCGAAGTGGCGGTACAGCGCGGAGGGGACCAGGCCGACGCGCCGGGCAACGGCGCCGAGATTCAGCCCCTTCATGCCCTTTCTGGAAACCACGTCCAACGCCGCCTCCAAAATCTGCTCCTGACGAACCTCTGTGTCCAGCTTTTCTCTGGCCATGTCCACGCTCCTTTGTGAATCTCTATTCACATTATACCGTGTGAGGCGCGATTTGTCAAGCTGGAAGTCCTAGGCACTTAAGAAACGCGTAATTGCTCACAATAAAGGACTTATGCCAGTAGGTCTGCGAAGAAGACGGTACGCAATCTGTTGAATCTCCTTTCTGAAATGGCAATTATGTGAACATGTTTTCTCTTTTCTTGCCGCACGCGTGCGCACGTGATGCCAGGCAGTTTACGGATCTTCCACCTTTGGGTTCCTGCAACAACGGTGGAGAGGTGGCCATCGCTCGGCGCGCCGGCACTAAAGAACACAACAGCAGCGACTTAGCCGCCAAGAGCTGAGATGCCGTTCTGAGAGCGCACGGACGCAAAGGCATCCCCGGCATCAACCCAACCTCCCTGATGACTTGGCGTTAGGCAACGGCGGGTGCCAGGGTACAGTCCAGGGTACACGTTCTTGCTGCCAGACGGTCGCGCCACCGGCCTGGCGCTCAGAAATGCGGTGTGGCGTAGGTCATCATGGTTCCCAATCCTCACCATCGTCGTCCCACCCGGAAACGTACTCGTCAAAGCGAGCAAGGACGGCGTTTCGCGCCTCCAAATCAAAATGGTCGGGGTCGAAGCTGCCGCCCAGCCATTCGAGGTAGCTCGTATGCTCCTCGTCATCAGGGTCACGCAGGGACGGTCCAGGCCCGTATTCGACGAGCATCGGTACCAGCATCAAGTGCAGAGGGTTCCGGCAATGGATGCTTCTTCTGAATGACCTCATCGGGGAACACGCCACGATCCACCGTCCAAACACTCACCGGTTCAACCGTCAATCGCGTCAACTCGTATATGAGGTAGGGATTCCCATGGATGTCGGCGTCCGAGCACTGCACTCCAGACTCTTCGCGCTCTTCCTGGACGTAGATAAGCTTGGCCTGCTCTGGCGTTATCTCGAATCGACTGAGGAGATACAGAAGGGCTCTCCGTTCCCGGGGGAGTGCCTTCCACGTATCTCGAAGGGTCTTGCCGAGCAACGCAACGCCCTCAGGCGACAGATTTGCCTTGGGATCCTTGAATGCCGCATCGACCATCGGCCAGGGGTCCTCGTTTTCGCTCAACTTCGATTCGATCTCCCTGGCAACAAAAGTTCCGTATTCAACGCCAAAGGCACAAAGGGCAGCCCCCAGACCAGGACAAGGGCCACGCATCTTCCACATTTCGCCCAGGCGGTCGTGAATCCATTTCAGGTTTCGTTCCCAAGGCCCGCTGAGATACCCCTTGGCCTTCTTGAGAACCGCCGCGCAGGCCAGTAGAGACGCGATCGCGCCATCATGCGTGACATGCTCTGTGGCGAACGAGAACTCGCCCCACCGATCTTCGGGGGCGAATGCGACAATCTCAGAGGGCTCGAAGTCGGGGTTCTCCGAAGCAAGTTCAAGTGCCGCGTGGTACGGCAGCAGGAAGCCGTCTTTGAAGTCCGGACGGATACTGTGCTGGACCATGCGTTCCCACAGTATGCACCTCAGATCTCCTTCTCGCCCATATTCATACTCCACGGCATGGCCAACGTGCTTCACGCGCCCTACGCCAACCAGGACACGTCTCGAGTCTTCGACGAAGGGAACCTCCTTAGCATAGAAGAAGCAGAGAGACACTTCGGGTTTCACATGTCCGAAGAAGCAATCAAGCAGTCCCTTCTGGTTCCCGCGCTCTTGAACCCAGGACGTCTTGAACCCAAGCTCAGGTTCGCGGGCGGGGTCAACGTCAATCTCGTACTCGTTCGCAAAGTCTGCCATCGTTTCACTGAACATCCACCGGAAGGGTACCGCCGGCACTGAATAGGATGGGTGCCGAAGCGGCGTCGTTGCGAAATGCCCATGGGTCTTTGGCGAACTGAGTTTGTATGGGTGATTGGCATGACGCAAGTATTCGAAGGGGGCCATGAACATTGCGCGCTCCGAAACGCAACATGGCCACTTGTCTTCATCGAGTTCTTCTATGGACTGGCCCGCGCACTCTTGCTCTGCACCTTCGTCACGGGTTTCGGCGATTCGAGGGAGTCTGAGACATGCACCGTTGAACCTTGGAGACGCACAGACCGTTCCGTTCCAGCCCGAGTCATGCCATGGCACGCGGATCGAGAGGTGACGTAACGGGAGAGGATGACGGAGTTGGGTGTCAGGCATCTCGTCTTTCCCCGCGGTTGATGAACTGCTCAATGTCAAAGAGCTGGGACCCAAGAGCTATCAGGTGATCGTTGGCGTCAGACGCCAAGGTGTATACCTTCTTGCCCTTGGTGAGGACATCCCGGCAAAGTACCTCGACATCTCCTCCCGGCGAAGCATGGGGTACCAGCAACTCGTTGGCAATAGCGGCCACGAACTCGTTACGGCGTCGGGCAGTGTCTTTCGTCACACGCCGCACGGTGCGCTCGAAGGGAGAAAGTAATAGTATCCTTCCCTTCTGGATAGCCCCTCGCCAGGTCTTGGGAATACGCATGTTCTCAATGCTGCGTGCAGGGCATATCACGACCGGTTGGGAGCCTCGCAGGAGCAGTTCCAGGCATTCTTTCTCCATTGCCGAGTGGAAACCGCCTACAACAGTGATGCCTCGGTCCCTCAGAACCCGCGCGAGATCATATGTTTGTAGGACTAAGTCCCCGGGGCAGCGCTGCGAGCACAACAGACCGAGTCTCGGCTGAGCCAGAATGCTTGCATCGCCAAGCGCCTTGACTGTGGAAAAGCCCAAAGCGGTAGCAGCAGCGACTACCGAACCATCCTCAATGGTTTGGATGTCACTCTGCCGCTCGTTCTTCATCGCCCTTTCACTCCGCGTCGCGATCTTGCCGGAGGTAGATGGTCATCTCGCTCTCGGGTACGTCGAATGTTGTCAGGAGGCGACGGATAACATCGCGGATCATGTTTGCAGAAAGGTTCACTTCAGCGTAGATAGTATCGCCAACATGAGCGGGCGAACGGACTTCTTCCGACGTCCGTGTGAAGTAGCGATTTCCGTGGGTCGTGGTGAAATCGGGGTTCTCGGGGAGGGCGGTGAACCGTGCGGCATCCTGCTCGCGGAGCTGTGCGCAAACCAGTTCATATACTCGCCGCCAGGTGACGATATCTTTGAATGCCCGGCCTTGAAGCACAAAGCCAAACGGGCGTTTGTAGCGGAAGTCTTCCGCTAGGGTGTGCGGCTCTTCCTTATCCAGTTCCTTAATGATCCGCTCGTTTGCCTCTGCATCCTCGGCCTTGGCGTCTTCCACAGCAGAGGCCTCAACGTGGACATCTGTAAACTGCTGAACCAATGTCGACAACTCGGACGCCAACCGGTCAAAGGCCCCCATCTTCTCGTTGTAGGCAAGTTTGAACTCCACGCCACGCTGGAGCGCATCCGAGTTGTTGTGGTCAATACTCAGCCAGATGTCATCCGAGAGGGCCAGCAGGTTTTCCCGGACACGCTCGAGGTCCGTCAAGATTTCTCTAATCCGATTGCTCATTGTCTCTTCCTCTGTGCCTTCGCGCTAAGCCACATATTGGGAACTGGGGCTCTCTGCTTTTCGTCGGCGTATGCGCTCGAATTCGCCCCTCTGGAGATAATAGAAGCTCTGTGGCGGACGATAAGATGGATTGATGGAAGTTATCTCCATTGGCTCATCAAGTTGGAAGAAACTCCCGATCGAAATCCCGGTTCCTTTGTCAGTTCCATCGAAATAGTGGAAGAACTCGGACCGTTCAATCCCAGCAGATTCAGCGAAGAGCTTCCAAAGCTTGTCCGGTTTGGCGTTTGTCACGCCCGCAACTTCAAAATACCCTACGATCTGTCCGCAGCCTTGACTTTCGTAGACCACCACGTGGGATATGGCCCTTTTCGGAGCTATTCTCCGGAATTCCACTTTTTTCGAACCGTTGAGCATGCGTGAGACATAGGTCTCCTTTATGGCCATAACAGCGATCAGTTCAGATTCTTCTTGAGCCATTCATCGTGCCTTTCGCTTATCGATTGAATACTCTGCGGCGGACCCAGAAGAATGCCCGCGTCCGTCAACTCTCCGAGCGCAAGAGGCTCTTGGAGTACCCGTGCCTGTCTGAACAGAATGAGCAGCACATCTCCGTTACGGCAAAGCTGCTCGATCTCCGGATACGAGTACACAGTTCGTTTGCCTGCGGCCGCGGCAACCGCGGCCGGATCGTGCGAAACGACCGTTCGTTCAACAACTCCAACAGCCTGAATTGCCTGCATGTCTTGTGAGCGATAGAAGAACAAGATGTCGCCGCTCTTGATCCTACGTATCCCCGCATTGCAGAGATACGCCTTGCGAATGCCGTTTCCACAAGGTTCCGCACCGGGGAAAAGGCTCTGCTGTCCCAGGGCACTCGGGAGAAGCCGGTCCGCGAAGCCCGGCTGAATTGGCACAATGTACTTTCCTGTGCCTTCGAAGCGCATTTCGTGAGGGGCGTATCGAATGTGAAACTCCAGCGGAGATCCGTCGGTTACACCATCTGGGGCCCTCATGGGCTTCTGGAGAATCAACTCGTCAAGTTCGGTCCGTTTGTCGGAGTCGTAGAACCCGAAATCGTGTAAAAAGGTGACCAGGTATGCGTGACGCGGAAAGACGGTGACGTATAACCAGTCGTAGTCATTAACCACCGCGAAATCAAAAATGGTCTGAAGAAGAAGTTCGCCGTACGACCTTCCCTGAAACTGGTCGGCGACCTTGAAGCTGCAGATCTTCAGCACCTTTCCTTGGAGGTGGGATTCCCCCTTTGCTTCCGGCTTGACGATAGTGACCGCCGCATGTAGATCGCCGTAATCGATGCGCCAAGCGGTGCGATGTTCTTGCCGACATCTCTGAAGCCAATTGTCAAAGCCCGGATAGTCCAGTCGGAAGGAATCCCAGACAGGATCATCTGTCGCCAGTTCATGCGCAAGGCAGCTCTTGACGGCCGGTGGGGGATGCGGGGTTTGATCGAAGAGACGTTGCAGGACGTCAATTGCCTCACCTACCGTGGCGACTCGCTCGCCAAGGCCGATCCTTCGGGCTTTTCGGTGAATTCCTTGGTCCTCGGTGATGAGATAATGGACCATGTCAGCGCGCAAGGCCTCGAGAAGAGAGTGATCTACCCAGTCGTTGCTCCCTTCCTCGACCTTCCCCAACGATTCAGATAGGCGGTCTGAAATCGCGGGTGGGTGAGGTAGCTGAGAATACTTCTTGAGTAGGCGAATGCGAACAGTCTTGCGCTCTGGGTTTTGGTCGTTATCAAGGTCGTGAAGACAGGCCGGATGCAGAAACAACCGGACTTTGGCGGCGTTGCTCAACCGTAGAAGTTCTGCGGCTCGATCTGTACCCGGCTCCATGTCTTTGGGAGATGTCGGCTCCAAGGGGATTACGACATTCGTATCCAGCAGAAAAGAGAAAGTGCCTCTTGATGCGACCACGTGATCAGACTCCATACCCGTCGTCACGCCGAACCTCGTTTCTGCCAGGTTTCGATATAGAAGAGGGCGATGGTACTTGCTGCGTGAATCGCGAGACGAGCGATCCGCGAATCAATCGGTACAACCCCTTTCCCCTTCCCATGAGCGCCTTCGTGCGTGCGGAGGGCGCCAATCCCGTTCGTCACCGTGATGAGGCCGCCGAGGATCTGCTTGACGTCCTGCTCAATGTCCGTTCGCGCAGGGGAAAGGTTCAACTTGGCCGAGAGCGCCTTGACCAGGCCCTGGATATCGTCCTTCCTCGGATAGGGCTCCCCGATCTCGTCAAGGATGCACTTGCAGACACTCTCGATAAGGGAGCAGGCTTCCTTTGTAGCATTCGAGGGATTGCTTTCGGCCTGAGCCAAAGCTTCGCGGAAAGAAGTGTCCACCGAATCATAATCTAGAAGCCGAAGCCGCTCGTCCAACTCCTCGGTGACGGGCGCGACACCGGAGCTGGGCAGCAGCTTGTACTTGCTGCCGATTCTTCGTAACTCCAGCCCATCAGGGTAGAGGGACCTGTTTAGATGGTCCACTGCCTTCTGGTTCAGTTCGTTATCCTCGCCATACTCGCGCGGATCGACAACCTGCTCGAGGACTCTCGCTACAGCGGAGGGCTCGAATCGATTTGCCTTGACAAGGGCGTCACGCGTAGCCGAATTCCGTGAGGACATCGCAACATTCAACTCGATATTCGCGTTTCCGAGAAACATTTCGAGGTCACGTCCGGTCCGGTACTTCCCTACGGTTTTCCCGTCCTGGTCCTTGCCATCGACAAGGACGTGGATAAGGGCAGTAACAACCTGGATGGCAAAGGGCCTATTTTGCATCTGCGTCATCGACATCCTCCGCCTTTGCTCGTGAAGTCCGACGTGACCGACTGTCGGCGTTTTGCACGTGCCTTTCCAGGTCCTCCTCTGCTTGGTCGACAGGCAAGAGTGACAGAATCAGGGTCCATATCTGGGCCGCTACCATGAAGACCGACAAAGCCATACCAGCAGCCCGAAGCCATTCCTTCCATTGGACGGCCAAAGGGAGCCCTTTCGCGAGGGGAGCAAGAAGATGCATGAGAAGCGCCACGACAACAATAACTGTGGCCCACTTCATTGCTGAGAGGAGCTTGCGCACCCGTTCGGTCTGTTCGGACACTTCGCCGGTCTTGCGAAAGATCTGCGACAGCCCGCGCGGGTAGAGAATCGCTATCCAGGCGCCCATCACACCGAAGACAATGGCCGAGACCTGGAGCAGGACTGAATAGACGTCTTTCTGTGTGGACCAGGGCACCCTCCGTCCCAGTATGACCGCGGCGACGATAGTCGCCATGGTGAGAAGACAATAGGCATAGAACAGGGGTTTGCGTTTCATCATTCGTCTCGTTGGTCAGCCGCCATGCGGAGCAGGCTGCTTCGCTGGGCATGAAGAGCCGTCAGCAAGGAGTCTGCCTCGATTACCACACCGTCGCGCAGACGTATGTTGACTTCCGCTTCACCTTTTGCAGAAGCGCTACTCAGCCAATGGATCTGGTTATCCTTCTCAAACTTGAAGCCGATGTCGTCCCAACGTGTCACGTCCGTATTGGCGCGTCCTGAAGTGTATTCGTTGATGATCTCATTGAGTTCCGCTTCGCTAGGCGTGTAGTTTATTTCAAAACGGTAACGTGTCTTGTCCAGGGACGGGGCGCTGTGCCGTAGCCCGAATCCCTTGAGGAGTTTGGCGACGAGGGAATCATGCTGCACTCGCCCACCTTCGTATTCATCCTTTCGAAGCATCTTGCGTATTCGTTGCCGGTTGGTCCGAATGTAGTCGAGACGGCCCTGAAGTCTCACAGGAACAGATCGAAATCGAGGTCTCAAATCAGTTCTTGTCTGGCGATTATGCTTGTAGCCAAGGACATTGACGTCGGTAGCCTTCTGGACATTCGCGGGCAACACAACCCATTTCGAGAACCTCTCAAGATAGCCCTTCATGTACAGATCGAAGCCCGTGTGTCCAGTTAGCCGTTGACCTTCGAGACGAACTGAAGCGATCAGGTTCTGGTTAGGAATCAGCCAGAAATAGGCAGGGTAACCGGCAATTGTTCCTTGAGTGACCTCAACTCCCTCGACGCGGGCGCTTCCAGCGGCTTCATCAGCGTGAACACTGGCGACTTGCCCCTCGGTCGTTTCTGTTTCGTTCCATGTGGTCATGACGTAGTCGTTAGGCGCACCGTCGTGGATAAGGCTATAGCAGAACACAGGGAGGTCTTCGGAATCGGCGTCTGGAGAGAAGGTCTGCGTCTCGCGTACTGTGATGTCGGGTGTCGAAATCCACTGATGCAGGTCTCGCGACACGGACGGGAAGTCGGCCATAAATGGGGCGTCTTGCCCGCGCTTGTAGTACCCGCACTCCTCCACTGTGTAGAAGCTCAGTTTCACCTGCCGGGCCATTTCGGTCACCCTCCCGCTAATCTAGGCGCCATCAACGCCGTGCCTGCCAAGGCAGGCCACTTGTCCATGGTTGGTGCTATATGAAGAGGTACGGGCAATCACGCCTCGTCCTCCGCAGTGCCATTCTCGTCAGTCTCAATGTCTCCTGTATTGCTCATGCCCATCCTGTACTTGATGTCGTAGTTGACGATGAAGTCCAACTCGTCGTCCGTGAAACCGTAGTGCTGCGCCAGCTCCCGGTCAATCTCGTCAAGCACCTCTTTGCTCTTCCTTGGGATGATGCATTGAACGGTCAACCGATCATGTGCGAACCGCATGTTTCTTGTTTCCGCGCCTATTTGGAGTTCTTTCATCAGCTTCCTAGCGAGCGTCTTCAAGCGTTCGCCAGCGCCTGACCCCACCATAGTCGGCAAATCCACAGGGAAAGCTTCCACTTCTCGCTTATTGACGTGGCGACAGTCCGAGAATACCGTTATGAACCAGTAGAAGAGGCTGGAGTTCAGGCAGCACAGAACCGCGCCGGCATGCGTTTCATCCCGAAAGAAGAGTTGCTTGAACTCCGATGGCGGGCGGAGATTACCCTCTCCATCCCTCACTTCGGGTTGGAAGTCCAGCACTTGAAGGAAGTAGCCCACCTTCCGCGAGTAGAAAACCTGCGGACCATGTGGCGTTAAGTGTTGAAACAACCTGGTAGCCTGCTGTTCCAGCTTGCACATAATGGAAAGCTCAGCCTCAGAACAAAGCTTTGGCAGTGTTCTCGGAACGAGCCCCCGGGTTGCCCTGACGTACGAGGTGCCCGCAAACAATGTCTCGCGTTCCAGCCTCTGCCATTTTCGGTAGTTTGTCGAGAAGAGCTGCCCATCATCATGGGCCGGCCCAAGCACATGGATCGTGAGCCGAACATGTTCGAGGCCATCAAAGAGCCGAGACGGGCGGTCATCGTAGGAGCTATAGTGCATGGGACGGTGGGCCAGAAGTTGCTGGAGAGGATAGTACCCGTCGGTGGACACAGAAGAGACGGGAACGATAAACCCCAAACGTCCCTTTGCTGGGGAGATCTGCAGACTGCGCTCAAGCACTAAGGAGTACAGATTGCCAGTGGTTTCCGTCTCGAAACCGCGGGCACGGTATCCCTTTAAGGCCGAAAGCTGCACATATGGTGGATTCCCCACGATGCTGCAGAAGCCAACGTCATGCATGATGCCGTGGAACTCAACAAACCAGTGGAAGGGCTTGTAGGCAGTGCACCACTTCGTGAGCTGCCCGCTTTTGTTGATACGCACCCCATATTCTTTAGCCAGGTAGTGGTTCAGCTCTTCGCGAAGGCGGTCAAGGCGTCTTCGTACTTCGGTCTTAGCCTCAGCGAACTCAGCGGCGTCCATGTCGTGTTTGGTCTGCATCTCGTGGAAAACGTGGAAGGCTCGGTCGGCGAGTTCGGCCTCTTCTTCGATGCGCTTGAGAGTGGCCTCTTCTTCAGGGTAAAGCATTCGATGTTGACCGTCTGATTCGTAAGTCATGACCTCCCGAACAGCATCCAGGGAAGTGAATCCCACGAGAGTGTTTCCGGCGCGGATGTTGAAATCGATATCCGGCAGAGGTTCGATCTGGTCTACACGTTCGACCTGGGCGACGAGCTTGAGGAAAAGGCGGAGCTTACAGATTTCGACGGCTTCGTCCATGAGATCGACGCCGTAGAGGTTGTTCAGGACGATGGTCTTCAGGACGAAATAGCGACGGTTGGGGTGTTTCCCCATCTCGGCAAGGACCTCCCGAAAGTCGCTCAGTTTTTTCGCACTATGCTTCCGCTCCGAATGCTCCAGATCATCGAGGAAGCCCTGCATGCCATCGATGCAGGCATTGTATAGGGGTTCGAGGATATTCAACGCGGCGAAAAGGAACGCGCCGGATCCGCAGGTGGGATCGAGAATGGAGATTCCGGTTAGGGCCTTCCAGAAGGCACGGACGAGTTCCGGCCCCTCGCTGTTGACGATGACATCCTCAGCAAACCGTTCGATATCGAGGTTCAGCGTGATGAAGTCGCCGATGTCCTGGACCTCGCCATTGGCGAGTGTCGCACGTAGTTCGAGACAGCGAGTGCGGCGCTCCACGTATTCCCGCCAGGTTTCCATGGGCAGGGCCAGATTCTCCCCATCCGGGCCAGGAACCGTTGCCTGGGTGAGGTTATATCGCGTGTCGAACATGCGCTTTTTCGGATCACACATTCCCTCACGCACGAACTCCGGCAACACGGACTCGGGGATGACTTCACCCTCAGCATCAACAACACCAGATCGAACGGCAGGATAGATGTACCGATCCGGGTCATCGCAAAGCAGACGCCACACACCGCCCTTCGCTTTGAATGCCACTGCGCATTCCTTGCGGGCGGCGTCGAAAAGGTAGGGGACGACCGTGTTCCGCGTGATGTACCCGGTGATGTCCTCTTTCGTGTAGTAGGCGCCCATCTGCTTCTGGTTGATGTACTTCTCGAAGATGTAGCCGAGGACATCCGGGTTGATTTCGTTGTCTGCGCGTAGGGGGCGCTCGTCCAGGTGCCAGGTGTAGGCGTCGAAGAAGTCGAATATGCCCTCAAAGGCCTCATCCGGGATGTCGATTTCACCGTATTCCCGTTCTAGCTCGTGCACATCGAAAAGGCCGCCATTCAGGTAAGGCACTTTGCCTAGCAGTGGATCCAAGTCACGAGCCCGGTCTTTCGCTGGCTTTCCAAGCCCTTCATGGAACAGGCGCAGCAGGAAGTAGCGGTAGAATGAGAGGAACTTGCCCTTGCCGCGGCGTTCCCGAACCATCTGAAGGCGGTTGCGGAGGTAGTCGGGGTCACCATCCAAGAAGCCGCGCTTCTGGATGAAGTAGACAAACATCATGCGGTTCAGCATCAAGGACGCGTACCAATCGCGGTCAGTCCGCTCGTCGATGCCCTCGATGAACGCCAGGAAAGTCTGATGCTCCTTCTTGAACCGGTCGTAGAACTTCTTCGTGACCTTCTCGACATCCAGAGCCGCGCACGCACGGGCTGTCACGTCCGTGATGGTCAGGCGCTCTTCCTCTTCGAGTTCGAACGCCAGGCTCTGCAACTTCTCGACGAGAACCTGGGCCGTCTGGCCGCGGCGGTACACGTGCTCCCGGCACGCCGCATGGGCGCCTGCCTCGCGCTTGACCCATTGCCAGGTTTGAGCCGTCTCCTTACCGTCAACGAAGATGATCAGGTGCTCGTGGGCAGACTTGCGCACCTGTTGTTCGATCTTGCGGCGGATGGGGTATGGCGGCGTTTCGCCGTTCTTAGCGGGGCTGCAGGTGAATACAACCATGCCGCACTTCTCGGCGGCAGCCTTCAGAACGTACTCGAATCCGTCAACCTGAACAACGAGAGGCGTTGCGGCGTAGCAGTTCCAGCCGAGTTCCTCGACCAGCAATCCTGGGAAGTCGAACTCCTTGAGCCTGCGACGGACTCGTTCAACGTTCACGGGCATCGACTAATCCCCCTCCTGCGCTCTGACCAACCCCATCGAGCAGATTATCCGTGGCTCTTGCACGTGGGCCTCTTCCTCGATAAGGCAAAGACGGCCTTCCTCGCGCAGGGCCAAGACAAGTTCGGCGAGCTTCTGGTCGTCAATCCCGATTCTCAATTGCCGATTCAGTGTGTCCGTGGCCACCTGGCGTAGTGGATAGCGGTAGATTTCGTCGATGGCCTTCAGAAGCTCTTCGGACTCGAAGAGCGTGTCCTTGACCTCTTCGGCGTGGCGCTTGAGGCGTTCGTAGGTGCGGAAACGGGCGCCGCTGGGCCGTCCCAATTGGCCGCCAACACGCTTCTCCTCCCTGGCAACATGCTGCACGGCCTCCTTGACCATCTCATGGTGCTTTTCGTGCCGGGGGATGGCAGGTGTGTCGGGCCTGCATTCAGCGACCTTGAGAATCTCGAACTGGGACTCGGTGATACTCTCGCCCTTCTGGTCGACATATGCGAGCGCGTCATTGTCTTCCGCCGTGTGCAGGTAGACAAGCACCCCTTCGGGGCGCTGTTCAGTGGGCTTGTGCGGACGGGAGGAATAGATCACATCCGGCAGGGCGGGAATTGACTTTGCGAGGCTGGGATCGGCTTCGGTAGCGTTTTTCCATATCTGGTAGGCATAGGAGGCGAGGTCCACCTCCGTATCATCTTCACCGTCGAGGATTCCTGCCTTCTCGTTGTAGAGATCCACGACTGTTTGCTCGTTGTCGTCATCCTCGAAAAACGCTTCGTCCGCCCCTACCACTTCAGCATTCTCTCGAAGTCTACTCCGGACGCGGGTCCGGAGCCGGATGATGCGCTCAACACCCTCGGCAGGGAGGAATGAGCAACAGAGGATGTTCTCGGCCTTCTGCCCGATGCGGTCCACACGTCCTGCCCGCTGAATCAGCCGAATGATGGCCCAGGGCAGGTCGAAGTTGACCACAACGGCGCAATCCTGCAGGTTCTGAGGCGCTGCCTCCAATTCCAGAATTGGACAAGTTCGGCGTCAAGCCGGTCTCGGACGCGTTGGATTTCTGCTTCAGGTAAGGTGGGCTGTAGTAGGTTGTCGATTCCATGATAGTGCGATCCTGGGCCGGGCCGCGCGGCTGTGCTGTCGTGTGCCCATCCGCTCGTATGCCGGCGGGGTCGGTATTGTTCCGCGGCTACATACATCAGCGTGAAGTACAGGTCGTATTGCACAGCGTCCATTGCTTGGTTTGGCGACATCGGGCTCATCTCGTTTTGCTACTGGGTAGTGGGCACAACTATATAAAGCTTTCGCACGGTCTCCCCTTATCCCGACACCCATGGCCCCCACGAACAACCACCCCACCGTAGCGATTCATTTCTCCCCGATAGGGGTATCGGGAGAAATGAAACCACCTGGAACTGGTGGTGCAGCGAAAAGCTTAAGAAGCCGTTCTCCCAAAATAAGCATGAGGTGAATGAGAATGGAAACCAACAAACCAGAGAAACATTTTAAGTACGGCGGGGTGCGTGCCTCAGTCTGGTGCGACATCCGGAAGAGCGCCGGCGGAAAGAGCTTCAAGAGCCGATCCGTCACCCTCGATCGCGCCTACAAAGACGCCGACGGCGAGTGGAAGAACACCCACTCTTTGAAGGAGGGCGACGTTCTGAAGGCGATGACGGCCCTACAACAGGCGTTCGAGTACATGACGCAGAAGTCCGACGGCGAAGACGAGGAGTAGCTTTGCCGGATTGTTCTTGCCCCAGACCAACCACCTGGGGCCTTTCTTCTTTCTTTCTTACTTTCGAGTGGCAACGCGACGAAAGGCTTAAATAGTCAAGCCGATTTCCGGAGTACATGAACGCCGAAGTTGAAATGCGGAAACTTGTAAGGGCTCGAGAGAGACACGAGCAGAAGATCAAAGAACTCGACGCCAAGATAGAGCACATCCTTTTTCGAATGGACGAAGAAAGACGCTGTTTCCTGCGCCACTGTCCGTTGGACGAGGAACACGACGAGATCCCCTGACCCTCTGCAGGCGGGGCAATTGGCAGGGCATTCTGTGTGCCGAACAATGTTCCCTGCTGAAACGATGCGCCTTGAAATGCCGCTGAAACATCCTGAAGGCCTGCGGAAGAAAGTGCTTCTGACCGATAGGGAAGAGATCCATGGACGACGAGAGCCAAGCCAGGGCTGCCGCTCGATGGTTTGAGGAGGCAGCTACGCAGATCGCCGACGACATCTTGGCGCTATTGGAGGCAAAGTCGAAGTCCGACTGGCCGCTTCTGCCCAAGCACTTGCTGATGGCCCTACACCGTTCTGCTTTCGATAAAGCAGAGGCTGGACTTGCCAGATTGGGCGGGCCTGGCCACTCGCCGCAGACGGATACCGGGGATACCGAGGCACGTGGTACAGCCCAACATGGAGCCTCAGCCCAGAACGAAGAGACGAGCCAGGATGTGAGCGCAAGAAAAGCAGGGAAACGAGCACGCCGCACGAAGACTGTAGCTGAAGGCCCCGCCAGACACGCCAAAGCATCCCGAAGACGCGACGCACCCGGTCAGATGGATCTGGTTGAATTCTTGACCGACCAAGAGTGCAATTAGAGGAGCCCCTTCTTCGTCCAGGCATGAGCCTCAGCACTATGACGGTTGCGATCGGACGCCTTCGATATCGAGCAGGAAGTCGCGGGGATTCCTGTAACCCGTGAATCTCCGGACTTCTTGGGCGCTGCCATTCAGAACGACAACGCTTGGGTAGGCGATACAGCCCAGGCTGCTTTCCAGCCCCTTGTTTTCGATGGCCCTTAGACAGACGAACTCTGACAGGGCCGCCTGAACGTTTTCATCGCCAAATGTGTTCTGGTCCATAAGCTTACAGGGGCCGCACCACGATGCTGTGAAGTACACAAGTACCAGCTTGTGCTCTTGCGTAGCTTTCTCCAGCGCCTGGGCCAGCCCCAATTCCCAATGGAGCTCAGACCCCGATTGCTGTGCCCCAGTAGTCTCGCCTTGACCACATGGCGAGACCTGTTTGCATTGAAGGCCCTCGTAGTTCTCAGATTCGCCGCGCAGGGCGGCCGCGTTCGTGTTCTGCGTCGGCTCCGGAGAATCGTCGTGCCGGCCGGGCGAGTGGTGTATCTTCCCCGAAGTGACGCAAGAGGCACTGCCAAAGGCCAGGATGGATAGGAGTAGCAGCGCGACGAATGCGATTAGCAGTTCGTTTCGCTTCATAGGGGTTCATGAAACCGGAAGATATATAAACCTTCTTGTGCTTCTGGGCAGGTTAGCGGTGCAATCGAACGACCGTACGACAGAATGACCAGAAGCAGAATCATCACGATGTTCAATCACAAAGGAGGCGTAGGCAAGACCACGACCGCCGTCAATCTCGGCGCGTGCCTTGCGGGCACTCCCGGGAAGCGAGTCCTGCTGATCGATTTGGATCCACAGGCGAACGCGACCCGGGCTGTACTGAAGAAGGATCCGACTGAAGGCCAGCCAACGGTCCGAAACCTGTTCGCCTCCGGCAAGACGGAATCAAGCCTAACCAAGTTGGCTGTGGCCACCTCCGTTCGGGGCATGGACATCGTCCCGTCGGACTTGAGACTGTCGGAAGCGGAGTTCCAGATAGCTTCCCGCAGAGGACGTGAACACGTTCTCCGCGAGGCATTGCAGACAATCACGGCCCAGTATGACTACATCATCATTGACTGCCCGCCCAGTTTGGGGCTCCTCTCGTTGAACGGGCTCGTCGCCGCCGAGTACGTTGTCATCCCTTGTGAGACGCAGTACCTGTCCATAAGGGGAATTCGGCAAGTCATTGAGATCATTCAATGCGTCCGTGAGACGTTCAATCCACAAATCCAAATCCTCGGGGTATTTCCCACCAAATACTTCATCCTTTCGAAGGCCAATATCGAGGCCTTACAGTATCTGAGAGCAAACGCCAAGGTGCGGGTCTTCGACGCGGTGCTGCCCAGGGACGTTCGTGCCGAGGAGGCCCCGAGCCATGGTGTGCCGGTTGTTGCCTATGCCCCAGACTCCAGGGCAGCGCGGGCCTTCGGCTTGCTCACTTCGGAGGTGCTCAGACTATGCGGAGATTGAATCTCGACATATTCGAACCGGAAGAGCGTGACCTACCCACTGGGAAGTCCACCGATCAAGATGGCCACGATATGGCACCGTCCCAAGAGTTCGGGCCTGACAATTCTCCCCAGTCGCACAGACCAGCGCGAAAAACAAAAGCACCCGAGGCTACGAGTCCTCGCTTCATACCCGTCGGGTTCTTCGCCCGGCATTTGCGCTTGCTTGACGATGCGGTGATCAATCTGCGGCGTCAAGGGCACTGGAAAGCATCCAAGTCTGCGATCATCCGTGCCTTGATCGAAAGCAATGAGGATAGGCTCCAGGATGTGTGGCTTTCATCGCACGCGGAAGCCCACCGGAAGAATGACTAGCGGCGCGTGATTCCAGTGGAATCGAAAGGTTTATTAACCGGCCCTTTCTATGGTGTGTCATGGACCATTTGCCACATTCGCTCAAGGAGAAGGTGTCCGAAATGCGCAGCATGCATCAGGCCCGAGAGCGCCACCTGCTTCTGCTCGGTCATGAGGGACTGCATATGATTCAGCGGTGGCAAGTAACCCGTGCCCTAAAGTGGCCGGATGAACCGAAAGACATATAAACACCACCGCATTCTTTTCACGGGGAGGTCTGTTCCGGCCCAGAAGCGAAGCCAACACTCAAAGAGTTCGCACCTGTGGGTTCGTGAGCAGCCCTTCCCTTCTTTGTCCCGTGACGATGATCGATTCAGCCTCACTCCTCCGCGGCGTGGAAGAACTCCGCCATCGGGTGGACGCCTACAAGGTTCAAGCCCGTGTATTCTATCTTGAAGTTCTTCTCAGCCAGTACGCGTGCCCACAGTGTGGCCGGGCCCTGCGCCCCAGGGGTGCGAGTGCTTGCCAGTGCATTGGGGGACATACGTGGGATCCGACGATCGAGTTCGCGTCCAGCCCATGTTGTGGGGCCAAGGTCCGGCGGGCGCGTTGTCATTACGTGTGCACGAACTGTGGTACGGCCTTACGCTCACCCTTCCTGTTTGATGAGAGACTCCTTGATGCTCAGTATTTTTGCGAGAAGATGGCTGAGTGCCGGGAGCGCAAACGCCGCCGAAAGGAAGAGCTTCGCCTCTTCCTGGCGGCGTCGCGCTCCTCAGACCTTTGCCTGACGGAAATGCCTCACACCAAGAACGTCGAGGAACTGAGCCGTGACCTGGATGTTTTCGTGGATAGCACCGCCGAAGCAGGCCGGTATGACCCACGGGAAGACGACGAATTCCGCCCGGAGGAATACCGGCGAGTGATCCTCGCCACTCTGGACGCATGTTCCATACGGTTCAGCGCTCTGCCGTGCATTTGCAGCGATCTTCGCCTGGACCGAGCCAGGAGATTCATGACGCTCCTTTTCATGGAGCAGGACCGCGAAGTATGGCTTGAACAGCGCGGCCAAGACATTCTGGTGGTGCCCTATGAAGTTGACGTCCAAGGATAAGGCCTTCCTGGCCCAGTTGAAGAGACTTCTTGACGAAAAGGGGTTGCGTATCGAGTTGAAAGAAGATGGCTCAAAGAGGCTTATTCTGCGTCAGAACTATGGGGACAAGATTGCTTATGTTCAGGCAGTTCTTATGCTCAGTTGGAGGGCAAGAATTCTGTAGAGACGGGGGTCTTCGCCCCCCGGACTGAGCATAATTCTGTGCCAGGTCATAGGCTCTTGAGCCACTCGATAAGTTGCGTGTCGGATTGCCAGCTTGTTGAGGCCGTTGCCACAACAGGCGAAACATCCTCCACTCGCGCAAGGGCTTCTCTCTTCATCTCCAGGTTGGCCCTGGCGTAGACTTCACTCGTCCTGATGTCGGAATGCCCAAGGAAATCCCTGATGATGACTAATGGATTTCCGGCGATGAGCAGATGCATTGCCTTGGTGTGGCGCAACGTATGGGGGCTCACCACATCACCAAAGATGGCGCCGGCAGCTTCTGCCCGTCCAACGTACTTTTCCAGAATGTAGCGGACGCCCGATCGCGACAACCTGTCTCCGAACCGATTATGGAAGAGGGGCTCCTCACTACGGTGGGGTGAATTGAGATCATGCTCTTCCATGTGACGATGAAGCAACTTTGCAGTATTGGTCATAAGCGGGACAATGCGGGGTTTCCGACCTTTCCCGGTCAACCGGACGTGAGGCGGACTCTCCAGTCGAACGTCACGTGCGCGGAGATTGACCAGTTCTTGCACCCTGGCCGCGGAATCGTAGAGGAGGCTGAGCATCGCCGCATCGCGCCTCCCTGTGGGCGTATCGAGATCGGGTTGACCTAGTAGGGTGGCAACTTGCTGGGGCTCAAGATACCTTATGCAACGGCGCTCAAACCGGTGGAACGGGATTGTCAATATGCGCTGAACCTGGGTTAGAACTTCCGGTACTTCCACTTGAACGTAGCGGAAGAAGCTGTGGAAAGCCGCCAGGCGTTGGTTCCGCGTCCGAGTACAACAGCCCCTTTCCTTCTCGACATAGGTCAAAAACCCACGGATGACATCTACATCTAGTTGGTCAAGCGCAATTTTCTCTGGCTTCCAGCCCAGGTTGTCTCGGCAGTACCGGAGAAACAGGATGAACACATCCCGATAAGCCTTGACTGTATTGGCACTAACACGACGTTGGCCTGGCAGGTAGTCAGTCAAGAAGGCCGTTAAGTAACGCGCAAAGAAGTGGTTTGGACTCATGAGTCTGCCTCCTCAGGGATCAACATCCCGAATTTTCCGTTGAGATTCGAGGCCACATCCGCAAAGAACTCGAGCGTCAGATGCAGATACTTCTGTGTGGAGACGATATTTCGATGCCCCATGTAGGCGGCCAAGATAGGAAGCTTTGCGTTGAGGTCCACACCTTCGCGGTACCAGATCATCATGCGGTGAACCGCAAACGTATGACGAAGATCGTGAACCCTGGGTCCCTTGCCGCGACCGTGATGGGGTATTCCACTCTCCCAGAGAAGGCGACGAAACGTGTCGTAGATGGCACGCTTGTCGTAGAAACAGTTCGTTCGTACCGGGAAAAAGGGCGCTTCACCTTTTCTTCGACCGAGTTTCTTCTGCAAGAGAGTGAGACGTTCCGTGAGTTCCGGGGCGGTCGGAACAAGCCGGTCCTTTCGGAACTTCGTATCGAGGACCGTGAGGACGCCCTCACGCAGGTTCGCATCCTTCACCCTTAGACGAAGCGCCTCGTTGACGCGAAGTCCGCATCCGTATAACAAGCGAAAGATCTCGGGCATGATGACCGGGCGCAAGGGCGAGATATGTGCCCGGGGCAGATTGTCTGCGGCAGCTAACAGCCGCCGTATCTGCTCCTGAGTGAAGATATAGGGCGCAAATGAATGTGGTTGCCGCGCGTAAAGCCTGAGATTCGGCACAAAGGCCTCACACCCTCTCCAGGATATAAACTCCGCAAACTGCCGAAGAAGCCCGGCACGTCTTTGTTGGGCTATAACACACAGCTCTTCACTCCTCTGGAGCCACTCGCATGCAAGGGCTTTGGGCAAGGCACGCTGCTGCAACCCTTTTTCCAGCAAGAATCGATCGAGGTTATGTAGATGCGAACGCTCCGCTGTATAGCGATAGCCGCAAGCCAGCTTTCCGTCGAGAAAATCCTGAAGCAAAGGCGCAAGAATGCTCTTGAACTCGTTTGGGGAACTAGATTGACTACACATCAGACGACTCCTTTTGCTCCGGGATGTCCGGGTTCAGCGCTGCGGTCCGAAGTCCCTTGATGTTGACTCGCGTGTAGGTATGGGTAGACTCTACGGACAGATGACCCAACACGTCGGAAATCACCTCCAAGGGAGTATCTTTCTCCAGCAGCCGGGTCGCGAGGGTGTGCCGGAGTGAGTGCAACCCACCCCCGCGGCCCTGTGCTGCGGTCACCTTCGCACGACGCTTGTAGAAGTCGAGCATGGTGTGAAAGGCACCATTGCTGGCAAAAGGGGTAAACGGCGCATTCATTCGCAAGAATACCTCTCTGTGCCGACTTTGGGGACGTACGTGGCGGAGATAGTCGATCAGGGCCTGTCCTACATCTTCCAAGAGCGGAAGCACCAATGGCGCTCCGGTCTTGGACTGCACAATCTCAAGGCGAGATTGTTCCCACCGCAGGTTTTCCAGTTTCAACTTCCGGATGTCGGACGAACGCAATCCCAGCTTGCTGGCCAGCAGGAGAATTGCATAGTCGCGTTTGCCTTTTGGCGAGGAACGGTCAACCGCGGCAAGTATCGCTTTCATCTCATTCTCGCTCCAGACAGTAGGAATGCTTGCCTCTTTCCATACCCGGGGTTTAGGAAGCGACGGACCGAGATCCGCCGGCAGAACGTCTGTGAGCCACAGGTATCGCAGAAACGAGCGCAGGTGGCCTGCAACGATTGCCACTCCTCTCGGCTTCCAATGCCCACGACTCCGGAAATAGGCCGACAGGTGTTCTGGACGAAGCTGCCTGAGCCCAAACCCCGTAGTGTCTGTGTAAAACGCCAGGAATTTGGCGGCATCGCGTCGGCGTGAATGAACGCTTGACGGGCTCAGTCGGCACTCGTCGAAGCAATAGTCCCGGTATCCGTCCAATACTTGCTCGAAGTCATCAGGGAGGTCGACTCGCGGCGCGTAGCGACGGGGCGGGAGACAACCTCGTTGTGCGTATTCCTCGAGAATTCTTAGCGCTGAGAGAATGTACCGCCGTTTGGGATCAACCCCCGACCGGTCCTCAAGGGCGTTCTCGGGGAATCCGTCGCTCACCAGATACCGGAGAACGAGTTCCCGGGAGAAGACACTGGCGTCCTCCAAAAGTGTCAGCCTTCGCCATATGCCGCGGCACTGGATCACGCGGTTGGGACTGTACCCGCAAGCCTGCATGTGCCGGAGAGCGCTATCGATGAGCGCCTCCAGTGGCCGCGCCTTTTTTCTTCGGGAGCTTGGCGCATGTGATTTCCTTTTCATGATGGATCTCCTTAGCTGAGTGTCTGTTGTGGCGTCCACACATAGACGCCGGAAATCCATCATCACGCTCTACTGAATCTAGCGGCAACTTACGCCAACGATTCTCTGACTAAGGAACAGGTTGCCCCTGGTTCCCGGGCCAGACTCCGGGGCCTACACATATCGAAACAGATCACGGTCTCGCTTCTCTTGTACGCCCGGTTTCTGCGTCCGTAGCTTCGGTAGGAGCTCGGATAGTCGAATGAGAGATCGCAAAAACCTGTTTGAGAACACCCATCCTTCACGATAGCCGTGCCGCTTGTTGAACCGGGATACATGGTCAATGATGCCAAGGCGGCGCATCTTTGCTCTGACGGTTTCCATCGTACGTTGGCTGACGCTGTGTTTCTCTGCGATGAACGCTAGGCTGGGCAGAAACTGATTCTCGCTCCATTTCAGTTCGACGAAGATGGCAAGAAAAGTGCGTTGGTGAGTTCTGTTTCCCGGAAACAGAGCGACTGCCACCTCGTCAAGCGCTTCGGCTGACCTTATTCGGTTATGATTCATGTCGATTTTCGTAGTCACCAACCGGCTCACCTCACAACGTTCTGTTGCAGGGGGTGCATACCCCTCCGTTGGGCTTTCCTCCGCAGCTCAATCTGCTCTTTGGCTATGGCCAGAGCCTTCGGGCGGAGCTCCGTCCCAAAATGCGATTCCACGAAAAAGATGGTGACATAGGCATTCACGTAGATTTCATTGAACAATCTTCTGAACCGCCAGCGAATGCCTTGCCGCGAGAGCCCAAAGAACGACTCGAGCCTGGCACCGTAGTTCTTCCTTAGCACCAGATTCTTAAGCGGTGATTCGCGTAGTTCAATGTATAGGTTTGTTTCTTCCATGGCGGCCGTCAATCGCTCAAGGAAGTCCTTGTCTTTTTGGGTCAATTTCATGCTCACCCCAAACGTAAATCAAGGCCCTATATAAATCCTTCGCCATCTTGCACCGAAATCGAGGCAATTATCAGAGTTATGGAAGAGAAGAGGGGCAAAGCGTAACAACGATGATGAGAAGCCCTCTGTAGGCTTTGCCCCATTTCTGGCTCATTGATGAGTAACGGAAAACATGACCAGGCTCAATAGGAGCGACTTTATACTCTGCCCAGCATGAAGTGGAAAGCGACTTCGACACATTAGAAGGTGGGAAGATGACCACACTGGCCAGATGCTCAGAAGAAGTTGCGGGGGGATCCTTCGCCGCCGAAATCAATGTTCAGGCAAGGGGAGAGTCACTGTGAATGTACTTCCTTCACCGAACACGCTCTTGACGACGATGTCGCCCCCGTGGGCTCTGAGGATTGCTCTCGAGAGGCTCAGCCCGAGGCCGTTGCCGCTTTCTGCACGGCTTTTGTCTACACGGTAGAAGCGCGCAAATACTTTCTCTAGATCTTCTTCGGGAATTCCCAAACCCGTGTCGCGTACCGAGACGCTTGCCATATCACCAAGTCGGGAGCATTCGACGGCTATCGTCCCGCCCGACTTTGTGTACTTGATGGCGTTGTCCAGGATGTGTGCGATGGCGCGCTTCAGTCTTTGCGCTTCGCAATTGACCAAGAGCTGCTCACCTCGGCTGACATCGAGGCATACTCCCTTGTCTTCTGCTGCCGACCCGAAGAGATCACAGACATCCTCGACGATGGTCGAAATGCTGTTGGGTTCTCGGGCCAAGGGTCTAGCACCCGCTTCGGTCTGCGAGATCTCAAGCATCGTATTGATGAGGTCGAGAAGTTGGTCGCATTCCTCCACGACATGTCCTGCCACCTCTTCATCGTTTCCTGGCTCGCCGACGCGGGACAACGCAGCTTCCGCTGCCGCGCGCATTCTGGTCACTGGAGTGCGCAGGTCATGTGCGATGTCGTCGGTAACCTCCTTCAATTCTCGAATGAGGCTTTGGATACGCTCAACCATCTCATTGAAGGACACGGCCAACTCGTCAATCTCGTCGTTTCGGTGGCTGACGGGCACGCGACAGTCCCATCCCCCAGAAGATATACCTTTTACCCCCTGCGTCACTCGTCGCACACCGCTTAGCGCACGCCTCGCCATCACAATTCCGACAATCGTGGAGCAGAAGACGAAACCGATTGTTCCCAGACCGAATACCTGCCGGAAGTGCTGAAGAGTCTGGGCATTGGAAGCCGTGGACTCTCCTAACTGCAAAACCAACTCGGGTCCAACGCGGCCATACACAATCCGAACGGGGTATGGACGATCCTGATGGCGATAGGTTTCGAAGACACTCTTGCCTTCCGCTGCAGTGAGCAGATGGGGCCGATGCACACCCACATCACCCCAAGCGGCCATGTCTGTGGCTAGCACCTCATCTCCCGCTGTGTTGAGCACTCGGAAGAACACCCGATCGGTCCCTTCAGAAGCAGCCTCACGTGCCAACACATCTCTCAGGACTTCGATGTTCTGGGTCTTAAGAAGGGCGCCGTACTCCTCGACCTCGCTCATAAGTCCTTCGTCCAGCCTCAGCTGCAGCGTGCCTTGCAGGGCAAGATACGAGACAATCAGGACCGCCAGAAGAGAAGCCGTGCAAATAAGCGCATACATCACCGTCAGACGAAAGGCAACGCTTCTGATTCCGGTTGATCTATTCCTCAACGACATATCCCGCCCCCCGTACCGTTCGTATCAGCTGCGAGGGAAAGCCTCGATCTACCTTGTCCCGAAGACGGCTGATTCTGGACTCGACCACATTCGTCTGTGGGTCAAAGTCGTACCCCCAAACGTGCTCCATTATCGTGGTCTTGGAGACAAGGCGGCCCTTATTCCGGACCAAGTATTCGAGTAGTGCGAACTCCTTTGGCTGCAGCTCAATCTCTTGCCCCCCTCGCGACGCTCTGCGGCGTGTCAAGTCCAGTGTCAAGTCTGCGACGCTCAGCGTCGTTGGCGCCGCGACTGCGGTTGCCCTCCGAATAAGTGCTTGGATTCGAGCAATGAGCTCCGAGAAAGCAAAGGGTTTCGTCAGGTAGTCGTCTCCGCCAGACTGAAGTCCCTTTACCCGGTCATCCACGGCATCTCGAGCACTCAGGATTAGCACAGGTGTCAAATCGCCTTGCTCTCGAAGTCCCTGGATCAGATCCAGCCCGGAAAGCTGGGGAAGCATTATGTCAACGATGGCCGCATCGTACGATTCCGAGGAAGCGAGATGGAATCCGTCCACGCCGTTGTCAGCCACATCGACGGCGTACCCCTCCTGCTTGAGCCCATTCGAAATGAACCCGGCTATTTTTCTGTCGTCTTCGACCACTAGAACTCGCATGCCAAATCACTCATTCACCCATTTTCAGCATGGCCGCCGACTCAGAACCACGCAGCCGAACCGACACCCCCCAAATGCTAACACATTTGGGGCCCGTGAAACCTTGTCAAATGGCAATGTTCATGCAAGCTTCTCGCAACCCTGCCCACAGTAGACTCTCTGATGACAGGACGCGTAGAGCCATCTTCTTGGCATCGCAAGAATCCAATGCTTAACACCCAAGGAACGTAATGCAGATGAAAGAACCCTACAGAGCCATCTACAAAATAAGAGGGATCCTGATGGTTCCTCCATTCCTGTTTCTCCTGTTCGTCTTCTTCCGTGAGACGGAACAAGACAACATCATCTGGCCGGCGGGGCTTGCCATTTTTGGCATTGGAGTACTGCTCCGCGTGTGGGCACAGACACATCTTCACTATCGACTGAAGGTGCGGAAGACACTCACGACGACAGGACCTTACGCGTGTATTCGGAACCCCATCTACGTCGGGAATACCGTGATGATGCTGGGACTGACTGTCCTCTCTGAGTTGCTGTGGTTCTTGCCCGTGATGTTCTTTTGGTGCGTAATCGTCTACAGCCTGGTCGTTCGCCGTGAGGAAGCTCATCTTCTAGGCAAGTACGGGGAACCCTATGCAGAATACCTGAGGAAAGTTCCGCGGTGGATGCCAGGTGTAATGACAGACAGGAACCGCGCTGGCAGGAGCCGGCAGGGACGGAGTTTTCTATGGCCAAGTATCGTGGCCGAACTGCATTGTTTCTTGTGGCTGATTCCTCTTGTCGCCAAAGAGGTTTTCCCAGTATGGCACTGATTGCGCGCTCCCGGGAAACACCAAAACAGGGAGAAGAGATGCCAGATAGGAAAGCTAACGACGCAGAAGCCCGGCAACCACAGGTCTCTGTTGTCATTCCATGCTACAACGAAGCAGAGAACATTCCGTTGTTGGCAGACAAGGTGGTGAAGGCGTTTGCCGGCCTCCCTGAATGGTCCTATGAATGCATCTTCGTCGATGACGGAAGCACCGACGGTACCCGGGGGCAGTTGAACCAGCTACAGGCTGTAGATCCTTGCATGCGGGGTCTCCACCTCACACGGAACATGGGGCAGTCAGCGGCACTGGTTGCGGGCATGCGCGAGGCCCAGGGCGAATACATCCTTACGCTTGACGGGGATCTTCAAAACGACCCTGCGGACTTCCCGCGCTTCCTTGAGCTCTTGCAGGAGTACGACTGCGTCTGCGGCTACCGAGCCGCACGGAAGGACACTTGGGTGCGCAGAGGCTCCAGCAAGATTGCGAACGTCGTTCGGGAATGGGTACTGCACGACGGTATTCGCGATTCGGGGTGTGGATCGAAGGGATTCAGAAAGTGTTGTGTGCAGTACATCGTACCCTTCAATGGTGTCCATCGGTTCTTTGCCGTTCTGATCAGAAATGCCGGGCTTAGCATCGTGGAGTGTCCCGTAGCGCATCATCCACGTCGTCACGGAGTCTCCAAATACGGCATAAGCAATCGCCTGTGGCGGGGGCTGTTTGATTTGGTTGGCGTCCTATGGCTGAGGAAACGGTACGTGCATCCCATGATCGAAGGGAAGAGCTAGCATGTCGGTAGACACCCCGTCTGAGTTGCTTGCGCCGTTCTGGACCGCCGTTGGGATAACGGGCGGCCTAATCTTCTATAGCCGGTTCTATGTCCAATGGTTCGTCTCCGAGCGGCGTGGGCAGAGCGTGGTGCCAATTGCATTCTGGTACATGAGCGGGGCCGGAACCCTGATGTTGCTGCCCTACGCGATCATTACCCAATCCCCTGTAGGTGCGTTGAGTCAATGCTTCAACATAGTCGTGTACACGAGGAACCTGGTCCACATCTGGCGAAAGAGGGGAAAGCTTACGAAACGCACGAACACCATGATCCATGCCTTCGCCGGAATTATCGCCGTTGTGGCTATCCTTTCAACCCTTTCCGTGTGGCTGCGGGAGTTTGAAGCTACTCGCTCGGTTTCGATGGCCTCCCCAAAGCAGACATGGATATGGCTGGGAGTAGGGCTTGTTGGACAGGCCCTTTTTGCCGGTCGGTTTGCGTTGCAGTGGGCCGTTACGGAGAAGAGGCGCGAGAGTACTGTGCCACCCGCTTTCTGGTACCTGAGTGTGTTGGCTGCGACTCTCCAGACTGCGTGCTTCACCCAGCGCCAGGAGTGGGTATTCGCGATTGGCATGGCCGCCACGATCCTCATCTACCTGAGGAACATTATGCTCCTTCGTCTCCGCGAGCCCCGGGGAGAGCCCGCACAATGAATACGAAGGCTCATCTAATCCTGCTCATTGCCTTGGCGGCGACCTTATTCCTCGTGAACCTTGGCGGATACGACTTGTGGCCTCCTGATGAGCCGCGATTTGCACAAGTAGCCCGCGAGATGGTGCAGACAGGCGACTACCTGGTTCCCCGCGTCAACGGCCTTCCTTACAAGGAGAAGCCCCCGTTGCTATTCTGGGCACAGGCGATGCTCGCCGCTCCTTTCGGCGATGTGACGGAAGTGCCGGCCAGGCTTCCTTCCGCGCTGGCAGGAATCGTCACGGTCCTGTTGACCTACGTTCTGGTCAGCAAGCTTTACGACAAGCGAACCGCGTTTTGGTCCGCCTTAATCCTTGCGACAACTCAGAGATTCTGGTGGCAGGCGCGTTTCGGTCAGATAGACATGCTGCTGACCGCATGCCTTACGGCGGCGTTTCTGTTCTTCTGGCTTTGGCACATGGATCGACGGGACCGTTATCTCGTAGGGTTCTATCTTTCGATTGCCGCCGGCGTCTACGCCAAAGGCCCCCCTGCACTCATCTTCCCTATCCTCATGGCTCTGACGTTCTTGTGGAAGCGGAAGGAAGACCGCAAGCAACTGCACTTGGTCCTCGGACTTTCCGTAGTGGTACTTCTGATCGCTGCATGGCTCGTCCCGGCTCGAATGGCCGTGTCCGTGGAGACTGCAAGCGAAACCAGCGGCAGTATCGCCTCGAATCTGTTTCGACAGACCATTGGGCGCTTCTTTCTGGGTGTCAGTCACGCAAACCCGCCTTGGTACTACATTCTCAATCTTCCTGTCGATCTGCTCCCGTGGTCCCTGTTCTTACCTTGGGTTGTGCCGTGGGTATGGAAGAGAAGAAAGAGCAGCCAGGAAATGCGATTCCTACTGAGCTGGATCCTACCGGCCTTCGTCTTTTTTTCCGCGTGCATAGGCAAGCGAGCACTCTACCTGCTTCCTCTCTACCCGGCCTTTGCCGCTGTGCTGGCCCGCAGTGTCCTGAATTTGGTGGACGGGGACCGGGAACGTTGGCGCCGGTGGACGGGCGTGGCCTGGGGATGTGTCCTGATTCTGCTCGGCGTCGCACCGTGGACGCTCCTCCTCACGGAGTATGCGGACTCTTGGAGCAACTCTCTTATCGCGTTGAGTTTGTTCGCGCTTCTGTCTGGGGGCTACTCACTTTGGACAATGCGTCGAGGCGACTCTCGGGCTCTCGCGTGGCAGATTGCGGTGCAGTCTTCGGCTCTACTCCTTTGCGTGGCGGTTGTTGGGTTCCCATTACTGAATTCGCACAAGTCCGCTAGGGCCTTCTGCGAACCACTTCGCAGACTCTCGCGAGCTGAAGTGAGGTACGACCTCTACTCCGTCGGCTTCTCCCGTGAGGAGTACATCTACTACGCCGAACACTTTCACGAGACAGTTCCCAATGGGCCTCTCCAGGTTGAAGGAATGCAACATCTTGATGCTTTTGAGCAGGCAGCCTTTCAATCCAAGGTCCTGCGCACTATCCAGAAGGCCGTGGAGGACGTGGCCCTCAAATCCATTTCCTCTGTGAGTGATGAGGATATTCAACGCTTGCAGGCAGTCCTTGAAGGAAGCATGCCGGCAGATCCGGAAGGCGAGAAGACTATCAGGAATTTCGAAACCGCTATAACCGCTCTTCTAGACGATCTGCTGCGGGCAATGGATGGTGACACACCCACGTTCATTATCACTCAAGAGCGGGACTGGCGGTGGGTCCTGGCGCTGTGTCCCAGCGCGCGAGACCTCCCCGTAGTGAAGGACGAGAATGTGGGGAGTAGGCACGTCCTTCTCATTGCAGACCCAACTGCACGAAGACTAATGAGTGAGAGCAGCTGAGGAGTATCGACTGGAATGGGCTTCGTGTCAGGCCGGAGGATCCGGACGATGAAACGGTGGGTGCTAGTCGCGACTCTCATAGCAGCCGTGGCCTTGATTCCCCTGGCGATATGGATGGATGACATCCTGGCACTTTCTCTTGCAGGTCTAATTCCTCTCTATGTCGATTGGAGGAACGGGGATCTGGACTGAGATATGTTTCAACCCTTACGCGAAAGGGCGGCTCGTCTTGCACGCAAGCCAAAATGTGTGCCACAGAATGGACCTCTTCTTCACACGGATTCTCTTGTGAAGCGGTTCAAGAAGCGCTTCGTCGTTCGAGGAGTAACTATTGAGCTTCATCCTGGCGAGGTGGTCGGACTCCTGGGGCCCAACGGGGCCGGGAAGACAACCACGTTCAAAATGGTGGTAGGCCTTCTGAAACCCACCAGCGGCGCCGTATGGTTTGATGGCCGTGATGTCACAAGGCTGCCGATGTATAGACGCGCGCGTCTCGGCATATCCTACTTACCTCAAGAGCCTTCAGTGTTCCGCCATCTTACAGTCCGAAAGAACTTGCTGGCTATCCTTGAGCATCGCGACGGCGTGAGCAAGCAAAGGCGTGACGACGTCGTCGAGGAGCTGCTCGAGGACTTCGGGATTGTCCACCTCGGCGACAACCTTGCTCAGACGCTCTCCGGCGGAGAACGTCGCCGGTGCGAGATCGCACGGGCGCTCGTTACCAATCCCAAAATTCTTCTCTTGGACGAACCCTTCGCGGGAATCGATCCCATAGCTGTTGCCGACCTCCAAGAGACCGTGCTTAAACTGAAGGACCGTGGAATTGGAGTTCTTATCACCGACCATAACGTACGCGAAACACTGCAGACCGTCGACCGAGCCTACATCTTAAACGAAGGTGCCCTCTTGGTGTCCGGGACACCTCAAGAGATCGTCACCAGCCCGGTGGCGAGAAAGGTGTACCTTGGCGACCGCTTTAAGACGAGCCTACAGCCGTCAGACGTTTCGCCAGCTTCCCGCGCACGTGAGGCTGCGGAGGGCAATCTATGACCGTACTGGGCCCAGGCAACTCGAGAAGCGGCGTCTCAAAGAGAGCAAGGCAAACATTTGAGGGGCTTCTTGTTGCCCTCTGGATTCTTCTTTGCTGCGCAGTCCTGTATTTGACGGCCCACTTCTGAGTTCAAGGACAGAGTCGAGGACAGGCGGCCTTCTTGGCACTAGGCGTTGTTTCCTGAATCGGCGTAATCTTCCGATAATGTACATTCCCGTTTCGAACCCCGGAGACGAAGAATGAGAAGATAGGCCAAGGCGGGATTATGTTTAGAAAACCAATCTCCGCGTCGCCCCCCCACGAGCTCATGCCCTGATCACTGAGCATAAGCGCGGTCTAAACATAATCGATGTTATGTTCCGCGAAGCATAAGATTGCCCGCGCGTTCGGCGTAACGCGTCAGGGCGTCCGCTGGCGATTCGACAGACTCTTCAATCACGTCTATGTTGAGGCGTACGAGCGCGTGTGGTGGATAGAGGCGAACTTCGGAACTGAGCTCAGGCGCCATGCAATGGCCATCGCCAAGCAACGGATAGCGATTAGGAAACGCGTGGCGGAGCTCAACCAGGCGTTCCGTAACTTATCGGGAGGCGGGAAACCTTGACGAGTACCAAGATCGACCTAAACTGCAGCCACATCATGAGGCTCGAAGACCTGGATGAACTCGCCGCTGTGCTGTTCCCGAACAACAAAAATCATCAGCGTGCGTTTCTAGCCATCTTTGTCGAACTCAAATGGGCCGACGGCCAGTTTCTCCCCGCTCTGGAACCTGTTGCCGACAAGAACGGTCTCAGCCACCGAACCCTTGAGACCGTCCGCGCCAAGATGCGCCGCCTGGGCCTTATCGACCACGTGAGCCGGTTTAACCGGAAGTATGGCTACCGGGAAGGGTGGGTGTTCTCCAACAAGTTCGCCCATGCGATTGAAAAGTTGGCCGACATGACTGCCAGGCTTCGGGAGTGCCGGAACGCAACTCAGGAGCGGAAAGACAGGGATTTGTTCTCCTACCTGTAAGGTGTGGCGCCAACTTGGGTTTTCGGCGGCGATCCGTCGCCCCACGGATCAGCTTTTCTTCGATGTCTTGACCCCGAACGACCTCAACTGCTGGCGAGCCTTCCGACTGCCGCATTTTGGGCATTTGACCCGCTTTCTGTCGTGATCTGCTATGGTCATCTGGAGCGAGAAGGTCTTCCGGCAGGCTTCGCACCGGTATGAATAGGTCGGCATGGTCAGTTCCTCCTGCGAACGTGCTCAGCACCCAGAGCCGCCCCGACAGCCCATATAGTGGCACAATGCGATTGTTTCCGCCACTTCTTGCCACATAGAGAACCAGCCTGGAAACACTGGCAAACCTGGTGATGAGGTCGCTTTCCGTCGGGGATGCGGCCTGAAATGCTCCGATCCGCCGCCCCCAACATTGTAAAGATTTCCACCCTCCCAATCAGTCGGCCAGTGTCTGCCTGAAAACACGATAGAATGCCTACTGACCGGACGCTTCCCCCACAAAGGTACCTGGCTGGGCACGAAACTCATGGATTCGCACGGTTTTCGGTAGAAGGTCGGTTGGCGTCTGGGAGGGTTCTCCGTGCCCGCGAACCCTTAACAAGGGCTTGATCACATGACCCATCGAGAATGGCTGGATTTGACACAAAGAGACCGGCCTTCAGTTGAACAAGGACACCAAGCACAGAAGTGGACCTGAGCCACCATAGACGCGCCCGCATGGAAGGGCACCCAGTGACGCGATCAAACCGAGATATTTGCCTACGGTCGTATGGCCATACGGTCATGTGTCTTGAGACACAAGCATGCTCTTGACGAGCTTTTGCGGCAAAGAACTGGAAATCTCCCGTGTCTTACCGTATCGCCCTTTAGACGCGACCCGGGCGTTGAGAAGCCCATAGAGGTCCATGAAGCTGACCATGTCTGAAAAGCGACGCTGGGTGAGCGCTTGCGCGCCCTCGTCTTCGCAAACGCGCCGGTACCATTCGTAGGCTGCGCCAGTAGAAAGCTTGCCTTTCTGGTGCCGCAATCCCGTGTAGCACGCTTGAAGCGCCAGGCGCTGTTGAACAGCCAAAGAGGCGATTAGTTCTTCCGTCTTGTCTACCTCGAGGCTGTGTTCGGCGGAATCGACTTCGGCTTCCGACAGCAGTCCGGTGGTTTCCTCCGCAACTTTGACCGCTTTGGCCAGGAGCTCAACCGCCTTTCGGGCGTCACCGGTCTCGCGGGACGCATAGGCCGCGATTTTGCGTATTGCCGTTTCCTCGACTTTCTTCACATCAAGGGCCTTCTCCACCCGAAGCCGCAAGATCTCGATCAGATCCATGGCGTCATAGGGTTCGAAGATCATGTCTTGCTTCTTCAAAACGGACAGGATTCGCGGATCAAGGTTCTTCTCCCACTCGATCCGGTTGGTAAGGAAGACATAGAAGATCCGAACCGGCACCCTCTTGGGCAGTGTTTTTGCCAGGAATGTGAGGAATATATCCGAATCTGTGGTGATATTGTCCGCTTCATCAATCAGGATGCAGCAGAATCCCTCGATGGCTCCCAGTGCGGCAATGATCTTCTCCTGCATGTGCTCCAAGGCGATGCCTTTCCGATACCGGCGTGTGGAACCGTCTAGCGCAATGGCGAGTTCGTTGAACGCTCCGAAGCAGGTCCGGGGCGTTGTCAAGTCGACATAGAAATAGCGAAGAGGGACGTCTTTGGTGGAGCACATCGTTTTGAGTGTTTCGAGAAAGTGAAGGCAGGTGACGGACTTTCCGGTCCCGCTCGCCCCATAGATGAGCAGGTTGGCGGGCAGGGTGCCGCCGACAACAGGGGCAAGAAGGCCGGCAAGGCGCTGAATCTGCTTGAGGCGGATGTTCCGATGGAATACCTCCTTGAGAACCGAAACTCGTTCGGCTTCCGGAAGCTTCTCGTCATCGAGAAAGGATGGATTCAGCATGATCTTGCGAGTGCTGCACGATTTTAGTGCCTGCTGAATCAGGGATTCCGTTCCTTGAGACAAGCCACCTGTCTGCTCTCCAGTGGAAATCTTCTGCGGCATGTTGGATAAGAAGGACAGGTTCTATATGAACTTTGCCGAGTACTCCCGAGTAGCTGCGCCCGGAACTGTGTGGAAATTTCCGATGGAACCCACCTCTTCTTTCTTCTTCTTTCTATTGAGATATAGATATATATATAAGGGTACTAGGGTTTATAAGTGTTGTCCCGGCGAGGTCGTAGCAGCTTTCCGATGTTCTGCGGTTCACACTCCTTGTTTTTTCTTTCCACAGGAAAGTTTCTCACAGATCGCCGTTGCTGCGTTCCCCACCGTGAAATCGAAAAGCTTATATAGAAACGGTCACTACCCTGCCGTGATAACTGATTTCAATGATTTGAAGCATGAGCAAAGCTGTGCCTTTGCGCACATGTTCATGGTTCATCACATCCGGCTATCGCAGCCACATGGCATTTCTGAAAGCGCATGCTGCGCATCAGGAACAGACCGGCTGACGCCATAAATGAAGGTCCACACCCGGTTCTTGGGAAGTCAGGACCTATGAAGGAAGTAAGTGCCTCAACCCACTTGTAGCGCTGACGGAATGTGACCGTTGACGGAAGCTGATCTTGGAAGCGATAGCTCCTGTGAATTCTGAAGTGTCTGAACCGTAAAAGGAGGACGAAATCACCGGTTGACCAATCAATAGTACGCTCATCTCAACATACGACCATTCGTTCGTATGCTCATTCTGCCCCGTCCCATCGTATCGCGAGAGCCCGACAGGTGAACTGTGCCCTGTCGGGCTCTTTGCATAACAAGAAAAGGAGGTGAAACGAATGAAGCTCTACGGGAGACGTACGAAGGAGGTTGCTGAACGCATCATCGAAGCGTTCGAGCAGCCGCAGCGCTTGCCGAAAGCGTTAGCGCCGATCTTCATCCACAGGAAGGATGACGTGCCCTGCCGGAAATGGAGCTGGCACAACCAGCTCATTGTGGCCTTGAGCGCCACGGTGGATGCCCGGGGCATCAAGCAGTGGAACAAGGCTGGACGGAAGGTAAAGAAAGGTTGCCACGCAATCTGGATTCTGGCGCCGTGCATCAAGAAGGTGAAGGAAGAGGATGACAAGGACCGTGAACGTCAGATTGTCTACGGTTTCCGGTCCGTGCCGGTCTTTGCGGCGGAGGATACGGAAGGCGATCCGTTGCCCGAAGGGGATGATCGATATGACTCCTGGGTCAAGGAACTTCCTTTGACGGAAGTGGCCGAAGCCTGGGACATCAACGTCGGCACGTTCAGTCATCAGGGCGCCAATCCGCTTGGCTACTACCGTTATGCTTCGACCGGCAACCAGGCAGTCATGCTTGGCGTGGAGAATCTCGCCACATGGGCACATGAGTTGGTTCATGCGGCAGATCACCGGCTCACAAACCTGAAGGGTGAGAAGTGGCACAAAGAGATCGTAGCCGAACTCGGCGGCGCGATACTCCTCGAATGCCTGGGAATGTCTCATGACGCGGACCTGGGCGGCGCCTTCAGTTACATCGAGCAATATGCCCGGGATGCGAAGGTAGACACGGTGCGCGCCTGTATCCAGGTGCTCGACCGCGTCTGTAACTGCGTCAAGCTGATCCTGGACACGGCTGAATCTACGGCCACAGCCGCCGAACCCTCCGAATTGTCCGCTACTGCATAGTGCCTAACCCCTCCGCCTGACTCTCCTCTCTCAAGAACAACCAGCCCCACCAAGGTCGACGTATGCCTATTGGGGCCATACCAAGGAGGTGATTTGAATGAATCTACGTCCGCTGACTCATGAAGAAGTAGATATTCGGCTCGAAGCGGAGCCGGAGTTTGTGCCGGTTGAAGGCAACGCTTGTGCCTCAGGTGATGACGCCTTCGACCGTGAGGTTGAGCGCAACATCATTTGCCGGATACAGGAGGGCGATGTCTGGGCCTGGGCCGCGGTCACCGTGACCGTCTCATGGGGAGCGTTTTCGGCTTCGGACCATCTTGGCTGCTGCTCGTACGCGGATGAAGAAGACTTTAGCCACCCCGGCGGCTACTTCGACGACATGGTCGATGAGGCGCTGGAGGAACTCAACAGGATCGTCCTCGATGCCTATCGGCAGCTGAAGACTCGGGAGCGGGCGGCATAGCCCTTCACTATGCGATGAAGACCGGCCCGGCGGGACACCAGTGGCCCGCCGGGCCTCAACCATCTATGGAGGTATCAAGATGAGCACGAAAGAACGAGTGAGATTTGACCTCGGCCAGATTGTGGCCACGCCTGGAGCTTTAGAAGTGCTCCAACGGAACAATTCAACCGGCCTGGAATACCTTCGACGGCATGCCTCGGGCGACTGGGGAATTGTCTGCGAAGAAGACAAACAGGCCAACGACGATGCTCTGCCCACGGGTGCGCGTCTGTTAAGCGCGTACTTCCTTCCGGACGAAACCAAGCTCTGGATCATCACGGATGCGGAGGATGACAAAGGCAAGCGGCAGGCGACTACCTTTCTCTTGCCTGAGGAGTACTGATCACCCCGGCGACCGTATGTGCATACCAATATCTGCACGTACGGTCGTTCGTCCATTCCCAATTCAATCGGCCTTTTCCGGCAACCAGCCAGGGAACGCAATCAGGAGGAATACCGATGACTGAAACTACAACTCATGAGTTCATGCTTCAGTTTGCGGCCGAAGCGATTGGACTCCGAGCCCAAAAGGACGGCTATGAGCCTTCGGTCTACGACGCGAAACACGACCCCGAAGGCTACATCACATCACTGCTCAACGCCTTGCACCAATGGTCTCACGCCAACGGCATCGACTGGGAAGGCGAGCTTGCCCGCGCGCAAGGCTTCTTCGAGCAGGACATATCGGATTGCGAAGGGGCTGACTCGGAACCCCTGGCCAAACCGGATATCTCGGAACTGCGCTGTCCAAACTGCGGACACGAACAGAGCTTCGTGATTGAGGTGAGCGAGTGTCTGCTCATGTTTGCGGACGGCGTCGTGCTGCATGGCGATTCCGGCGAGGAATGGGGAGACTGGTCCTCGTGCCGCTGCCATGAATGCTGTCATCGCGGAACGGTCTACCAGTTCCGCAAGCCCAAACAAGAAAAGGAGGTGATAACTCATGGGTGACATCTGTGATATGAACGATCTTGAGCGCTTCATGCGCTCGCAGGAGGGCCAGGCGCATCTGGACGAGATCCGGAAGATGCTCAAAGGCCGGACCATTGTGGACATCAGTTTCTCCAACGAGGTCCACTTCATCGCCACCACCCTTCATCTGGATGATGGGGAGACATTCGTTGTCTTTCAGCCGTCTCTGGAAGTGGAGGCGATCCGAGAACAGTTCGAGGAGGTCCTTGAGCGTGAGTATTTCGTTGATTTCCCAGATCGCAAACCCAAGGAGGGCGCGCCATGAGCTCTGCACGATCTGATGGCTGTCCCGCGTGCGGCGGCAAGGGCTGGCTTGTCATGTTCAACACCGACACGCGCGCGCTCGAACTCCAACGCTGCGACGCCTGCTGCCTGTTTCAGTCCGATGAGGCGGCACGGGAACACGTCGCACGCAGTCCAGCACTTCAGGCAGAAGTGGAGAAGGCTTTCGGTCCTTCGGCTACGCGCGGCCAGAGTGAGAATGAGACTGGCGGGCACAACATGACGAAGACGTACCTTGTAGGAGTCCGCGAGGTGCACTTCCGCTACTACAAGATAACCGCAGAGAACGAAGAGCAGGCAAAGGACCTTGTCCATAAACGCGGGCCTGAAGTGGAAGACATCGAATTCAGCGAATTCTCCCATGAATGCGACCGCGAAACTTGGTCTGTTGAGGAGAGCAACGCCTAGCTTGACCGACGCACCTTCCCTAGCGATGACTCCCAACCCACCCTGCTGAAACCCTGACCCCAAACCAAAAACGGGGCGAGATCTGCCTTCTCGGAGGTGGACTCGCCCCTCTTCCTTTGGAAAGGAGGCGAAGAACGATGGAACAAGAATTCGCTGTTCCCCTGTGTCTATCGAACGCAGGCAACACCAAAGTTGGACGGGTCTGGACGTTCAGTCTGCCCAGCTTTGTAACATGCCCGGGCGCAAGCGCCTGGTGCAGACAGCATTGCTACGCAGCACGTTTCGAGCGGCTCCGCGGAAACTGCCGCCGAGCGTATATCCGGAACCTGGCGCTGAGTTTGGAACCGGACCGCTTTGTCGCTGACGTACTGAAGTCGCTGCCCGAAGATGCGCCGCTGGTGCGTGTTCACGTGGGCGGGGATTTCTACTCAGCCGAATACTGCGCGTCATGGCAGGGAATCTGTCAGGCCAGACCAGGAACCCGGTTCTGGGCCTACACCCGTTCATGGGTCACGGCCGCGCTACGCCCTGCATTGGAGCAACTCCGCTCGCTTTCGAATGTGGAGGTGCTCGCAAGCCTCGACCCGCAGATGCCGCCACCACCGGAGAGTTGGCGAACGGCGTTCATCGAAATCGATCCACGGGCCTCAGGCATGCCCTGCCGGCATCAGCAGGGAGAGGTCGATTCCTGCCTCGAATGCGGCTATTGCTTCCGCGAGAATGCAGGCAACGTCGTGTTCAAGGTCCACTGAAACCCCAACCAGACGCCCCACAGGAGAACTTTGCCCTGTGGGGCGTCTTCATAACAAAGGAGAGAAAGCCAATGGAAATCAATCTGCAAACCGTCCGAGGCATCCTTCAAGGAACCTTCGGCCGGGATGGCTTTGTTGCATCCTTCATCAAGAAGGTGGAAACAACCGAGAATTGCCCCACGGCCAGCATCGATGCCCAAGGCGTCATGCGGTACAACCCATCATTCGTTGAGCAGTATGTCACGAGCCCGGCGGACCTGTTCTGCCTCGTGACGCATGAGCTGATGCACCCCATGTTCGGCCACTTCGTTTATCAGAATGGCCACTTGGAAAACATCGGCGCAGACATGGTCATCAACGCGACGATCAGCCTGCTGTTTGCCCGTCACTCGGGGAGCGGCGCTCTGTTCAGGCGGTTCTACAAGCCTATAGGGCTTGAGGGCCTGCTGCGTCCCGAAAGCGACATGCACCAGAGCCGGTACAGTCGGCTCTACCATGATTTCTACGAGAACCACTGTATCGGCCAGAAACTGAGCACGGGAGAGGTCATTCAGGCCCTGAAAGTGCTTACACCGATGGTCGAAGTATCGACCATCATCCTTCTCGGCAATCACGATGCCGGATCCTGCAAGCCTGGTGCTGAGCACTCGGGCAACATCTTCGATTCAGAAGCGCTCGCTCGAATAGCCGAGAACCTGAGACGCGTTGCCCAGCGCCCCAGCGGCCATCCCGCAGGCTACGGGGAAGCCCTGTTTGATTTCTTCCTCGATGTGCTCAAGAGCCACATGGGCCTCAAGCGCGCTCTGCTGGACCGCTTCACGACGCGACAAAAGGTCGACCGGTTCCGCAGAATGGTTACGCACCCGCGCATCGGGGTGTCGCCAATCCCCATCCGGCCGTCGAAGCGGGATTTCGTCCTGCTCGCAGCCGGCGTTCCTCCGTTTCACTACCACAACGTGGCTTACCGTCAGGCTGCACAGGAACGCGGTCTCGCTGTGTATCTCGATGTCTCCGGCAGTGTGAATCAGCACCTGCCAGAGATCATCGGCCTGCTTCGCAGTCTGAAGGCCGAGTTGATGAGCATCTTTCTGTTCTCCAACAAGGTCGTCGAGGTTCCATTTCGGACGCTGCTCGCCGGCCAGGTTCAGACCACCTACGGCACGGACTTTGACTGCATCGCGGAGCACGTTCTGGCCAACCGCTTCGACAAAGCCGTCATCCTCACCGACGGCTACGCAAGCATGACGGAGGAAAACCAGGAGCAACTGAAGGCCCGCACGTTCAGGGCGTTGACCGTCCTCTTTGGCGGCCGGACCGACAGTCCTGAGTTCGAGGTTCTTGGCGACGTCGTTCAGTTGGACGAAGTCACCGTCTGAGAAAGGAGGCAACACCCATGGAATACAGAGTGACCTGGATCATCGACCTGGATGCCGAGTCCTTCGAGGATGCGGCGCGCTTAGCCCGAGAGATCCAATTGGACCCCGACTCGCTTGCTACTCATTTCATTATCCGGGATCGGCACGGCGACGACCGCGAAGTCTGGGCCGATTCCAAACACCCATGGTGACGAACAAACGCAAACCGGTGTAGGTGCCAGGCGTTTGTGATGCCGAGAAATCACCAATGGGGAGGGAGGTGCCTCGTTCGATGGTGCCTCCCTTTTCATCTCAACAGAGTTGAAAACGAAAACGGAGGTGAAACACATGAGAGTTTACGTCGCGATAGAGACGTTTCAAGGCATTGTCAACGATGCCAAGGTCTTCATGACTGAGGAGTCTGCCACAGGCGCTGAGAAGATCTGGCTCCAGGAACAAGGCATTACGCATCAAGATGCTCGGAACTGCAAGGCCGACGACGGCACGAGCTTCTTCGTACGAGAGTGTGAGCTGAAGCCCTGAAAACCGAGTCCCAACGTGGCTGTTGTGGGAGGTGCCCCTTAGTGGGATGCCTCCCCTTTGATCCGGAACAGAGACAGAGGACCAACAGGAGATAGAACCATGATTCTGAAACAACTCGGTATCTTTGGATGGAAGGAAGCAGACGAGAACCTTGTCCTGGCTTCCCTCCTCACCGGCGACCCGTTGCTGCTCATCGGCAGCCACGGGTGTGCCAAGACCCATGTGGCCAACAAGGTCGCGCAGGCGCTAGGACGCAAATTCCTGGTGTATGACGCGTCGAAGGCAATGTTCGAAGACGTGCTCGGCTACCCCAATGTGGAGAAGCTCAAGCACGGCGTCGTCGAGTATGTTTCGAGTCCCGTCACCATCTGGGACAAGGAACTCGTGCTCATTGACGAACTCAACCGCGCGGTGCCGGAACTCCAGTCGAAATGGCTGGAGATCATCCGCAGCCGCAGGATCATGGGCTTCCCGACCCAGGTAAAATGGGTATGGGCGGCCATGAACCCCATCAGCTACAGCGCGACGCAAGCGCTGGACAACGCCCTCATTGGGCGGTTTGCCATCTTCCTCTATCCGCCGGATGTCCTTCAGATGGACGAAGCGGACCGCATCAAGGTGGCGAGGCACATCAACGGCGATGACGCGCCGAGTTTGGCCGAATGGACCAACGGCGAGACGGCAGGGACAGTTGCCCGGGCGGACGTTGAAGACGTTGGCGCCCGGCAGAGGGAGACCCTGATGAGATCCGGGGAGCACTTCCTCCGACTTCGCAATCAGATGCCCACGCTGGCCGAGTTTCTGGCCAAGTTCGCGGCACTATTGGTGCGCGAGACGGGCGGCGAAGTGGCCTTGGACGGACGCAGGCTCGGGTTCATCCACCGGAACCTGCTGGCTAATCGGGCCGTGGAACTGGCAAAGGCCGAGGTGTTCGGCGCGTCGTTGCCAGACTTCGTCGAATCCGCGCGGTACGTGGTGCAGGCCAGTATCGCGGTGGGTCTGAACGACGAAGGGCTCAAACGCGAAGAAGCGGTCCACAAGATGGAGGTCTGCTTCGACCTGCTCAGTTCGTACTTCGAGGAAGGCGCGGAACTGGGCCGGGTGAATCTGATCTATGAGTTGTTCACGACGCCGGACCTGATGCGCCGGGCGGAGCTGCTCCTGACCGAAGACCTCGGTGAGATGGCTCTGTCCAAGGCCTGGACCGACCTCATGAACGAGGATCGTGACATCACGCTCCTCGCTTACACGGCCCTCCAGGTGGAAGCGAGGAGGCCCGGAACCGTGCCACAGGAGCTTCTGGCATCACTGGCCGGAAGGGTCAGTGGCGAGAAGCTGAGCACTAAGTGCATCGGCCGCCTCGAAGGTGATGCCGTCGAGTACATAGCAGAGGTCGAAGATCTCCTAGATCGGGAATCCGACCTCGACAAACTCGTGGCGTATCAGCACGTATCCGAGCTAATCGACTCCGGCGCGGTCAACCCGGAGAGGCTGGAAAGAACCCGCCGGACGATCCAAGAGGATATCCGCAAGTTTGAGGCCCTGCTCGATGGTGCGGCAGGTGTAGCGAAAGGAGGTGTTGCAGCATGAGTACACTGAAGACCTTCCGATTCTGGCTTGAGCCAGACCAGCAGTTCCCCCAATTCAAACGGTTGGCGTGGGAACAAGTGGAGGTGCCTATCCGCGACGTATTGATGGGCGGCGTTCACCCCTGGACCACAAACCAGGATGGAACAGACGTCCACCCGTCGCTCATAGACGCCTTCCTTCAAAGGCTTAACGATGAGAGCGTCAAGGTGGCGGAACTCGATTCGTTTGGGTACGGTCATGACGTTTCCGCGCAGCAGGGCTACTACTACGAGAAGAAGACCCGGTTTGAGCGGACGCTGGAGTACATCCAGAAGAACATGCACTTCGTGGATGACCTCTCCTACCTGCAGCTCCTGGATATTGCCAAACGGCGCCTTCGGGAGTCGTGGAACCATCGTGTAGCGCGGACTCTGGCGGAACGGGCATGTCCGGGATTTCAGGAACTACGCCGGTTTCTCAAAGCCAAGGACAAGAGCATCAAGCTGTCCGGGTACGAGGATGTCGGCCAATATGACCTCGGCCAGGTGCTCTCCCTTGACGACTTTGAGGGTAGGGACAGCCTTCTTATTTCGGAGGCGATTCCCTCTCTCAATTTCAGGAAGACCTCCTTCCTGAGCGGGGCGACAGACACCCAAAGACGGCTGCGGCTTGTTCCAGACATAGACAAGGTGACGCTGACCATGATTCCCGAAGGATCGGACTACGTCCACCTCGTCTGGCACGTGGAACGCGATGGCGAGACGTGCCGGTTCAGGCCTGAGGTCGGCAAGAGCGAGTCGAAACGCCGCAAAGCGCGCGAATTCGCCGAGTTGTGGCGGACGGACGAGGGCCGGCTGTGTTTCAGAACAAGCATGGACCGCCTGTCCGAGATGGTCGAACAGCGTATAGCGGTGCCGTCCTTCCCGACGCTCAACTACACCTTCGACCACCACGGACCGACCGCGACCGCCGAGGTCCCGGATGATCGCGTGCCTGCCTTCTTCATCGGCGGGTTCTACGACCGGAAAAGCAATGGAGACGTACTCAAGGACATCCTCCGTGAGTACGGCGTATCCATGACCGGTAACAAGTCGAAGCTGCTCCAAAAGCTCGCCAAACTGGCGGCCAAGGAGTACGTGCACCGGCGACCGGAGATGGATGCGTTCTTCTCCGACCGACGTTTCGTCCGCATCAGCGCTACACCGCCGAGGTCGGAACGCCTGCCCCTCATCGAGGATGCGCCACTTCTCCGCAATCTGCTCCTGACCATGTACGCGATGAGGCACCTCCGCGGTAATGCCATCCTCGACGTTGCCCACGACAACAATACCTACACCGAAGAACAACTCGCCCACGCCCTCCTCACGGGCAAGGTCGGCTTCTCCGGCGCCTTCCTCCGCGTCGCCTGACGCACGAAAGGGGACGATCCCGCTCTGGGAATGAGTCCCCTTTTTTTGTGCTCAAGTATGTCGGGGTTATCCCGACATGGCGACTGTAACTTACGGGTCGCTGCGACTATCACTAGCAGGTGGTGCCATACCTTTATATAGATAGCGACATTCCCATCCTGAAAGATGGAATTCCTGATCCGAATTTGGCATTCATACCCTGTGCTACTGGATTTCTTGCTGTACTTTTTGGTCTTCACAGCTGCGGCGAGGGTAGGCTTCGCCAAGTCGTTTCCCAGTCATGAAGGAAAGATTCTTGCGGTAGCAGTGGGCCTCTTCCTTGCCGCCTGCCTGGCAATTGCGCAACGCAAGCTCGGTTTCTCACTCGAGAGAATGGGGCCCGTGGCCGCCTTTCTGTTGTGTGGCGTGATCTTCATTGCCGCATATCGATTCATGAAACATGCGGATGTGCCCTTGCCGCTCACCGTCCTACTGTCCGGTCTGATGGCCTTGGCCCTCGCAAGAGCTGTGATGCCCGAGGCAACGGGCCGATTCGTCCGCGAGAACCCACTCATCGTCCTATTGATCTTTCTAGGCGTCGCTTATTGGGCATGGAATAGATCGCAAGGGTATCTGGACAAGGTCGTGAACAGAAGGCCAGGTCAGCTGCTCGGAAAACACCATGCCGTACCAGATGAAGCCTTCCTGAAGAGGGAAGCCCGATTCGCGAAGAAGCAACTAAGGAGTACCACACGCCAGGGAATGAAAGAGGAGAAGGAAATCGGCGCCGACCTTGATAGGGCGACTAAGGTCGCCAACAAGGGCACGGATAGCGCCGACGATCGAGCGCGCCTTGAACGGCTCCTCGATAGTGCACTATCTAAATCTGATCATGCTCACAAATACTGCAAAAAATTGCTTCAGGTCGACGGAGCCCTCCGCCGCGTGGATGCAGGCTGGCTCAAGCGAGCGCACGCGTTCAATCTGAATGACCTCACGCCGGAGCAACAGGCGCTACTAAAGGAGTCAATCCTGGAAGAGCGTCGACGGCTCAAGACGGAGAACGTTCTTGAAAAACTCCAAGCTGAGGTTGACAAACACCTCCAAGCAGTGACGGAGTTCGTGCGTAGAGCGAAGACCAGTCTGGATCATGGCGCGGCGGTGGGCACCGCCGGCTGGCTTGCCCGAGCTCAAGCCGAGCACGACAAGGCCGTCGAGCTCGAAAAGAAAATCTCGGACTGGGAAAGACGGCTGATAAGGCTGGTGAAAAGACAACTTCATGAAGTGCGCGAAGCGGCCTGATCATTCCTGGCCCATCTCCGCAGAAAGAGGTACAGCAGTTCATAATCCTCCGGGGCTTCAGGCCTGTTGCCCCGAAAATGGATATTCCTCATGACCTCAATGTCGTCATCGGTGATGCCGAGTTGTTTTCCTTTTGTTCGCAGAAGTTCCGCAAGCCCGGGCGGCAGCCAGTCATCGCTACTTCTGGGGGAATCCAGGTCCGTGAACTCCGACACACCCACGCCGAGCGCCTTGGCGAGACGCTCCAAGATATCGAGACTTGGCCGGTCTTTGCCGCCCGTCTCGAGTTGCCACAGGTAGGCTCTGGACACGCCCGATTCCTTGGCCAATCGCCCTGGACTCCACCCCACTGCCGTCCTTAGCCTTCTAATTCGTTCTCCCAGCGGCATGCGTGTTGAACCTCTTGCCCCTGAATGTTGACATCAAGGTTTGTTTATTAAAGGATACAGGTTTTTCTTGCAGAATACAAATGCCCTGATGTATACTGTAGAACACAGGTGCATGTTACGAAATACGAAAGGAGGAGGACCATGGATATCACCTTCATCGAGACCTTCTACGCAGATCACCAGGGATTGTGCAATGTGCTGGTACTCTTGCTCGTTTTCGGGGGCATGGCTCGCGTTGCCTTCTGGCGCGAGCATGACGGTTTGCGGGTAGGCGGACCGCTCGCCATTGGTCTGGCTGCTCTGCTCACAGTAGCCGCGCTGACTTGGGCTCGCCAAGAGGGGAAAAGCGTTGCAGACCTAGGCCCTTGGGCGGCCTTCATTCTTGTCGAAGCCATATTGATAATGGGGTGGGCTGCATTAAGAAAGAGCTCGAAGGTATGACCCAGCCTTAGGCGCGGGCTTGCCCGTCTGGCAAGTGCCCATAGACTCTGCGTGCTGCGAGGACAATGCCTTTGCCATGAGGGACCCAAGTGGTCAGATCTCCGGCTCCGGCCCTGCATTCCATGCCTAGCAGCTTCTACTTGTAGGGTGATTTCTCAGACAGCTGTGGGTGCCTTCAGAGGACTTCCCGTAGCAGGCTCTTTCCCAGCAAGTACACCATAGGGTAAACTCTCGGGTAGCATGACGCGCATAGCGGCTTCGTGAGAACAGCAATTGTCTCGGACGAGGAAGGCTAGAATCTCGCCAAGTGTGAGTCTTTCTCATGCAACCCAGAAGTTGCCAGGAGGGTTTACGTGCGGATAGCAATGCTGCTGAGGAAGCTTGATAGGCGAACCGTTGCGAGTGTGGTGGAGGTCCCCATCAATGACGCACAGGAGCGATTTCTCCGGGGCATGCCGGGGACCGTCAGTGGTCGAGGCAGATTCAAAGACATCGTGATCGAATACTACTCCTACCTTTTCTCCTGGTTCTGCACAGCAAATCCACCCGGGGGGGCACCGCCCGACTACATGGTCTATTCATACGCGGAGGACTTGCTGAAGAAGGCTTACCCTCCGCCGCGCGAAGGTGCAGAGTCCGCGTGCGCGGATGCACTTGTAGGCACGAACGGTGGTTTGCCCGGGGTCATCGAGGCCATCACTCGAGAATTCCGAGACTTGCAGGTACAGGCGTATGTCCGGCGGGCCTTCACCGAATACCTCGACGACTACTGCCATTTGCATGATTGCAGCCGCTACGATGCCAGGTGTCAACTAATGAGGGATTTCTTTGTTTACTGTGCTGACGAGCTTCCTCAAACCGTGCGAACAGACCAACCGGACCGCTATGCAACGCGCTGTGAAACGATAATCCAGGCCTACGCGGAAGGGCGTTCTGCTGCGTTGTCACGTTTGCTCGCTGGATAACGGGGGAGATTGAGATCAATGAAAGCGTGGAATACATGGGCTCCTTGCAGCGACTACTGACAGACTTGGATGAAGAGACAATCGCACGACGCGTGACCCGTCTGCACGACACGGTTCGACGCAAGTACGCACTCTTCTCGACGACCGTCCGGGACTATTCGGAGTACGAGGATATCCTAAGTGACTACTATCAGTTTCACTTCGAGAACACGTTCTCGCCAACCGCTTCCTTCAGCCGCGCCGATTCGTTGGGATTAGCGAAACAGCTCATCGAACAGGAGTACGGTCGGCGAGGTCTTGGCCGGAATGCCGCGTTCAGCGATGCTCTGTATGGCACGAACGGCGGGATGGGTCACATTCTAAACACTCTGGCCGAGGCGCTGAAAGCTGAGGCCATACGTCATTACGTGACAGATAAGTTTGATCACCATGTCTCGCCCTGCTCTTGGGAGGAGAAGGTTCACATTGTCCGGCAGTTCCTCAAACGCTTCGAGGGGACACTTCCGGCTTCTATCAGGCTAGATGAGCCAGAGAGATACGCCCGAGACTACCGTGAATTGGTGCAGCTGTATTCCGATGCCCTGCGCAATCCGAAGACATATGTGCGGGACCTCTCGCTCTGACACGGCCTCGCTAAGAACCGGCCTCATTGCCATGAATGGAGGAGGAAACTTGGGAGACAGGCGCCCTGCCATTGACGACCTCCTAGATGAGATTAGCCCAGAACTCGTTGCTCAACGTGTGGGAAGCGCACATGATACGGCGCGGTTGTCATACTCATGCCCAGTCCGAGGCATTGCCACCCTTTCGGATTTCGAGACCGCTATAACGGACTACTACCAGCACCATTTCACCTCATGCATAGGCCGTGGCGGAAGAATTTCCCAAGTCAACGCTCGTGGACGCGCGAGAGAGATAGTCGATGCAAGTTACCGATCGAGAGGAGGTAATTTCCTCAGTGCGTTTCGAGAATGCAGAGATGGCATTGGCCACGGCCTGCGCGGCATCCTTGACATAATCTGCGACGAACTGAAGGCGGAAGGCGAAGAGAGATATATCCGAGACGCATTCGACCGTCACGTTTGCCCTAGCTCATGGCGGGATAGAGTGGACATAATGCGTCAGTTCCTGGAGCGGTACGGGACCTACATTCCTTGTGAAGGCCGACGGACACCCGAAGAATATGCAAACGACTACGAAGACCTCATACTAGCCTACGTTCATGCACTGCGAAAAGTGCGGTCCGCGCTACATCGATGAACCGCTTCATGAGGTGATTGAGTAAGGGTTTGGGACTGGCCCCAACCGAACGTTGTGTGACCACTCTGCGGTGAAGGTTTTGGCTTCGTGTCAGAGTCGTAGTGGTCATCTCGCACCGCCTTTGAAGCTCTTCGAGGGCCATGCTCTAGCGGAAAGTAGCCACCAAGCACCGAGATTCAATAACAGAATTGCCCCATGAGCTTGAATTGGCGTGCACCATTCCAGTTCGCAATCCAAACGGTGATGGCCCGCATCGCCTTCCGGCGAGAGCACGACGGTCTATGGGTAGGGGGATCACCTGCGGTCGGCTTCGCCGGCCTTCTGACCGTAGCGTTGCTGAAGTGGTCGCGGACAGAGGGGCGTACCATCGTGGAATTGGGTCCCTGGGCGGCGTTCGTGGTGGTTGAAGCCATTCTCATCGTGGGTTGGGTAGCCTTCAGAAAGAGCACGAAGTCATAAGTCGTAGAGGTCGGTAGCCGTGACCGTCTCCTCATGGTTTCCTGTAGACATCCCAGCAGTTGATTGGGCTACATCATCTTCACGGCCGTAAGGTTCGTCTCACCAGCTCCATCGCGCAGTCTCACCTATTCGAATCCCTGACTGCCAACCGGGACATGGCATGAAGCCAGGTGCTCGTGCTAAAGTAGATGAAGCGACTTCTGAGTGGTTGTATGGGCTTGTCAGACAGGCCTTTACGCAATTGAGTTGCGCAGGTTCTGCCGTGCCCATCGAGTAACGACGTTGTACTTGGCGCGCGGCCTCTCGGTTAGCATGGGAAAGTGTCAACTTGGCGAGTGACGAGAGACAGACTTCGGGTTGCGGGAAGAACAGGACCCGAGAAAGGGAGATACGACCCTACTCAGGTCGGACGTTGGCCGAACTCTGCCAACTGATAGCAGATTCCAACTTTCATGCCTTGGACGAGCTCATGACACATCGTAGTCCGTTCGAGACTGCCAACGGAAAACGTATCGGGTTTGTGGCTTTCTGGGAGGTGCTTCGGAATCACAAACTCGAGCATCAAGGGTACTCTAACACTGTACCCGTACTAGAGCGTGCTCTTGACCTGCTGATGGACCGCTTCACCCACAGGCCGAAAGAGAAACAGGACCTTAAGAAGGGTCAGAAGCGCAATCCACCAAAAGAGGAGGTACCGAATGCGCAATCTCTTTCCTCGGACAAGGACAAGGACAGCGAGTCCAAACGTATAGACTGTCGAAACTACTATCGTGAATACGTTGAAGAAGTGACGTCTAGCTTTAGGAAGAAACCGCCTGCAAACGAAACAGAACGCGAATTGCGTGAAGCGGAGTTAATGCGGCATTTCGTTCGTCGGCAACTTAGATACTGCCTGAAAGAAGCGCGACGAGAAGCCAATCCTCTCTCAAGCCGTTACAGATGGAAAACGGACGAGTGGGACATTACCGTGTCCTTTCCGACGGCTTTCGCCGGCGACGCTAGGCGTAAGTGGCTTCAAGAACACGTTGGGCGCCCGGACATGTCAAAACCCTGGGAGAAGGAACGCATTCAGGCGCTGATCGACGAGGAATTTGGGCGTCCTAACCTTGTTCCAATGACCCCGTCATCGGAGAAGCGCGCTGCAAAGAAACAGTCTTCACCATCGGCCAGCATCGAGAAGACTGAACTAAAGGGCATGCGCCGGTTCGTTGCAGACGAAAAAGCAGCACGGATCAAAGACCAGCCGCCGAAAATACGTGAGTTAGGCAAGAGAAAGCTGCGCAGGTTAGTCCTCGCCGTGCTTGAGAATTGGGAGTCTGAGGAGAAGTCCGACGCCGATTTGGCCCTTGAGTTTGGCCTGAGCACAGCCACCTATAGCCGATTCGCAGGTAAGAAGAGGAGAGGGAAGAAGGCGATTCTGGTCGTCAACATTGCCCGCATCATGAAGGCGAATCCCGTTTTCCTGGAAGCGGCGCGCCACGCGGGTTTTCTCAGACGGATAGCCAAAGCTGCGGAAGATGGCAGCGAAGGAGGTTCCCATGGCACATGAGATGTACTTCATCCCTATCCTCCTCGATGCGTTTGACGCGCCAGACGTCCGGCAAGCCCTAGATCTTGCGTTCGATGAAATCCAGAGGCTGGGCTGCCAGCCTGGGTATGAGTCAGGATTTAATCACTTCCAGGAGTTCTTGGAACTCGTGGCGCAGGTTCAAGGGGTTGAAGCACCTGAAGATCTGGAAGCCGCTGCTCTAGAGGCGCTAGTGGCTGAATTGGAGCAGCCCGCCCAGCGCGGAACCTTGGCTGAGCTTCTTGAAGCATATCCGGAAATGCGTCGACGCTACGAACGACTTGCGGATGCACTGGATCAGGACTCCGAGTCGCAATCGCTCGAACTAGTTGTGCAGCATGGAGAGGATGTCCTGGGTTCGTTCGACGTGCTGCGCGGGGGCGTCTTGGGAAGGTTTGGCGGAGTCCATCCAGGATATTATCGGATATCTCTTTCTTCGGGCCGAGTCTTATGGGACGGGGAGATTGCGGAATCAGACGTTATTATCGCGGGAAGGCCATTAGAGCTGGCGGCAGACACGGGGGAACCGGCGGCGGAAGCTTCACGGGATATTTCCCTGATGAATGGCGAGATCATGATGTGTGTCTATCCGGGCATTGAAAGCGGGACTGTCGTAATCGAGCGAATGAGGTGAGACCATGGAGACCAAGGGTGTAGTCAAAGAGATCGGACGCACCCGTATTGCGCTAGTTGACCGGCCTTCGGCGATGTCTTTCATCTGCAGTCTGAACGTCTCACCTCGGGAGGACAGCAGTCGAAAGGTTATCCGTTTCTCTGAGGAAGCCATGGCCTCTCATGACACAATCGACCATGTGGACACGGTCGTTGTTCCACTTCTCAGGGGCGTTCTGAAGCCTCTCGGCATGGCCGCGGGCAAGTGGAACGTGACGCTGGAGCCTCTCGAAGCGGCGGCTGCTCATGAATTACCTGTGTCCATGTCCGGCTACTCTGCCGATTTGCCCCTATTCCTCGCTCTTCTCTCCGCGAGCCTGCGGCTGCCGTTGCGGGGGGATGTTGTTGCTACGGGCCGATTTGCCTCCTCAATGGGTGAGGTGGGTTTGGTGAAGCATATTGCAGAGAAGCTCACTGCAGCGCAAAAACATCCACAGATTCATCAATTCGTTTGCCCAAGTTTTGGTGCGGACGGTTCTTTGGATGCCCTGTCGCCGGTCGAGCATGAAAGACTTAGCGAAGCCTTGGCCAGGGCGCGCGGTCGCTTGAGGGTGTCATTGGTTCGGGGCGTTGACAACCTTCTTAGCGAGGTCTTTGACGAAGAGGATCTATGCCTGTCCAGCTTGCACACGGGGCATTTCGGTCGGCCGACTGGCGTCACTGAAATGGAAACGCCGGCAGCCCGCGCGGCACATCACCTCGGCAACGAAAACGAGAAGCGATTCTGGCGCAGTCTCGGCCGGGCGTTTGAGGTTCAGGACCGAGAGTTGGGAGCGAGGCTATTGACCGCCTTCCTTGAATATTCCGACGCCCGTGGCGCCTATCCTTCGGGAGTCGGGGCGAGAGTGCTTCACCTGTTGCGCGCACTTCCCCCTGTCTTGCGCAAAGCAATGCGCGGGCCGCTTGTGCCCTCAAGTCTCTGCTTCAGTGTGCTCCGCCACGCTCAGGAGAACGATGCAGAAGATGCAGAACTGCTCTTGCGCGCGAACCGTGGTCAGGCGTGGCACGTCAAAGGAGACTTGATAGACGACTCGCCTCCTCGGATGTCCGGGCCCACAGATGATGATGAGGTCTATGATCGGGTATGGGATGCCATCATTCGCCAGTTGAGTGAAGACCATATTGCAGAGACGATCGACCTAGCCATTGACGAGGCATGCCTCTCCTTTAACCTCAGCTCTGGGGTTGTGGACTCGGAGGAGGAATTCGTCGAAATAATCACATCCTACTATCTGCATTTACAGGCCAAAACGGGGGTGGTGTATACTCCCGAGGCCTGCGGTTTCGCTTATCGTGACGCCGTAAGACTTGTCGAGGAGGCCTTCCACAATGAAGGAGGCCTGAAAGTGGCGAAGCTCCAAGGCCGTCAAGGCACGAACGGTGGCTTGCGCACCGTGATTGGAAAGATGACCGATACATTCAAGATGCAGGCGCATCGAGACCATTTCCTTTTGGTGCTCGGGACCGCGTTGGAAGGAAAGGACGAGCATGCAAAGGTGAAACTGGTGAAGGTCTTCCAGCGACGATTCGCGGACCTGCTTCCAAAGGATGTCGTGGAAGCAGACCCCCAGTACATTGCCGACCACTGGAGTACGATCATCAGAGCTTGCGCGCACTATCTGGATGGGCTTAAGAGTATGATCAGGAAACTGTAGATGAGGAGATGTTTGGGGCATGAGCGCCATAGACGTACTGATAGAGGAACTGAATGAGCACGCGATTCTTCACAACGTCGCGGGAAGACATGACGATGCGCGACTGCAGTATCAGTTGTCCAAGAACACCGTTCGGGATTTTGCCGAGTTCAGCGAGATTGTTGGTTCCTACGTTCAGCATGCCTACAGCGCGTGCGTTATCCACGGGGGATGGATATCGAGTATGGATGCCGCGAGCATTGGGAAAGACCTGCTGGATAGACATCAGGGAGGCAGGCGTGGTGACGCCCAAAGTATCTACAGAGACTGCAAAGACGGGCTCAACGGCGGAATGCGAGTCTGCTTGGACCTCCTTTGTGAAGAACTCAAGCGGCAGGCCGTTGATCGGTACATTCGGGATGTTTTTGACCGGCATTTGCCTAAGGACGACCCTGACTTGAGGCTGCGTATGGTAGAGGAGTTCATTGAGCGCCATTCGGACGTGCTACCGGGCATTGACCGCGATAGACCGTGGCTGTATGTGAAGGATATTGAGACTCTTATTCGTGCTGTGGTGGGTGCAGCCGAACAGATGGCCTCTGTCTATCGAAGAATCTGACGTGGGCTCTGCCCACAACCCAGTGGAGCGCCGCAGACCCGTCAGTTTTCACGCTTTCTAAACCCTTGCAGAAGAATCGCTTATGTCTGGCAAGTATAAAGCTTCTTGTTCTTTCTTGTTGAAGCTGGAGTCTAAGGTACTAAAGGGGATCAAGCGATGATGTCCGGATTGGATTTCCTCGTTGATGACCTTACTCGCATCTACGATGAGTATTTGAGCAAGGTAGACCGTGCAGTGAATGCGTTTTCCTCTCGGTCCTTTTCCGCTCACGACTGGAGTTCATGCGAGCGACTCATGGAGAGGTTCTTCGCGGACATCAATGCGGCCGTTTTGGATCCTTCTTTTGCCGGCAATGCGTACATGGCCAGAAGCACGTTCCGCCAGGTGTTCGAGCCCAAGTATGGACCGTACCCCGAACGGCTCGTTTACGAGAGGATTATCCACGGCCATGATGGGGGCCTCAACGGCGTGATTCAAGAGGCGGCCGCCGTCGTAGCCGATACCTTTGCCGAACGTGCCATTTCGAACCGCGTTGACCGGTACCTAGACAGACAATCCGACGGCGCTGTTCGCCTTGCAGCGTCCGATTATCTGTTTACGTTTGGTCACCTACTTCCGAAAGACGTGACAAGCAAGGGTACCGACTACTTGGTGCCAGTTTTCGGGCGGTTCCTGAAGCAGCATCCGAGGTTGGTGCGCAAGCTCCGCAACATCCGCTAAACAGAAATCCCGCGGCTAGTTCCGCCGCCCTTCTTTTAGAAGGGAGCTTCCGGATGCCCACAGTGCCAGTGCCGTCTCAGAATGAATCGCCGATGTTGGCGGACAAGCTCCAGCTAGTCTGTGCGCGTGAGCTGATGAAGGGATGTACCCCAACCATTCACTCTGAGCCGGTGTGCATCGAGCCGGCCCATGAGCCCATGCGCGATCCCCATGAGGTCATGCGGAAACCAGACTGGTCCATGTGCACACCCGCGGCTGTACTGGAACCCTCGGAGTGGTCACGGTACCAAGTGTGGATACCAGTCGATTACGAATGCGATTGGCTGAGAACAGAGGCTTTTATCAAACAGCTGCAGGTGATGTCGCATCACATGGTCTATGAAATCTGCGGGGGCCACGACCGGGTTGTTGTCAGCATTCTCTGCCACGCCGACGACGCCCCCGTTCTCGATGTGGCCTTCTCGAGTCAATTTCCAGGTTGCGAGCTGTCTTCGTTGCCTGTGTCGTCGCTGATCACGATGTTTGATGAGGCCCGGGACAGCTTCGCGTTTGTTGAGACATGCATGCCTCCTCCGTACACAGAGCAACTCACGCGTCCGGCCGAATTCCAGACTCCCCCGCTGGAGGTCTTTCTACGCGCGCTATCGGGGTTGCCTGCAGACACAGTTGGTGTGTATCAGGCCATAGTCCAGCCGTCCCATCCCGACCATCGGTGGCATCGGAATGTCGAAAAACTAATCGACATTCAGTATCTCGCCGGGCTTTACGGTACCCAACAGATGCAATATCGGTATGCCCAACAGGCGCCCTCTGGTCAGTTGAATGCCATGGCCAACGACGTGGAGCGCAAGGCGCATCCGGATAAGCCGTTCTTTCACGTATTGGCCCGGGTGGGTGTGTGGACCAGCCACACGGAAGAGCGCATGGCACTTCTTCGAGCCCTGGCGACTTTCATGGGTTTGTTTCAACATGGCGGACAGCCGCTTCAGTTTGTGTCGTCTCAAGACTACCTTCAAGTACTCGCCCCCTCCCAGATACGCGAGATGTTCATCTGGGGAGTAACGCATCGCCCCGGAACCTTACTCAACAGTCTGGAGTGTTGTGGCCTGTTCCATCTGCCTCCCCTTGCCTTGCTGGCGGAAAGGGACATAGAAGGGTGTGTCCTCGCCCCGGCCCCGGCGGATTCGGGAGCATACAGTGGCGGCACACTCATCGGTTACACACGGCGGCTGGGGAACCAACACGAAGTTCATGTAAGCGATGAGCTGCGCCTCGAACACACCCACATAATAGGGCGCTCTGGGAAGGGAAAATCGAAGTTGATCGCGGGCATGTGCCTTCGCGATATTGAGCGCGGGCACGGAGTCGCGGTCATTGACCCTCATGGCGATTTGGCGAAGGACATAGCCGCGCGTTTGCCGGAGGAGGCGGTGGAGAAGTGCATATACTTCGAGCCAGGTCACCCCACCTCAGTGCCGCTCTGGAATCCACTTCATGCCTATGGTCTTCCGGATCGGGTTGTCGACGATTTCATCCGTGCCTTTATGAATATCACCGACGGATGGGGGCACCGAGTGGAAGGTCTGTTCAGGCAAGCCCTATATGGCCTCATCGCTTGTGGTGAGGCCACCTTGCACAACGTGGATATTTTGCTCACACCTGACGATCCGGAGTCGAAACGCCTTCAGAAGAGGATCCTGGAAGTGGTCAGGAATCCAACGTCGCGTCACTTCTGGAAACACGAATACAAAACCTACCGACGCGTTGACCTTGCCCCGGCGCACAACAAGTTGATGAAGCTCTTGCTCTACGACACGCCGTGCCTGATGTTCGCCCAGAAAGAGAGCCGTATAGACTGCCGGGAGATCATGGACAACAGTGGTATCCTCATTGCAGACCTTTCTTCACTAGGACCTGAGGCACAGGATGTAATCGGGTCCTTGCTGCTCTCTTCACTTTTCCACGCGGGAATATCACGCAGTAACATTGATGATGAAGGGCGCCGCGTGCCGTTTCATACCCATGTGGACGAAATGCATCGCTTCGTCAATGACGGACTTCCAAAGATGCTCGTGGAGATGCGCAAGTTCGGCTGCAGTCTGGTTCTTTCCTCGCACTACTTGGGGCAAGTTGAATCCCACAAACGTATTGAAGCGCTGAGTGGCGTGGGGACCACGATTGCCTTCCGGGTGGGCTCTGAAAGAGTGGAGCAAGTCACACGTTTCTTGGGGGGCGAGGTTGAGAAAGACGAACTGTTGAAGCTCGAGCGGCAATATGCGGTGGCACGCCTGGAATCCGAGGTTTTTCGAATCAAGACGCCTGACCTGCCGTCTCCGAAAGATACGACCACGGCGGCCCGTGTGAAGCGGCATTCACAAGAGCGGTACGCAATGCCGGCCGAGGAGATCTACGCCGAACTGGGAATTCCGAAACCCAAGTTTGGTGGGCAATACCGCCACACGTTCAACAAGCGTGTTTCGCAATCCGAGCACGAAGAGTACGCTTACGATGAGCTTTGAGATCGCCGACAACCCCCGCGATTTGTTGCAGCAGATGCTGGCCGAACTGGACGAACGAGAACTGAGGCGGCAGATTGATGACCCTGTGGACGCCGCCGTCGCGGAGTATGTGGGGCAGCTAAGTATGCCTTCCCCGCCGACACAACGAGACGTCCTGGATGCGGTATCCGGACTGCTCCGGCACGTCTACTGCAAGGGGCTGGCCTTTCGACGTGAGTTGCCGACAGGCCAAGTCCGCCGTGAAGCCGCCTTTCTCCTTGAGAACTGCTACGCTGGTACTGGTGGCCGTGGCTTTTCCGTGGCCTTGTCCGAGGCCTGCGCTGGCGGGCACGACGTTGTTGTGTCGGTCCTGATGACGTTGGGGGACGCAATGAAAGCAGTCGAGCGACGTAAGTTCTTGTGGGTTACGTTGACGGGGCGGCTGTCTTTGCTCCCCCTGGAATCGCGGTATCGGCTCGCGGAGCATGTATGGGAAGCGTGGTCACCGCACCTTAGCAAAGTGGCCGCCCTAAGCCCAAGAGAGGTCGCAGCCCGGCTCCCCGAACTCGTGCTCGAGTTCGCCGAAAGCGACAACCACATTCGCCGTCTATTCGCAAGCTAGGCACGCGCCATTCCCGCGTCTCGCCTTCATTTCTGAAACATGCCCTGCAATTCCGCCGCCCCTATAGCAGAAGAAGTTCAACATGGAGTAGTGCAATGTTGTTTCGAAAGGACATGGAGAGAGAGAACGGTGTCTGGGTCGACCGCGGCATTGACGGACGTGTTGATGCTTTCTCCATTTGTGGGTCCTGCCGTGAAGACCTGCATGCCAATGACCCGGAAGGCCAGGATTGGCATGAAGGTCAGGAACTGTGTCCCTCATGCAGGACGGATTTCCAGGCCCATGCGCTGGCGGTCGATCTGCTCGGGCTGTCTCGCCCGTTCAATGGCATGCTTGAAGATCGGGTCCTGACGAACGACGAAGTGGACGCGGAGCCGGCTCGGGCGGTACCGGGCGCGATCGAGTACTTCTCCCCGCCTGAGGAGAGCCTTCCCAAGCATGGTGCTGGGGACCCTCGCTTGTTTGGAGAAGGCGACGCTCTTTCCCCGGATTCAGTTGGCCCGTTGCAGGTTGGGATGGAAGACCCTTTTCGTCTCGACCCCAACTACCGGCCGTTTCCGGGCTTGGCCAATCCCTTGCTTCCGCAGCCTAATGACTACTTCTTGCCCGGTATGGAGGGCTACTTCCTGCCGGAATAGTTGGAGCGAGCATTTCGAGATGTTGGAAAGAGACCCCAGGAGTACAGCCGAGAAGACAGACCTGTTTAGGGCGGCTTTCCCAGGCCTCGACCACGTCTACGGCACCTACGATCTCGGCAGTGGCCGTTCGTGGCAGGTGAAGCAACCGGTGACCGATGAAGTCATCGTCAACCACATTATGGGGAGGAAACCCCTTGGGAGGTACCTTCTGACTGGTACACACACGCGTGCCGTTGTCGTCGACTACGACGACGATGTTCCGGACCTGCCCATAGAGTTCTTGAATCAGGCCGCACACTACGAAGTTCCGAGCTATATCGAGGTCAGCAAGGCCAAGGGCTTTCATGTTTGGCTCTTTTTCGAGGACGACGGAGTGCCCGCTGTCAAGGCCCGAGCCGTGGTGAAGCACATCCTGGATGAAGTCGAGCACAACGTCGAGGTGTTTCCGAAGCAGGACGTCATCGACCTAAGCCGCGGTGAATATGGCAATTTCATCAATTTGCCGCTCTTTGGAAGGCTTGTTCTGGAGGGACGCACTGTGTTCGTTGACCCGGCAAACGGCTTGCGCCCTGTGCCCAACCAGTGGAGACTGATGGAGGTCTTCCATCGCGTCAGTGAATCCGTTCTCGACGAGATTATCGAGATCAATGAAATCGAGGTGGATTGCCCGAGGGATTCTGCTGTCAGTCTCGTCTTGGGCACCGTCGAGCAGGGATGGGGGCTTCCGCCATGTGCGAGGCGCATGTTGGCGGAAGGCGTGACGCATGACCAGCGCGTTGCCTGTTTCCGCTTGTCCGTTCACTTCAAGCGGCAGGGGGTCCCGTTCGACATAGCTGTGGCGGCTCTTCGCGAATGGTCGAAGAAAAACCGTCCGTCGGGCGGCAAGCGGACCATCACCGCGACGGAGATAAAGGCTCAAGCAGCCAGTGCGTTCGACAAGGACTACCGCGGGTGCGCTTGCGACGACCCGGCCATTGCTCCTTTCTGTGTGCCTACGTGTCCGATCGCAATCAAGACCGCCCAAGGTCCCGCCGCCTCGAGTTGTCAAGACGGGTAGCCCGGAATCTGGATGATGGATCTGAACGTCCACTGAAATCACGTTCCTGTTTCCTCCGCTTATCGGATTGGCGGGAACAGCGCCAATTTGACTTGGAAAGGAGGTGAGAAACATGAGCGAACTGAAGATGACTGTGGAACGGGGTGACCCCCTTCCCGTCGGGAAACACGCGGCGAAAGTCATTGACGTGGATGAGATGGAAGGGCCCCATGGTCCCATGGTCCGCTTGCGCTTCAGGGTCAATCACGAGGAGTGCGTTCACGAGGTGACCGCTCTCGCCAGTAAGAAACTGAGCCAGCGCACCAAGCTTGGTCGGTGGGCCTCGGCCATCCTGGGTCGGGAGATCGAAGTTGGCGAGCAGATTGCCGTGTCGGATCTGCTCGACAAGCCGTGCATGGTGAAGGTAGAGCACAAGACCACCGACGACGGCTACGTCTTCGCCAATGTCGTCGACATCGAAAACGAAGTGCCGTTCTAGTGATAGGCCCACTTCCCACAGAACGGAAACAAGGTCCACAGGCAACAAGGCTCTTGGCCTCGGAAAGGAGTACGAAAGGATGAGCCGGAGGAAGGACAGCTCGGTTGGCCGGAAGGGACTCGCCAAAGCCAACCCTACTCCCTACCTGTCGCCCAAGGACCTAGCGGAGCGGTGGCGGTGTTCGCGGCCGACGGTCACGCGGATAGCTGAGCGGGCAGGGCTCCGCCGCTTCTGCCTGGGCGAGGGCCGCAACGGCATCGTCCGGTATCTCAGGGAGGAGGTGGAGGCCTACGAAGCCTCCCGATGCGTCGGAAGCAACCCCTAATCGTTGACCCGGCGAACACGCCGCCCGCGCTGCCCCGGTCGGACCAATGGGAGGTCCGACCGGGGCGGCACCGTTTGGACCTATCTTGATCACCCCCTGATGATTCGAAGATCGGGTTTGCCCAGGTCGTCGAACTCCACTGAGTCCGCCAATGCTTCCGGCTGAAGCGCCGCATAGTGGCGCCGGCAGATTTCCGGCGAATTGCCCATCAACGCGGAGATCTTGTACAGGCTCTCGCCCTTCATCGCCAGCTGGCTGCCGAAGGTATGACGGTAGTCGAGGCAGGACCAAGAAAGGCACGCCTTCTTGTTGGCGTCACGAAGCACATGGGAGAAATTGTCTCCGTCCCACCGGAGCCCCTTCGGCGTGGGGAAGAGCCATCGTCCGGGGACCACGCGGCACGCGTAGGCGTCCAGATAGGCCCGCAGCGCTCGACTGACAGGCACGGCGCGATTCCGTTTTGTCTTGGGTTCCCAGAATTCGCCATCCACCGTCTTTGCGTGCACCCGGATGACGCCGTGCACGCCAGCAGTCAAATCCAGGTCGTTGAGTTGCAGCCACAGCGCCTCTTCACGGCGAAGCCCGGCGTAGATGTAGACGGCGACCATCGTCTGAAGCACGGGATGGTCGGCAAGCGCCTCGAGTTGCTGCGCGATCTGCCTCTTCGTCAGGAACCGGATCTCGGGCGCGGACTCCCGCTGGCGCTCGACCTTGGCCGCGGGGTTCTGGCCACCGGGCATGCGTACTCCCCGCTGGGTCATGGCCCACGAGAACAGGCGGCTCAGGATCTCCCGGTAGCGGTTTCCCGTCTTCGGGGCGATGCCCTCCTCACGAATGCGCCTGGCAATGACTTCGGATATCTCGCCGACGGTGACCTGTTCGATGTATTGGGACTGAATGCGGAATCGCTCCGGTTTCCGTCTGGACCGGCGTACGCCCTTCCGCCCTTGGCTCGCCACTCCTGTCTTCGAAAGGTCGTCGCATATTGGGCCGAAGAGATCGCTCAAGTACCACAGGTCGGACCGGACGCTGTGCGCCGTTTTGGTCATGCGGATGTGGTCGACGTAGGCCGCCAGGATCTCGGCTGTCGGTGTCTTCGTGGGGCCCCCTACGTCTTCGCCCCGATACAGGCGGGACTCCAGTTTCCGGAGTTTCTCCTTGGCGACCTGCAGGGAGGGTGTGTGGAGGCATTGTCGGACCTGCCTGTCGCCGTCGTAGTACTGGGCGTAGTAGGTCTTGCCGCGTTTCTTGAGACTTGCCATACGGAGCTCCTTTCGTGGCCGCCTACCGTATAAGCGGCAGCCAAGTTGGGCTCGTGGCAAGTCCTCCGAATCTACTAGGGTACAATTTAGGGTACACAGCCCCAAAAAAAGAAGGACTTGCATCGCTGCAAGTCCTTTGATACCAATTGGTAGCGGGGGTAGGATTCGAACCTACGACCTTTGGGTTATGAGCCCAACGAGCTACCAGGCTGCTCCACCCCGCGTCGGCTCTTTGTTCATGTATACCAGATTAAGCCCAGCAATTGCAAGGGCCGCATTGGCCGAATTGCGCCGGGAGCGTGGCACAGCAGGCGCCATGCGGGACAGTAACGCGACGAAAAGGACGAGGCGGACGAACGGAAGCCCCCCCGAACCGGGTCTTTGACACCCTCACCTCGGCCTGCTCTTTCGCGAAGCGAGGCAAAACCTGCCGAGGCGCTGCGTGGTCTAAGGCTTCACCCGCCGAGGCTTTGACGGCCGGCGCGCCTTTTGGGTAGTGTACGTGTTTCATTGCGGAAAAGCGCCGCGGGCCGACGCCGCGGCGGAGCAGTTTGTGGAGTATTGCGTTAAGGAACAGAGGAGGAACGGCGATCATGAAACGGGTAACGTGTGTTGTGGCGATAACAGTCGCGATGGCAGTGGTTGGGGCGGGTGCAGCGTCCGCGCAGTGTTGCGGTATTTGCCTCGACGCCAAGACGAAGGCGTTGGTGGGTAAGGCGCTGGTGCTCGACCTGTCGGAACAACTGGGGTTGGCCAGCGACGAGGTGGCGGTGCTGCTGGATGAGTTCGGCAAGTACCAGGAGCAGGTCGCGTCGCTGAAAAGCCAGCGGGCCGAGGTGAAGGGCAAGCTGACCGCCGCCATCGAAAGCAGCGCTGCGGGCGCGGAAGTCAGCGGCCTGCTCGACAAATTGCAGGGCCTTGACGAACAACTCTTCCAACTGAAGAACGACGCGCTCGATGCGTACGTCATGGACCTTACGACGGAGCAACTGGCGCAATGCTACCTGTTCCTCGCCGATTATGACGAGATTGTGTGCTCGGCCATCCGGGCCATGCGTGGTGCGGGCGCGCCCGGCTCGGCCCCATGCCCGGCCGCCGCGGCGGCAGCCGCGCCGGCGGAGGCCGCGCCCGCGGAGGCGACGACGGCGAAGCCCGGCGACAAAGCCGTAGCCGCGGCGAAGGCTTGGGGTGACGCGCTTGCCGCGCAGGACCTGGAAAAGATTATGGCGTGCTTCGCGGACGATTTCGAGCACTATGAATATGGCGACAAAGCGGGTATCCGTGACTTCATCGGCCAGGCCATGGACATGGGCTACCTCGAGGATCTCGAGGTCAGTGTCGATGACGCCGAAGCCGAAGTCGACGGCGATGAAGTCATCGTGTATCCGGTCGAACTCATGGGCGCTTTCGGATCGATCACGTTCGAACTCGTGTTCGAGGAGCGCAACGGCGAAATGAAGATTACGGGCATGGACGCCTCCGGCCTGTAATACGGAAATATCGAACATTCGCAAGCAGCAACCGGCAATCGGGCGCGGCGACGCGCCTGGTTGCCGCGTTGTTGTTCCGCGCGGCGATACGGTCGGCGTGGGCTCGCGATTTCAGAGCAGGTGCAGGAATTTGTGATTTGCCTTCGGGAACGCTAGCTCCGCGAAGGCGGCGGGCGCCGCCCAGCGCAGTTCCGTGTGGCGGTTGGGCGTGGGCTCGCCGGCGACGAGCGCGCAGCGGTATACGTTCAGCGTTACGCGAAAGTGGGTGTACGCATGCCGCACGCAGGCGACCAATCCGCCGACCGCCACCTCGACGCCCAGTTCTTCCCGGCATTCGCGCGCGAGCGCCTGCGCATGGGTCTCGCCCGGCTCGACCTTGCCGCCGGGGAATTCCCACAACCCACCGAGCAGTCCTTCCGGCGGACGTTTGCCGAGCAGATAGCGCCCGCGCTTGCGGATCGCGGCCACGACAATCTCGTGATGGGGCGTCTGCCTGGCCGCGCGGCGCACGGGTCGCAGCGTCACCGTGTCCGCCGCGCGAGCGCGGCAGCATGGCGCCACAGGGCAGAATTCGCAGTCGGGTCGTTTCGGCGTGCAGACGCGCGCGCCCAATTCCATCATGGCTTGGTTGAAATCGCCCGGCGCCGCGCGGGGCACAAGCCCCCGCGCCAACGCCCAAAGCCGCGCCTCCGCGGCCGCGCCTTCGATCGCTTCGGCGAGGTCGTAGAGCCGCGCGAGCACCCGCTTCACATTGCCATCGACCACCGGGACGCGCTGTCCGAAGGCGATGCTTGCCACGGCGCAGGCCGTATACCGCCCGATGCCGGGCAATAGTTGCAGGAGTTCCGCCGTTTGCGGCAGACGGCCCCCGTGGCTTTCGACGACGGCCCGCGCGGCGCGGTGGAGGTTGCGCGCGCGCGTGTAGTAACCGAGTCCTTCCCAGAGCTTCAGCACGCGGTCCGGAGGCGCGGCGGCCAGGTCGTGAACGGTGGGTAGCGCGGCGAGAATGCGCTCGTAATACGGGAGCGCCTGATCGACGCGCGTCTGTTGCAGTATTACCTCGGAAAGCCAGACGCGATAGGGGTCCCGGGTGCGACGCCAGGGCAGGTCCCGCGCCTCGCGGCGGAACCATTCCAGCAGCGCACGCCGGAAATGACGAGCGTCCTTCAGCACACACGCACTCCTTCAGAAACTTCCGTGACGCGCCACTATATCGCAAGTCGCGGCCGCAACGCCGACCGGGGCTCTTGTGTTACTTGCAGGCTTCCTCTACACTCGGCGAGAGTATCCCCGAAACGCAACCTCATTTCGGAAGCAGTGCAATGAAACGCATTCTGGTCACCGGCGCCGCGGGCTTCATCGGTTCACACTTGTGCGAGGCGCTGCTGGCCCGCGGCGACACGGTCATCGGCCTCGACGACTTCAATGACTACTACGACCCGGCCGTGAAGCGCTGGAATATCGCCGGGCCGACGGCGTCCGAGCGGTTTGCGCTTCACGAGGGCGACATCCGCGACGAGGACGCGGTCATGCGCCTCTTCGAGCGGGAACGGCCCGACGTGGTCGTGCATCTCGCCGCGCGTGCGGGCGTGCGGCCTTCGATCCAGGACCCGAATCTCTACTATACGGTGAACGTCATCGGCGGGCAGCATATGCTCGACGCCTGTCGCCGCTATCCGGTGTCGCACCTGGTTTTCGCGTCGAGTTCGTCGGTCTACGGCGGCAGCACGGACGTGCCGTTCCGCGAGACGGACCCGGTCGCGCGGCCCATCAGCCCCTACGCCGCCACCAAGCGCATGAACGAACTCCAGGCGCACGTTTACAGCCACCTCTACGGCTTGCGCGTCACGATGTTGCGCTTCTTCACCGTCTACGGCCCGCGCCAGCGGCCCGACATGGCGATTCACCAATTCACGCGCCGCATCCTCGAGGAACGGCCCGTGCCCATGTTCGGCGACGGCGAGTCGCGGCGCGACTACACGTACATCGAGGACATTATCGACGGGTTGATCCGATGTGTGGATACGCCGTTCCGCTATGAAATTTTCAACCTCGGCGAAAGCCGTACGACCAGTCTGCGCGAACTGATCGCCCTCATCGAGAAACACGTGGGCAAGCCCGCGCGCATCGACCCGCAGCCGCTTCAGCCCGGCGACGTGCCCATCACCTACGCCGATATCTCCCATGCGCGGGAGTTTCTCGGGTATAATCCCCGCTTTGACATGGACGCGGGCATCGCCCGTTTCGTCCAATGGTATCGAGATCAACAGACAAGGGAATGAGGAACGCATGGCAAACCAGGAACCGCCGCGCGCGCTGATCACCGGGGTTACGGGGCAGGACGGCTCGTATCTGGCCGAATTCCTGCTCGAACAGGGATATGACGTGTATGGCATGGTGCGGCGCGCGAGCACCGAGACCTTCGAGCGCATCGCGCACATCAAGGACCGCATCCACCTGATTCAGGCCGACCTGACCGACCAGGTGTCCTGCATCGAGGCCGTCGAACAGGTGCGCCCGCGCGAGCTGTACAACCTCGCGGCGCAGTCGTTCGTGCCCACGTCGTGGAAGCAGCCCATCCTCACGGGCGACGTCACCGCCCTCGGCGTGACGCGCCTGCTCGAAGCGCTCCGCATCGTGGACAAGTCCATCCGCTTCTATCAGGCCTCGTCGAGCGAGATGTTCGGCCACGTGCGCGAGACCCCGCAAAACGAGAACACGCCGTTCTACCCGCGCAGCCCCTACGGCGTCGCGAAGGTCTACGGCCACTGGATCACCATCAACTACCGCGAGAGCTACGACCTCTTCGCCGTCTCCGGCATCCTCTTCAACCACGAATCGCCCCGGCGCGGCCTCGAATTCGTCACGCGCAAGGTCACCGACGGCGTCGCGCGGATCAAGCTCGGGCTGCGCGACGAACTGCGGCTCGGCAACCTGGACTCGAAGCGCGACTGGGGCTTCGCGGGCGACTACGTGCGCGCCATGTGGATGATGCTCCAGCAGGATGCGCCGGACGACTTCGTCATCGCCAGCGAGCACAGCCACAGCGTGCGCGACATGTGCGAAGTGGCGTTCTCGCACGTGGCGCTCGATTACGAGCAGTACGTGAAGGTCGATCCGCAATTCTACCGGCCCGCCGAGGTGCATACGCTCCTCGGCGACTGCGCCAAGGCCAAGGCCAAGCTCGGCTGGCGGCCCGAGGTCTCCTTCGAGCAGTTGATTCGCATGATGGTCGATGCGGACCTGGTCCGCGTCGAGAACGAACTCCGAAACCGGAAGCCGCACCCATGACCCGGCGCGCGTTAATCACCGGTGCCGAAGGATTCGTCGGGAAGACGCTGGCGGCGCATCTCCAGCGGGCAAAGTGGCAGGTGGTGCGCGCGGCCCTGTCCGGACTGCCGGGCGCGATCGCGTGCGACGTGACCCGGCCCGAGCAGGTGCGCGCGGCCGTCAAGCAAGCCGGCGCCGTCACCCACGTCTTCCACCTTGCGGCGGTCTCGTTTCTGCCCGACGCGACCCAGGACCCGGTCGGGGCGTTCCGGGTGAACTGCGAAGGCGTCGTGCATCTTATCGCCGCCGTGCGCGAGTTCGCGCCCGAGGCGCGGCTGATCTACGTCGGCAGCGCCGACGCCTACGGACCGCCCCAGGCGCTGCCCGTCACGGAGGAACACCCGCTGCGGCCCAACAACCCCTACGGCATCTCGAAAGCCGCCGCGGACCACTATTGCGCGTACTGCGCCCGCGCCTTCGACCTGGACATCGTCCGCGTGCGTCCCTTCAATCATTCCGGGCCGGGCCAGGACCCGCGCTTCGTGCTGCCGGCGTTCGCGCGCCAGATCGCGGAGATCGAGGCGGAACTCGCGCCGCCGCGCGTGCGCGTCGGCAACCTCGACGCCAAACGCGATTTTCTCCACGTGAACGACGTGGCCCGCGCCTACGAACTCATCGCCCTGCGCGGCGAGACCGGCGCCGTCTACAACGTCTGCTCCGGCAAGGCCCGGAGCATCGCCGCGGCCCTCGACGGCCTGTGCGCCCAAGCGGCGGTCCCCATCGCGATCGCGCCCGACCCTGCGCGCATGCGCCCCGTCGATGTCCCGGAAGTCTACGGGAGCCACGACAAACTCACCCGCGACACCGGCTGGACGCCGCAAACCCCCTTCGAGCAACTCCTCGACGACCTGCTCCGCCACTGGCGCGCCGCCACCCGCGCGTGAGACGACGCCAGAACCAGACTTCAGTTCTGGCCGGTCTCCTGCTTGCCACGCCGAAGCGTCCCGCGAAGGCCGGGACCGAGCCAGTCCCGCGACCGTAAGGTCTCCCACTCGCAGTAACATGCGTTCGGATTGGAGACCTTCGGTCGGCCCGGTAGCGCGGTCGGGAGACCGGCCACAACGGTGGAGACCTCCGGTCGGCCCGCTGGCGCGGTCCCGGCCTTCGCTGAAGCTACGGTGGGCACGCCGGAGACCGTCCGCAACGAACGACGGGTTCGTGCCGGGCGCGTCCGCAAAGAGATCGGGGACAGTCCCGTCTCCCACGCGAAGCGCGTGGTCGCTTCGTACAGTCCCCGGTTGTGTCATCGTCCGGCCCCCGCCGTCCGCCGCCGACACCAACAATGCGCCGAAGGCACATAAACTCGTTCGCTCCATTATACCCGGACGTCGTCCAGGGCTCATGCGGAAATGGGTGGCTGTCTTCTATTTCACTATTTCAACACATCGACATTGACTTCGCGGCATTGCTTGAGAGCGGCATCCCCCGTAAGGACAACGTCCGCCTTTTTCTCAATGGCAGTCGCCAAATGGATCGCGTCGGGTGTCCGGAATCGATACTTGGCGCGCAACTGCGTCGCCGTTTCAATGATATGCGCGTCAATATCGGCGAGAACAAGGGGTTCCGCGGAGAAGAATGCATTATACGTGGCCAGCAACGCGGTGTCGTTGTCTCTGACAGGGCGGACCCGGCATTCAAGCACGGAGAGCCGCGAGGTCACAACGGGCGATTCCGTCCCCGGTCTGAACTTCTTCAATGCGGCGACAACCTGTCCGTGGAACGGTTCGGCGCCCTCGACGAGGTAGACAATGCTACACGCATCTAGATAGAGCCCCGCCATCAGGGCTCACCCCAGGACGCCCGCTCTTCCTTGATCTGCCGATCAATGTCTTCCTTCGTTCGCGTACCCGCGGGTAACGCCGAAACCAAATCCAAAAACTCCTTGGAAACAGGCCGCGCAGCACCCACGTCCCGGACCGCCAACTCGATCTTTACCACGGCCCCATCCGGCAGCGCCACCGGCTCATCCAGCACAATCGCCCCCTTCTCAACATGGCCCATGTACGTCATCCTACGAACTCTCCGATTTCACGCCTTCATTATAGCACGAGCCCTTCCGGACGCTCCACGCCGGCCAGGTCCAGACCACGTGCGGCACGGACTTCGACTGTATCGCCGAACACGTCCTGGCCAACTGTCTCGACAAAGCTGTCGTCCCCACCAACGGCTACGCAAGCATGACGGCGGAGAACCAGGAGCAACTGAGAGCCCATGCGTTTAAGGCGCTTGTCGCAGCGGACCGTGCCGTAAGGCTCGAATTCCCCGGTCTGGCGGGTCTCCCGCTTGACTCGCCGAAGCGCTTCGCGAAGGCCGGGACCGAGCCAGTCCCGCGACCGGAAGGTCTCCCGCTCACAATAGCATGCGTTCGGATTGGAGACCTCCGGTCGGGCCGGTGGCGCGGTCAGGAGACCGGCCACAACAAGGTCCTCGTCGACGGCCCCGCGCCACACCTCGATATCCTCGACAAGTTCCACCATTACACCCATGTATCCGTACCCCGTTCGCTTCGCAGAGTGAAGCTATCAGCGAAATAGGTGTCCCTGTGTTTCACTTTCCTGCTCGCGCTTGGCCAAGCACGCTCCATTATGAGAAGGACCGACTTAACCCCTGGCGAATACACCAGGGTTACTTGGTCCTCATGTGTAGCTGCCGGATAAGCCGTAGAAGCCCGCCGATAAGTCCGTTCGAGCGGAAATGAACAGTACAGCTTCCAGCCTTCCGCGAGAGCGGTCATGTGCACTAAATCGAAATACTCTTGCGGCCCAGCGGATGTCGAGTGAAAGCGAAAAGCATAATAGCCGGTATCGACATCATGCGTGATTCCTTCGAATCCTTCCCTTCCCTGGAGAAAAGGGTCAAGATCGGGGTAGCGCACAAGATCGCTTTCGCGCGGCGTGACGCGATCACATCCGTGTACAGACTGTAAGAATAAGAATGATATAGTTATTAATAATAAGATATATATATATCCTTCAGTCCTATTAAGCATGAATATCATTGGTCATACCCTGAAAACCACACTGCCTCCCAGGCTCTGCGGCATGCTGTCAGTCTGAGTTCCCACGTTATAGCGCTTAATATTCGGCTGGGAGCCCTGCTGGACGATATTTTCGACAGCGGTCCCCGCAATCCATGTCGTCGGGGCACTCTGAGCCCCAGCTATTGGCCTCCATATCAGCTAACATGTCGTAAACAGGGTCTCCCTTCCACCATCTTCCGTAAATCTCGCGCAGCCAGCTGATCACTGCCGCCATTCCTGCACCTGCGTCTCCGCACTTTGCTGCTTCGCAGTTGCCCTTGCAATGAAAGTACTTGTCGGCACCTATCCAATTTGCCCTCTTCATCTCACGGTAGGCCTGCCACAACTTCTGTATGGCACAACCGATCTGAGTGCTGGGGTCTCCATTTGGATTTATCAGCCAGGCACCAAGCGGGTCTGCTGCGTTGGCCGGATTCCCCCCCACATACGCATACACATTCGGCCCATCGACCATGCCGAGGGGGTCGCGGGTGAGCCAGCGGGCGGTCGGGGGGGAGTAGTAGCGGTAGGGGAAGTAGTAGAGGCCGGTTTCGAGGTCGAGCATCTTGCCGGTGAAGAGTTGGCCGGGGACGTCCGCCGGACCGGCCCCGCCGCGGAACATGCCGTAGGGCTCGTATTCGGCGACGGCCATCCACGCCTTATTGCCGGCGAAGAGGGCGCGCAGGCTGCCCAGGTGGTCCTGCGCGTAGTAGCGATACGTCCCCGTGGACGGGTTCGTGCCGGCCACGTCCGCCAGCGCGAGCATGCCCTCGAGCGGCACGTTCTGGCCGGTCTCCCGACCGAGCCAGTCCTGCGACCGCAAGGTCTCCCACTCGCAGTAAGATGCGTTCGGATTGGAGACCTCCGGTCGGGCCGGTGGCGCGGTCAGGAGACCGGCCACAACGGAGGAGACCTTCGGTCGGGCCGGTGGCGCGGTCAGGAGACCGGCCACAACGGAGGAGACCTTCGGTCGGCCCGGTGGCGCGGTCAGGAGACCGGCCACAACATGAAACGTCGTATCCACCCCGTTCTCCGTCATTTTCGTCAATGCGCCAGAGGCGCATAAACCCGTTCGCCGTATTATACACGAAAGTCGCCGTGATCGGATCATCCGGAAATCGGTGGCTGTCCCCTATTTTGCTGGAAATCGGTGGCTGTCCCCTATTTTGCTCTATTTTGCTGTCCCCTATTTTGCTATTTTGTCCCCTATTTTCCCCAGAATCTACCTTGGGGAGAAATAGGTGGCTGTCCCCTATTTTCGCTATTTTTATTCTCCCTATTTTCTTGAGCGAATATGAATGGGGCGTCTTCACACGTTGAACCGGAACAGGATGACGTCGCCGTCCTGGACGATGTAGTCCTTTCCTTCGAGGCGGACTTTCCCGTGTTCCTTGGCCTTGTGCATGGAGCCGTCGCAGGCCATGAGGTCGGCGTAGGCGACGGTCTCGGCGCGGATGAAGCCGCGCTGTATGTCGGAATGGATGACGCCGGCGGCGTCGAGCGCCTTTGTACCCTTGTGGATGGTCCAGGCATGCACTTCCGGCTCGCCGGTGGTGAGGAAACTGATGAGTCCGAGCATGTCGTAGGCCGCATGGATGAAGCGCGTGCGTGATTCCTCGCCGAGGCCGAGGTCGTCGCGGAAGGCCTGGCGCTCGGCCTCGGGCAGTTCGCTGATCTCCATCTCGATGGCGCCGCAGAACTCGACGAGGGTGAAGCCGTTGTGAGCCGCGTAGGCGCGCAATCCCGCCGGGTCGTCCTGGCCGATGCGGCTCTCGTCGTAATTGCCCACGAGCATGAGCGGCTTGATCGAGAGGAAGGTGTAGCCCTGGAGCGCTTTCAGTTCCTGCGGCGACAGGTCGAGCGCGCGGAGCGAATCGCCGCTCTCGATGTGCTTCGCGCACCGTTGCAGCAAGTCGTACTCCTTGTCGTGACGCCCCTCCTTCGCGAGACGCTCGATCTTGCGCTCGATGATGATGAGGTCGCTGAGTTGGAGTTCCTCTTCGAGATTGCGGCAGTCGCGCGTCGAGTCCACGGACCCGCGCGGATGCACGACGGTCTCGTTCTCGAAGGCGCGCACGACGTGCACGAGCGCGTCCACGTTCTTCAGCAGGGTGAGCGCATTGTTGTCGAGGGCCTTCTGCTCGCCGCCGGCCTCGTTCGGCGCAATATCGACGAACTCGATTTCCGCGTGGACGATCTTGCGCGGCTTATAGATTTCCGCGAGCCGCTCGACCCGGTCGTCCGGCACCTTGATCACGGCCACGTTCGCGTCGCGGCTGCCGAACGCGCCGACCGCCGCGTGGCCGCCGGTGAGGGCGTTCACGATGGTGGTCTTGCCCGAGCGCGCGTATCCGATAATCCCGACTTTCATGGCGTGTCCCCGCTTCGAGGGTGGTTTCAAGCCCCTATCCTATCAACGACTTGGCGGTGGGGACAAACCCCGACGGCGCGCGAATGGAACCGTGCGCTCGGTCGGCGCTATATTCTTGTCGTCTGGTGGGAAGCGCGGGGTCCGGGCGGGCTTCGCGGGAGAGACATTGACAGGAAGGATCAAGTCATGAAGAAGATGCGTAGAGACATGAGCGTGGTGAGTCTTGTTCTCGGGCTGGCGCTGGCGGGCGCCGTTGGCGTCACGGGCTTCGCAGCCGAGAAAGCCGACGAGGCGGGGTGGACGCCCCTGTTCAACGGCGAGGACCTGTCAGGCTGGACGCAGGAAGGCGGCGCGGTATGGAAGGTCAAGAAGGGGCGTCTCGTGGGTACGCAGGGAGCGAACGGCGAGGCGGGCGACTTGTTCACGGAGAAGGAGTACGGCGACTTCGAGGTGCGCGTGACGTATAAGATTCACTGGCCGGCGAACAGCGGCGTCTGGTTCCGGTATCAATCGCCGGACAAGGCGTATCAGGCGGACATCCTCGAGTACAAGAACCCCGAGTGCTATTCGGGCACGCTCTACTGCCCAGGGAAGATGTTCCTGTCGATGAACGAAGACCCGGCGCTCGTCAAGCGCGATGACTGGAACACGATGGTGATTCGCGCGGAGGGCGACCACCTTGTCATCACCCTCAACGGCGTGGTCGTGGGCGACGTGCGGGACGACTCGTATGCCACGGGCCGGATCGGGTTCCAGATTCACGCGGGCGATGAGTTCAAGGACATGAAGATCACCGTGCGCGAAATGGCCGTTCGGGAATTGAAGTCGTAGCGCGCGGAATACCTGTCCATAACGTCCATAACGTCCATGGCATGTGTTGCCGCTGAGCGGCAGCGCCGCCATCACTGGAGAACGGAACCATGCGTGAATTAAGCAGGCGGGCGTTTCTCGGGCAAGCGGCGGGCGTCGCCGCCGCGGGCGCGGCGTTCCAGATCGTCCCCCGCCACGCGATCGGCGGCGCGCGGGAAAAAGCCCCGAGCGAAAAACTGAACATCGCGGGCATCGGCGTCGGCGGGATGGGCGCGGCCAACCTGCGGGCGCTGCAAAGCGAGAACATCGTCGCGCTGTGCGACGTGGACCACGCCTATGCGGCGAAGACTTTCGCGGAGTACCCGAACGCCGCTCGCTACACCGACTACCGCGTCCTGCTCGAAAACGAGCGGGACCTCGACGCGGTGGTCATCGCGACGCCGGACCACACGCACGCGGTCATCGCCATGGCCGCGATGCGGGCGGGGAAGCACGTCTACTGTCAGAAGCCGCTGACGCATACGGTGTACGAAGCGCGCACACTCGCCGAGGCCGCGAAAGCGACGGGCGTCCGCACGCAGATGGGCATCCAGGGTCATTCGAGCAAGGAAGCCCGGCAGATTTGCGAATGGATACAGGCGGGCGTCATCGGCGCGGTGCGCGAGGTCGTCGCGTGGTGCAGCCTGACCTACTATCCGTGGGGACATGCCGGGTGGAGTTCACCGCTCGCCGCGCGGCCCACCGAGACGCCGGCCGTGCCCGAGTCGCTCGATTGGGACCTGTGGATCGGCCCCGCGCTGTTCCGGCCCTACCATCCGACGTATCATCCGCTCACGTGGCGCAGTTGGTGGGATTTCGGCTGCGGCATGATGGGCGATCGCGGCGCGCACACGCTCGACCCGGTGTTCTGGGCGCTCGACCTCGGCGCGCCCTCGAGCGTCGAGGCGAGCAACACGGACCTCAATCCCGAGACGTATCCGATCGCTTCCGTCGTGCGTTACGAGTTCCCCGCACGTGGCGCTTTGCCGCCGGTGACGGTCACGTGGTACGACGGCTTGCAGCCGCCCGCGCCCGCCGGACTGGGCGATGCGCGCCTGCTCGGCGACGGCGAGGGCGGCGTGCTCTTCATCGGCGAACGCGGTTACTTGACCGCGGGTGTCTACGGGAACAGCCCGCGGCTTGTGCCGGAGGAACGGGGGGATCGGGGACAGGCACGTCTCGAAGACTCGCTTGTGCCAGTCCCCATGGTGGCGGAGACGATCCCGCGCGTGAAAGGCTCGCACGAGATGGACTGGGCGCTGGCCTGCAAGGAAGGGCGGCCCGCGTGCGCGGATTTCGGCTACTCGGGGCCGCTCACGGAAATGGCGCTGCTCGGGAACATCGCGAAGCGGCTGCCGGGCAAGACGCTGCATTGGGACAGCGCCTCGATGACCTTCTCGAATTCGGAGGAGGCGACTGCGTTCGTGAATCCGCCGTACAGAGACGGCTGGCGGCTTTGACGCCGCACGATGGACGGCATCGGCGGCAGGAAGCGCAACCGGCGCACAAGGAGCAGTTCATGGCCAGTGGAATGAATCGACGAGGGTTTCTGCGAACCGCCGCGGCGGCGCTTGCGGGACCGACCATCCTCACGCGTTGCGCCACGACCGGCGCGCCGCGCCCCGCGCCGAGCGAGCGGGTGACGCTCGGGGCCATCGGCCTGGGATGGCAGGGGCCGGACAACCTGGGCCAGTTCCTCCAGCGGAAGGACGTGCAGGTCGTGGCCGTGTGCGACGTGGACCGGAACCACCTCCAGCGCGTGAAGGAGATGGTGGACCGCACGTATGACAACGCGGATTGCGCGGTGTACGCCCATTTCGAGGAACTGCTGGCGCGCGGCGACCTCGACGCCGTGAGCATCGCGCTGCCGGACCACTGGCATGCGATTCCCGCGATTATGGCCGCGGACGCCGGGCTGGACGTCTACGGCGAGAAGCCGCTCGCGCATACGCTAATCGAGGGCCGCGCCATCTGCAACGCCATCAAGCGCAACGACCGCGTCTGGCAAACGGGGAGCTGGCAGCGCAGCGTCGAGAACTTCCACCGCGCGGCGGAACTCGTCCGCAACGGCCGGATCGGCAAGGTCAGCCGGGTCGAGGTCGGCCTCGGCCAGGGCTACGACGATTACGCGGGCACGAAGGACCAGACGGCGGAACAGCCGCCGCCGCCCGAACTGGACTACGACAAGTGGCTCGGGCCCGCGCCCGTGTCGCCCTACGTGCCGGCGCGCATTCACAAGAACTGGCGGTGGGTCATGGATTACGGCGGCGGGCGCATCATGGACTGGGTCGGGCACCATCTCGATATCGCGCATTGGGGCCTCGGGCTCGACCATACCGGCCCCGTCCTGGTCGAGGGTACGGGCGTGATCCCGCGGGGCGGCGTGTGGGACGCGCCGACGGATTACGACTGCGCCTGCACGTATGCGGGCGGGCTGACCATCGAGATAAGCAGCCGGTTCCCGATGGGTACGAAATGGTTCGGCGAAGACGGCTGGCTATTCGTCACGCGCGGGCAATTGACCGCGGAACCCGCGTCCGTGCTCGACGAATTCATCGGTGACGACGAAATCCGGCTCTACAAGAGCAGGAACCACATCGGGAATTTCATCGAGTGCGTCAAATCGCGCGAGACGACCATTACCCCCGCCGAGACGGCCCACCGGTCCGCGTCGGTCGGCCACCTGTGCGACATCGCCATCTACACGGGCCGCAGAATACGCTGGAACCCGGAGACGGAGGAAATCCTCGACGACCCCGGCGCAAGCGAAATGCTCGCGCCAAGATACCGCGCGCCCTGGGTGCTCAAGACGTAATACGCCAGCCTTGCCTCTCCCCGCGCGCGGCGCAAGCGCCTGCGTTGCGCGTCGGGACGGTGGCGCGGTTCCGGCCTTCGTCACGCGCGGCGCGTGACTTCGGCGTGGCAAGCAAGAGACCTGCCACAATGGAGCAACGGAAGGGCACAACGAACGAGTTGTTTTTCTCGTGTATTGTGCTATTCTGTGCGCATGGGAATCATCGAAGCGAAGTTCGAGAACGGGGTATTGCGCCCCTTGCGTCGGCTCTCGTTGCGCGCCGGCGAGCAAGTGGGCATTTTCGTGGTGCGGCATCCTGACCCGGCGCGCTGGGTTATCGCCCGCCTGTCCAAGCGAAGCACGGAAGACGAAGACCTCGCGAAGGGTGGTATAGACGAGTGGGCCGCCGCGCTCGATCTCGAGGACCGGCGGTGAGGCGCGGCGACATTTGACGGGCCGAACTGGGCCCCTACCGTCCCCGGGAGCAAACAGGTCGCCGGCCTGTTGTCGTCTGGCAAAGTGATACGTTGATCCGCGCGCTCCAGTCCGTGCTTGTGGTTCCGCTCACCACAAATCTCGACCGCGCCCGCCTTGCCGGCACGGCGATGATTGAAGCCAGCGTTGCGGGGCCGCCGGAACCTTCCGTCGCGTTGGCGTTTCAGATGCGCGCGGTGCCGAAGGCATGTCTTCGTTCTCGTATTCGGCGTCTCAGCGAGGCCGAACTCGGCGAACTGGAGTTGGCGACGGATGAGGCGCTCGGCCGTGTCGAACCGAGAGACTGAGTCGGCGGGCGGTCACCAGCGCGCAATATGAAGACCGTCACCCCCGCCGAGGGGCGCACGCATTGTTTCGCCCCTTCTGGGCTTGGTGTCCTTGTGTAACCCCGTCCCCGGGGCGTTGTCCTGGGCTGATATGTGTTTGCCGCTTCGGGGCGACGGCCCACCCCGCTTGTGAAACAATCGACGGGCCCAACGGCCAGAATTCAAGACGCGCAAGACAGAAGCCTTTACCGAGCGCGAATGGCTTGGTCCGCGTCACGCGGAGGGTCGTCGAGTAGGCGATTATCCGAGAATGGCGTCCACCTCTTCGCGGTCCACGTCCATGATGTAGCGGATGTTGGAGATTTCCGCCGCTTCTCGGGTCAGCGCGGCGATGTCGTCGCGGGACAGGTACCCCAGGGAGAACTTGCGGCTTCCCGCCATGAGCTGACGCAGCCCCTGGGCAAGGCGCTCGTAGTAGGTGTACAGGCCCAGCGCGCCCGTCGGCAGCTTCTCGAAGGTGTCGTCATCCAGTCTCTTGCGCAACTCGACGGCGGTCACGAAGATGTCTTCTTTGGTGTTGCCGAAGCGCGCGACGTAAACGGGGACCTGCCGTGCGTCGATGCTGCGGCCGATGGTCTTGCCGACCATGGCGGCGGCGACCGGCGCGCGGGCCATGCCGATGAGCTTCACGAACGGCGCGCCGAGGGCGAGTCCCTTGAAAATGTGGTCTTCGAAGGAGAACCCGCCGGCGACAGCCAGCGCGGGGAGGTATTCGCCGCGGTCCGACAGCCGCTTGGCGTATTGGTAAAGGAGCGAATGGAGGTGCACCGGCGGCATGCCCCATTCGTTCATCATGTGCCACGGGCTCATGCCCGTGCCGCCGCCCGCCGCATCGACGGTCAACAGGTCCAGCTTGTACCGGGACGCATAGAGAATCGCGCGGGCCAGGTCGGCGGGGCGATACGCGCCCGTCTTGAGAAAAATGTATTTCGCGCCGTTGCGCCGCAGTTGCTCGATGCGCTTGGCGAACGACTCCTCGTTCACCATGCCGACGCGCGAGTGCCGCTCGAAGCCCTTGAACGCGCCGTGCTTGAAAGCCTTGATCACGTCCGGGTCGTGGGGATTCGGCAACACGACGTAACCGCGGTCATACAGGCACTGCGCCTTGCTGAGGTCGTCGATCTTGACCTCGCCGCCGATGTCTTTGGCGCCCTGGCCCCATTTGAGTTCCACGCACTGCACTTTGAGTTTCTCGATGGCGTACTCGAGGACGCCTAACTGGCTGTCCTCGACGTTGGCCTGGACGATGATCGCGCCGTAGCCGTCCTGCTGGTGGTCCTGGTACAGCTTCACGCGGCGTTTCAGGTCGGCGGTGTCCACCACGCGGCCATTCTTGATAACGGCATCTTCGTCCATTCCGGCGACATTCTCGCCGATGGTGAGGCCGGTTCCCGCCAGCGCCGAGCCGATGGCAAGCCCCTCCCAGTTGTTCTTGGCGACGTTGGTCGAGCCGATGCCGGGGATGTGCCACGGATACCGATACTTGATGCCGTTGTCGTGGCCGAAGCGGACTTCGAGGTTCACCGCCGGAAACACGGCCTTGTCGCTGTCCGCTTCGACGCCGTGGGCGCCGACGGCCGTCCCCATAATGTTGAAGTGGGAGTAGTCCACGGGGTAGGTCTTTTCGGCGGCGGTGGTGATCACGCCGAAGGGCTGGGGATACAGCACTTCATGGCCGCGATAGGCCGACTTGCCCACTTCGCACATGCCGATGCAGCCGTCCACGCAGGTCACGCACAGGCCCGAGGTGGGCACCACGGAGTCCATGGTGCGGTTCTTGGTCAGGGTGGCCGCGGAGGCATTCACTTTGGATAAAGTGCTCGACATGGTCGTCATTTCCTTTCCGTCGATCAGTCTTTCTGAATCTCACAGGCGACACACGGCGTCATGTAGCACATCATGTCGTCAAAGGGTTCTTTCTCGATGCAGGGCGGCGACAGGTTGGCGCAGCCGCCGCAGACGGCCTTCTCGGGTTCGGTGTAGGTGCAGCGGAGTTGGCAGGCCGGGCAGACGTACATACAGGCGCCACAGAGGCGGCACTCGTCGGAATGCAGGTCGAACGGCGTGCCGATGCTGCGTTTTTCCCCGCGGTTGCGGAACCCGATGGCCTTGGCCATCATTTGCTCTTCGCATATCCGCACGCAGAGCCCGCAGAGGATGCAGTCCTCGTATTCCTGGCGAAAGCGCTGTTGTTGCACGTCATGGGCCGCCGCGAGGTCCTGGATGATCTTGGATTGGGGGCAGGAGGCGAGCAGCAGTTCAAGGATCATCTTGCGGGCGCGGATGACGCGCCTGGAGGCGGTGCGGACGATGAGGCCTTCCTCGACGGGATAGGTACAGGAACTCACCAGTCTGGCGCGCGGCGCTTCTCCGATCTCGACGACGCACAAGCGGCAGGCGCCATAGGGGGACAGGCCGTCCATGTGGCATAGGGTGGGGATGGGGAAACCCATGAAGCGGGCGGCTTCGAGGACGGTCATGCCGGTCTCGACCGAGACGACGAGTCCGTTGATAGTCAGCGAGACCATTCCGTTCATGGTTCTAGGCGACCTCCACGGCGTCGCGTTTGCACACGCTGCGGCAGGTGCCGCACTTGATGCATTTCGACGTGTCGATGGTGTGGCGTTGTTTCCGTTCGCCGTAAATGGCGTCGGCGGGGCAGGCCTTGGCGCATGCCTGGCAGCCGGAGCAGTTTTCGTTGATGGAAAAGGTGATAAGCGGCTTGCACACGCCGGCGGGACAGCGTTGTTGGTCGATATGGGCGAGGTACTCGTCGCGGAAGTAGCGTAGGGTCGAGAGGACGGGGTTCGCGGCTGTCTGGCCGAGGCCGCACATGGTGGTGTCCTTGACCACGAGGGCGAGTTCCTCCAGGAGGTCCAGTTGATCATGGGTGCCGCGGCCCTGGGTGATATCGTCGAGAATCTCGTGCATCCGCTGCGTGCCTTTCCGGCACGTGAAACATTTCCCGCAGGATTCGTCCTTGAGAAAGCCCATGAAGTACTTGGCCACGTCGACGACGCAGGTGTGGCCGTCCATGACGATCATGCCGCCGGAGCCCATGATGGAGCCGGCCTTGGCCAAGCCGTCGTAGTCGATGGGAAGTTCAAATCGGGAGGCCGGAATGCAGCCGCCGGAGGGCCCCCCGGTCTGAACGGCTTTGATCTCGGCGTTGCCGACGGGGCCGCCGCCGATTTCGTGGACGATTTCGCGGATGGTGATGCCCATGGGCACCTCGACCAGGCCCGTATTGCGAATCTTGCCGACGAGACTGAAAATCTTGGTGCCGGAATTGTGCTCTGTGCCGGTTTCGGCGAAGACTTCCGCGCCCTGCTCGATGATTATGGGGATGTTCGCCCATGTCTCGACGTTGTTGATGCTGGTTGGTCTTCCGTGGATGCCGCTCTGGATGGGGAAGGGGGGCCGCTGGCGTGGCTCGCCCATTTGGCCCTCGATGGAGCGAATGAGGGCGGTTTCCTCGCCGCAGACGAACGCGCCGGCGCCCTGCACGACCTGTATATCGAAGGAGTATCCCGTGCCCAGGATGTTTTCTCCCAGGAGGCCGAGTCCGCGCGCCTGTTCGAGGGCGATGTGCAAGTGCTTGATGGCCAGGGGGTATTCGTTGCGGACATAGATGATACCGTCCGTCGCGCCGGTGGCGTAGCCGCCGATCAACATGCCCTCGAGAATGCTGTGCGGGTTCCCCTCGAGGATGCTGCGGTCCATGTAGGCGCCCGGGTCGCCCTCGTCGGCGTTGCACACGAGGAACTTTCCCTGCGTGCTGGGCTGCTTCGCCAGCATTTCCCACTTGACGCCGGTGGGGAATCCCGCGCCGCCGCGGCCGCGCAATCCCGAGGACTTGACCTCTTGCAGGACCCATGCGGGGTCGCCGCCCTCCAGCGCCTTCAGGAGCGCCGAATACCCCCCGTTCCTGAGATAGGAGTCTATGTCTTCCGGGTCGACCTGCTCACTGCGCGAGAGGATCGTGCGCCGCTGCTTCTTGAAAAACGGGACGTCCCGCTGATGCGGTATCCGCGCCCCGGTCTCCCGGTCCAGCCACACCAAATCCTCGACGATCTCTCCCCGTGCCGTCGCCTCGACCAGGCGTCCCACGTCGGCGGGCTTGAGCCGCGGATAGAACAGGCCGTCCGGTTCGACGAGGATCGAGGGCTCCGTCTCGCAGAACCCGTGACAGCCCGTGACGCGCACCCGGATAAGATGCGCGAATTCGCCCCGAAGAAGCTCTTCCCGGGCCTTGCGAATCAGGTCATTGGCCCCGCTGGCGCGGCCGCAAGTGCCCGCCGGGATGATGAGCGTCCGGCCCGTCCAATGTCCGTTATTGCAGAGTTCCGCCTGGAGTGTCTTCAAGTCGTCGGGGGAATGCAGTCGCATCTATGAACGAATCCTTTACAGACTCGAAACGGCCACCTTCGGTTCCGAAGCCAATCGGGCAGCCTCGGGCTGGGTCTTCTTCAGCAGCTTCTTGACCGAAGCAGCCTCGACTTTCGAGTGATAGGTTCCGTTCACAACGACGATGGGACCGAGGGCGCAGGCCCCCAGGCAATTGACCGTTTCAAGTGTGTACTCGCCGTCCGCGGAAGTCTCCCCCGCGCGAATCCCCAATCGCCGCTCCAGTTCCTCGACGACCATCGGCGCGCCGCGCACGTGGCACGCCGTCCCGAGACAGGCGCACACGTGGTTTCTGCCCCGGGGCCGGAGGCTGAACGACCGATAGAACGTCGCCACCCCGTACACGTCGACCAGCGAGTGGTCGGTGATATTGGCGACGACGCGGAGCGCCCGTTCGGGGAGATATCCGTAAACGGTCTGGACTTCCTCGAGCGTGGCGATCAGGCCGCCGCATTGCGCGTTGTGCCTGTCGACAATCGCAACAACTTCTCGTTCGTCTACTACGGCTTCCACAGGTCTTCCTTCCTCCCGGCGGTAGCTGCGCCGCCCCTCCTAACGATATTCCTCACAGTGCCAGGTGCCGCCTTCGCGGCGGCGAAACACACAGGATTTCCGGTTCTCGCAATCCCCGCAAAGCCCATCCAATCGGCCGGGATCGGGCTGATTGATGTCGCATACTTCTTCGGCGCTCCAGACAATGGCACCCTCGATCTTCTCGAAGAAGTCGCAAAACAGAATGGGGTCGTCCGTTTCGCCCGGAATGGTGCAGTGCGCCGCGGATGCGCACCGCGTGCATAGAGCTTGCCCCGCGTGGGTGTTTGTCACGACGCTTTCCTTCACGATTGGGAACCTCCCGAGGCAGGAGGAGCAGATGTCGTGCCAACAACACGACGCGAAGAGAAAGTGCGCAACGACGGCGAATTTGGCCGGTTTCTCGCCGGTCCGCGGGAATCGGGCGGGCGCAAACCCCTCCGCGTTCGTGGGGAGATTTGAGTCACTGAGGAGAATTTCCCCGATCTTGGGTCCCAAAACGACCGTCAGAGTCGAGATCGATGCGCCGCAAGCGCCTTTACGATAGTGGGGGCTGTTCCGAGGCCGGAGCCGAAAGACGGAGCTTTTCCCGGAGGGTCTTGCGGTCAATGCCGAGGATTTCCGCGGCGCGGGTCTTGTTGCCGCCCACGCTCGCGAGGACGTTGCTCACGTATTCGGCCTCGACTTCCGCCAGGGTGCGGTCGAGGCCGGTCCTGGTCAAGGCGGAAAAGCGCATGAGGGGCGGCAGGTCGGGGACGTGGATGATCTCGCCGTCTGTCATGAGGACGAGACGCTGCACGACGTTTTCGAGTTCACGCACGTTGCCGGGCCAATCGTAGTTCTTCAGCACGGCCATGGCCTGTTCCGAGAAGCGGGGCTGCGGGCGGCCCAGTTCGGCGGCATACCGCTGCGCGAAATGGTTCGCCAGGAGGAGGATATCGTCTCCCCGCTCGCGCAACGGCGGCAAGGCAATGGTGATGACGTTGAGGCGGTAGAAGAGGTCCTTGCGGAAGGCCCCTTTCGTGACGAGGGCCAGGAGGTCTTTGTTCGTGGCGGCCAGGATGCGAACGTCCACTTTGCGCGGCCGGCTTGACCCGACCATGCAGACCTCTTTGTCCTGCAGGACGCGCAACAGCTTCACCTGCATGGATGCGCTCGTCTCGCTGACCTCGTCCAGAAAGATCGTGCCGCCGTCCGCGGTATGAAAAAAGCCCGCCCGCGATTCGGTGGCGCCGGTGAACGCGCCTTTGACGTGGCCGAAGAGTTCGCTCTCGAGGAGGCCGTCGGGGATGCCGCCGCAGTTGACGGGCACGAACGGGGCCGAGGACCGCTCGCCGCCGTAGTGAATGGCGCGCGCGACCAGTTCCTTGCCGGTGCCGCTCTCGCCGGAGATCAGCACCACCGCCGACGTGGAGGCGGCCTTCCCGACGGCGCGGAGAATCCTTCGCATGGCTTCCGATTCGCCCATCAGCCCGTGGCGCATGGCGGGCGAGTGCGCCCGCTGGGGCTCGCCGCACCGGCGGACCCGCAACTTGTTCAGCGCCCGCTGGACGGCGGCGGACAATTCCTCGTCCGTGAACGGCTTCGCGAGGTACTCCTCCGCACCGGTCTTAATGGCTTCGACCGCCCCCTCGATGGAGGGATAGCCGGTGATCATCATGACCTCGGTGTCGCGAAAGTTCTCGCGCACGTGCCGGACGAGGTCCATGCCGCCGATCTTGGGCATCTTGAGGTCCGTAATCACCAGGTCCACCTTGTTGCTTTCGAGCAACGCGACGGCGCTCGCCACGTTCGGGGCGGTAAACACTTTGTAGCCGTCCGCGGAAAGATTGCGCTGGAGGACCTCGAGGGTCGGCGCGGAGTCATCCACGACCAGGATACTTTCCTTTTCACGCCGCTTGGTCATCCGCTCAGTCCTCCTCGATTGCCCGCGCGGGGGTCACGGGCAGCCGGACTTCGACCCGCGTCCCCACGCCGACCTCGCTTTGAATTTCGATGTTCCCCTCGTGCGCCGTCACGATTCCGTGGACCACCGGCAGGCCGAGTCCGGTCCCTTGGCCCACGTCTTTGGTGGTGAAGAACGGCACGAAGACCTGTTGCAGCACCTCCGGCGTCATGCCCGTTCCGGAATCCTCGACCCACAGGCGGACATGGACGCCGTCCGTCTCCGTCTGCAAGCGGAGCGTGCCGCCGGCGGGCATGGCCTGCAAGGCGTTGACCAAGAGATTCACAAGCACCTGATTTATCTGAGCGGGGTCGGCCGGGATATGCGGCAACGTGGGATCGAGGACGCATTCGACGATTTCGACGCCGGTGGTGGCGCAGCGCGCCGAGAGGAGCGCCAAGGCTTCCTGCACCACCTGGTTCACATTCACCAGCGTCTTCTCCGGGGGCTTCTGCCGCGCAAACATCAGGAGTTTCTTGATGATTTCGCGTGCGTGCAGCGCCGCCGCCTCGATCTTCTCGAGGTCGTGTCTCGCCGCATCGGGCAGGCCGGGGCACTTCTTGGCGAGCTGGGCGAAGCCGAGGACGTTCCCCAAGGGCTCGTTTAATTCATGGGCCACCCCGGCGGCCAATAACCCGATGGTGGCGAGCCGGTCGGCATGGCGCAATTGGTTTTCCAGGTGCCCCCGCAGGAACTCTGCCTCCTTGCGCTCGATAACCAGCCCTATCTGTTGCGCGACCGCGTTGAGTAGATTTCGTTCCTCGCTGAGAAAGGGGCCTTCATCCAGTTCCGGTCGTTCCTCAAGGTAAGCCACCTCGACAAACCCCCGCGTCACGCCTTGCACCACGATACCCGCGCGCTGGGCATGGGGCGCGTCCAGAAAACCGCGGGTCGCGTGAACCTGCCCGTCCAGGACGATCCTCGCGCAAGCGATGTCGGCATACTGCCAGGCGGGCGTGAGCAGCGCTATGGTCTCCGCGAGAATCTCGTCAATGGAAATGCCCGGCTTTCCCGCGATATCGGTAATCCGCAGCAGACAGGTCAACTCCTTGACCCGCTCCAGCAACGCGGTCGCTTCAAATCCCCGGGCTCGTTTTCGCGGCATGATTCCACACCCACCATAGGGCGCCCGCGCACGGCGTGTGGCGCGGTTGCGGCCTCACTGTTCAGTTTCGCATGATTTCCATCCGTGTGCAAACGCTTTGCCGCAAGCGTCTCGGTGAAGGGGTCGTCTCACGAGAAACTTCGGTATCCGCGCACACCGTGTGACGCCATTCGGCCAGAGTAGATCGGGAACGCGGCGGATAGCGCGTTCGCGGTCAGGCAATACGCAACCGCGGCGCCAGGGCGCTTCCCCGAGGTCGGCCTGTCCGTGGGGTCTATTCTTGCTTGCCCGAGTCGCACTCGCCCGCAATTGCCGCGTAGACTATGCCGGCTATTGCGGCGCCAACGATGGGGGCCAGCCAGAACAACCAAAGCTGGGCAAGCGCCCAGTCTCCAACGAACACCGCCGGCCCCGTGCTTCGCGCCGGGTTCACGGACAGGTTGGTCACCGGGATGCCGATGAGATGGATCAGCGTCAAACCCAAACCGATGGCAATGGGCGCGAAGCCGCTCGGAGCGCGCTTGTCGGTGGCGCCCAGGATAATCATCAAGAACATGAATGTGAGGACGATTTCGAGGATGAGGCAGGACAGCAAGGAGTACTTCTCGGGGGAGTGTTCACCGTAGCCGTTGGACGCCATGCCGCCGGCAACGTCGAAACCGGCTTTACCGCTCGCAATGAGGTACAGCACTCCGGCTCCCAGGATCGCGCCCGCCACTTGAGCGATGACGTAAGGAACGAGGTCCGAGATGGGGAAGCGCCTGCCGACCACGAGGCCGACCGAGACCGCCGGGTTGAGGTGACAGCCGGAGATATGGCCGATGGCGTAGGCCATGGTGAGGACGGTAAGGCCGAACGCCAAGGCTACTCCGAGGTACCCGATTCCCACGTTCTGAAGGCCACATGCGAGAACCGCGCTTCCGCAGCCGCCCAGAACCAGCCAGAAAGTCCCGATGCATTCCGCTATACTCCGCTTCGCTAGTGACATGACACGATCCTCCTGCTTTCGTTAGGTCTGTCAGTAACGTCCGGCGTTCTTAGCTCGGCAGCATGACTGCAGACACACACCCCGAACGCCATCTTGAGTATGGACCGAGTTGCCCACTTTGTCAATAGCACAAAAACATATTCAAGGGGGGGACGCCGGGCGGTCACGGGCCTTACCGGCGTGATATGCGGGATTGCAGGTCTTTAAGGAGTTGATGGAGTGTTGATGAGGCGTTGCCCGGCAGGAGGACGACGTTGCCTTGTTGATACAACGGATTTTCGATGCCGGAGTACCCGGGTTTGGTGTCTGCGTTGCAGACGATTATGCGCTTGGCTTGGTGTGCGCGGAGGATGGGCATGCCGTAGATGGGGGTGCCGACGGCGGTGTTTGCCGCCGGGTTTACCACGTCGCATGCGCCGACGATGACTGCGACGTCGGTTCGGGGAAACTCGGGGTTGATCGCGTCGATTTGGATCATCTTGTCGTAGGGGATATCCACGTCGGCAAGCAAGACGGTCATGTGTCCGGGCATTCGGCCGGCGACGGGATGAATGGCGAATTTCACGTCCGCGCCTCGGCCCGCGAGTAGTTCGTAGAGGTCGCGGACCTGGGTCTCCGCCTCGCCCAGCGCCATGCCGTAACCGGGGATGATGACGACGCTTTTCGCTTCGAGCAGACTCTCCACCGGATCGAACGCGGCGGCGTGGGCCGCGGGTTTCAGGAAGGGCGAAGGGGGAAGGGGGAAGGGTGAAGGGGGAAGGGCGACGGTGGCGCCAGTCAGCACCTGCATCAGCGAGCGGTTCATCGCGCCGCACATGACGCGCGTCAGGATGAAGCCCGATGCGCCGACGATGGCGCCGGCGGCGACGAGGAAGGCGTTGTCGACGACGAAGCCGCAGGTGCTTGCGGCCAGGCCGGACATCGAGTTGAGCAACGAAATGGTGATGGGCATGTCCGCGCCGCCGACGGGCAGGGCCAGGAGCGCGCCGAGTGCGAGGGCGCACGCGGCAAGGAGGAGCATCCACATGGTCGATTCCGAGCCGGTCTGGCCGTGGAGAAGGAGCATGAGGAGGAACGGCAGGATAAGCGCGGCGGAGGTTCTAGGAAGGGTGAAGGGGATACGTATGGGTTGCTGTGGTAGGAGGCGGTGCAGTTTGGCGGCGGCGACGAGGCTCCCGCTCAGGGTGACGCCTCCGACGGCGACGGCGAGGCCGCCGGTTGCGAGGCCAGCGAGGCCTGGGGTATGGGTGTTGTCGGCGACGGCCACGAAAACGGTGAGCATGGATGCCGCGCCGCCGAGGCCGTTCAGGAGGGCGACCATCTGCGGCATCTGGAGCATGGTGACGCGCAGGGCGAGAACGAGGCCGAGCGCGGCGCCGGTCGCGAGCGCGGCAAGGAGGATCGGCTGCGGCAGGATATTGTCGCGCCAGAGGAGGAGGAGAACGGCAGTCAGCAGGCTCAAGGCGGTGAGACGGTTGCCTTGGACAGCGGTTTCGGGCTTGCTCATCAGCCGAATTCCGGCCAGGATTGCCGCGCCCAGGAGAATCTCGATCCACACATGCATGCCGGGAACTGCCCTCTACTTCATCGTTTGGCGCGGAATTTCTTGAGGATGCGGTCCGTCACCACGAAGCCGCCTATCACGTTGACCATCGCCAGCACGACGGCCAGTGCGCCCAAGAGACGGTTTCCGGTGGCGAGCGCGGCGGCGGTGGCGGTCAGGGCACCGAGGACGGATACGCCGGATATCGCATTCATGCCGGACATCAGCGGCGTATGCAGCAGCGGAGGCACCTGCCTGATGACACGGTAACCCAAGGCGGAGGACACGACGAACACCACAAGGAGCGTCACGAGGCGCACGGGTTCACTCCTTCTTTTCGGAACATTGCGCCATGGCCTCGAGCGCGCCGTCGTGGACCACTTCGCCGTTCAGAGTGACGAGCGTCGGCCCGATAATCTCGTCGCCGCGGTCGGCCCGTACCTTGCCGTCCTCGACCAGATACGAAACAAAATGGAAAAGGTTGTGCGCAAACAGCCATGAGGCGCTTTGGGGAACGTATCCGGGGATGTTCTTGACGCCGATAATGGTTACGCCGTGGTTGAGGACGGTGCGGCCCGGCTCGGTCAACGCGCAGTTGCCGCCCTGGTCGATGGCGATGTCCACGATGACCGAACCGTTCTTCATGTCCCGAACCATGTCTTCCGACACGATCACGGGCGCGATGTGGCCGGGCACGAGCGCGGAAAGAATGACGATATCCGATTGGCGCAAAACGTCACGGATGGCCTCCTGTTCCCGCACGAGCCACTCCCGGGGTAGTCCTTTGGCGTAGCCGCCCGCCCCGACGGCGATTTCGGGGGGCACGCCGGGATCGACGATCTGCGCGCGCAGGCTTTTCGCTTGCTCGACGGCCTCTGGCCGGATGTCCGTCGCGTAATTGGAGGAGCCGAGCCGTTTCGCGGTGGCCAGGGCCTGGAGCCCGGCGACGCCCGCGCCCACGATGAAGACTTGCGCGGGGGACAACATGCCGACGGCGGTGTTGGTCAGGGGCATGAAGCAGCCTAAGCGGTCGGCCGCCATGATGACGCTCTTGTATCCTGCGACGGTGCTCATCGAGGTGAGGGCGTCCATCGGTTGCGCGTTGGTGATGCGCGGCACGCCGTCGAGCGTGAAACTCACGATGCCCCGGACGGCAAGTTTCCGTACCATCTGATGATTCGCGGGCGAGGCCGGGTGGAGGAAGGCGACCAAGGTCTGTCCCCGCCGCATCATCTCCACTTCGTCGCGGTTCCTCCCGGAATCGAACTGCGGCTCTTTGACCTTCAGAATGATGTCGGACCGCTCGAATATCGTGTCGCTGTCCGCGACGAGCTCCGCGCCGACGTCCCGGTACGCCTCGTCGGCGTGATGGGAGGCCGTGCCCGCTCCGCTCTCGACCAGCACGTGCGCGCCCTCGGCGATGAACGCCTTGACCGTCTCGGGAATCGCCGAAACTCGGTACTCGTGTTCCATGATCTCTCTGGGAACGCCCAAGATCAGACTTCCAAACCGCATGTTGCAAGATCTCCCGTTCCACGGTGGATGTGTTCAACCGTCGCCGCGTTGTGTCCGCGCGCTATGTTCCGGCCTCGCCTGACGACTTAGACCGGCATGCGCGCGCGTTGATACAACACTCCGTTCTCCCTTTGCTATTGACCACGCCCGAGACTTCCCCGTTTCGATATTACAACGCCGCCGCGTCGGACGGTCAAGTCCGCCGGCGGTTTTCGGGGCACGCCAACACGAATCAGAGATGATAATCCCCCGCGGCCTCCGGTTGATACAACACCTGGGTCAGTTGATACATCTCCTTGTCGTTTCCCGCAGTGGCTGCGAACACGTCGCCCAGGCGGCGCCCGAGAATCGCGGTGCCGAACGGGTTCAGAATCGAGAGATTGTCGGGCGCTGATTCGACATCGCGAGGGAAAACGAGGGAAAGAACTTGGTCCGCCCCCGTGCTCAAGTTTACGACACGCACCCGGGAATTCATGGTTACCACGTCCGGCGGTACCTCCCGCGGGTGTGTGATGCGGGCGTGCTTCAGTTCCTCGGCCAAGACATCGGCGTGTTCCTGACATTCCTTCTTGCCAAAGGCGCGCACCACGTCCAGCAACTCCCTGAGGCGTTCGAGATCGTAGCGGCTCACGTAAATGGCGCGGGAGTCGGCAGCGGTCGGCGTGTCGTCGGGCTGTTGCATGTCGGGCGCTATGCCGTTGAGGAGCACGGTCGTCATGTGACGCGCCACCCTCGCCAGATTGTCTGACTGTAACGGCTTGGACCAATAGCCCATAAAAGCGGTGATCATTCCCTCAAGACATACTGCCGCGTTCATTCCCGGAGTTCCCGTCTTGCCCGTTTTCGCAAGACATCGTCCGAAAACGCGCTCCACGAGGTCCACGTACTGTTGATGAAGTTGATTGACCTCCGGGCCGAGGCGCCCCGGTTCAGGCTGCACGCCCAGGTAGGCGGGAAAACAGAAGGGCTGAAAGAACAGCCGGTCATTGACGTAGTTGAACAGACGAAGCCGAATCACGTCGAGCAGCGCCTCTTCCGGGTCTCTCGCATAGACCAGAGGCTGAATGCGGCGCACAACAGTCTCTCCGATGCGCTGCGCGACGCGACCGTAGATCTCCTCCTTGCTCTTGAACAGGTTGTACAGTGTCCCGACCGAGAGCCCCGCCTCGCGCGCCAGGATTTCCATGGTCGCCTGCTGGTATCCTTTTCCGCCGAATATGTATTCGGCGGCATCGAGAACCGCGGTGTCCAAGGTCGCTTGTCTTCTTTTCACCGTCGTCTTGCCCTTGTGAAGTGGGCGCTACACGCTTTACGGGGAACATGAACAGCGATTCAGCTTTGAATATGGATTCAATATAACCCCGTTCATGTCTGCTGTCAACTCCGTGGCGCTCGAAAAGTCTTTCCGGGCCATTGACAAGCGCGTAAGACGGGTGTACGCTGGGTCTCAGGTAATGAGGGACCGGTGAAATGCGGGGGTATCGCGCCCGCGTTGGTTCGGTGTGTGTTTGGAACTCGGTAATGAGGAACCAGTCAGATACGGGGGTATCGCGCCATGAACGGTGTATCTCGCCTCGCCATCAGTGTTCTTGTCGTTCTGAGTCTTGTTGTGCTTGCCGGCTGTCCGCCCAAACCGAAGCCGGCGCTCAGCGTCTCCGAACTTGCGCATGACTTCGGCGCAAGCGTCGGGCCGTGGACGCTGCTCATCTGGAACGGGGGCGGCAATGACACGACACTTACCTTCAACCTGGCCGTGTCGGACGCCTGGATACAACTGAGCGTGGCCGGCGGTACGAGCACGGGTGTCGTGGATGTCGTGGCCATTGAGGTCAGCGTGAATGCCGCGGCGCTCGCGCAGGGTTTGAACACGGCGACCATAGAAGTGTCCTCGAATGGCGGCGGCGCGAGCATCACCGTAACGGCGCAAGGTCCGAGCGGCGAAGGGGAGGGCGAGGGCGAAGGCGAAGGCGAAGGCGAAGGCGAAGGCCAGGATGACCTCGTCTTCATACATCATTCCGTCGGCGAGAACTGGCTCGCCCACAGTCTGCGCGCCGCATTGGTCGCCAAGGGCTACATCGACGAGGTGAACGAGATTACTTACGGCACGGACGTGCCGCCGGACGCGGGCCGTCCCGACTCGCTCGCCGATACGCCGGGCGACCTCACGGACATGCACCACTGGATTCGCTGGTTCAACGACTATCTGGGCCGCGTCAAGACGCATGGCTGCGCCGACGGCATAAACCGGATCATCATGTTCAAGAGTTGCTTCCCGAACAGCAATATTGATGACGACGGCGACGAGCCGGGCAACCCCTTTGACGATTGGAAGGCGCTTGCGAACTACCGGGCCGTGTACCGCCACGCCTCCGGCCCCGGCAGCACGTACAACGACGGTGCGCACCTCTATCGGGCGCTGGAGGACGTCTTCGCGGCCAACCCGGCGTATCTTTTCGTGGCCGTGACCGCGCCGCCGCTGCATTACGCGCCCGTGGACGACACGACGGACGCGAACGCGGCGCGCGCCCGTGTGTTCAACAATTGGCTTCAGAACACGTGGCTGCCGGCCTACAAGGCGCGGACCGGGCTGGATAACGTCGTGGTGTTCGACTTGTTCGACGCCCTTGCGTACCCGGACGATCATGCCACCCATCCGAACCGGCTGCGGCAGGAATACGGCGGCGCGAGCGGCGATTCGCACCCCAACGATGCGGCGAATGCGCTGTTGACGCAACTTTTCGCCACAGGGGTTGGCAACACTCTCGATCCGGCCTGGACCGCCTTCGGCGGTGGCGCGGAAGGCGAAGGCGAGGGCGAAGGTGAGGGCGAAGGTGAAGGTGAAGGTGAAGGTGAAGGTGAAGGTGAAGGTGAAGGCGAGGGCGAAGGTGAAGGTGAAGGCGAGGGCGAAGGTGAAGGTGAAGGCGAGGGCGAAGGTGAGGGCGAGGGAGAGGGCGAACTCGTCATCAATGTGGTCGAGCACGACGGCGCCGCCCGGTTTAACGAATACACCAGTTTCGGCGTGCCGCTGCCGCGGGCATGGAATGTCACCAATGTCGCGTCATTGCGGTTGAGCACCGTCGACAAGGCGGCGAAGCCCGCGCAGTTCGAGGTGCTGGCGCGTTGGGGCGCTGATCCTGCCAATGCATCCGCGCCGATCAAGTGGGTGCTCGTCGGATACTTCGCCAATGTCGTGTCCTTCGGCACGGAGACGCTCCGAATCGATGCATCTGGCCCGGGACCGGCGCCCGGCGTCGCAATTTCGATGGATACCTCATCACCGGGTCTGATGACGGTCGATACGGGCGCGGCGCAGTTCGCGATCAACACGAACGCGGATTTCAACCTTTTCGAGCAGGTTACGATCGGCGGCCAGACCATGCTCGATGCGTTGACGCCGCAGGAAGCCATCGACTATGACCCGGCGGGCGCGCTTTCTATCGCGGCGGGCGGGTCGCCGGACTTCACACCGCGGGCGACGGACGTCGTGGTCGAGCGCGGCGGGCCGTTGTGCGCCGTGGTCCGTGTCGAGGGGAGCATTCTTGACGATACGGCGCGGGCGCTCCTCGATTTTACCGCGCGTCTCCATTTCTATGCGGGATCGACGCAGGCGCGGGTTGATTTGACGGTCGAGAACAATCAGCCCGTCTTGGAAACCGAGGACGGCCAGCCTGCCAACGCGCACGCCTTGGGCGCGATCAACAGCGTCTATGTGGGGTCGCTCGCGCTTAATTTGCGCCTGCGCGACACCGGCACCTTGCGCGTGTTGACCGAGAACGGCGTGGACAAGAACGACCCGGTCGCCGTAATTCGTCTTTACCAGGATTCGAGCGGATCGGGGACGTGGGACAACTACGTCGGCAATGTGGGTTGGCCGGGCGACGAAGCGCCGGCCACGCCGCGCCTCCAGGCGTACTGCACCCTGCCCGGCTATCAGATTACGGGCATCAGCCCCGTCCGGACCGGCGACCAGGCGCTGGGCTGGATGTCCGCCGGGTTCGGCGCAAGTGGCCCACGGCTCACCGCGATAGTCCGCGACATCTGGCAGAATTTCCCGAAAGCCATCGCGACGGCGCCGGACGGCACGGTCTCCATCGATCTCTTCCCGAACGGCGAGCAGTTCCGGCACAATTTCCGCGTGGGCGAAGAGAAGACCCATTCGGCCCTGCTCGACTTCGGCATTGGGCCGATGTCCGCGGCGAACGCGGACCGGCTCGCGGCGGCCTTCAGCCGTCCGCTGATCGGATTGGCCTCGCCCGCCTGGTACATCAATAGCGGCGTGTTGGGCGAGGCGCCCCGGAAGGACGTGGCGCGGTGGCCGCTGTACGAGCGCTACGTCAACACGGCGCTCGAACCCAATCCGGATGCCATTCCCGGCGTCGATGACGAAATGTTCGGCAACGGGACGCTGCTGGACGCCGTCGATCGATATTGCTTCTACGGATGGCAGGACTACGGCGACGTGCCGCTCGATTACGAGGCCTTCGGGCCGTCGCATGCCGGACAGATGAACCTCAAGTACTGGTACACCTTCGGCATGTTCGTGCAATTGCTGCGATCGGGCGATGTGCGGTGGTTCAATCTCGGCCGCGCCGCCGCGTGGCACCTGGCCGACGTCGATTACCTGCATATCCCCGACGAGGGCATCCAGCATTGGTCCCATGGCGCGTATTTCGGCCACAGCCAGCACGACGAACCCGGAAACACGAACCCGAACCGGAACTACAATTCGCCGTCCGTGGACCTCTTCTTCGGCGTGCCGGACCTCTTGCTCGCGTATTACGTTACTGGCGAGCAACGTTTCGTCGACGTGGCCCTCGAGGGGCTCGAAGCGATGGAGAACCTGTCGCAATTCAGCGACTTCACCAACCCGGTGTTCTATCGCGAGCGGGCGAACCTGATCATCGCGTACATCGAGGGTTACCGGCACACCGGCGACCCGCGCTGGCTCGATAACGCGCGCACCATCATCGCCGAGACCACGGAGCTGACCAACAAACAGGGCTGGCTGAACGACCCCCTGAATTACCGGCAGGATGAAGACCGCCTCAGCAGTTTCTCGTTTGCGCAGGTGCTCTGGACGCTCGGGCGCTATCTCGATTTCTGCGACGAGTACGGCATCACCGACGACCTCGGCGTCGCGAACGCCTTCTTGGCCTACGGCGATTTCACGCTCGAGCACCTGACGACCGAATACCGGCCCGGTCGCGCCGCCGCGCGCAGTTCCTACTGGTTCTTCGAGCCGGGCTACGAGGTGTATCTCGAGATCAACAATTGGGCGCTCACCATGGCCGACGCGCTCGCGTATGCCTACAAGTACACGGGCCAGTCCCGATTCCTCGATACCGCCGCCATGTACTACGCCACCGGGACCGTCGACCCGCAGTGGGAGGACGACCCGCCCGTTTACATCGACACGAAGGGCCTCGTCAACGCCCTCAACTGGGGGCTGGTCTACATGAATCAGACCGCGAGGTAGGGGAGACGCGATAGTGGCACGGGCGCGGCGCAAGGCGGCGAGTACGCGCTTCTGCTTTGTCTGCCGTTGCCACTCCCCCACGGCTTGCGTGAGCAAGGCGACGATTTCAGCGCTCAGGGATCGGTTTTGCGACGAAGCAAGTTGCTGAAGCAGCGAGCAGAGAGCTTCGGGAACATTCCGCAGGTGCAACGTGGCCATTGCCTGTCTCCCGTTGCCGTCCACAAGAAATGTATCGTGGGCGGTTGTTTTGATCAACCCAATGCGTATGCGTATCGTGGGCGCCGCTTGGTTATGCTACTTTCGCGGAGACCTGCTGTCGGGTCGGTGGCGCGGCCGTTTGCCCGCGCCACGTGTCGGGGCGGAGCGCCGAGGCGATGCGTCACAACATGGGCGGGACGCCCATGCCACGCCAAACGCGGTCACGAGCCCGGCGGGCGCACCAAGCCTTCTTCGACGGCGGCCTGGCGCAGCTTGCGGATGCCGCGCCACACGGCGCGACAGGACGATGACGCGCTGGTTCGGGTGATCGCGGCGATGGCCATGAAGGTCTTGTCGTGAAAGTAGTGCAGTTCGATGCACTGTTGTTCCCGCGCGGTGAGCCGGTCGTTCATGCGCTGCCGGACCCAGCGCAGCAGTTCGGACTTGCGTCGCCCCCAGCGCAGGCCCGCGCGCACGGCTTCGGGGGCCTCGTGCCAGAGGCCGTGCGCCGCAGGGGTCTCGTCGAAAGCGTCCGGGCTGAGGAACGCGATGTAGCGCTTGGTGGGATTGAATTTGTGTCTGTACATGCAGATGCCCTCCGGCGGGACGAGCCGTGGCGCCCCATGCGCCCGGTCGCCCGCGAGACCCCCATGAATACGGCATGCGACGGGAAAAGAAATTTGCGATTTCTGGCGTTCTTCTGCGCGGAATCGTTTATTTGCGTCGAGGCGCGGCACAGGGCGGGCATAGCGCCGGCGCAGGGGCGATCCGGCGTGCCAAAACTCTTTAGAAATGTCAGGGTGCGGTCCGGCGGTGGACCCCCGAATGACGCGATGCTATACTTCACTTCGGGTGGAGCAAGGAGACACGAGGCTTGGATGACGCCACCGATACCGAGAACGCACTCCGGCGAGCCGTCGCGCCTGACGCTTCACGCGATTTTTGTATCCGGCCTCGCGCTGTCGATCGGCTCGCTGCTCTTTTTCCTGTACTTGGCGAGTCGCTGGCCGGTTCCGTATAGCCGCGTCTGGGAACTGGTGCCGGTGCACTTCGTGAGCGGCCGCGCCGGCAACGCGGGCGTGGGGCTTGAACTCGGGTTTCCGCGGTCGTTCATCTTATTCCAATGCTGTGTGCTGGATTTCATCATCATGCTGTTGGTCTATCCGATTTTCGTGGCGGGTTTTCGCCGCGCGGAGAAATGGCCGGTCATAGGCTCGACGCTGACTACGACGCACGAGATGGCCCTGCGACACAAAGACCGACTGGAACGCTACGGGGCGCTGGGTCTGATACTGTTCGTCATGTTTCCCTTGTGGAGTACGGGGCCGCTGGTCGGCGTGGTGCTCGGTTATCTCCTGGGCATGCGGACGTGGCTCACTTTCGCGGCCGTCATGACGGGCAACGCAGCGATGACGGCCGCGTGGATTTGGCTCTTTCATTTCCTCAAGGTCTACAACGAGACGATTGCCCGGTTCCTGCTGGCGGTGATCCTGATTGGCGCGGTAGGGGGAATGATGTATCGCGCCTACGCGAAGTGGCGGCGCAAGCGGTACCTGAAAGCGGTCGAAGCGCTGGCGAGCCGACTTGACGAGAAGGAGGTCGGGCACCTTGCCGCGCCCAAGATACTGATCGAGCAGGCCGGCGGGGAGGAGACCATCGGTCGTGTCGGTGGCGCGGTCGGGAGACCGGCCACAACCGGTACACCCTCACCCTGTCCCTCTCCCTCGGGGAGAGGGGAAGAAGCGGTGGGTGGCGCGGTCCCGCCTTCGTCCCGTAGTCGCGGACTGCGGCGGGCAAGCTGGCGTTCGGCCACAACGGGAACGCCCTCGCCTTATCCTTCTTCCTTGGGGAAAGGGGAAGAGGGGGCGGCGACGCGGAAGTGGCGGCCGCTCATGTTGCTTAAGCGGAGTGTCGCGGCGCTGCCCATGCGGCGGCCGTCAGGGCAGGAAGGCGGGCCGCGCGGCTTTCATTTTCGTCGTCCGCGCAAGACGCTGCGGGGCCTCCTCGAGCGGCAGCGGGAGGCCGGCGGTCGGGGGCGGTTTCGCGGGCTAAGGGGGCGGCTCTCGCGCGGCAAGTAATTGCCGCCAAGTTGTGAAGCCGCGTGGCCCGGAGTATGATGCGCGGCATGCTGAAAGCGTATGCGTTGTGTCCGGACGGAACCATCGAGATCGCGTCCGAGGTGGACGAGGTAGCGGCATTGTGGGCGCGCGGGGACGTGAAACTGTGGATCGACGTCGAGCATCCGTATCGGGAACAGATGGAGGCCCTCGCGTCGGTATTCAAATTGGATGCGGAGTCGGTGGAGGACTGTCTTGCCGGCGAGCAGCGCCCGCGCATTGACGACTACGACCATTACCTGTTTCTCATGCTCTACGGGGCGGTGGCCTCGGAGACGGAACTTACGTTCAATCCGCGCAAGATTTGCATCTTCTTCAATACCCGCTACTTGATAACGGCCCACCAGGAGCCCGTATTGTCGGTGCGGTACCTCTTCCGGCGGCTCGAGCGCAATACGGACCTTCTCAAGCGGGGCATAGACCACCTGTTCTTCCAATTGATTGACGGGATCGTGGATAACTACGTGCTTTGCGCGGAGACTTATGAGGACCAACTGGACACGCTTGAGCAGGAATCGCTCGAGACGCCCCCGCGACCGGACCTCATGGCGAATGTCAACCGGCTTCGCCGCGACCTGATCGGTTTCCGGCGGTTGGTGGTCTCGACGCGCGAACTGGTATTGCCCCTATCGCGGCGGGACTACCCGCACGTTTCCGACGACTTGGCGTGGGACTTCCGGCACGTGATCGATCACCTGACGTATGCGTGGGAGTTGGCGGAAGGCCTGCGGGAAGTGGCGCAAAGTATCCGGGAGAACTACAGCGACCAACTCGCGCGGCGCGCAAACGACCTCATGCGCACACTGACGATCTTTGCCAGTATCTTGTTGCCGCTGTCGCTGATCTCCGGCGTTTACGGCATGAACATCATGCTGTGGCCGGGCCCGTCGGCGCCCTATGCGTTTCCGTTAGTGCTCGGGGCGATGGGCGGCGTCGCCACGGTCATGTTCGTCTATTTTCGCAAGCGGGGTTGGCTCTGAGGGGATGACGCCTTTCAGCGCCTCGAGGCCGGAGCGGATGTGGAGGTCGTGCTGCGGGAAGGCAATCTCGATCCCGGCCTCGCGGAACGCCGCGTCCACCGCCACGTGGAGGTCATGGAAGATGCCCAGCCGCGCGCCGATATCGTCGCAGAAGACGCGCAATTCGAAGTTGAGCGCGCTGTGGCCGAAGCCGAGGAATAGGGCTTGGGGCGCGGGGTTCTCGATCACGTCGGCGTGGGTGCGGGCCACGCGCAGCAGGGTCTCGATGACCTTGCGCGTATCCGAACCATAGGCGACCCCCACCGGGATGACCACGCGCGTCACCGTGTCAGAGAGGCTCCAGTTGATCAATTGCCCCGTGATGAATTCCTTGTTCGGCACGACGAGTTCCTTGCGGTCCCAGTCCATGATGGTGGTGGCGCGGATCTTGATGCGGGTGACCGTGCCGCTGACGCCGCCCAAGGTGACGGTGTCGCCGACGCGAATCGGGCGCTCGAAGAGCAGGATAAGCCCCGAGACGAAATTCGCGAAGATTTCCTGGAGCCCGAAGCCGAGGCCGAGGCCGAGGGCGGCGACAAGCCACTGTACCTTGGACCAGCCGATGCCAATGGCGTTGAAGGCGAGAACAAAGCCAAGTGCGGTCAACGAATAGCGCACGACGGCGAGCAAAGCGTAGCGTTCGCCCGGCCCCAAGTGCTTGAGAAACACCATTTCGAGGAGGCCCGGCAGGTTGCGCACCGCCATAACCGTGATGACTACGATGAGGATGGCCAGCCCGAGGTCGGATACGGTGGTGTCCACGATTTCCTCGCGGACGCGCGTCGCAACTTCGCCCGATGCGTCGGTATAGGACTCCTCGACGAAAACACTGCTGCGCCAGAGCCGGAATTGGTCGAAGAAGGCGAGGGCGGGGACAATATCCAGCCAAATCGCCCAGACGCCGAAGAAGATGGCGAACCCCGCGGCGAGACGCACAAGCGTCTGGGACTGCGCGTCGATGCGGACTATGTCCACCTCCTCGACGGGGACGGTCTCTCCGCCCTCTTCCTCTTCGGCCTTGGCCGCTTCGCGGCGGCGTCGCGCCTGCTCGATGGCGAGGCGGCGTCGCGCCAGAAGCAGCCAGCGGCGAACCCCCGCGGTAATCAGTACGATGATCAGCACAAGGGCGTAGGTCTGGAACAGTCGCGTCGCCAATTGGACGGCGGTGTAGTAGTAGCCGCTCAGGGTAAGCACGGCGAGCGCGACGGGCGCACCGGGGATTAGCAGGAAAAGCAGGCGGCGCACACCGGTCCGTTCTTCAAGCCAACTGCCGCGTTTGCTCTCGACGGCGGCCCGGTGCAGCAGCGTGAGGAGCCGGGCGGCGAAGACGGCGAAGAGGACCATGCCCGCCACGAAGGCGATGCGGCCCAGCGACTCCTTCCATTCCTCGTTGGCCTGGTATTCACACGCGAAGACGACAAAGACGAGCGGCAGTTCGACAACGGTCAACAACACGATGAGCCGCCGCACGGAGGTTGCGTGCCGCGCCAGAAAGGCGAAGTGCGCCTCGGCCAGCCCCTCGTGGGCAAGCGTGTGGCGGAAGAAGGCCAGAACCGCCACCACCACCGCGACTGCGAGTAGCCCGCCGCCCGCCGCCCGAACGGTATCCACGGGGTCAGCCACTACCGTAACCCGCCAACCTATCACCGCAAGGACCAGCGGCCATGCCGCGGCGATAAGCAGCGTCAGCACCGCCGCTTGCACCGTTTGTCCGATGTGCGCCTCTCTCTTGTTTGCCGCCTTCTTGCCCAAAAGTTGCAGGCGCAGGCGAAGACGCCGCCTTGCCAAGAGGTAGACGGCAAGCGGCAGCGCGACGAGAATATATCCGGCGGCATTCCGCGCGAGTTCGTTCTGGACCAGCAACACGGCGCGCGCCCACATTTCCGGGTCGGCGAGGGCGCGGGCAGCCTCGATCGCCTCGTGAAAGAGCGACACGCGAAACGCGCTGGTGCCGCGAGTCCAGAAAATGCGTTCATCAATATAGCTGGTGAACGTCGCGGCCTGCGTCGCCAATTGCGCGAGTTCCATGCTGGTTTCGAAAAGCGTGTTCAGGTAGCTCTGATAGTCGCGGGCGAGGGCGTCGAGGAGCGCGCGCTGGTCCTGGATGAGACTGCCGATGCTGGCGCGCAGCCGTTCGCGCTCATAGTCGGTGCGCGCGTCCTTAAGTTCCGCGATAGCCTCATTGATGTCGTTCTCGATCGCGACGAGCGCCAATTGCTGATCGGTCAGTTCGCTGTATTCGATTTCAGTAGCGGCGATGGCGTCGCTGATTGCTCGATTGCGCCTGCGCAGGTCTCTCGAACTCGGGATTTGCTGCTTCAAGTCCCGTAGTTGAAGACTGACCGCATACCCGAGTCCCGCGGCCCTTACGCGCCCGACAATGGCCTCGTGATCGTCCTCAAGTTTCGCGCGTTGCGCCTTCAGGGCCTCAAGGTCGGCCTGCGCCCGTTCAATCTTTTCAGCGAGCCCTTTGGGTCCCGTGCGGCGCTCGGCAAGCTCCGCATTCTCGACCGCGACGGCCACGGCCCGGTCGCGAATGGCGGGATCCAGTCCGCTGATTTCCTCGATCGCGCGGCGCGCTTCCTCCGCCGCAATTTCCGCCTCATCACGCCGCCTTGTGGCGGCCGCTTCGCGGAGCCCCTTGACGCGCTTTTCCGCCTGGGCCAGTCGTCGCTGCGCCAGTTCCTGCCGAATCGTTAGTAAGGACGCGCGGGCATCCAGCGACGACAGTTCCTTTTCAAGCGCGGTGACTTCCTGGGCGGCAGCGAGAGCCGTCGTCTCGGCGACCGTGCGCCGCGCCGCCGCCAGTTCCGGCGCGTCTCCCTGAATGGCGGGCTCGGCAAGCTGCGCCTGGATCGCCTGGACGTGTTCTCTGGCGGCGCCGATAAGCGTTGGTATTTCACGGCGACGGTCCGCGCGGCGGCGCGGCTCTGCCATGAGCCGGTCGAATTCCGCCTGGGCGTCGCGGTATGCACTCTCGGCTTCGGCGAGGAGAGGCTCGACCTCGGCCAGCGTGGCGCTGTCGGGGATTGGCTGGGGCTCTTCCGGCGGCATGGCCAGCGTGTCCTGGATTTCCTTGATCCGCACGGGCGCTTCCTCGCGCTGCCGGTCGGAATCCGCGCCCTTGGCTCGCCATTCCTCGGCCAGATGCAGTTGCGTGATGGCTTCATCGTAAAGCGCTACGATGCGGCCCCGCAGCGCCTCGTCCATGCCCTGCTGCTGCGCCACAGCGGCCTTCTGTGCCTCGACGCTCGTCAATGTTGAAGCGGTCATCGTTTCAGAAGGCGATGATTCCTGGGCCGTCGTGAGGTGAGTGACCGCGGTCAAGAGCACAAGGCACAGCCCGGCGCGAACGGTCTGCATGCGCGCGGCGCCCGCGCATCGAGACGTGTGGGCGGACTCAGGCCGGTGCGAATTACTATTGCAGCAGGTCATAAAGGAAGAACCATCCTGTAACGTGCCTTGGCGTTTTCTTACCGCAGCATAACAAAAGACCGACGCGATGCCAAGGAAGGCGAGCAGTCTCCTTGCTAGATGCGGACATCGGGCGTGGGAGTGTTCCCGATGAGCGCGAGGCTCTCGTTCATGAGGATTTCGCCCGCCAATTCGTGGAGGCAGGTTTGCGTGATGTATTCGTAGACCTTGAAACTGTCGTAGTCGGCGTGGGCGAGGAAATAGCCGAAGGCGTCATTGGTAAGGCCAAACAGGAGATTGTGCCGGCCGCGCATGTGGCGTTTGAGAAAGAAGCCGATATTGGGCAGCGCCTCTCCGGGAATAGTAAGGATTTGCGCGTCGCCCACATTGACAAGGTTCTGCCGCGTGGTTACTGAAGTGGGCGGCTCGATCCAGGGCCGCGCGTCGGGATGCAGCATCATGAAGAGCATGGCCATCGTTTCCTTCACGGGAAACGTAAGCTCACGCGCCTCGCACCAGAGCACGGGATCTTCCTGCGCGGGCGCGTCGGCGACGATGCGCATCGTTTCGTCGGCCAGGGTGCGCCCGATGCGTTCGCACTCCGACCATTCCTCCTTGTCGCCGTCGGGGGTGCGGATGTCCGCGGTGACCATGCCGCCCTGGGCGCCGTTCATGAACACGCCCACGCCGCCGCCCGCTTCCTCGATACGCGCGTACAAGGGGCCGACGAGATCGGGGCTGCACACGTCTTGTCGAAGCAGGATTTCGGGGTGGATGGCGTAATTGACGAGGGTCGCCAGCGGTGCGCCGGTCTGTCGCACGACCTGGAGGACATGACAGCGTGGGTCGTACAGGTCCGAGGCATAGTAGTTGTACGCAATCCTGCCTCGGGCCTCTCCCGTTGCCGCGCGCACCGCCGCCGGCTCCGCCAGGATCACGGCTTCGTTGACGGCGTCGGCGGTCTGGGTGCACACCCAGTCCACCCAATCGAGGTCAATGTCGTACTCGCCGTCCTCGTTCGGGAAGCCGTAGCAGTCCGGGGCGGAGTGGCAGTGGGTGGAACCGATGAGCAGATTTTCCGCCGGCACGCCCTCGACCCGCGCCGCGACCCGGGCGCACCACGGGGCGGGGAATCCCAACAGCGGCATACTCGCGATGGCCACGCGCGTCTGGTTCCGGTCGAACACCAGCGCGCGCACCTCCAGGTCCATATGCTTGTCGCGCGCCGGGCGGCAGGGGCCGGCGCCGCTCGTGACCGGCAACAACGGATCGGGCGTGATGACGCGGCGTGCAACCCCGGCGCGGAATTCGGCCCACGCGCCGCGCGCGCCGAGCCACAGGCAGATCACGAGGAAGAGCGTCACGATAGTCATGGCGTGGGGTCCGTTCGCACCGCCGGGCGTGCATTACGGCAATTGAATGGTTATGGGGACGGTGCCCCCGCCGCGTTGGACTTCGACGGTGAACCGCTTGACGTCCTTAAACTGTGGAGCCATTTGCATTATGGAGGCCATGTCGCCCAAAGGAACGCCGTTGACGGACCTGATGACGTCGCCGTCTCGCAATCCCAATTGCGCCGCAAACGGAATCTGGCTTATATCCTTCGCGGTCCAGCCGATGATCTTGCCCGATTCATCCTTGACGGCCTCCGGCTGATGACGCATTAGCAATTCGGAGGGGTTGAGCTTCTCCATTTCCTGGATCTGCGGCGCGGCGATATTGAATACGCCCGTATACTCGCCATCGCCTTTAGCCGAGACAGACTTCACCTCTTCCTCGAGCGCGGCGGCCGTCGGCTTCTTCTCTTCGTCGCTCTTGTACGTGATGGCTTCCATGCCTTCACTGGCGCGGAAGTCCCACGGCGGCAACGGCGCCTCATCCGCCCACAGGCCCTTCTTCGTCTCGATAGCCTCCGCGTTGATACGCTTCAACTCACGGTCATTCTTGGCGTGTTCGAGGTCCCACCACGTGAGGCCGGCCTCGACCAGGGCGTAATTCAGATTCCTGTTCTCGGGCAGCACGACCCACCCAACGGTCTTGCCATGATTGTCCTCTGTTAACGCGCGGACCGTCACGTCCTTGTTCAGCGCCAGTTCGGCGGTGAATTCCCGCGCTTGTCCCGCGAAAGGCTGGCCCGTTTCCGGACAGTCCACGGCGTAGAGGCGCACCTCTTCCGTGCGGCCCTCGTGTTCGACGGCGATCAGGTCGCCTGCGGGCACGGCCACGACCTTCCCTGAGAACTCCCGGGGCTCCGCGTGTGTGACCGCGGCAGCCAGTAGAAACGACAGCAGCACGCAGGAAATGGGGGGATATCGCATGGCCCGTTTCAACCTTTCGATGTTGCTCTTCTTCTCGACTCATACTACCGTCCGTGGCTCCGGTACACAAGCGTACGGCCTCATCTGGCCACCGGACAAGTCGAACAGGTCAGACAAGTCCGTCCAGTCAGGTCGGGCTCACTACCAGTGCCTGGTAGGTGCGCAGGCGGGGAACAGTTACTGTTACGCCGCCCTCGACCGGGAAGAACGAGAGCGCGCCCGCATCCTCCACCGGGCTGAAAGCCTCGATAGCGGAAACGTGAAAGTCATCACGGAGAGGCACGGTAATCGAGACATTCACTGCGGCCACTGGGTCGGCTGCGCGGGTTCGCGCGGTCCACGTTGCGTCGGTTGCCTCGGGGACCGGCTCTTCGAGCACAATGGGCGTGTCGTAATTCACCAGATGTACAACGAGGCGTTGGGGGACTCCGTCCTTTCCGGGTACCTGGTACGGGTGCAGGTAAACGGACGGGGGGGTGTCGGGGGCACACCAGCGCAAGCGCAGGGCGAGCGTCTCCTCCAAACGGGCCACGAAAGCGGCGCCCAGGTCCACGCCTTTTTCGAGGTCCTCTTGTCGTGCGGCCACGAGATATTCGCGGGCGCGGGCGAAATCGTTGGCGCGTTCTTCCATCAACGGCCAGAAATCCGACTTCCGGGCGGGCGCCTCGCTGTCCGCGAGGCGCAGAATGACGCCCTTGCCGTAAGACGTTGCCTGAAAACCGAGCGGAACCCGGAGTTCGTCCAAGGGCGGCGTGGTCCGCGGCTGCGCGTGGATGCCTTCCGTGCCGAAGGGGTCAATCGTCACGAGCCGCCCACCGGCGTCGGCGTAGCCGATCAGGCGCGCCAGTTGTTCTCCGCTCACGTAGCGCAGCGCGGGCGCGAATACCACGTCATAGTCGCTCAGATCGCGCGTGTCGGTCTCCGTAACGATGTCGTAGGGAATTTGGGTTTCCGCAAAGACGCGGCTGAGTCGATGCACGACGGCGAGGTGCTCCGGGAACTCGTAAAAGACCTGGTTTGCCCAGAGCAACAAGGCCACGCGCGCGCGGGATACGCCGCCCCGCCAGAGGTCGGCGTGTTCGCTGAAGAATTGCTTCCAGCGGCGTCGGGACTCGGGTGCGTTCAGAGCCGCCTGGATGAACGCGCCGCCGCCGGCCGCGGCGGCCTCGGCATGGGCGAGATCGGCGGCTACATCGTCGATGACTTTGTAGAGCAGCGTGCCGGCGCGCGTACCGGCGCCCATGGCCCAGCGGAAGGCGAGCGCATTCGAGAGGATGACGCCGAAATCCAGCACGCCCGGCTGCTGCATCTCCTCGAACATCATGAGGTCCGCGGTCGGGGCCCATTGTACGAGGTTGATGCCGTTAACGCGGCGTTTGTTGAGCGCGTCGACGGTGGCCATGGCGCCGAGGTTTCCCACAGTGAAGAAATCGGCGTCGCGGTCCTGTTCGCGAAGGGTTTTGCGCCCCGCTTCCTTGAGTCGCGCGAACATGGCGGCGATGCTGTTGCACCAGAATTGCTGCGTTTCGACCCACAGGAGCAGGTCGCGCGGCGTCGCGCAGCAGCGGCGGCGGACGTCGGCGGATCCGAAGCGATCGTGCAGGACGCCGGCGAGTTCCTCGGATTCGAGATACGCGCGAAATTGCCGCCGGAGCATGGTCTGCACAAACTCGCCGCGCCGGGGTTCCGCGACCGCGATTGCGTTGGTCGCGCCGAAGCGTCGCCGCAAGTATTCCTCGAAATTCGCCGTCGGCGGGAACTCGACCACCGAATCCTGCATGTAACAGCGCAGCAGGCGCCAGTCTTCTTCGAGCGCGAGCGTCTCGGGCGATTCCACGTTGACGATGGGGGCTAGTCCTTGGGGCTCCCATTGCCGTTTGAGGTACTCCGGGAAGCCGTCAAGGACGACCTGCTCGAAATCGCGATAGACAGGGGCCAGATTGAGGAAGCGATGGTCGTCCGTGCCGAGATACTTTCGCAGACCGTTGCGTCCGTACCGTTCGAGGAGGTAGATGTCGAATTTCTCCTCGCAATGGGGACAGTGACAATACTGGGTGTTGACGTCAAAGAACATGCCGTCGTAGCCAACGGACGCGAGTTGGCGCACGACGAGATCGAGGTAATCGGACCACCCGGGATGGTTTACGCACGGTTCGAAGTGCAGGATGCCCGGCGGCCCGCCGCCCAGTTGCATGGGGCCGCGGACCTGGGACCAGAGGGTGGGGTCCGCTGCGGGCTTTGGTCCAAGCCCGAAGGATCGGTAGTCCTCCCAGTGATCATAGAAATTGAAGAACCCACTTCGTTCGTCGGGCCGTCCGAAGAAGGCCATGGTATACACGTAGGGGATGAACGTGGCGACGCCGGCCTGGCGCATCTTCGCCACGATGCGCTCGACGCGCTCGACCTCGCGCGGGACAGCGTCCGGCGGGAGTATCTCGTTGGAGAACAGGTCGTGGCCGTACGTGGGTCCCAGGTGCCCCTTGAACGGGATGTGAAACCCGATGTGGAAGAGGTCCGGCGGGCTTGCGGCGACGTCCTCAAAGAAGGACCCGGTCTCCGGGTCCGGGAGATACCAGATGCAGTATGTAAACGGCGGCGAGGCGACGGCGGGGACCTGAAAGTCCTTGACGACGACGGGCGCCTCGACGCTCGCGGCGCATACAGTGCACAGGACCGCGGCGGGCATCAGCAACGGGATCATCGCATGTCCTTCTGTCGTCCTGAGACACGACACCTTGTGTTCATGACGCGCCGCGCCCCGGGGAATGACACGTACTTGCGCCCCGCCCTGACAGCCCGTTGAAGGGCGAATTCAGGCGGGGGAATGCCTCGCGGGCCTCGTGAACGGGAGGGCTCAGCGCGGATCTATGTCGAGAATCAAGTCGAAGATGACGGTAAACAACGCCTGCAAGAACGTGACGAATAACGCTACAAGCACTTCAGCGATCACTGTACCCACCGTGCCTTCCTTAGCGGACATGGCGCATATTCCCCTTCTTCTCTGGCTTGCGGCGGGCGGTGGAACACTCCACAACGCCGCCGTTGGGCCACTCGTAAAGCGGACGTGATTATACGGGCATCAGGCCGGCGGCGCAACCGTGCGGAGTGCCGCGGGACACGGCACCGCGACGTCGCGTCGGCGGCTCAAAAAAAAGTCTTGCAAAAGATCGCTTTTCAGTTTAGGATAGTGAACTCAAGGGATGAGTGTTGACCTGCGGGCGGCGGATGGCTGGGTGTCGGCGCGGGAAGACGAGGCGGAAAGCGATGCGGGAAGGGCTTCCCGCGAAGATGGGTGTGTGTTTATGGAAGAGGGTAGCCCAGGTATATTACTGACGTCCTGGGCGGCATGGGACTCGATGGCGCCTTCGCAAGGCGGCGTCTACTGGCTTGTCTTCGCCGTCCGGGGGGCTGTACGTCAGGCAATCCCAACGCAACGAGCACGCCAGATCCGCGCGATCGCAAACGTTCAGACCACACTTGGCGCAACATCACTTGAGTCTTCGTAATCCGATTACTGCGGATTGTGAGACATATGGGAGCGCGGCCAGGCCGCGCGAAGGAAGGAGACGGTAACATGATCGGTGGACAAACGCGTGCGCGCGGCATGTGGCGGGCCTGCCTCCTGCTGGTACTGCTTGGCATGGCGGCGACGGCATGGGGGCAACGTACTGTATCCATACCGGACAATCTCGAGTTCGGCGGTCCTGGTGAGGAATTGGCGGTTCCCATACTCATCAGCGACGCCACGGGGATCGTGAGCTACCGGGTCCAGGTGACGTTTCCGGCGGCGCAGCTCGTGTTTTCCCGCGCCGAGAACGGCCCGATTGTGGCCGGTTGGGGTGCGCCCTTCAGCAATCCCGGGGCCGGTTCAGTGGTGGTGGTCAACGCGGGCGCGTTTCCCTTGACCGGCAGCGGCGAATTCGTCCGCCTTATATTCACGGTGCAACCGGGGGCGACGAGCGGCGTGCTGGCTTTCGGCCCCTTGACTGAAATCAACGACGGGGCCGTCGCGATTACCCCTCAAGAGGGCAGTTTCCAGGAAGAAGAGGGCATATTCGTTCTGGACTCGGTCACCCCCAACGCGGCGAATTTCGCTGTGGCCACGGAAGTGTTGCTCCAGGGCGACTTTGACGTTTCCTACAACACCGGATCGCTCGGTGTGTACTTCACGGTGCAGTTGAATGTGCCAAACCTCGCCGCGGATACGCCAGGACAAGTCGTGACCGTCGGAGCGAATCAGATTCGCGCCATGACGCCTGTGCGCGACGCGCCGGGGAATTTCAACGTGTACGTGTCCGCCATGCGCGGCGCTGAGCCAATTTCGTCCGATTTGCTGCCGTTCGCGCTTATCGCGAGCGAAGGCGAGGGCGAAGGCGAGGGCGAGGGTGAAGGTGAAGGCGAAGGCGAAGGTGAAGGTGAGGGTGAAGGTGAAGGTGAAGGCGAAGGTGAAGGTGAAGGCGAAGGCGAAGGCGAAGGCGAAGGCGAGGGTGAAGGCGAAGGTGAAGGCGAAGGTGAAGGTGAAGGTGAAGGCGAAGGCGAAGGCGAAGGTGAAGGTGAACCTCCCACAAGGCCCGGAGTTCAAATCGATTTCGGGGGCGGTTCACCGCAGGCGGTGCCTACGACCCGAAACCTGGCATGCAATATTACGACGCCCACCGTGGTCGCCCCTGGTCTTACGGCGCAATACGAGTACACTTGGACCAGCCGGCTCGGCGGTCCGGCTGGGTCGATTGTGCGCACCGTCGTGCATGGACCGACGACGGCTCTGAGCGATACGCTGGCGGCGGCGGAGACCAACAAGGGCGAGACGTGGCGGTGTTCAGTCCGCGCGTTTGACGGTACGCGATACTCGGCTGCGGCAAACACGGCGAGCGTGTTGATTGTGAACACCGCGCCGGGCATCTTCGAGGTGACGCTGCCGACGCATGTCTCGACGCGCGACAACGTGGTGGCGCGGGTGACGAGTCCCGCCATAGACGCGGACGCCGATGCGGTGGTTTATCGTTACGAGTGGTTCATCCGGCAGGAAGGCGACGTGGCGTTCAGCCCGTTCAGTCTCGTGCTCGACACCGCGTTAAGCAGTCGTATCTTCGCGACGCTGACTACGCCGGGCGACGTGTTCTATTGTCGGGTGACGGCGACCGACGGGGAAGTGGACGGTCCGACGGTGCAGACGGGCGAGTGCGAAGTAGTCTGCGCGCCGCCCGTGCCAGTCAACGTGCAGGCGACGGACGGGACGTTCATTACGAAGGTAGTGGTCACGTGGGACGTATCCGGTGCGACGGACACGTACTGGGTCTATCGCAGCGACGTGAACGATTCCGCCGCCGCGACCCTGCTCGGCACCACCGACGCCACGACGTTCCAGGACGAAACGGCGCAGGCGCCGCAACAAATCACGCGTGTGGCCGCGGGCTGCCCGACAAAGCTCGTAACGGAAACCAAGTTCTTCCCTTATTACTACTGGGTCAGAGCGTCGAACAATTGCGGCACGAGCGCCTTCAGCGCGCCTGACCAGGGCTTTGTCGGCGAGGACCGCGTCCTCGAGGACAGCCGGATCGCGGAGAAGGTGATCCCGCCTGAACTGTCGCCGTATGACAGCGAGCGCCGCGCGGCGCACCCGGATTCGATCCTCGGCATTCGGCTGCGTCACGCCGCGGGCATCGAGCCGTTGAGCGTGTGGGGCACCGTCGTTACGGCCTCGGGCTACGTGTCCTACGATGCGGACATCATCGAGGTGATCCCGGGCGACATGCGCGACATCTGGGTGGTGCATCAGCCGGCCGAGCCGTGGCTGCCCTACGATATCCTCTCGTTCACGGTGAGCGGCTCGACTCCAGGGGGCGAGCAACTCGAACACGTCACCTACGAGTGGCGCGTGGCCTCCGATCATGACGCGGTTCCCCTGAAAGACGCCGCGGCGTACCCGGTCCGACAGCCGGATTACGCGGATTTCGATGCGAGCGGGCTGGACCTCGCGGCGGAATCGAACGCGGACGTTGCCCTGAGCGAATTGGTCGGCGGCATCTACTACAGCGTACCCGAGGCCGTCACACCCGTGTATCGCATCGAGATGCCCGCCCCGAGCGCGCTCCCGCAGCGAGTATGGCTGCCGCTGGCCCCGGGCGTGGCGCCCGGTGCCGTGACGGTCTATTACTACTACCATGACACGAGCGCGGATGCTGGTTGGTATCCGGCGGCGAATGTGGACGGCTGGCTTGTGCCGGACAGCTATCTCCAGCTTGAACTGGACGGCGTCCGTTATCTCGGGGTGCTGGCAAAGCATCCGGGCGTTGTGCAGGCCGGGCTGACAGTGGCCCCGACGCGGAAACTCGGCGCCGTTGCGATCACATCCGGCGGGGTCGCGGCGGGGAACGCCCTGGTGTTGGCGCTGACGGCCGCGCTCGTGCTGTTGGGTTATGGAACGCGCGCCTTTCAAGGCAGATTGCGCGGCGCGCGTGTTGGAGCGATGCGGACGACGATGGACAAGAACGGATAAACGCGGGGCTTCTCCGTGGCTCTCCGCCGGCGGGGGGCCACAGACAGCCGAGGGCGGCTGTACCACGAAATGTGGACAAGGCCCGTGTTCTTGGGAGAACAGATGATGTGTCATGACGCAAGACGTTACGCAGTCCCGGCGGTTCTCGCGATCTTAACGCTGTGGGCCGGCGCCGCTACGGCGCAGTGGGTGACGCAGACCATCCCGCTCGAACCGGGATGGAACGCCGTGTTTCTCGAGGTGGACCCCGAGCCGAGCGCGACCACGACGGTCGTGGGCGCGCTGCCGGTTGAGAGCATCTGGGCCTGGAACGGACGCTACTCGACGGTGCAGTACGTGCAGGACCCGGAGACACTGGTGCCAGAGCAGCCTGACTGGCTCAAGTGGTTTCCGGCGACGAGTCCGCACGCCTTCCTGATCGACCTGCACATCCTCGTGGGCGGGCGGCCCTACCTCGTCAAACTCGGCGGGAGCAACACCGCCGAGTGGAAGGTGAAAGGCATGCCGGTCATACGGCCGGCCCGGTGGCTTTCGGACTCGTTCAACCTGACGGGCTTCGGCTTGGCCGGGGACAACACCATCACCCTGAGCGAGTATTTCGCGCCCTCGACGGCCCAGTCCGCGCTGAATGTGCATGTGCTGGCGCCGTCCGGCCGCTGGATCCTGGTGGCGCAGCCGTCGCAGGAGGTACTCCGACGCGGACGGGCGTACTGGGTGTACAACACGGGCGTCTCGACTTACGGCGGTCTCTTGAGCGTGAAAGTGGAGGACAACGCCCTGTCCTACGGGCGGGCGGTTCCGGAACGCAAAGTGACGCTGCAAAACGCCCGCAGCCAGCCCGTGACTGCCACGTTTTCGATTTTGCCCTCCGAGACGCCGCCGACCGGCGACGACGTGCCGTTGCTCGCCGGGGGAGTGGCGCTTTCCTATTTCCGAATGGACCTTGCCTCCGAGAAGGTGGAATGGGTTCCGCTCGAGGGCCCGACCCAGTTCACGGTGCCGGCGAAGGGCGAATTGACGGTTCGGTTGGCGGTTCGCCGCGCCGACATGGCGGCTTACGAGCCGCCGTCGCCGGAGGCCGCGTTCCTGTATCAGAGCATCCTCGAGATTACGGACGGAGTCGGGACGCGATGCCAGGTTCCGGTCAGCGCGCAGGGTGTGACGGGCCGAACGTATGTGGCGCGGAATCCCAAGCGAGCGGACGATCTCGAGTTGCTGTTTGCGGACGCGAATGCCGGTCTATGGCAGGGCTACGCGGCGATCAACAAGGTCAGTGAGCCCTATGGCGCGGATCCCTCGCTGCCGATGCCGACCGGCATGGACTTCGAGTTTCCTCTTATCGTCCACGTGAACAATGAAGGGCACGCTCGGCTGTTGCAGCAGGTCGCGGTGCTCTGGAAGGACGGCACGCGTGTCCCCGACGCCGAAGACCCCGAGTTCACCGTACTGGCGGAACCGGGGCATTTCGTGTTGGTGACCGACGAATCGTTGCTGAGCCAATACAAAGGTTCGGCGCTTCGCGATGGGCAGCAGGTGGGCCGGCGCATCAGCAGCGCGGCCTTCAGCCACAAGGACCCGGCGGACCTGACGGGCGCGTTCGGGGAATCGCTCGCGTGCGAGTTGACGATTCCGTACAATGACCCGCTGAACCCATTCAAGCACCGCTACCATCCGGATCACAAGATGCAGCGCCCATTTGCCACCATCGCGGCAGACGGTTCGGCTTCGGAATGGTTCACCGTGCGGCGCGTGATCACGCTCGAATTCAGCGAAGAAGACCCGGAAGGATTCGCCCCGGCGGGCTGGGGAGACTCGGTGACGGGCGGCATCTATCGAGAATCGCTGATTGGCGTCCATAAGGAGGTTATCCACGTGCAGGGCGTGTTCCGCCTGAACCGGATCATGCACGAGGGAAGGTTGAACGATGAATAAGCAAACTGCATCCATGGGCCGCGGGAAGGTCGAAGTACAGCCTTCAGGCTGTCTTAGTGGGCACGCTGAAGCGAGTGCCGGGAACACGCCCGTATCGACGACGGGGCACCGCACCGCAATGACTTGGAGGACCCCTCCGATGAGGCGAGAAGACCGTCAAACGCTGTGGCGCGGCCGCCTGCGCCTGTGCGCGTCCGGGCTGGGCGTATTGCTTATCGGAACGTGCTGTCTGATGCTGGCGGCGCGTCCGATTGCGGCGGAGTCGCCGGCGGAATTGAGCCGGGTGCAGGTCCGTCCCGGAGAAGAGACCGCGAGCCCGTCCCTTTGGGAAGTGGATCGGTTGCGCCGCATCTTGAAGGCGGCGCCACGCACTTGTGTCTTCGAGGATAGCCTGACCAGCGCGGCAAATTGGGAATTCACGGGGCTCTGGCATCACCAAATCGACAGTGCGTGCGCCACAGCCGCGCCGGGCTATAATTCCGAGCCGGGCGCGATTGTCTTCAATGATGAAGCGACGTGTACTTACGAGACGGGGACGCGCGTCTTCGGTTACGCCACAATGAAGGTGGAAAAGCTGATTCCGGGCGATGCGCTGGCGGCGGTGCTCGTTTTCCATGACAGTCTGGAACTCGAACGGGCGTTTGACGCGGCGTTTGTCGAGATTTCCGCGGACGGCGGGCCGTGGACGCCGACGAGTTTCGTGCGCAAGGTCAGCGATACCGCGTGGGGCGAGGAAATCGTCGATATTTCCGAGTACATCAATCCTTCCGCGCCCAAGTCGATTCGGGTGCGGTTCGGCTTCGACACGTTTGATTCGCAATGGAACGATTACACAGGCTGGTACGTCGACGACGTGAAAATCTGCACGACCACCGTTCCGGAAGGGTTCAGCGGCGTCTACATCAACAACGTCTCGATCCAGGAGCGCAATTTCGCGAGTCCGGTGGCTACCTTCTCCGTGACAGTCGACCCGCCCGCGACCAGTCCCTTTGGTTTGCGTTACAAGACGGTGGACGGCACCGCGACGCTGGCGGACAGCGACTATGAGGAGACCATCGGCACGCTGACCTTCGCCGTCGGTGACACGCAGAAGGAGATCCAGGTCACCATCATCGGCGATCCGTATCCAGAGGGGGATGAGACGTTCATGGTGGAATTGAGCGACCTTGCGGGCGGCGGCGGCAAGGTGGTCATCGGGTCGCCCGTGGGTACGTGCACCCTCATCGACGACGATTTTCCGACCACGGTTTTCATTGAAGAGTTCGACACGGCCGCTCGCTGGGACATGACCGGCAACTGGCATCTGAGCCCGGATAATCACTGTCTTGCCGAAGACGCGTATCGGCCCCCGTCAGCGGTCCATTTCGGCATCGAGGCGCGGCTCCTGCCGCCGCCTCCGCCCCCGGTCTTCAGTCTGGTCGAGGACGGCGGTTTCGAGGCCGGAACGCCGAGTGCGGTGTGGACCGAAAGCTCGACAAATCACGGCACGCCGCTCTGTAATACGACGACCTGCCCCATCACAGGGGATACGGGGCCGCGCACCGGTGATTGGTGGGTGTGGTTTGGGAGATCGGTTCCCTCGACGGACGAGGCGAGCGCGATCGAGCAGAGTTTCATTATCCCGAGTTTCGGGACAGCGGAACTCAAGTTTTACGTGAAGATGTTCAGCGACACGACGCCGGGCAGTCTGGGTGTGTATCTTGATGCGTCCAAGCTCTTCGAGATCACCGAAGCGGACGCCGCCGGATACACGACGTATCAGGAAGTGATAATAGACGTGTCGGCGTTCGCGGACGACTTGGCGCACACGCTACGTTTCGAGGGATTCACCGAGAAGAACGGGGTAACCACGTTCTTCGTGGACGACGTCAGCCTGATCGCGGGCGGTGGGAGTGAAGGGGAAGGCGAAGGCGAGGGCGAACCCTACATTCAATCATACTGCGCGTACCTGCCGAATTCGTCGGGTTATCTTGAACTGATCGAGGACGTGCATCTTGCGCCGGCGGTGGACATTCGGTTTACTTGGTTCGACTATGTGGCGATGGAGCCCGTGAATGACCGGTACTTCGTCGAAATCTCCGACGATGGCGGCGCGACGTGGACAAGCATCTTCAGCAGTACCGAGGCCAAGCCGGATTGGAGCGAAAGTTCCGCGGACATCTCGGCCTACAGCGGGCGCGCTGTGCGGTTCCGCTTTGGGTTCGAGGCAAACGGCAGTGTTGAAGACCTGGGGTGGATCATCGACCAAGTCCACATCGACTCCGTATTGCTCCCCGCTGACTATAGCAATGTCTCGATCCTGCCCGCGCAGGCGGAGGAAGGCGGCGGACCGAACGACGAACTATCTCTTGCCGAGGTACGTGTATTCGCGCCGTTGCTCGCGGCCAGTACCTTCGACTTGCTAGATACCGACGACGATGATGCACTCTCTCGCGCGGAACTTGAGGCCGCGTCAGCCGAAGGAACGGCCGTGGCCGTCGCGCTGTTGGAGGCTTTTGATACGCTGGATATGGGTGACCGCGATATCACGTTTACGATAACGCTGGACCCGCCCAACACGCGCGAGATCAGCCTCCGGTACTTCACTTCCGACTTGGCGCCGCCGGATTTGTACACCGCGCTGGCCGGCGCGGATTACGGCGCGACGGACGCGCGCGTGCGCATTCCGGCTAACACGAGCAGCGCCACCGTCTCCGTGCCGCTCGTCGGCGACCCCTATGCGGAGAAAGACGAACGGTTCCGCATTTCCATCGAGGCCGTTACCGTCAACGCCATCGTCAGCGGCGGCAGCGCGCTGGGTACGGTGCTCAACGATGACACCATCAGTCTCATCACGATAAATGACATCAGCGTGCTCGAGGACAACGGCGGCGAATTGGACGCCGAGGGCAAGTTCAGCGCGCGGTTCCGCGTGGATGTGACGCCGCCAAGCAATCAGCCGGTCACGTTGAAGTACCGCACGGTCGAGGGCACGGCGCTTCGCAGCATCGACTACCTGCACGCGGAGGGCGCCATCGAGATAGCGGCGGGAGAGGACCGGGCCTTCATTCTTGTCCAAATCAAGGACGACCAGTTTCCCGAGGAGGACGAGACGTTCTTTCTTGAGCTGTGCGAACCTTCGATTAACGCCACATTCGGCACGGACGGGGGCGGTCAGCCGCTGGCTACGCTCCGGGGAATGGCGACAATACTGAACGACGATGACTACGAGATCATTTGGTCCGACGGTTTCGAATTTGTCTCGACGCTTTGGACGCTGAATGGGAATTGGCACATCCAGGACAGCAGCCAATGCCTGCTGCCGACGCCGGGCTATATCAGTCCCACGAAGGCCTTGGTGTATAACGTGGAGGCGGAATGCGACTACGACGTGGGCGTCATTCCGTTCGCGGACCTGAACGTGGACCTGCCCATCCCGGCGACGGCGCTCGATCCGCGTTTGATGTGGTCCCAGTTCGTCGATCTGCAGGATGCGATCATCTTTGGTCTTGTAGTTCGCGAATACAGCGGGGGCGCGCCGGTGCCGGGTCAGTATGCCGAATTCATACTGAGCCACCCGGAAGGGGAGGAGATCGGCGCCTGGCATGAGGAATACATATCGCTGACGAGCTTCATCGGTAAGACGATCCGCATTTCCTTTGCCCTGAATACCTTCGGCGTGGGTGCGAACCCCGAACCGCCCGAGACTGTCGCCAGCCGCGGCTGGTACCTGGATGACGTCTCGCTGCGTTACATCGACGCCGCGGGCGTGTCGGTGCTGAGCATAGAGGACGTGAGCCAGCCCGAGGGGAACATCGGCGCCACGAACGCCGTTGTCCGCGTTAATTTCTCGCCCGCGCCCGCCGATGTTGCGCATCTCCACTATACGACGCTGGACGGAACTGCCACGGCCGGCGAGGACTACGTGGGCGCCGACGGCGTGCGGGTGGACGTACCCGCGGGCGCGCGGAGTGCGACTATCGAAATCCCCGTTCTTGGCGACTTTGATGTCGAGCCTACGGAAACGTTTGAGGTAATTGTTTCCGATCCCTCGGATAATCTGTTTGCGCTGTCGAATCGAGGCACGGTTACCATCACAAACGACGACTTTCCACAGGGCACGATCTTCGGGACGACTGGCGCGTCCGCGCCCGCGAATCTGGTCCAGGCGAATATTACAAACCCGCTTGACGCCACGACCGTGGCCACGTACGACAGCGTGTATTTCTCGGCAGGCGATTTTGCCGGTTATGACTTCAATTCGTTCTTCGCGTGGTCGCCCGGAGACAACCACCTGTACGAACTCAACACGTCGACCGGCAACCGGCGCACCTTTGCCGTGATGACGCCGTTTGGCGGCGGCCACATGTGGGCGGGCCTTGCCTGGCATTTGCAAGAGGGGCGTTTCTACGCGCTCAGCAGCAATGATGTGGATTCCGCCTCGCTGTACTCGATCGGCCAAGGCGAGCTCCAGATTGTGGGTGCCAACGACACCTTCTACTTCCCGATGGACGCGCTGTATCGGAAGTCGCGCACACAGGCGATCTATCTGGCGTCGGAGCTTGCGGGAATTCAGGACATCGACGCGCTCTACCTGAGCGTCAAGCAACTGCCGGGCAGCGCACTCGAAAACTGGACTATTCGTCTGAAGCAGACGACGGCTACGCAATTCACGTCCGGACAGCCGTTCGATAACAGTGGTTGGACCACCGTCTATCAGAACGATGAACTGGTGCAGCAGTATGGGTGGGTGAAGTTCAGTTTCAGCGCGCCATACACCTACACGGCGGGGAACAACCTCGTCGTCGAGTTCTCGTACTGCAACGCGAACCAGTCCCATGACGGCTATGTCGATTGGCAAAGCACCTCCACGCCGCGGACGGCGTTCATGGAGTCCAATCTTGGCGAGAGTTGCGCGGTGGACAATCCGCTGAATTGGACCAACGTGCCGTATACGCGCAACGGCGTGCCGACGATCAAGCTGGGCGCGCTCATCCAGACGAAGACAGGGGATTTGCCGCCCACGGTGGCGCGGCCCATCGGGCTTGCGATCCACCCGACGACGGGCGCCATCTACACCGTGAGCCGTCCGACCGGCACAGGAACCGAAGCCGTGATCGCGCAAATCCGCAAGGATGGCACGACGGTGAGCGCGCCGGTGTCGCTCGGTTTTGATCTGAGCGCGGGCGACCTCGATTTCGACGACGCAACGGCGAAGCTGTATCTTGCCGCGCACACCAACGTAACGGGCACGCAGGAAACGAGCCTGTTCCAGGTGGACATTGGCGCTTCGTTTGGCGCCGCCGCGCGCATCGGCCGCATCGGTGCGGGCGCGGCCATGCCGGCGATGGGCATCACGGCGCTGCCGTCGCCCCCGGGCCAAGGCGCGCTATTCGACGTTGGCGTACGCACCCTTCCCGGGCTGCGCATCGAGGGCGACCAGGCGGCGACCGCTTTGAGCGTGCCGGGCTTTAACGCGGAACTCATGGCGGCGGCTTCCGGCGTGGGCGACGTGAACAACGACGGCTATGAGGACTACGCGGTCACCTTCCCGGCCATGACGGCGAAGCGGCCCAATGGCGACATGGTCACGGGCGCGGGCGAGACATTCCTGATCTACGGCACGTCGGCGGACGGCCTGCCGCCAGCGCTTCGTGACGGCGTGCTCTCGATAGGGGAGTTCCACCCCAGCATCGGGGTGCGTTTCCCAGGCGTGACGGCGGACGAGGCCAGCGGCTTTGCCGTGTCGGGCGTCGGCGACGTGAACGGCGACGGGTTCGACGACTTCGTGGTTGGCGCGCCGTTCCGGGACGATCCGAGTCGGACGGACCAGGGCTTTGCTTATCTGGTCTACGGTTCGAGTCTCTTGAGCGACATTTTCGATCTCGGTTCCGGCGTTCGCGCCGAAGTTGTGGCGCTGACCGGCGCGGACCGCAGCAATTGGACGGGATTTAGCGTGCGCGGCGCAGGCGACGTGAACGGCGACGGGTTCGCGGACTTCCTGGTCGGCGCGCCGGCCTCCGAGCACCCGAGCGGCTCGACCAAGGGCGAGGGCAGGGCGTATCTGGTGTTCGGCGGCGTGAGTCCGCTGGGCGACCTTACCGGCACGCTGAACCTGGACAGCCTGGACGGCCAGACCGGCGTCAAGCTGCTTGGGCCTCAGGGAATACTGAACTACTCCGGGATCAGCGTGAGCGGCGCGGGCGACGTGAACGGCGACGGCTACGACGACATCCTGGTGGGTGGCCATATCCGGCCAAACAACGCCCGGAACGGCGTGGTCTATCTCGTGTATGGCAAGCCCACGGACGACGGCAGCGGCGGCGCCAACTGGCCGGACGCCATCGAACTCGACACCAGCGCTGACCTGATGATCACCGGCCAGAGCATCGAATTCGGGACCGGGCGTTCAGTGGCTGGTGCGGGCGACGTGAACGGCGACGGATTCGGGGATATTCTCATCGGAGCGCCGGAAGAGGGGCGGGCGTTCCTGGTCTTCGGTTCGCGGCCGGGCCCCGCAGGCGCCTATACAACGGCGAATATCGGCGCCGTGCCTGGCGCTGCGCTGCGCGGGGTGGTAATCCACGGCCCGTTGAGCGGTAAGGCGGGACCTTCCGACGACTTCGGCGTTTCGGTGGCGGGCGCGGGTGACGTGAACGGCGACGGGTTCGCCGATATGTTGATTGGCGCGCCGAAAGCCGCCGCGCTCGGGAACGGGGACGCCGGGGATGTCTACCTCATTCTCGGCGACGCCGCCGCTGGCACAACCATGTTTGCGAGCGCCATCGCCGCCGGGCAACTGTATGCGAATGAACTTGATCCCGGCAGTCTGTTCCGACTTGTGGGCGGCGTGGAGGGCGACCTCGCCGGGCGCACGGTATCGTGTGCGGGCGACGTGAACGGCGACGGTTACAGTGACTTGCTCATTTGCGCCCCAGGGGCCAACCCGCAGGGCGTGTCGAACGCGGGTGAAGTCTACTTGGTTTACGGTGGCGCGCCGGCCGTGTCTGTGCTTGCGGATGCGGAGGCGACCTACGTGAATTACCTGCGTTCCGGGCTGAAGCTGAGCGCACCGGGCGCGCCCGCGCAGGCGGTCGATGTGCCCATGCGTCCCGCCGGGACGACCGGTGACGGCGCGCACACGACGCCGCTTTCGCGCTGTGCGATCGGTTTCAAGGGGGGCGGCGCGGGCGGATCGAACCAGTCGCCGAGCCAACAGGTGGTGACGCTCTATCGCACGCCGGTGCCCGCGCCCGCGACCAACGCGGGATTCACCGCGTCGCGGGTCTACTGGTACATCGAGTCGACGCGCCTGAACTTCAACGAATCGACGGTGACCTTCTGGTACACGCCGGAAGACGTGATGGGGCTCGACCTCAACAGCTCGGGCATTTTCTACTCGCCCACGCGGCCCACCGACGCCACGAATTGGCGGGCCATCAACTCCGAGATGGATGAGACGCGGCGTACGATTACCATCAGTCGCGTACACCGCGATGATCTGGGCAACCCGACGGGCGAGACGCTGAACGGCTACTACGCTATCCTGCAGCTTGACCTCAAGTTCGAGCTTGGCACGGAGATTCCGCGCCCCTTCGGCGTCGAACTCAGTGACATCCCGCAGGGGCCCAAGACGGTAATCCCCGAGGGCGCCGCGTGGTGGCATGACAAGTCCAATCGGCTCTTCGCGGCCAAGCCCGGGCCCATCCAGATTAAGTGGACCGACACGATGACAACGGACGCGGTCAATTACTGGCCCACGGAGCTTGAAAAGTACCAGGTTCACGTCGCGGAAACGCTGCCCGTGGACCTGCGCGCGGACGATGCGTTCAAGAGCGCGCGGCTCCTGTTTTCGGAGGAGGCCGTGGGCGCGATTCCGGACGAGGTGCAGACGAATCTCGCCTTCTCCGCAACCGGACCGGGGAGGAGCCTCCTGCTGTTGTCCAATGGCGCCGACCCGCGTGGCTTTGACATATTCTTCCTGCGCGTGCAATCGATCCTATGGAACACGGACGGATTCCTGTTCGACGGCATCCCCGCCATTATTGGCGAGCAGATACTGCCCGAGTTCGATCATGACCTCGCCTGCGGCGACCCGCTTGTCTTTTTCGAGAAGGCCCGGGTCAACCCGCACGAGGGCTACTATGACCGCGGCACGCGCACCGGGCCCATTTTCCCGGTAAACCTGGACAATCCGAACGACCAGCAGGACGACTTGGTTATCATCTACTACGGCATGGGCAAGGCCATGCTGGATGCACAGCAGGACCAGTTGGGCACAACCAAGAGTTGCTGGCCCACAACGCCGGTGCGCTACGTGGCCATGTGGCCGAATAACCCGCCCCATCTCGTGATTGCCGTGCCGTCGGACGAGGCGATCCTGCCTGACAACGTTTACGTGAATCCGAGCGTGTACGTGCAGAACGACTCGGCCCTTATGGGCTTTAACCCGAACGAGGAACATGCGTTCCGCGACGTGAACAAGATATACGTGATGCGCGACGACCTGAATCTCGCGTCGACGTCCGAACCCTACGTGCTGGTCGAATACACGGAAGGGGCTACGGGCGCGCCGAACATGCTCGTGTACCAGGTTGTGCAGGAGTATATCGATGAAGCCAGTAACACTTTCCTGACCTTCGATTACCCCGCCGTCGCCGGCAAACGGCTCAATCCGCCCGAGTCCCTTCAATTGCGCGGGGCGTGCGGCGACCTGACCGTGTCGTCGCCATGGCCGCCGGCGGACGCGGCGACGCTCTTCGACAGTCAAGGGAAGAGGAATCCGTCGCCGGTCTTCCGCGACCGTCTGGACGACCTGTGGGTCTATCGCGCGGGGCATTTTGGCGGCACCGAGACGGTCCAGATGCAGTACTTCTACCGGTCGAAGGGCGACTTCTACTTCCCGGTGCAGTACTATCCCGACGGGCCGCCGCCGGAAGGCAGTTGCATCCCGTGGCTCGACATCGCCGCGGGCACGCCCGGCCAGCCGCGCAAGGTGACCTACACCATTCGTTGGCCGGACGAGGTCGCCACAATGCAGATTGGCCAGACGCTCGCGCAGGCAACTCCGACAAAGATGCATGGCTCGTCACTGAAACAGTGGGACGGCGGCCTCGAAAAGTGGCCCGAAAAGGAAGCGCAGAAAGCCGGCCCGGGCGAGGCGTTCCTGCCGGATATCGCGGGCGCGTGCAGCGTGTCGGTGCTGTACCAGCAGGGCACGGACTTCGGCCAGGGGCCGCTCGTGCAACTGATCGACTTCGCCGCGCCGCGCCGCGCGCCGCTGTTGAAAGTGCCTGCTACGATTGAATCAAAACCAGGCGGCGAATACGCCATTTTCACCAAGCTGCCGCCGCAATTGCAGGAGCGGCTGCGCTACCAGCTCTTCGAGCGGGAACTGGAGTTCCGGGGCATCTTTGTCGAAATCTTCGGCGGGGACGACATCGTGCTGCCGAACGTGATGACCGAGCGGGAGTACTACTTCCTGCGCGATGAGTTCAACGAAGGCGGCGACACCGACTGGGCCGCGGCCATCGACGAACTGTGGAACAACCAGAACGACCTGATCTTCGTGGACGATGTAAGCCCGCCGCCGTACGCGATGGCGATGACTTCGGCGTTCGCGGACCACACCGGCTACGTCACCGTGATTACCGGCAACCGCGACACGTGCAGCGGCGTCGTGGACATGAACGTCTTCCGTGTCGGCTGCCCGCTCTACAAGAGCACCATCAACGTGATCTATCCGCCGTGTCCGTTCGATCAGCAGCTTACCCTGCGTTATACCGGCGATTTCGCGGGGTCGTCGGACAACTACCTGTTCGAGTGGCGCATCCTTGCGGCTGCTACGCCCAATTTCGAGAACATTCCCGTCGAGCAGTGGGACCTGTTCCCGACGCCGCCGCATCCGAATCCGAGTAAGGCGCCGAATCAGGGCGCGGTCGATATCACGATCAAGGGCGCAAACTTGATCACGCTGCGGGACAACGTCGTCCGGGTGCAATATGAGCGGCTGCTCGACGTCGGCGAGGGCGAAGGCGAGGGCGAGGGCGAAGGCGAAGGCGAGGTGTTCAGCGCTTCGCGGGACGCCGTCCTCTACGAGGATGCCGCCGGGCAACTCGCCAACGGCCTTGGCCAGTATCTCTACGCGGGCAAGAACGCCGCGGGCAAGACGCGGCGGAGCGTGATCTCGTTCGACTTGGACGCGATACCGGACGATGCGGTAATTGAGTCCGTTACGCTGCGGTTGCACGTATCCCAGGGCATCGGTGGTCCGCGGCAGGTCGGCATCTACCGCAGTCTCAAGACGTGGGACGAAGGCCCCTCGACGCCCACGGACGAGGCGATGGGTGCGCCGGTCGAGAACGGGGACGTCACGTGGACAGCCTACAAGTACGTGATATTGACGGTGCTCGGGGTTCCCATCCACTTGCCCGAGACGTGGACGGCCCTCGGCGGCGACTTCAACACGTTGTTCCGCGCGATTCAGACGGTCGACGGCCCCGGTTACTACGAGTGGACCGACGACCGGCTCGTCGAGGACGTGCAGATGTGGCTGGCGCTCGACGAGAGCGGCGACGACCCGCGGCCCAAGGTGCCGGGTTGGTTTATCGTCGGCCATGAGGCGGAGGCGGGCACGCTCAAGCGCTTCGACAGCAGGCAATCGAGCACGGCGGCCTTCCAGCCGCAGCTTATTGTGAAGTATTCCGTTCCCACTCGCGCGGAGAAGGCGGTGGAGTTCCCGTGTGACGTGCTCAGCGGCTATACGGACTGGGCCTTCGCGCCGGGGTGGATCAAGCGCGTGCTGGGTGAGATCGACCCGTTCCGCCAGCGCACGACGGGCGGGCACATCGCCGGCGCCGAGCGCAAGTACTTCCAATTCCACGACCAGGAGGTGAACACGGTCGTCAGCATGCTCGAGCAGGCGGGGCCGCGCTACGAGGGCAACATCAGCCTCAACTGCGACGATCTTGATGCGCTCGGGTTGATCCAGACCTACGAGACCGTCCTGAGCATGGGACGCGACCTGAGCATCGACGCGCCCACGCCGATTGACTACGCGGGCGCGAACGACGCGTTGCTCCTGGTCACGGGGCGCATCGGCGACTTGTACATGCTCTTCGCAAACGAGGCCTACGGCGACGCGGCGGACCCGACGATCAGCTTCGGCACGTCCTCGGGCGATTTCGCGAGCGAGGCGGCCCCGTCAATCCACTGCTTCCAGAACCAGACTGCGTCACTGCTCGAGGAAGAGCTGGTGCTCTTGCGCGGACGCGACGATACGCGCCCGCCCAACGTGACCACCGCGCCAATTTATAACCGCTTCTACCCGAATTTCACGAATGACATCACGGGCGGTCAGGTGGCGTACTTCCTGAATTACGGGATCGTGGATGTCACGGGTAACGGCGGATCGCCCGACGAGATCGACGCGGCCACCATGTACCCGCAGGGTCACGGCGACGCCTGGGGCCACTACCTCATGGCCGCGAAGTCGTACTACTACCTCTTCGCGCACCCGCACTACACGTACATTCCGCGATCCGAGTTAGTGAACGTCGGCGCGCAGGCGGTCCAAGTCGATTACTTCGACGAACGGAAGTTCGCGAATATCGTCGCGGCCAAAGCGCGCTGCGGCGCCGAGATCGTCAATCTCACGTACCGCTACTACTACACTGCGGACCCGCAGGGGCAGTGGCAGGGCTACAAGGACACCGATCCCGAGCGGGCGTGGGGTGTTTCCGAGTGGGCGAGCCGCGCGGGCCAGGGCGCCTACTTCGACTGGGTCGTCGGAAACGCGCTCCTGCCGCAGGAAGACGTGGACGCCGAGCCGACGATCAACAAGATCGACCGGACCACGGTGATCGAGTTGCGTGAGGTCGCGGGTGCGTTCCAGGACATCCAGGCGAAGGTGGACCAAGCCGACCTCGGGCTGAACCCGCTAGGGCTCGCAAGGAACGTGGTGCCGTTCGACATCGACCCGAGCCGGATCGATGCGGGCGAAACACACTTCGAGCAGATTTACAACCGCGCCGTGAAGGCGATGATGAACGCCATCACAGTTTTCAACCACGCGAACGAGAGTTCGCAGCGGCTGCGTTTGCAGCAGGACAACGTGAACCAGTTCCAGATCAACGCGGAGAACCGGGAGTTCGATTTCAATAGCCGACTCATCGAAATCTTCGGGTATCCGTATGCCGGCGATATCGGGCCGAGCGGGAGTTACCCCGCGGGTTACGACGGGCCGGACTGGAAGCACTATAGCTATTTCGATCCCACGTCGCTGCTCGGCGAAGACCCGGGGCAAATCCAGGAGATCACCTTTGAATTGCCGCTGGTTTCGTTCACGAACGTGGGCGAGGCGAACGTGGGCGATGAGACGATCAACGAGTTCGGCGTTCCCACGAAGGCGTTCGAGCCGGTGACGTTCCACCTGTCGACGAACGGCTTCGGCGAAGTCCGGCCGCCGGGTTGGGGCGAGCGGCGCGCGCCGGGCGAAATCCAGTTGGCGCGCCAGGAACTCTGGCTGGCGATAAGCCGCTATGAGAAGGCGATTGACACATATGAAGGCCTGTTGATGGACATCGAGGACGCTATCAAGCTCATCGAACAGCAGAAGGCGCTCCAGGCGACCAAGATCGAAATTCTGCTTTCGAATCAGCGCGAGAAGCAGGACCTTCATAGCTACGTGAAGTCGGCGAAGACGCGGCAATTCGCCTATCGCACGACTGCCACCAATGTGACCCGCGTGGCGAACGGCCTGGCCGAGGCCATCCCGCGCATGCTCGTGGCGGGTCTCGCGGTCGGCGGCGACTACACGTCCGTTATTCGGGGCGTGATCAAGGGTATTGCCGCAGTGAGCGAGGCGGTGCTGTCCGGTCTTGCGGACGCGGAAGAAATCAACATACTGAAAGAGGAGCAGAGCTACGCGCAACACGAAACGCAGAACGAGATCACGCTGACGACGGCCACGCAGGATTACGAGCTGCAGCAGGCACTCGCGCAACTGAACGAGAAGGTGCGCAACGAGACAACACTGCGTTTCGAAATCGTGCAGGCGGAGGAAGCGATGATGCAGCAGTTGGGCCGGTACAAGTCGACGCTTGCTCGCGGCCAGCGCCTGCTCGAAGAACTCCTGCGTTTCCGGCGGCAGACCGCGTCGCAGGTGACGCAGTACCGCTACCGCGACATGGCGTTCCGTATCTTCCGCAACGACGCGCTGCAGAAGTACCGGGCGCAGTTCGATCTCGCCGGGCGCTACGTGTTCCTTGCCGCGATGGCCTATGACTATGAGACGAACCTGCTTGGCAGCGATACGGCATCCGGCCAGCGGTTCCTCACGGACATCGTCCGGTCGCGTTCGCTGGGGCTGATCCAGAACGGCCTGCCGGTGACGGCGGGCACGACGGGCGACCCCGGTTTGGCGGACCCGATGGCGCGGATGATGCAGAACTGGGAGGAGGTTATCAAGGGCCAGCTTGGCTTCAACAACCCGCAGACGGAGACGAACCGGTTCTCCCTGCGGCGCGAGCACTACCGTATTCTTCCGGGCACCGCCGGCAATGAACTGTGGCGCGAGGAACTGAGCCGAAGCGTGGTGCCGAACCTTCTCGCGTTGCCTGAGTTCCAGCGGTACTGCCGCGTCTTCGACAATCCGCAGCCGCAGGAGCCCGGCATCGTGGTCCGGTTCCCGACCACCGTGAGCTTCGGCCTGAACTTCTTCGGGAAGCCGTTGGGCGGCGGCGACAGCGCCTACGACCCGACGCACTTCGCCACGAAGGTGCGCTCGGTCGGCGTGTGGTTCAGCAACTACAACAACCTCGGCACGGGCATGTCGAACACGCCGCGCGTGTACCTCGTTCCCGTGGGGACGGATGTGTTGCGCACACCATCCGACGGGGATCGCACGTTGCGTCAGTGGCGGATCATCGATCAGAAGCTGCCGGTGCCGTTCACGCTCGGCGTGAATGATTTCGCCGGGTCGGAGTGGATTCCCGTGGTGGATTCGCTCACGGACAGCTTCGCCCAGGTACGGAAGTACTCGATGTTCCGCGCGTACCACGACAGCGGCAACTTCAACCCGAATGAGACTATCCGGGACAGCCGCCTGATCGGGCGCTCGGTCGCGAATACGGAGTGGATGCTGATCATTCCGGCGGGCACCTTGTCATCGGACCGCCAGGAAGGCCTGCAGCGGTTCATCAATGGACGGCTGTTGTCCGACGACACGCGCGACGGCAACGGTGTGACGGATATCAAGTTGTTCTTCCAGACATACGCCTACTCTGGCAATAAGTAAGAACCAGGGAAGGCCCGACGGCGGGACGAGGGATGGACGGAGACGGATGTACAGGGACGAACGCGGAAATATGCCGGCGGCGCGCCCGCGCTCGGTGAGCGCGGGCCCGTCGCCGTCTGCCCGGCGCGTTTGCGCTGCCGTGGCGGCGGCGTTACTGGTCGGCGCCGCATGCGCGTTCGCTCAAGATAAGAGCGGCATGAACCCGAATACGATCAACGTGCCGAAGGGACCGGGCAGCATCGAAGGGCTGGGCCAGGCTTTCGAGCCACAGCTCAACACGGGCGGTGCGCCTTACGGGATCGTGGTCGTCGTGCCCCCGGGCGCGCCCGGCGGCGCGCCGGACCTCAAGTTGTCGTATGGCGGCGGCGGCGGCAATAGCCCCTTCGGGTTCGGTTGGTCGCTGAGCGTGCCGAGCATCGAGCGGCGCACCTTCCGCGGCGTGCCGCGCTACATCGACGGACCAAACGGTCTGGATGACGATCAGGACGGCGAAGTGGACGAGCGCGACGAGATAGACGAATTCGTCAACGAGTCCGGCGTGTTGCTCACGCCCGAAGCGGGCGGCAACTATTTTGCCCGTTTCGAAGAGCAATTCGGGCGCTATCGCCGCATGGGCGATCGATGGGAGTGCACGCTGGCGAACGGCGCGCGGCTCGAATTCGGGACTTCCGAGGAGGGCCGCGTCTTCGACCCGCTGACGAATCGCGTCGGCCGCTGGTACCTGCAACGACGGACGGATACGAACGGGAACGTAATCACGTACTACTACAAGACGTTCTCGTCGGACCGCAACCAGAACCAGAAATATCTGTGGAAAATCGAGTACGGAGCGGGCGCACCGCCGCGGTCCGCGTTCCAGTTCGCGGTCATCGAGTATGAGCCGCGCGACGACTGGTTCGAGGATTGCACGCTCGGCTACATCGTGCGCACGGGCATGCGCGTGCGGCAGATCGTCCTCGGCGCGCAAGGCGCCGCGGTCCCGGGGCACCTCGCCGGCGACTTCAATCAGGACGGCGTGACCGACTACCTGGCGCGGGTCTACCGCCTTGCCTACGAGACGCACTCCCACTGGTCCCTGATCAGCAGCGTGACCGTCATCGGGGCCGACGGCCAGACCTCGCTGCCGCCCGCGCGCTTCGAGTACACCGTCTGCAATCCGCCGGCGGAGATTAACGCGGGCGGCGCGGCCATCGGCGCGATTAACGAACCCGCCTACGTTATGGACACCAAGACCGTTGACCTTGTCGATCTCAATGGCGACGGCGTCGCCGATGTCCTGAAGACGGAAGAGTTCGGGGGCGTGCATCAGGCGTTCCTGAACCTGGGCGAGCGCGATACGCCGGATGGGCGCGCCATCGCGTGGAGCAACCCTATCGACATGACTTCGGCGGACGGGTTGGCGTGGGGCATCGACTTGAGCTCGAGCACGACGCCCGCGCACCTCGCGGACATGGACGGCGACGGCCTCTCGGACCTGGTGTACAAGTCCATTCAGCAGGACATGTACTACTTCCACAATACGGGCCATGTCGGCTGGGCCGTGCGTGCCACGCTCAGCGCCCTCGGGGACTCGCCCCCGTCGCCGTTCGAGCGCTTCGACGTGCGCCAGGCCGACGTGGACAACGATAAGAACACGGACATCGTGCAGAGCGTGTCGGTGGGCGAAAACGCGGACTACCGAATCTGGTTCAATCAGGGCGACGGCCGATTCGCGCGGCCCGTCACCATACCGCAGGACAACGGCTGGAACTTCGACGACACGGGCGTGCAAGTCCTGGACTTCAACGGAGACCGGTTGCCGGACCTCGTCCGGCTGCGTCCGTTGAACGTACAGGTCCAGGCGGGGCTTGGGCGGGGCGCGTTCGCGCCGATGATCACGGTGAGTTTCTCTGACGGCCCGCTCGATGACTACGTGCTGCCGCGTGCCAATTTGCGTGATCTCACCGGCGACGGCCTGCCGGAACTCGTGGTGGACCGGGCCGAGCCGGGCGTTGTCTGGTACTGGATCAATCTCGGCAACTACACCTTTGACAGGCGCCGCATAATTTACAACATGCCGACGGGCATCGGCGTCGAACCGGCGGTGCGCTGGGCCGATATCAACGGCAACGGCACTGTGGACCTGATCTACTGCGACCGCGAGGTCGAGCCGAAGATGCAGATTGTCGATCTCGGGCGCCTTATGGGCTGCGAACCGAGCATCAACCTGATGACCCGTATCGACAACAGCATCGGTCGGATCACGACCATCGAATACACGCCCTCGACCTACTTCGCGCTCACTGACGCCGCCGCGGGCAATCCCTGGCCCGGCCCGATGCCGATGAAGACGGACGTCGTGACGCGGGTCACGGAGTCCGATTCGCTTGGCGACAGCTATGTGACGGAATACACGTATCACGACGGTTTCTACGATGACTACAACAAGACGTTTCGCGGCTTCGGCTACGTCGAACAATTCACGCGGGGCGGCGTGGGCGCGCCTACGGCCGTTCATCGCTTCTACTTCCACAACGGGCGCGACGACTTGAGCCTCAAGGGTACGTTGTATCGGGCGACCGTCGAGGCCGAGGACGGCGGTGTCTTCGACGAAACGGAAACGACGTGGAATGCGCGGGTGATCTTCGTGGGGACGAACGGGCAGCCTTCCACCTTCGCCCATCCGGTGACGGAGCGGAAGCGGGTGATCGAGCGCGGGCGCGGCGAGCCACGCGAGTTGGTTGTCGAGTACGAGTACGACCGCTACGGCAACGTAACGCGCGAGGCGAACTACGGCGTGGTTGTCGGCGATGACCTCGCGGCGTTCGATGACGAGCGCGTCAAGGTAACGGAGTATGCGATCAATGCGGAGGCGTGGATCATCCGCACCGTTATGCGCGAGGAAGTGCGCGATCTCGCGGGGAACGTCTTCTCGCGCATCGAGACCTATTACGACGACCCGACCTTCGCGGGCAACAACCTCGGCGTGGTCACGCGCGGCAATAAGACGCTCGTGAAAGCCTGGTTGAACCCGGCGGACCTGAACGACTTCATCCTGTCGAACCGCTTCGCCTATGACGCCTACGGCAACGTGGTGTTGAATCTCGACCCGCTCGCCGCGGCCCCCGGCGGCACGCCGGACCCGAACGTCGGCCATTACCGGGAAGTCGCCTATGACCCGGTGTTTCATGCGTTCCCCGTGCGTGAGACCGCGCACGTCGGCGGCGGTTCCGCGCCGTTGCCTTACTTCGCCGAATACGACACCATCCACGGCGTGATCACGCAATTCACCGAATTGAACGGCGCGGCGACGCGCTACGGCTACGACGAGTTCGCGCGCTTGACGCGCCTCGTCGAACCGGGCGATACCGAGGAATTCCCGACGGAGGAATACGCGTACCACTTGGCGCAGACGGTCCCCGGCGGGTCGGGCCTGCCCTATGCGCAGGGCACGGTCAATTTCGTCGAGGTGCGCAAACTCGACCGCGTTCCCGGCACCGGCGTGAAACGGGATTATTTCCACATCGCGCGCAACTTTGTGGATGGGCTGGGCAGGCCGCTGATGACCAAGGAGGAGGCGGAGGACGACCCCGCGACCGGATTGCCGCGGGTCGCCGTGAGCGGCGCGACGCGCTTCAACGCGCGGACGCGCCCCGCATACCAAATGCAACCGTATTACACGCGCAGCTCCGGCGCGACGCTCGACGCGCTGCTCGCTTTCGAGGACGTGCGCGCGCCCGGCTGGGAGGGCTTGTTTCACGAGGACGGCGCGCTGGTCGCGCGGAACCTTGCGCAGGCGCACAAGCTCGAATACGCCTACGACGCAACGCTGCGCGGCACCGAGGTGGTCGCGCCGGACGGCGCGGTGTCGCGCACAGAATACGAGCCGCTTGTGCGCAAGGCTTTTGATCAGAACGACGCCGACGTCGCCTCGCCGCACTTCGACACGCCGAAGATTGCGCGCCAGGACGGCTTGGGCAGGCTTGTGCGAGTCGATGAACTGGCGAAACTGAACGACGACGGCACCCCCGCGACCGGCGTGCAGGTCTGGTCCACGCATTATGCATACGACGTGAACGATCAGTTGACGCGCGTCACGGATGCGCAGGGCAACGTGCGCATCATGCAATATGACGGGCGGCATCGCATGGTGTACATGGACGACCCGGACCGCGGCGAGACGCGGTTTACCTACGACGCCGCCTCGAACCTCGTGCGCACGGAGGACGCGAAGCGACAGGTGGTCGAGAATACCTATGACGGCGTCAATCGCATTCTCTCCGAGGACTATCGTGACGAGGGCCTGCCCTTCTCGGCAAATCGTTCCCCGGACGTGCGGTACGTGTATGACGCGCCGCTCGGCCCGGTCGAACTGGGCGGCGGCGAGACCGCCACGCCCGAGAACACCGCCGGCAAACTGGTCGCCGTCATCGATCTGGCAGGCGAAGAGCATTTCTCGTATGACGCGCGGGGCCGCATCGCGTGGTCCGTAAAGCGGGTGCCCGACCCCGTGACCGGGACGCTCGTCTCGTATACCCAGCGGCTGGAACACGACGCCATGGACCGGCTCACGTCGCTGACTTATCCCGACGGCGACCGGCTCGCCCACGACTACGGGCGGCGAACGACCCTCGAACGGATCACCGGCGGCGGCCTCGTCAATCTGGATGGTGTGCCTTACGTGCTGCGGGACACCGAGCAGACGCCCGCCGGCAAACCCGCCGCGATGTCGTTCGGCGACGGCGCGCGCACGGATTACCGCTTCGATCCCCGGGGCCGCATGACGGGACTGCGGACGTTCCGCGAGAACGCCCCCGCCGAGTCGTTGGTTGACTTCCAATACACGTTCGACGGTCTCGCCAACGTCGTACGCATCGAAGACCGCCGCGCCGCCACGCTCGTTCCCCAAGGCGACGCGCGCCGCAACACACAAACGTTCACCTACGACGACTTGTACCGGCTGACGCGCGCGAGTTTCTCGCGGGCCACGCCGGGACAGACCGACGCCGTGGACCGGCATATCGCCTATCGCTACGATCGGATCGGCAACATGCTGGAGCAGACCTCGAACATCGAGCATTTCGAGAGCGGTCGGTCGGTGACGCACCTCGACGCCATGCACTACGGCGGAACCCTCGGTGCCAGCAATCGCGTCGGGTACGCACCCGACGTGCCCGGCCCGCACGCGCTGACTGGCGCGGGGGGCGGTGCGCGCTACACTTACGACGCGAACGGCAACGTGACGCGCGCGGACGGCCTCCGAATGACTTGGGATTTCAAGGACCGACTGGTCGCCGTCGAACGCGCGGAGGCGGACGGGTCCGCGACGCGCGCCGAATACACCTATGACTACACGAGTCGGCGCATCACGAAGCGCGTGTGGCGGCGGCCTGCTGGAGAGACCGCGTTTCCGGGGACGCCGTCGAGTTCCGCCGTATACGTCAGCAAGTACTACGAGTTGCGGGACGACGGACGCCCCGTGAAATACGTCTGGTACGACAAAGCGCGGATAGCGCGTGTCACGGGCACGCTCGAGCCCGCGGAGGAACGCATCCAGCAGTATCGACTGTTCCCGGGCTGGAATCTGCTGGGCATGCCGGTCGATGCGGCGGACGCCGTGGCGCAACTTGGCGTCGGCGTGGACGCGAACATCGAGGGCTGCTTCCGGTGGGACGCCGTCACATCGAGGTACAGACGCGTGAACGCCGGTGACGCGCTGCCGGCCGGCGCCGTCTTCTGGCTTAAAGTGACGGTGGCGGCCACGTTCGAAGTGCGGGGCGCCTATGTCACCGGGGCCGCGCAGTCGATTCCAGCGGAGGGCGGCTTCATCACGGCGCCCGGCGCGGATGCGGTTTCCTTCGCGGACCTGTTGCCCGGGAACACGGTCTTGTGCCGCCTGTACGACGCGGCGACCCAGCGTTGGATCACGCTGCAAGTCGGCGACGCGGGCGATATCGGCGGCGTTGAAGCACCCGCGCTGGTCGCGCCGGGACAGGCTCTCTTCTTGCGCACGCGCGAGCCGGTCACGGTGCAGCCGCCAACGCCGCGCGCGGCCATTCAGTACTACCACGCCGATCACATCGGTTCGACGGCGGTCGTCACGGACGGCGCGGGGGCGGTCTTGTTCGAGACAGCGTATTACCCGTTTGGCGAGGTGCGCAACGACTACGAGACGGAGGGCGCGGCCCGCACGCTGCCGAGCGTGTACCAGTTTCTGCAAAAGGAGCGGGACACGGAGTCGGGATTGCAGTACTTCGAGATGCGCTATCTGGCGGGGCGGCTGGGCCGTTTCCTCAGCGTGGACCCCTTGACCGGCGAATGGCCGCGCGACGCGCTCCTCGACCCGCAAATGCTGCATTCCTATTCGTACAGCCGGAATAATCCGGTGACTTATGTCGACCCCGACGGAAACATCCCCGAGGAAAAGAAGAAGATTCCGCGCCCGAGCTGGCTGGGTTGGCTGCCGAGCATCGATTTCGAGAAGGCGTCCGACCGGCCCGGGCGCATGGGCTCTTTCCTGACCTCGTTCAAGAAGACGATGTACGGCATGGCCCAGGAGGACAAGGACCCGGGCTTGTACCTGAAGTTCAACGACGCGCACAAGAAGCTCGGGCTGAATCCCGACATCATGCAGATTAAGCGGAAGGGCAAGGTGGTCCACAGCGTGTACGACGTCGTGTCGGAGAAGGATATCGCCGACGCGATCGACGCGGCAGCCAACGAGCGTATCGGTAAGTGGGTGGACAAGATACGTACGAAGCTTGGGCTGCCCCTGCGCGCCGAAACGCTTGAGAAGCAGGAAATCGAGAAGAACCGCGGCAAGTTCAACAACGTGCTCGAAGAACTGCTCCAGAAGACGCAAGCTACGCGGGCGGCTCTGGACCGCGACGCCGTCACGAACGATGTGAAGGACAGCGTATCAGTCGATTCGCGCGCCGGCAAGGCGTCCGATAGCGTAAAGGAACGACAGAAGCTTATCGGCGAGCACCGCTCGCGACCGGATACGACGGAAAATTAATGAGGTGTGCTTGTGATGGATATGACGCAAATCTCTTGGAAGACGGGGACAGATCGCGTAGAGCTCGTAGCGCGGCCTTCAGGCTGCCGTAACAGGCGCCCTGCAGCATGTGCTGCGAACGTGCCCCAATCGAGGAGCGAGACCATGAATACGATGGGAACTCTTAGCCAACGGCAGGCGCGGAACCAACGCGCGCGGTCATGTGTCGTGCTTGCGGCCCTGTGTGTAGCGACCGCGCTTGGCGCGGCGCACGCGGGCATCCCCGAGCCGGGCATCACCCTCTACGGTCGGGTGACGAACGACAACGGCGACCTCGTCACCACTGGCGCGCTGACGTGGACCTACACGCCGCCGCTCGGCGGTACGCCCGTGCGACAGTCCACCCAACTCCAAGTCGTGTTCGCGGACGGCGGGCCGTACTCGTATATCCTCGAGATACCCGCCGAGCAGCCGGTCGCCGGCTTTCCCGCGTCGGCAAACACGATGCAACTTGCGGCGGAATCCGTGGACTACACGCGCGGCGCCACGGTGCAGAGCGTCGCCGCAGCGGTCCTCGGGCCGCAGGTGGTGTCGCTCTCCAGCGCCGACCGCGGCGCCGTCGAGCGCGTCGACCTGATGGTGCAAGGCATCATCGTCGAGGCGCCGCCGGTCCCCGGCGCGCCGAATCCGTTGGACGGCGCCGCGCGGGTCCCCGTCACGACGGCCTTGTCCTGGCGCAGCGACGCGGGCGTAACGGGCTATGATCTCTATTTCTGGAAGGCGAGCGATCCGACGCCGAGCACGCCGCTGGCGTCCGGCTTGCTCACTGCAGGCTACGTGTTCCCGCAGCCGCTGGCCTACGCGACGACCTACAACTGGCAGGTGCTGTCGCGCAATACCGTCGGGACCACCCTCGGGCCGCAGTGGACCTTCACAACGATAAGCGAGACCGGGGAAGAAGGATTCGATTGGGGCGACCTCGCGGGCGTCATCGCCGGCACGGAGCAGGTGATCGCGTGCAACGGGTCGCCGGGCGGCCAGGACGCCGCCCTCGTGCTTCAGTGGTACGCGGGGCTGGTGACGCGGCTTCAGAGTTGCCCGGACAACGCCTTCTATGACGCACCGGCGTTCCCGCCCGGAGCGGACGTGAATGGCGACGGCGTTCTCGGCGGTCAGGATGCCTCCGAAATCCTGAAGTATTTCGCCGGAATCATCAGTTGCTTCCCGGCAGACGCGAACTGCGATATGCAGGGGCCCGGAAAAATGGCGAAAGCGGCCGGACCGAGGCGGGAAATATCCATTCCGGACGGACTGCCCCTGCCGGAGGACGGCGGCGATCTGATCGTGCCGGTCCTAATAGACGTTGCGGACGGCGTGACCAGCCTCCGTCTTGAGGTTACGTATCCCACGAGTCAGTTGATCCTGAAGAATATCGAGCCCGGCGGCGTGGGACGCGCCTTGGGCAAGTTTACGGTGAACGCCCGGCCGGGCCGTGTGGTCTTGGCGGGCGCGGGCGCACAGGGCCTTATTGGCGGCGGCGACTTGGCCATGCTGACGTTTGGCGTCGCGGAAGGCGCGACCGGCGGCCGCCTGCGCCTCGGCGCACACACCGAACTGAATGACCGTCACATAGAAATTAGCGCTCTGAACGGGTCCTTTGGCGAAGTCGCGGCGGAAGGCGAAGGAGAGGGCGAAGGAGAAGGGGAAGGCGAGGACGGAGGCGATATCGACGGACCGATCGGAGGCGGCGAGGGTGAAGGCGAAGGCGAGGGTGAAGGCGAATCCCCCGAGGGCGGCGAAGGCGAGGGCGAAGGCGAGACCGGCCCCGGCGGTTCGACCGGCGAAGGAGAAGGCGAGTCTCCCGAAGGTGGCGAAGGGGAAGGCGAAGGCGAAGGCGAGACGCCGTCGGTCGGCGATGATTGCCAGAACGTGGCGGACTGCTATCGGTCGTACAGTGGGCTATACGAGGTCGGCGACGATTTGTGCCTCTCCGTGCCATGCCCCGTTGCGCCGGACGCGACCTACCTCTGGACGCGGAACGGCGTGCCGATCGAGGAGGATGAACGTATTGCCGGCGTGACTGAACGCACGTTGCGCATCCTGCAACTCACCACCGCGGACTCGGGTGTGTACCGCTGCGTTTATGACAGCGGCATGAAGGCAGACGAGGAGTACGCGGCGTTTGTGACCGTGGCCAACTTCGTGCCGGCGGCGGGTCTCGCGGCGCTGGGCGCCTTGGGCGCGGCGCTCGGGCTGCTCGGAGCGTATGCGGCGCGGCGGCAGAGGCGCGAGTAAAGAGGCCATCTATTCCAGGTCGTCGAGGGTAACGCCGAGACGGTGCAGGTGTGACGCGATCTGTTCGCGCGCCATGCCCCAGAGTTCTCGCGGCGTGGCGTCGTAGGCGCGCTCGAGGAGGGCGTCATAGCTGCGTGCCCCCGCGTCGAGCGCGGCCTGTATCTTTCGCTCGCGGTCAAGGCGATGCGCGATAAGCGCGCTGACGGCGTCTTTCCCGTGATCTCCCCAGAGGGGCATCCCGTGCGCGGGGATGAGCAGTTGGAACGGGATGTTTCGCAGCCGCTCCAACTGTTCGAGGTAGACGCTCATGTCGCCGCCCTCCTTACGCGAAATCAGCACCGGCCCGGGATTCGCGATCATGTCGCCCACGACGAGCGCGCCCGTTGTCTCTTCGAGGAAGCACAGGTGGCCGGGGTCGTGGCCCGGCGTGAGGATGCAGCGCACGCGCCAACGGCCCTCACCGTCAGCCTCGATAACGTCGCCGTCGTCCAAGGACTGCGACATCGGGAAGTCCACCTCGTTCGCGATCGACGCATGCGCGAGAATCGGCGCGTCGAAGGCGCGGCTCAGGAACGGCGCGGCGGCGCAGTGGTCCCCGTGGCCGTGGGTGAGCAGGATCGCGCGCACCCGCCCGCCCAGCGCCCGCATCGCCTCGATGTGCCGCCGCAGATGCGCCTGCTCCTCCTCGTCCGCCGCGCCGGGATCGATAATCAGCAGTTCCTCCTCGCCGATAACGACGCAATTCGTGTGCGTGTTCGGCGGCAGCGTGCGCGATCGCAACGGGATGATATGCACGCCGCGCCGCATCTCGAACAGGTTGGGCACGTGGTCCAACTGACCGGGGGTTTCGGCCAGCAGCGGCAGCGCCTCGCGCAACGGCAGTCTCGCCAAGTACCGCAGCACGAACGCCACCGGCGTCGAGAGCCGCAGTTCTCCCGCGTGCCAGCGACGCCGCGCCTCGCCGGGCGTCAGCCAGTCCAGCCCCACGATCTCGCCGTCCGGCGCGGCCACCTCCTCCTCGAGGGGGCCGTCATATCGGTGCAGGAAGTAGCGCGTCTGAAAACGGATGGGCGACCATGCCGGGGTAAGCCAGCGCCCCGCCGGCGCGAAGTCCGCTGCGTCAATGCGCATGCCGAAGCGGTCCAGCAGCGCCGCAAAGCCGACCGAATCGGCGATAAGGTCGCGCCGCGCCTGCCGCAGCGCGTCGACGGGAGGCGTCTCGCCGCGGGCGCAGAGCAGGCCCGTTTCCTCGAACACCTCGCGCACTGCCGCGAACACGGCGCGCGCCGTATCCTCACCCGGCGCGTTGCGGACGTAGGCCGGGTCGTCGTCCTTGTGGATCGAGCCGCCGGGGAAGACGTGATGCCCGCCCATGAAACGCAGCTTCTTGTTGCGCCTGGCAAGCAACACCTCAAGCCCATCCCGCTCACGCACCAGTAGCGCCGCGGCGGCGAGCCGCGGCTTTGCGGGAGTGGACGGTTCATGCACGATGGGCGCTCCTTTCAAACACCGATAGTGCCTGATCCGAACGCGGTGAGGCAATACACCGGAGGCAAGGAGCGGTCTTCAGCACCGGGCCGAGCGCCACGCAGCCTTCTTGCGCCGCATAGGGAGCCTATGGGACATATGGGTCCGATGCGTCCTATGAGACCTATCAGTCCCATAAGACGTATGTTGCTCTCACGCGCGGCGCGCCCCATTGCTTCCCGGCCACGAGCGTTCCTATACTGCCCCCAATCATACTCGTACTCGTACTCGAACGGACCAAGACCTCATGACCCACGCGAGATTCGCGGACGTGGCGCTGCCCGTGCCGGTGGACCGCCCGTTCACCTACGCGGTGCCCGAGAGCCTTCAGGCGCGGGTGTGCGCGGGTATGCGCGCGCTCGTGCCGGTGCAGCGCCGTGTCGAGACGGGCTACATCGTCGCCTTGCGCGAAACGACGGAGATCGAGAAGGTCCGCCACATCGTCGACTTGCCCGACGAAGATCCGGTGTTCGATCCGCCCATGCTCGATCTCTGCCGCTGGATCGCCGACTACTATTGCTGCTCGTGGGGCGAGGCGCTGCGCAGTGCGGCGCCGCCCGGCGTTGCCGCGTCCACCACGATGCGTTACCGCCTCGTAGCGGAGCGGCTCAGCGACGGACGCTTCACGGAGCGGCAGCAACATGTTGTCGCGGAGTTGTACCGGCGCGGCCCGCTTACCGAGCGGCAGCTCGCGCACGTCGCGGAACACGAAGCGTTGCGCGGGACGCTGCGCGCGCTGGTCCAGCGCGGCGTGATCATCGCGGAACCGCTTCTGCGCGCGGGCGTCTCGATTCGTACCGAGACTTACGCGCGGCTTGTCGAAGAGAACGTGCTCGAGGGCGAGGCGCTCGAAACCATGATGCGACGCGCGCCCAGACAGGCGGCAGTTTATCTCGACCTGTTGCACGGCGCGCCGGAGCGTGCGGCCACGACGCTGTACGAAAAACATGGCGTGAATGCGACGGTCCTGCGCGAACTGGAGAAGAAGGGCCTGATCGCGCGCTTCGAGCGCGAACTCTACCGCGCCCCGGAATTGCATAACGACGCCGGCGCGGCGCTCAAGCACACCTTGAACGACGAACAGCAGGCGGCGCTTGACGCGGTCGTGGGTGCCGCGACGGCCCGCCGATTCCAGACGTTTCTCCTGAAGGGCGTCACCGGTTCCGGCAAGACCGAGGTGTATTTACAGGCCATCGAGCACGTGCTTGCGATGGGCCGCCAGGCGATCATGCTGGTGCCGGAAATCTCGTTGACGCCGCAGACCGTCGGGCGATTCGTCGCGCGGTTCCGCGAGGACATCGCCGTGCTCCACAGCGGTCTGGGCGCGGGCGAACGCTACGACGAATGGCGTCGCGCGCGGCGCGGCGAAGTGCGCATCGTCGTGGGCGCGCGCTCGGCGGTTTTCGCGCCGCTGAGCGATGTCGGCCTGATCATCGTGGACGAGGAGCACGACGGTTCGTACAAGCAGAACGACGCGCCCCGCTACCACGCGCGCGACGTGGCCATCATGCGGGCGCGCGCCGCCGGGGCCGTGTGCGTGCTCGGCTCGGCCACGCCGTCCATCGAGTCCGGCTACAACAGCGAGCGGGGCAAGTTCACGCGTCTCGAGTTGCGCCGCCGCGCGACGCAGGCCGCGCTGCCCGAGGTGCGGCTTATCGATATGCGCATCGAGATTGTCGAGATGGGCGGACAGGTCATTCTGTCTCGCAGTCTCGAAGACGCCGTAAATCAGCGGCTTGCCGACAAGGAACAGGTGATCCTGTTGTTGAACCGGCGCGGGTTCGCCCCTTTCGTGTTGTGCCCGATGTGCGGTTGGGTCGCGTCGTGCCGCGACTGTCAGGTCAGCCTCACCTATCACCAGCATAGCGGCAACCTGCGCTGCCATTACTGCAACGCGGCGCGGCCCAAGCCGGCGGTGTGCGAAGCCTGCCATTTCAACCCGCTGATCTATCTTGGCACGGGCACGCAAAAGGTCGAGGACTACCTCCTGCGCGCGTTCGCCGGTGCGCGCATCGAGCGCATGGACGCGGACACGACGGCGGGCAAAGGCGGCCACGCGAAGATTCTCGGCCGCTTCGCCAACGGGGAGATAGACTTGCTCGTCGGCACGCAGATGCTCGCGAAGGGCCACGACTACCCCGGCGTCACGCTCGTCGGCGTGATCAACGCGGACACCGGACTCGCGTTGCCCGATTTCCGCGCCGCCGAAAACACGTTTCAGTTGCTTACACAGGTGGCCGGGCGCGCCGGGCGCGGTGACCGCCCGGGGCAGGTCTACCTGCAGACGTACCGGCCCAAGCACTACGCGGTGCAGGCCGCGCTGCAACATGATTACGAGGCGTTTTACCGGAGCGAACTGGCCTATCGTCGCGGCGCCGGCTACCCGCCGTATCGGCGCATGGCCAATTTCCTTCTCGAATCCGAGGACCCGCAGCTCGCGGAGCGGCACGCCGTGCTGCTGCGCCGCATCGCGCGCGAACAACGCGACGCGCTCGGCGGCAATGTGGGCATTATCGGCCCAGCACAGGCGATGATCCGACGGGTGAAAAAGAAATACCGATGGAATCTGGCGTTGCTGTGTGGGCATGCGAAGCAACTGAACCGATTGACCCGCGCCGTAGCCGATGCCTTCGCCGAGGCGGCGGACAGCCGCCGCGTGCAGCTCAAGGTGGACGTGGACCCCCATGGGTTCTAGCGGCTTGTGCTGTACGATGCGGGCTGAGGCCCGCACTACAAACTACGCCGAGAGCCGTGCAGGTTGTTCCTCGATGGTGCGGATCGCGTATGCTGTGGGCGCAAGACGCATAACATCGGTCAACATTGGGAGATACACATGATAGCAAGAAAAACCGTGCTTGCAGCCCTGCTGGCGGGCATCGTGCTGTCAGGTTGCGGCGGTGAGCTCCCGCCGAGCGCGACTGTGCCTCAAGATGCCCGGCCGGTTACACAACCGTCGGTGGCCATACCGCAAGAAGGCCCGCCAGTTGCGAGACCGGCAGCGACCGTGCCGGAGGAGAGCAACGTGAAACCGGCCTCGGACGCGGCTGTACCGCGGGAGACGGAGGTTGTTCCGCCGATGGATGCGGCCGCGCTGCACGCGGCGCTGCTAGGGACGTCGTGGAGCGTGGGAGACCTTCAAATCTCATTCCTGGACGAGCAGAAGGTCTTCGCGAAGGGCGGCATGGTGGCCGACCTGACGATCGAGGGACTCACCGCGTCCTACACGCTCGACAACGGCGTAATCACCGCGACCGCCGCGGGCCGCACGCTCACAGCCACGTGGGACGGTCAGACGCTGCGCGTGGCGGGCAACGAGGCCGTGCGGATCAAGTGAATCCGGTTTACGCCGAGGAAAGGCGCGCGGTGTGCGGACCGTGTTCATGGGACCTATAGGTCATATAGGTCATATATGGCGCATAAGCTGGAAGACGTTGCTTCTGGCATAAGGCGACAAGTACAAGGAGCGAATGATGCACGCTACGTTGAGCAAGGCTGTGTCGCTGGTTCTCCTCTCTGCGTTGGCCGCGGCGCAACCGAATCCCTGGACGGAAAAGCCGTTTCTCGAAACGCCGGGACAGTTCCACTTTGCCATCGTGGGCGATCGTACCGGCGGGCATCGCGAGGGTGTCTTCGAGGCCGCCCTCGAGAAGGCGAATTTCCTTCGTCCGTGCTTTGTAATGTCGGTCGGCGATTTCATCGAAGGGTACGAGCATGACGGGCCGACTATTGACCAGGAATGGGACGAGGTGGCCACGGCCGTGGATAACGCGCTCGACATGCGCTTCTTCTATCTTCCCGGGAATCACGACATACACTGGAAGGAGGAGACGGGCCTCGTATCGGAGGAGCGTTGGCGGGCGCGCTTCGGGCGTACCTACTACCACTTCGTCCACGAGAATGTCCTGTTCCTGTGCCTCTGTACGGAAGACCCGCCGCCGAGCAGCCTTAGCGACACTCAGATCGCATATTTCAAGGAAGCGCTCGAGGAACACCCGGACGCGCGCTGGACCTGTGTCTTCATGCACAAGCCGATGTGGGCGCTGTCTGAAGCGAAGGGTTGGGACGCTTTCGAGGCCCTGCTGCAAGACCGGCCCTATACTGTCTTCGCGGGACATTGGCACGATTACGCAAAATTCGAGCGGCATGGGCGCGCGCACTACGTGCTGGGCACGTGCGGCGGTTCGAGCCAGTTGCGCGGGATCGCCCACGGCGAGATCGACCATCTGGCGTGGGTCACCATGACCGACGACGGGCCGCGGGTCGCCAATCTATTCCTCGATGGTATCGCGAGCGACGTGGTGCGCACGGAGAGGACGCGGGGCTTCGCCGCGGCGTTGAGCGACGGTGGATTTGTGACCCAGGAGCCGCTGGCGATTGGCAGCCAATTCTTCAGCGGCGGTACGGCGACCTTGAAGTTCAAGAACCCGCTGGACGCGCCCGTGCGGGTGAAAGCGCACATCGCCCCGGATCTCCTCTTGTGGCCCGAGCCGAGCCGCCTTGACATAGCGCTTGAACCGCTCGGCGAGGCGACCGTCGACGTCGCCTTGACGCTGTATCAGCCCATGCCGTCCGCCATGCTGCGCCCCCTGCCGGTGTTGTGGAACGCCGAGGTCGCCGCGGACGGCGGACCGGCGACTTCCGTTGACGGACGCCTCGCCTTGCATGTGGTCGCGCCGAAGACAAGCGCGCAGCGCGACGAACCGATAATGTTCGACGGCGATCTGGCCGAGTGGCAGTGGCTTTATTGGCAGTGTTACGTGCCGGGCGCGATTACGGGAAACCACGCGCTCTGGACCGGGGCGCAGGACGGCGCTTTTCGCTTCTCCGTCGAGCATGACGATGCGTATCTTTACATTGGCATTGAAGTGATTGACGACGTGCTGACGTTGAGTCCCGGCCGGGAGGCATGGAAGCAGGACGGCCTGCGCGTCTACATCGACGGACGGAACATCTTCCAGGTCCAGAGTGCGCCGGGCGGCAAGGAATTCGAGCAGTTCCTGCTTGTGGCGCTCAGCCCCGGTGACGGGCAGGAACTGTATCGCGCGAGCGACCTGCCCGAGGGGACGAAGGCCGTGTGCAGCATGACGCCCGACGGCTACACCATGGAGATCGGCATCCCGGCGGCGTATCTGGATGAGAAGGCCGGCATCCCGTGGCAGACGGCGCGTATCAACCTCTGCATGACCGACGTGGACGGCGACCTGCTCGCGCCCAGGACCTACCTTTGGTGGCAGCCCGATTGGAACAGCTTGGGCGACAACCCGCAGTCGGGCGTCTTCTGGCGGGTCACGCCCGCGCCCGCAGAGGGCGCGGAAAGCACGGAGGGGGAGGCGTCGGTCGCGCCGTGACGGTGGTCAGCGCACGGTCTGCATGGTCGTCAGCTCGCGTTCGATGGACTCGCTGCTGACGTATTCACCGCCCCGCTCGCGCCAGAAATGCAGCGCGTTAACGGCGTGCTGGTTCTCGTTCAGCTTGCGCAGGTCGACAATGGTCGGCGTCACGAAAATCAGCAAGTGACTGAAATCCGCCTCCGACTTGCGCGCCCGGAACGGCACGCCCAGGATGGGCACCGCGCCGATGATGGGCACGCGGCGCTCGCTCCGGCGCACGACCCGGGTAGTCAGGCCGCCGATCACGAGGGTCTGGCCGTTCGGCACGATCACGAAGCCGGTCTGTGAACGCTTCGCGAACACGGGCAGATCCACGCCGCGCAGGTTCTCGATGCGCGCCACCTCGCTCACATCCAGTTGCTGCAGGTTCAGTTCCACCGTGTCGTTAGGTAGAATCGTGGGAACTATGGACAGATTGACGCCGATATCCTGGAATGTTACGCCTAATTGCATGTTGCCCTTGGCGTCATACGCAACATTCTGGTAGGGAACCTGGCCGCCCGCCTTGATCACCGCCGTGCCTCCATTTACAACAAGCACCTCCGGCTTGGATACCAGGTCCACGTCCCGCTTGCGTTCCAGAGCGCGGAAGGTGGCCTCCACGGTGCCATATCCCGGACTGATCACGCTGGCGGTCAGGCCGACGCCCGCGCGGGTTTGTATCGTGTTTGTGAGGGTGTTGTCTTCATCCGGCCGCAGCGGGGGCGTCGTCCCGGTGGGATTGAAGAGGCTCTGCGTCGGTACAGGAAGGGTTACATCCTCAAAATCCCCCGTGGGATTGAAGACGTTGGTAACGACCTGCTGGAGGGATCCACTCTGTTCCTCGCCGCGCACGAAGCGGGTGTAGTTCAGGTTCGCGCCTATGTCGCGCACACCGCGCTCGTTCGTCTCGCTGATAAGCACCTGAATCTGGACTTGTCGAATGTCCCGCGGGGCTTGATCCTGGGCGGCGGCCCGGCCCAGCACGAGGCCCGCGAGCAGCATATGGACCAAGAACCCGCGCATCAGTTGCCTCCTCCGCCTAAGCTCGAGGTCACGTCATCTTTTGGGATGGGACCGGTGATCGTCTCGCCTAGACTCTGGGGTAGTTCCGTGATCCCCTCCACAATCCCCGTGATCACGTCCCGCGGAAATCCTTTTTTGGGCTCCTGCTCCGTATCGAGGTGCTCTTCCATGAACCCGAATTCGCCGCCGACGGTGTATGCGGGCCGCCACTGCTCCGCCTTGAGCAAGAACACGAGTTCGCGCCGGCCATCCTCTGTGGATTGGCTGCCCAGCCCGGTTGAGACGGGTACCTGCGGCACCGCGATCGGGGAAAGCCGCTGAATCGTCGCGTTCAGGAGGTCTTCGCCCTGGGTGAGCCACGGCAGTGTCGACAGGTTCTTGTTGTGCGTGTTGCGATACAGACCGCCGAGGACAAGGACTTGACCGTGCTGCACCCAGACATTGGTCGATATCTCACGGGAAACGAACTCGGGCACGCTGATGGCGTTCGTAGTGCCCGAAAAGGGGCCGGACGTGCTGGCAAGGGAGTCGTCAAGCGCCACCGTGATGCGCTGACCTTCTTCCTTCACCGAGGCCGTTATCTCGAGATTAATGAAAGTGTCTTCCGTCGTCGCGGGATTCCCGTCATCGTCGATGATGCCCAGCGCCTTCACGCTCAGGATCACACCCGTAGGCCGGAAACTGGTTACCTGCACCGCGGTGGCCCCCACGACCCGCGTGTCCTCGAACGGGATGTCCTGCGTCGTCTCGATCTTGGTGGGCACTTCCTGACCGACAAGGACCATGACCTTGGGTTGCGCCAGTATGGCGGCGCGGTTCTGATGGACCAGCGCCTGGATCACCGCCTCGATGTCGCCGTAGTTGGTCGCGATGCGGTCCAGAAACACCGTGATGCCGGAAAACGTATTCGCCGGAAATGTGACGTCGGCGCTCGTGATGTTCCCGTTACCGCTGCTGACGCGCAGATACGGTCTCACCTCATTACGTTGCTTGAAATAGGCGCTCAGGCCGGTGTCCACGCCCTTGGTCGTCTGATACTCGATGATCTTGACCGAGACGCTCACCTGCTGGCGCTCCGTTGGGGGCGGGGAAGCGGCCTCTTCTTGCGCGACGGGTGCGAGCAACGGCGACAGGCACAAAGCCGCAGCTCCGATATATCGCAATATCTTCATCATGCTCCTACCGCGCATACGAGCCCACGCACTCGTAGCGGACCACGTTCTCGATGGCGTCGAAGTTGGAGAACCGCACGCTGAACGCCCGTACTTGCTTCGGACTCAGCGTGCCCAAGCTCACCGTTTGGGTTTCATATACCAGCCCGCCGAAGCCGTAGATGGTCACCGTAATCTGAACCTGATGTAACGGGTCCTGACTGCGATTCACGACCTGGCCGCTCACGTTGTAGAAAATGTCGCGGTAGCTGCGGGCGTACAAGTGCTCCCGCCCGCTCCGGAACGACGCGGTATTGAAGATCACCAGCGGTGTGCTTTCCGCCTCGCGGCGCATCACCTCCTCGGGAGTCAAGATGACCAGTTGCCCGTCCGCGCCGCGCTCGACCCGCGATCGGATGGTGGCGTCATACGCAAGTTCCGGCCACTTCGACAGGACTTCCTCGTACACCGCCCCGGCCTCCGAATACCGCCCGCCGCGCCAGTAACCGTCGGCCAATTCCAGCTTATACGCCAGTACGCCGGGGTCGGCCGCCACTCTCGCTTCTGCCTGGGCCACCCGCTGTGCCGCCTCGTCCGCTGTTTGGTAGCGCTTGCCGATTTCTTCTTCGACGAGCCGCGCATACTCGCGGCATGCCGCGGCGTAGTCGCCGGCGGGCGCCAGTTCGAGGTATTCGTTAAAGTAATTCAGCGCATCCGGGAAGCCGCTGATCCGGTAGTACGTCACGCCGAGGAAATACCGCGCGTCGATTGCCGCGCGTGTTTCGGGATACTGCGAGACCACGTGATGCAGCCGCGGCAACACATTCGAGTATTCGCCCGCGTCCAAGCGCCGCCGCGCGGTGTCCAGTTCTTTGGCCGCCGTTCCTTCGCTGGCGGGACCGCCGCCGTCCGTGTAACTGGCGCCGGAGGGGGCCACTATATAATATCCGGGGGTCTTGCATCCCGCCGCCGCCAAGGCCGCACACGCCAGCAGGAAGACGCCGCCGCGCCGGCGTAACCCGACCCGCGCCGTCTCCGACCCGCGCCGCTTCGTCACAAACTGCATGAATTCGGATTCTTCTCCGGTCACTACTTCTGGCTCTTCAGGTGCGCAAGCACGGCGTCTGTCAGGTCGTCCGCCTCAATGGGCGTTTCCAGAGAAGCCAAGTAGCCCTTTGCCACCACCAAGTCATAGTCGGACTGTTGTCCCACCTCGACGATCACACGCACCGCGTGATCACTGGCCTGGCTTATCAGGTAGTAGAATTTGGCCGTGCCACGCTCGATCTTCTTCTTGATAAGTTCGGCGTACTCGGGCGTCGCCTTAATGACAGCCTCGTAGTTCACTTCGCCGGGTTTGCTGAAATCCGCCGCATTGCCCCAGTAGACCTTCTGCCCGTCCAATTTCTCGGGCGGTATCCTGTAAGTGCCTGCCTGCACAGGAGATACCAATATCATGACTGCCAGGGTCGCGGCGACCCATGCCTTCACTTGCATTGGTTCTGTCCCTTCTCTTCGTAACCGAACCCCAACTCCGCCAGCTGAACGTCCGCCCGTTCAGTCCGCCCGCCCACAAATGCTATCTATGATAATTCTAGGTGCGCGGGAGGCGCTTGTCAAGCGAATACCGAGCAGCGACTGCTTACTCTCCTCCTCTCACTGGACGTATACCACCATCGACTATTCACGTCACGCCGTCTCTCGATACGCCGACCGCTTTCCCGGTGACACCCGAAGTCCGCAGCCACAGCGTGGCCATTGCCCATCCTCACTCTGAATCTCGCGGTCCGAGAAAAGGTTTCTCGAATCCGCGGCGGATAGGCACCATCCACCGCGGCCCATTATACACGAAATCGTGGCATATGACACGTCCGATTGAGCGGCGTTATCGGTCCCGCGGAACCTGTCGGACGAGTCGGAGTGGTTAGACCCGTCCCACGTGCCGCGGAGGCGGCGACGTCAACGGCGCGAGTCTGCCCGCCGTTCTCCCTTTGAATCGGATCGGCCATAGTCTTTAGAATGGGATTCGTGGTTCGTATGGGAAAGGGGTCTGGTATACCTGACCTTGGAATCAATCTCCATGCCGAGCGTCCCGGCGGGCGCCGCTGCAACCCTGAGAAAGGATTCCCGATGAAACGGGGTCGCCACCGGTTACTCTGCCTCGCGTTGGTCTTGTCCGCGGCCATGGGCGGCGCGTCCTCTGTCGGCGCTGATACGCCGATTGCCGATGCCGCCGATGCCGCTTCCTCCGGCTCCACCGTAGTTGGCTTCGAGGAAATCTGGGTGGGCCCGGGTACGGCGACACCCGCGCCGCGAGCAACACTCGATGTGCCTGGGGCTGCGGGCTTGCCGGCGTCTCAACCCGCCGTATTCGAGTGTCGCATCGAGGCGCGCGGCACGTACCCGGACACGCGGGTGACCCTGACCTTGACCGACGAGGCGGGCGCGGTTGCGGGTCGGGAAGAGATAGTCATGACGCTCTTTGAAGGCCCGAACGCCTGTCGCTTCCTTTGGGACGCGCGCAAGGCTGCGCCCGGCGATTACAGGGCCGTGTTCGAGTTGCGCTATCCGGGGGATGATCCAAGCGCCCTATTCGAGACCCGCCTTCGCAAAGTGACGGAGGACCAGCTACGCTCGGAACAAGCATCCATAGCGGGCGAGTTGGCTCGACTTTGGGAGTCGCTACGCCGCGCCGAGGCGCGGGGCGAGCATTTCCCCGACGTGGAAATGCGCCTGACGCTGGTCGAGGCATTTCTTGCGCGTGCGAAGGCGGACGCAGCGGCCCACGACTGGCGGGCGTTCGACGCAAAGCTTGCGCATGGGCGACAGACGGTGGAGAGCGTCCGCGCGGAACTGGCCTTCGGCGCGCCCCCCGAAGTGCTCACCGAAACGCTTCGTCCGGGTCTGGAAGGACTTCAAGTGCGGGACGGCGGGTTCTTCGTCGGGGACCAGCCCGTGTTTCTCTTCGGCGTGGCGCTACGCAAGCCCGACGCGGATAGGGTGCGCATGCTACGCGACCTCGGACTGAATTTCGCGGTCTTCGAAATCGCTCCCGATGATACATTGGACGCCGCCGGGCAGGCGCGGCCTTGGCAATCGGCGTTTGAAGGGCTGTTTGCGGCAGCGCGGCAGGATGCCGTCACGCTGCTGGCCCAATTGGCGCCGCACCGCCCCGGTCCCGACCTGATGGACGCCCATCCCGAAATTGCCGCCGCGGGAGTGGTGGATATCGCCCACCCGCGTGTGGCGGAACGTTTCGGGAAGCATATCGAGGCCGTGGCCCCCGTCCTGGCACGCGAGGCCGCCGTCAGTATGTTAAGCCTGGCGCACGCGCCGCGATTCCGACTCGAAGACGAATCGGTGCGCGCCCAGTTTGTCGAGCACGTCAAAACACTTTACGAGGACCGACACAGCCTGAACCAATCCTGGCGTGCCCATCTGGCGGACTATGACGAGATTCTGATTGGCGACACGCCGGAGGGTCATTTCGACTACCGGGAGAAACGGGCGTATCAATGGGACTGGCAGGCGTTTCATCGCGGCCTTGCCGTGCGGTTCTTCGAGGAACTGCGCGACCGCGTCAAGCGGCTGGCCCCCGCCGCGCCGCTCATGGTTACGCTGCCGGACACCGTATTCACGCTTGGCGAGTCGCGGGACGGGCTGGACCGGGAGGCCATCGCGGGAATGATGGACCTTACCGGCTGCACCACCCAGTTGAATCCGGACAGTGACCTTTATGCCTACCGGTACCCGGACCAGTCGGCGTTTTGCACCGTCATGCGCTCGATGGAGCCGGATAAGCCGGTGGTTTGCGCGGAGAACAACATCAAGGTGGATGCGGACCTGTCGCCCGAGTACGCGTACGGCTTCGTGTATACCGCGGTGTGGGACGCCGTGGTCTCGGGGTTGAGCGCCATGGCGTTGCCGGAGGACAGCCCGGTTTTCGAGCGGCCGGAGACTTTCGAGGCCTTTGCCGCCGCCGCGTTGGACATCACCCGGCTCGCGCCAGTGGTGCACGCCATACAGCGGGCCCCGGCGGATGTTAGCATTCTGTGGAGTGATTCGGCAAAGGTCTTTGACGACGGCGACCCGTACCTGCTCTCGGCACGGTTTGCCTTTGAGGGCTGTTCCTTCTCGGGATACGCCGTGCGCTACATCACCGAGAACCAGTGCGTCTCGGGGGACCTCGATCGGCTCAAGGTGCTGGTGATTCCCGAGACGCCGTCGCTTCGGAATGACGCTTTCGAGGTCATTCAGGATTACGTCGAGGACGGCGGGACGGTGGCGCGCGTGGGCAAGCCCATCCCGTACAACGAACGCGGGCACTCGCGACAGGACGTGATCCGCAACACGTCCAAGACGGTGCTTGTTCGGGGCATGAACCTGCCGACCGAATACCTGCACGCGATGGACGCGGCGATTGTGCTGGGCACGCTCGACGAGATCAGCCGCCCGGTAAACGGGCACGGCTATCCGCTCGAGGGTGTCAAGACACGCATGGCGCTGTGGCGGGACGACTATTACCTGTTTGTGGTCAACATGCGGCCCGAGCCGATCCTCTGCTATCTCTCCGGCCCGCGGCACACCGGCACGGACCTCATCGGCGGGCGACGCGTCCGCTTCCCGATGTTGCTCGAATCGCTCCAGCCCATGCTGGTGCGCCTCGACTCGGCCGTGCCGGAGAAGTTGGTCACGTCGCGCTGACGTGGCATGGGCATCCTGCCCATGCTCTTGTATCGTGGGCGGGACGCACTTGGCACGAGGCGTAATTACTATTCTGTGTGCTGGGACTCGGGGACAGGGCGGCCCGCGATGTCGCGAATCCAGAAACGGCCCGGAGTCAGGTAAGCGCGGACGAGTCTGCCCGCCATGGTCCGAATCACGTCGCGCGTGCGGGTTTCCGTGCGGTGTTTGGGCGTCTCGCCCGCCGCCGTCTGCACCAATTCGATCAAGTGATACAGCGGCACGTCGCGCAGCGAAAAACTGAGTTGTCCCGCCAGGCTGAACAGCCACGAGCAGCCGCCGCAGTAGTCCACGGCGAAGTCCGCGCCCGCGTCGCGCAGTTCGCGCAGCCGCTCGTGCGCGGACCGGAGCGTATCGCGCAAGCTGTGACGCGCCGCGCCGGCGCACATGCCGCAGCACAGCGCGGACTCGCGGGAATGCGCGGGCTCGACGACCTCGACGCCGATCCGTTCGAGCAGGCGGCGCACGCCGTCGAAGCAGGCGTCGCCGGACGCCTTCGGCCAGCAGTTGTCATGGATGACGGCGCGCTTGTTCAGCAGCGCGACCGGAATTTGGCCCGTGGCGATGCGGTCGTCGAGCCACTTGTAAAGCGACACGACCTCGCAATCCAGCCGCACGTCGAAAACGTCCGGGTACACCTGGCGGAACAGGTGATACCCCGCTAGACAAGGGACCAACAGCCGCTTGAGTCCCATCCGCGCAAACTCGTCGCGCAGCCGCTCCGCCACGACCCGCTCAGCGTCCCAGCAGCCCATGCGGTAGAGCGGCTCGCCGCAACACAGGTCGAGCGCGCCAAAAATGGGGACACCGCGGAACAGCACCGAGTCGAGCAGGAACGGCTGCAGGATCATGTTGCAGCCCGCGTAAAGCATCGTGTCCGACTCGGGCGGCCGTCGCCAGTTGGCTTCCCATGCGTGGACCAACGCCCGCTCGTCCTCGGGCAGACGCGCCACGGCCTCCGCGTGCAGGTTGTTGGATTGATAGGGCAGCACAAGCGCGGCGCGCGCCGGAAGCCCCTGCTGCTGGTAGCGCGCGTCCCATCGCGAGACGATCAGCGTGTGCGGGTTGGCGTCCGTCGGGCAGAACGTGTTGCAGGCCATGCAGCCCGTACACCGCGCGAGCGCCGGCGCGTCGCCCGTATCGACAAGCACCTGGAACTCCGCCTTCGCTCGGTCGAGCGGATATTCGAGCACGGGACACCGCGCGAAACACTCGCCGCAGAAATCGCAGCGTTCCCGCACGAACGTCTTCGTCAGTCTAAACGGTTTCAGCGCCATCGCAGGGCCCGATGCTCATACTCGTCCTCGTACTTGTTGCCGATTCGCCCATTCTACGCGATGGGCGGCACGAAGAAGCGCTCTTTGCCGACTTCCTGCCGGAAGAGCGTGCCGCTCAGCAGATCAAAGGCCAGCTTCCGGTGTCGCCGCGCGGGCGTTTCGCCGGTAGCCTCCTGGACCAATTCGATGAGGTGATAGACCGGCTCGCGCGTCCAAGACACGTACTTCGCCGTGGACTGGGTCTGGAGGCAGCCGCTGCAATACACGGCGATGCGTTGCGCGCTCGCGGCGCGCAGGTTCGCCGCGCACGCGCGCTGCCCGACGATAATGTCCCGCTTGCCATACGCCGCGCCGTGCGAGAAGCCGGACCCGATGCCGCAGCACAGGGCGGTCTGCCGGTTCTGGGGCGCCTCGACGATCCTGCACCCGATCATTTCGAGGATGCGACGCGGCCACTCGTAGTACTCCTCCTCGTAGACCTTCGCGTGGCAGGGGTCCTGCACGGTCACGGTCGTCTGATCAAGGGGGTGCGTTATCGGTAACGCTCCCGAGGCAAGTTGGTCGTGGAGCCGCTTGACGGACGACACGAACTCGATGCCCCCGAAATCCGCGCCGAATTGGGGCAGAATATTGGACAGCACGTTCAGGCACGCGGTGCAGGAGCCATACACGCGCTTCACCCCGAGTTTCCGGAAGTACTCCGTGAGTTTGCGCGCGACCTGTTCGACCTGATCGTACAGTCCCATGCGGAAATACATTTCGCCGCAGCAATATTCGAGACCGCCGCGGATTATGATGCCCTCGAACAGTCTCGAGAACGTGAGATACGGACTCGCGATGACGTTGCAGCCGGGGTAAAAGATTTCGTCGACGGGATCGAGCCGCTGCCAGTCTTCAATGGCCGCGCGCTCGTCGTCGGCAAAGCGCGCAATGGCATGGGTGCGGAAATTCGGCCTGCTGTGGGGGAGGAAATACCTCGCGCACACCGGCAATCCCTCGCGACGGTACCGGCGATGCCAGACGTCCAGAATCCCGTTGGCGGGCCGGCAATCCTCGGGGCAGACGAGGTTGCAGGCGAGACAACTCGTGCAGTCGCACAACACGCGCTCCGCGCGCGCGTCCGCCCGCGTGTCATCCTCGAACGTTCGGAGGAGAGCCGCCACGCTCGCACGGGCTTCCGGCTCCGGCATGCGCAAGACCGGGCACTGCGCGAGACAGTCGCCGCATTCGGTGCAGCGCGCGCGGTCGAAGGGCTTTCGTTCGTAACGACGAAACGGGTATCTCGTACCGGTCATAAGTTGCCTCGTTGCCCGAGCGATTATATCATGCTGCCGACAAGACCATTTGACCACGAATGACACGAATTACGCGAATGAAGAGGAAAACCCAGGACACGCAGGTCTTATTCGTTAGATTCGTGTGATTAGTGGTAACAAGAAGAGAGGCGGACAAGATGACTTACGCGTTATGTGCGGCGGCGGGGCTGGTGGTGGGCGGGGTGCTGGCGTGGGCGGTTGCGACGGACCGCGCGCGGCGGGCTGCCGCCGGCGGCATGGCCGAAGCAGAACGGCGCGCCGGGCTGGCGGAGGGACGCGCCGCGGCGATCGAGGGAACGGCGGCGGAACTGCGTGACCGGTGTCAGAGGGCGGGCGAGGAGACGGAGAAACTGCGCGCCACGCTTGCCGCGGAGCACGGGGCGCGTGTCCGCGCGGAGACGCAGCTCAAGGAGTTGGAGCAACGTCTTCTGGAAGAACGGAAACTGCTTGACGACGCAAGAACCAAGCTGAGCGAAACGTTCAAGGCGCTCGCGGGCGACACCCTGCACGCGAATGCGAGTGCGTTCCTCGAACGGGCGAAGGAGACCTTCGACAAGGTGCTTGCGGAGGCGCGGGGCGACCTCGGCAAGCGCCAGGAAGCCATACAGGGATTGGTCGCGCCGCTCACGGACTCGTTGAAGCGTTTCGAGGAACACGTCAGCGGCATCGAGAAGGCCCGCCAGGATTCGTATGTGGGGCTGACCGAGCAGTTGAAGACCTTGGCCTCGGGGCAACACCAACTCCAGCAGGAGACGGCGAACCTGGTCACCGCGTTGCGCAGGCCGCAGGTGCGGGGTCGCTGGGGCGAATTGACCCTGCAGCGCGTGGTGGAACTCGCCGGGATGACCGAGCGTTGTGACTTCGCGCAACAGGTGAGTGTCAATACGGAAGGAGGTCGACAGCGCCCTGATATGGTTGTTTACCTTCCCCAAGACCGCCAGATCGTGGTGGACGCCAAGGTTCCGCTCGAAGCGTACCTCGACGCCATCGATGCCGATTCGGAAGAGGCGCGGCGACAAGCTATGGCGCGTCACGCGCGACATGTTCGCGACCATATGAACGCGCTCGCCGACAAGCGGTACTGGGCGCAATGCGAGCAAACGCCCGATTTTGTGGTGATGTTCATACCGGGCGAATCGTTCTTTGGCGCGGCGGTGGACGCGGATCCGAAGATCGTTGAGGACGGACTCGAGCTGAAGGTGGTGCTGGCCACGCCGACGACGCTGCTCGCACTGCTTCGCGCCGTGGCCTATGGCTGGCGACAGCAGCAAATCGCCAAGAATGCACAGGAGATTAGCGCCGCCGGCAGAGATCTTTATGATCGTATGAAGACGCTGCTCGATCACATTGTCAAGGTTGGGAAGGGGCTGAAGAGCGCGACTACCGCATACAATGACGCGGTGGGTTCGATCGATGCGCGGGTGCTCCCGGCGGCGCGGCGGTTCAAGGACCTCGGCGCCGCCTCAGGCGCGGAGTTATCGGACATCCCGCCCGTCGACATCGACCCGCGTAAACTTAACGCACCGGAGCACGACGAGGAAGAATAGCGCGGGGCTGCACCGGTGTGGCGCGGGCGCTGCGCTGGGGTATAATTCCCGCAGAGGACCGTGTCTGCATGGCTGCCGAAAGTGTACCCTCCCGGCTCCGGACGGCGGCTTCTATGTCGAGGTTCGGGACCGAAAGGATCATGGGAATGAAGGGCCGTGTTTTTCTGAGTCTTATGCTGGCGGGATGGTTATCGAGCTTGATCGCCGGGGGGCAGTCCATTGACCAGGCGCGCGGGATCGATCCGCGCGTGGACTATGCCGCGTTGACGCGCTTCGGCCCCTGGGACGACCGGAACTACACGGTGACCGCCGAGGACCTGAAGTTGCTCGCTCCCAACGAGGAGGAACTCAAGAACAGCATGCCGGTCTTCTATCGCGTCGAATTGCGGCGTCGGTTTCCGCACTGGATGCGCACCGGCCCGGCCCAGTACCCCCGCGCGGCGCGGCAACTCTTCGAGATCGAGTACGGCGGCTTGATGGTGGACGGAGTGGTGCACGCGAAGCGCGCCAAGCTCAGCAGCGTCCCCGCGCCGGTCAACGCCGAGATTCGGCTCAACGAATTGCTCGGAGCCAACGAGATCACCGTCGAGATCAACCCGGTCTTCCACAACCGGGTGATCGCGGGCGCGAACAACATCCACGGGCAGGAAATGTACTGGTCGAATGACGGGGGGCTTACGTGGCACATCCAGGGGACGCTGCCGTTCACGTGCTGCGATCCGACGGTGGGCTGGTCTTCAGACGGTTTGGTGGCGTATGCGGGGTCGTTGAGCGCCGGCCTTGGCATCTACTTCTACCGTTCGACGGACTTCGGCGAGACCTGGAGCCCGGCGCTCGCGCTTACGACCTCGGGCAGCGACAAGGAATTCCTGCACGTTGATCTGTCCCCGACCTCGCCGTATCGGGACTACGTCTATCTGACGTGGCACGACGGCAACTATATGCAGTTTGCCCGGTCCCGGGACAAGGGCCTCACGTTTGACCCCATTCACGAATTTGAATTCGCGCCGCGCGGCATCGGCAGCGACATTACCACCGATCCCGACGGAAATATTTGCTATTTCTACGGCGCGTTCTCGCCGCAACAGTCGGTCATGATGCTCAAGTCGACGGATGGCGGCGACACGTGGGCGTCCGCGTCGGTTGTGGCCAATACATACGGCAACTTCGACTGGCCCATTCCGTCCATGGAAACCCGCAACGCCTGGGTTTACGCCGCCGCGGACGCGGACTGCTCGGGCGGCCCGTACCACGGCACGGTCTACTGCTCGTGGACCGACACCACCGCGCCGGAGTCGACTGACCCCGCACAAAATCACACGCAAGTGCATGTCGCGTACTCGCGCGACGACGGCGGCAGTTGGGAGTTCTCGATACCGCATCCCACCGACGACGCCTTGACGGTGGACCGATTCAACCAGTGGCTGACGGTGGACCCGGACGGGGTGGTCCACGTGGTCTATTACGACACGCGGCACTCGGTCAACCGCACGGGCGTCGACATGTATTACACCTTCTCGATGGACGGCGGCGCGACCTGGAACGAGCCGCAGCGGGTGTCGTCGGTAACGTCTTCCAACTTGAGCGACGAGCAGGAATGGGGCGACTACAACGGCATCGCCGTAATGTACGAGAAAATTATCCCCGCGTGGACCGACAACCGCGAGGGCCCGCCCGACCATAAGGACGTGTACGTCGCGGACATGCTTAATGTTACGTCGGAGCCCGGGTTCCTGCTCGCCGCGAATAATCTCGCGCAAACCGTGTGCGTGCCGGGCGACCTCGACGATATCACCATTGACGTGACGCCGATTTTCGAGTTTGCGAACCCGGTCACGTTTGCCGTCGAAGGCCTGCCCGCCGACGCCACGGCGGGATTCTCGGTCAACCCCGTCACGCCCCCGGGCCAGACCGTGTTGTCCGTCGCGTTCGGGGCGAGCGTGCCCGCTGGACCGTATATGATCGATATTACGGGCACGGCGCTCGAAGCACGCGACCGCGCCGTGACGCTGCACGTATTGGCGCAGGACGGGCCCGTGGGGCCGCCCGAGTTGTTGCTCCCCGCGGACGGCGAACCGAACGCGGGCAGTCCCGACGTGACGCTGACATGGCGCACGGTCGAGGGCGCGGTCGCGTATCGTGCTCAGGTGAGCGCGTCCATCGGTTTCGCCGTGTTGTTGTTCGACGAGGAGGTGACGGACACAGCGTTCACCGCGACGGGTCTGGTCGAGGACCAGACCTACTACTGGCGTGTGGCGTCCATCAGCAGTTGCGCGGAGGGCGCGTTCAGCGGGCCCTACTCGTTCGTCGCGCACACCGTCCCGGGGCAGGGCGGCGACGTGTGCATTGCCGCGCCCGCGTTGTTCGAGAATGTGACGCTGAACGGGACGACGGTCGGGGCCACCGGGACGGATATCACGTCCTGCGCCACGGGAGACAGCATGGACGTGTGGTTCTCGTACACGCCGCCCGAGGACGGCGTCGCGACCATCAGCCTGTGCGGCAGCGCCTATGACACCACGCTCGCGGTCTTCGACGAATGCAACGGCACGGAACTGGCCTGCAACGACGACTCGTGTGGCCTGGCGTCGGTGGTTATTCTCGCGGTCGTCGTCGGCGAGGACTACCTGGTGCGGATTTCGGGCTGGAACGGCGCGACCGGGGACTACACGCTGATCGTTACGAGGACCACCGGCGGCGAAGGGGAAGGTGAAGGCGAAGGCGAAGGGGAGACGCCGTGCGTGGATAATGTGGCGGCGGACGGCGGCTTCGAGGCGGGCGCGTTCGCCGGGGTATGGACCGAGTCTTCGACAAACTTCGGCACACCGCTCTGCACGGTGGACGACTGCGGAACCGGCAACGGTTCGGGGCCGCACGACGGCGCATGGTGGGCCTGGTTTGGCGGTATCTCCTCCGCCAATGAGGACGGATACGTAGAGCAGGTTGTGACGCTGCCGGAGGCGGCGGACGCGACGCTTTCGTTCTTCCTTGAAATACCCGGCGCGACTACGACGGGATACGTGCGTGCGCTGATGGATGGGAACATCCTCTTCCAGGCGACCCACACGGACCAGTCCTTCTATGTGCCGTATACGCAGGTGATTCTCGATGTTTCGGCCTATGCCGACGGCGCAAGCCACACACTGCGTATTGAAGGCGGCTCTGTGGCGGGCGGGACCTTCAACGCATTCGTGGATGACGTGTGTCTATCGGTTGGCGGCGGCTCTGAGGGTGAAGGCGAGGGCGAAGGCGAAGGCGAAGGCGAGGGCGAAGGCGAAGGCGAAGGCGAAGGCGAAGGCGAAGGCGAAGGCGAAGGAGAAGGAGAAGGAGAAGGCGAAGGAGAAGGAGAAGGAGAAGGCGAAGGAGAAGGCGAAGGCGAAGGCGAAGGAGAAGGAGAAGGAGAAGGAGAAGGAGAAGGCGAAGGCGAAGGAGAAGGAGAAGGAGAGGGAGAGCCGATTCTTCCGGTGGATTGTACGGGTGCAACCTTCACGGACAACGTGGGCGGTGATGCCGGCGTGTCCATTGCGATGGCGTATCTGGACCCGGCGGTGGGCGGCGCCGGCGGTTCGCTGACATTCTCGTTCAGCGCGCCGGAGACGGTGGGGCGGATCGTCGTGCTCGGAAGCGACGGCTACTTTGGCGTGGTAATGGACCCCGGACCCACGGCGACGCTGGCTACTTCGACGTCCGCCGACGGTTCTCCGGCTGCCACCGTGGACAGCATCACGTACTCCGTAACTTATGAGGTCGAGATGCCGCCGGGGTCGGGGCAGTACGTGGCGGGCAACGAATGCGTGCTTGTCGCGACGTGGGCCCCGCCGTCGTGCCAGATTACCCTTGATTCCGCCACGCCGACGCCGGGCGAGGAGCTGGACTTGAATGTTGCGCTGACGAACGCGCGGTACGCCGTCGATAACAACCAGTTCGCGCTGCTGGCGTCCGATGCTGCGGGCTGGGGGGGCGACGTGCCCCTGCGCGCGGATTTGCCCGGTCTTTCCGTTGACGGCGCGACGGTCCGCTTTGCCCCCGCATATACCATCGCGACATGGAGCGCCGCCCAATTCAACGGGCTATATACGGTTTCCGTCGTGGGGCCGGGCGTGGACCGTTCGAGCGAGTGCGGCAAGCGCATCGGCGAGCCGATTAGCGGCGTGCATACGGCGGACCAGAACGAGAACGGACGCGTCGACCTGACGGAACTGCTGCGGGTGATCCAGTTCTACAATTCGGGCGGCTTCCAATGCGCGGACGCGCCCGGGAGCACGGAGGACGGCTACGAGCCGGGTCCGGGGCCGAATCATGCGTGCCCGCCCCACGATTGCGACTACCATCCCTCCGGGCCGGATTGGCAGATAAACCTAACCGAGTTGCTACGGCTGATCCAGTTCTACAACAGCAATGGCTATCATTATTGTCCCGACGCGGGCACGGAGGACGGGTACTGCCCGGGACCCGCGAAGTGACGCTGGAATAACGGAGAAGTCGCGCGGGGGGAGACAGGAGTGTGTCACCGGCATTGCCGTTACGGGAGGAAGGTGCGTGGAAGTTGTGCTACTACCGCACGAAAACTACGCGGACGTGGCGGCGTTGATTGCACGTGCGTTTCGCGATGACCCCCTGACGTGTTTCATGCTCCCGGACCCGGCGACGCGCAGGTGGTCCATGGAATGGATTCACACGCGCTGGTTCCGCGTCGTCGGCGCGCTGGGCGGCACGTTTACGACGCAAGGCGGTGGAGGCGTGGCAGTCTGGTGGCCGCCGGGCGGCCGCGACCGGATTACGCTGTGGCGCATCGCGCGTGCGGGGTTACTCTGGACCCCGTTGCGCGTCGGATGGGCCTATACCCAGCGGATGCGCGAGGCGTATGCCGACGTCGAACGTCACGCGGAGGCCTTCCGCGCGCCCCACTGGTATCTGGATATCCTCGCTGTGGACCCGGCATCCCAAGGCCGCGGCCTGGGCGGCGCGCTCATCCGCCACGTGACCGAACGCGCCGATCGCGACCGCCTGCCCTGCTACGTGGTCACGCACAACCTCCGCAACGTGCCGTATTACGAGCGTTTCGGGTTTCGCTTGCTTCGCCAGACGGACCTCGCGCCGGGGCTGCGCACGTCTTCCCTCGAACGCGAGCCGGCGCGCTGAGTCCCAAGGCGGACGGACGCCTCAGAACAGGTGCGACAGCAGCATGCCCAGCGTGTCCGCCGGAAATTCGCTCGGCCAGCGCAGATACCGGACGTGACCGTCGAGATACAAGCAGTTGCCGCCGCCCGGCACGTGGTTGAAGGTGCTGGCCTTGCCGTAGACGGCAATCTCGTCCCACATGACGGGGATTTCGCTGGCGGCCTGCGCGCTTGCGGCGGGATTGTTGATATCGGTTACGAAAAACCGTTCGATGCCCACGCGCAGCCGGGGTATCGGCCCGAGATCATTCATCTTGTCCTCGATCGTGTACGTGCCGTTGATGAGTTTGTCCGCCGCCGCCGCGACGAGTTCCGGGTTCAACCACGCCAGGATGGCGCCAATATTGCTTATATCGACCGACGCGGGGTCCGCCGGCACGACGGCGCCGGGCTTCACCACCGCGTGGCGGCAGAACGCCCAGCCCAAGTAGTAGTAGCTGCCCCGTGCGAGCCGGCAGGGCTCGACCGGCTTGCTCAGGTCGTTGTCCCGGTGGAAGGCCTTGCGCACCTCCGCGTTATCGCTGTCCGACGGGCAGACGCAGACGTTGACGTCCGTCAGGTATTCCGGATAGACCATCGGGCCGTCGAACGTGCAATCGCCCGCAAGATTCCCGCTGTAGTCGTAGAGCTTCATCGGCGGAAAACGCTCGCCGGGATCCTCGTTCGCGTACATGTGGAAGACGAGCCCCATTTCCTTGAGATTGTTCTGGCAACTGGCCCGCCGGGCCGATTCCCGCGCCCGCGACAGCGCCGGCAGCAGGATCGCCGCCAGGATGCCGATGATCGCGATTACCACAAGCAATTCGATGAGTGTGAATCCGGATGCCTTGCGCTTAATCATGACTGGTTCCTCCGTGCACGACTTACTAATGCGTGCCGCCGGTACTATACTACAGTTCCGGAAAATCACAATCATCGCAAAATCGGCGCGGTCGCGTCGGGGCAGGTACGCGGCGGCGTGCTTTCGGCCAATGTGCAGTCACGCTGCATCTTGGCCGAGTCCTTGTTCGGAGTCCGAAAGGAACAAAGGGCTGCTACTGTCTTATCCGCGCGCGAGCACCGCCACCGCGCGATCGAGTTCCTCTTCCTTGTTGTAGCAGTGGGGCGAGAAGCGCAGGTACGCCTCGCCGCGGCGGTTGCGGCGCAGGGACACGACGATCCGCTCCGCCAGTAGCCGCTCGTAGACGGCGTCCATGTCGTGCTTCGGATGCCGCAGCGAGATGATGGCCGTGCGGTGCGCATCCGACGCGGCGGGGGACAGGTCCCATTCTTCGAGGTAAAGCCGGAACCCAAGGGGCCGGACCCGTTCGAGCAGATAGCGGCGCAAATCGAGCAGCCGTGCGGCGATGGCGTCGATGCCGAAACCTTTGAGTAGTTCGAGCGACGCGGCCATGCCGAAGATGCCCGGCAGGTTGAGCGCGCCCGTCTCATAGCGGCGACCGCCGGTGTGGTAGCGCAGTACGTCCTGCGCGACGTAATCCGGCGACTGCACGTTCCACGAACCGAGCAGCGGCGGCGGCAGCGCATCTTGCCGTTCCCGCTTCACGAAGAAGACGCCCGCGCCGATGGGGCCGAGCATCCACTTGTGCGAATCCGCGCTCATGAAATCCACGTGCTTCACCGACAGCGGAAACGCGCCCAGCGTCTGGATGCCGTCCAGGCAGAACAACACGCCCCGCTCGCCCAGCCGCCGGCCGATATCGTCCACATCGATGCGGTAGCCGCTCATGAAATGACACGACGCGAGCGCCACCAGCCGCGTCCGCGCGGTCAGCGCCGCCTCGACCACATCCCACGTAATCACCCCCGGTTGATCCGGCGCGAGCGCCACGGGTCGCACGCCCCGCGGCGACAGCGCCGCCCATGGATACACGTTCGCCGGGTAATCCTCCCCGTAGTAGACCACCTCGTCCCCTGGCCGCCAATCGAGCCCCTGCGCCACGATGTTCAGCCCCAGTGAAGTCGGTCCGATGAGCGAAATTTCCTCCGGCGCCGCGCCGATCAACCGCGCCGTCAACTCCCGAGCCCGCCGGTCCACCGCCCAGGCCCGGTCATTCTCCTGGCAATCCCGCGAACCGAGCCGCCCGAACTCCGCCAGCGCATCCGCCGCCGCGCGCGGCAACGGCGACACCCCGGCGTTCGCGAAATACGCCCGTGTCTCCGCCACGGGGAACTCCCGCCGGCGCACCGCTTCATTTCGAACTATCTCATCCAGTGTCATGGCGCGGCAGTGTACCGAATCAACGCCGGGAAGTAAACCCGACGCCGGACTTACCCTGCCCCTTCGGGAGTGCGGATTCGGGTGCGAGACGCTGAGGAACCCGAAATCCGACGCCCGAGACCTGATTCTCGTTTGCGCGCTTTGACGCCACGGTGCTATCATACCGGCGGTTTAGCTCGCCCAGTTCCAGGTTGTCCGCCCCCCAATTCGAGTTCCGGAGGTCGCCGTGCCGCAAGAGCGAACGGAAGCGGTGGTGTTGCGTGGGGTTGACTTCAGCGAGTCGAGCCGGATCGTGACGTTCCTGACGCCGGACCGGGGGCGGGTGGCGTGTCTCGCGAAGGGCGCGCGCCGCAAGAACTGCCCGTATGCGGCGGCGCTGGACACGTTTAACCGCGTCGAACTGGTGTACTACTGGAAAGACGGGCGGAACGTGCAGACGTTGGGCGAGGCGGCGCTGCTGGATGCCTATCCCGGAATCAAGGGCGATCTCGAAAAGAGCGTGTACGCCGCGTTCGCGCTGGAGTTGGCCGGGAAGGTCGCCCACGAGAACGAGCCGTCGCAGGGGCTGTACGCGGCGCTGGTGAGCGGCCTCGAGAACATGGCGGCGTGGACGGGCGACGCGCGGACGCATGTGTGCTGGCAGGTGTTGCGGCTCTTGCGCGAAGCCGGGTTTGAACCGGTCCTGGACCGATGTGTGCGAACCGGCGCGGCGGTGTCCGAGACGCCGGGGTTCTCGTATGACGGCGGCGTCCTTGCGCCGGGCCAGCAGGCGGACCGTCGCCTCTCGGCGGGTGCCTATCTGGCGCTGCGCGGTCTGAATGGCGCGCGCGACGCGTGCCCGCGGGTCCCGACGCCGCCGGAAACGTTTGCATTACTCCGCCTTTACGCGGCGCGACAGTTGGATACGGAGTTCCGCAGCGCGCGGGTCATAGAGGAAATGTTCGGAAAACAGTAGCCCTGAACTTCGATGAATATGTCCACACCCCAGGAACGCATACGCAATTTCTGCATAATTGCGCACATCGACCACGGGAAGTCGACGCTGGCGGACCGCCTGCTCGAATTCACGGGAACGGTCGAGAGGCGCAATATGAAGGAGCAGACGCTCGATACGATGGATATCGAGCGGGAGCGCGGCATTACGATCAAGGCCGTGACGGTGCGCATGACCTATCGCGCGCGCGACGGCCAGGAGTATGAACTGCACCTCATCGACACGCCGGGGCACGTGGATTTCTCGTATGAGGTGTCGCGCAGTCTGGCGGCGTGCGAGGGCGCGCTGTTGCTCGTGGACGCGGCGCAGGGCGTCGAGGCGCAGACGATGGCCAATGCGTATAAGGCCATAGACGAAAACCTCGAGATTATCCCGGTCATCAACAAGATCGATCTCCCCAACGCGGACATCGAGGACACGAAACGCCAGATCGAAGAGGTCATCGGGCTGGATGCGGAGGAGGCCGTGCTCACCAGCGCCAAGGAGGGCATTGGCGCGGAGGACATCCTCGAGGCCATCGTGAAGAAGGTGCCGCCGCCGGCGGGCCGGCGCGAAGCGCCGCTGCGCGCGCTCGTCTTCGACGCGGTCTACAATTCGTATCGCGGCGTGATTGTCCACATCCGCGTCGTCGACGGGGTAGTGCGGAAAGGGCAGCGGGTGCTGTTTATGTCCACCGGAAACCGTTACGAGGTGGACGAGGTGGGCGTGTTCCGCCCGCAGGCGACACCGCACGTTGCCCTGAGCGCGGGGGAGGTGGGCTATCTTATCTGCAACATCAAGACCCTCGACGACACGAACGTGGGCGACACGATCACGGACGTCCAGCTTCCCGCGCCCGAACCGCTTCCCGGCTACGAAGAGGTCAAACCGGTGGTCTTCTGCGGGATGTATCCGGCGGTGGCGAACGACATCGACGAGTTGCGCGACGCCCTCGAGAAGCTGCACCTGAACGACAGCTCGTTCGAGTACAAGGCGGACAGTTCGGACGCGCTGGGCCTCGGGTTCCGGCTCGGGTTTCTCGGGCTGCTGCACATGGAGATCATCCAGGAGCGGCTCGAGCGGGAATTCGACTTGACGCTCGTGACCACGGTGCCGAACGTGGCCTATCAGGTGCGGAAGGCGAGCGGCGTCGTGATGACCGTCGAGAAGGCGTCGCAGATGCCGGATACGGCTGAAATCGAAGTGATCGAGGAACCATACATCGAGGCGGACATCATGTGCCCGACCGAGTACGTGAGTCCGGTGATCGAGTTGTGCAAGCGCAAACGGGGCGTCCACGTGCGGGTGGACTACATCGACGCGAAGCGGTGCCTGGTCGTGTATCAGATGCCGCTCGCCGAGATCGTGCTCGATTTCTACGACAAGCTGAAGTCCTATACGCGCGGCTACGGCTCGTTTGACTACCGCCTGATCGGGTATCGTGCGGGGGACCTGGTCAAACTCGATATCGCTTTGAACGGCGAGCCGGTGGACGCGCTCTCGGCCATCATCCACCGCGACCAGGCGGAACGGGTGGGGCGCGCGCTGGCGCAGAAGCTGCGCCGGCTCATTCCGCGCCAGCAGTTCGAGGTGGCGATCCAGGCGGTGATCGGGCGGCGCATCGTCGTGCGCGAGACCATCAAGCCGATGCGCAAGAACGTGACGGCGAAGTGCTACGGCGGCGACATCACCCGCAAGCGCAAACTGCTCGAGAAGCAGAAGGAAGGCAAGAAGCGGATGAAACAGGTGGGGTTGGTCGAGGTGCCGCAGGAAGCGTTCATGGCCATGTTGCGCGTCAACGAGGAGACGGATCGCTAGTGTCCGACCAGCACGAGGCAGCCCCGACGCGGCGGCCCCTCTGGATGCGGTTGTTGCAGTCATTCACCGGGCCCTGGACGCGCCGCAACCTGCTTGGCTGGCTGGCGGTATTCGGGCTGTTTCTCTTCCTCAAGGGCTGCGTCATCGACCAGTTTACGGTGCCCACCGGGTCGATGGAGCCGACCATTCACGGCGACCCGAACTTCTTTCGCGGCGACCGCGTGCTTGTAAACAAATGGCTGTACGGTCTGCGCATCCCGTTCACGACGCGGTGGCTGTGCCACTGGGGCGCGCCGAAACGCTGGGACATCGTCGTGTTTCGCCACCCGGACCCGACGAGCCCGCACAGGCATCTCATCAAACGCGTGGTGGCGCTGCCCGGCGAGCGGGTCGTGCTGCACCACGGGCGGGTAACGATAGACGGCGAAGAACTCCCGCTGCCGCCGGAACTGCCGCCGGACACCTACTACGTCAACAACGTGGACATGCAGGCCATGATCGTCCGCTGGGAGGACTCGATCGAGCAGCGCGCGTTCCTGAGCATGGTCCAGAGCGAATACCCCATGCGTTACGGCGTCGAACCCGCGCCCGGCGTCGCGCCCGCGGACGAGTACTGCGTCGTGCCGGACAACTGCTATTACGTTCTCGGCGACAACAGCGTGAGCGCGGGCCAATTCAGCGTGGACAGCCGCGTGTGGGGTTGGGTCCCGCGTGAGAACCTGCTTGGCCGCGCGTTCTCTGTCTGGTGGCCCTGGGAGCGCCGCCGCGATTTCACGGGATTCTCAAAGACCTGGTGGGGCGCCGCGCTGCTCTACGGCATCCCCGGGTGCATCGTGCTGTACGAAGTGGTACAGAGATGGAGGCGCAGGCGTTCACGTCAGCGTGCCGAATAGGGTTACTGCCTCCCTCCCCCGAGTGAGAGGATTAGTCCGTCGAGGGCGCAAAAATTCGAACGGATCACCATACGTAGCGGGTGGTTGGTACGGTGGCGCGGTCGGGAGGCCGGCCGCAACAAGCGTGCCTAGCGTGCACGCCCGTTAGCAAACCAATCACGGGGAGCAATGGAGCTACTTGGTTTCGAGTGCTTCCCTGTCGTTATCAGAACATATTCATCCAGGACATCGAGGGCGTCCGCAGAATACGTATAATCCAGGAAATTCAGGTTCCAGAGTCCTGAGGATCGTATTCGTTCATCGGGGCTGAATCGCCCAAGCCACGTCGGAGACGGTTCATCAAGTGGCTCGGGTTGGCCGCCAAGCATTCCGATTAGGTTGCGTTCGAGATAGGCACGGTCACTCGATGGGGAGGCGTCGTCCACTACCGCCAGCCACAGAACGCGCATTGCAGCGATATGCGCTGATACCCTCCGCTCCAGGTTTTCCTCAGCCTTACGAACCGCTTCTGTTGTCGATTGCCCTACGCCCCACGAGGCAACAGCCAGATCGGAATTCTTGCTGGCGATTGCCGCGACCCTCGCTGGTTCCCCGATGGGTACGTAAACGGTTCCACAGGGTGGTCTTAGAACCGTGACTTACTGCGTGAGTGCCGATCCGAACGACGCGCGGTTCCGTCGAGCCAGTTCTCACTTCACCAGGTTCAAAGAAGAAGTAGACGCCACGCTTCGGCCATCCTTGGCGGCCAGTCGCCTGTGACATCAAGCGCTCTCCGCCAAGCGCAGATCTCAGTCGGTGGAGGCTCCTGTAGAGGCGGTCCACATCGCGGTCTTGATGCGGCAACTCCATCTGCCGCGAGAGCCATTGGAGTTGACAGCCTATTCGCAGTCCCTCCATCGGCACCTTGACGCGGCAGCCATAATTAGTCAAGAGAGGCGCCAGCCCTTCTCGGTATCGCTCCCCAGCGAGAATTGTAACCAGATCGCCGGGTCTAATTCGCCGGCGAAGTTCGGACCAGACCTTGCCCGTCCATTCAACTCGCTCTTGCCGCGACTTCGTGTTGAGTGTCTCCTCATATGGTTCGATAACATCCGTTGGCGTGACCAAGCCGTACTTTGCCGAGAGTATGAACCAAGAATCGCAGTGCTGCGTTACGTAGTCACGAGACTTGGTGAAAAGAGGCGAGTCATACAGGTCCTTCGCCTCGCCGGCAGTTCGGCGCTTCTTACGCACACAGCATATCAGGCCTATATGCGCCATCTTGGGCTATCCGCCATGTCGTGTAGTATGCCAAGAATAGGAGCGGGGGCATCTTGCCCCCGATAATGTGTGTCGGGACGCCCCGGCTCCTGTTCGAGTAGTGTCCGCACTTTCTTATACCGCGGTGCCGCCGTCGCAGGTGAGGACGGCGCCGGTGGTGTAGCTGGCTGCGTCGGAAGCGAGGAAGACGGCGGCGCCGACCATTTCGTCGGGCTGGGCGTGGCGGCCCAAGGGCGCGCGCTGGATGTAGTGGTCGTGGATTTCGGGGGTGTCGATGAGGACCTTCGAGAAGTAAGTTTCAGTGAGTCCGGGGCAGAGGCAGTTGCAGCGGACGTTCGATCCGCCGAGCTCGCGGGCGAGGGCCTTGGTCAGCATGACGACGGCGGCCTTGGTCATCGAGTAGACGCCCATCATGGGCGAGGGGGTGAGGCCCTCGATGGACGCGACATTGATGATCGAGCCGCCGTTCTGCTCGACCATCATCTGGGCCGCGCGCTGCGCGACGAGGAAATACCCTTTGCAGTTGACCTCGAAGGTCTTGTCGTAGGCCGCTTCGGGGGCGGCGATGATCGGGCCGAAATAGGGGTTCGTGGCCGCGTTGTTGACGAGCACGTCGAGCCGGCCGCATTCGGAGCGGATGCGCGCGAAGAGCGCGTCCACCTGGTCCGCTTTGCCGACGTGACAGGCGATGGCGACGGCGTTGCCGCCGTCGGCCCGGATGGCCTGGGCCACGGCGTCCACGCCCTCCTGCTTGCGCGAGCAGAGGACGACGGACGCGCCCTGTTTCGCGAAGCCTTTCGCGATTGCCTCGCCGATGCCGCGGCTCGCGCCGGTGACCAGCGCGGTCTTGCCCGTGAGATCAAACATCGCCATCTTCGGTTCTCCTTGCTTCATCCGCGGGGATCGCGTCGGGCAGGAAGTCCGGCGGTTCCAAGCGGCTGTGTTCCCGAATTTCGTAAAGGCTGCCCGAACCGCGCTGCCTGTAGCGTCTGTACATGCCCGGCCCGAACAGCGCCGCAAGCATACCGAAGAAGGCGACGGAAACCCAATACTCGCGCAGGATCAGCAGTTGGAAGAAATCCGGCTCGCGAGCGGCGGTTACGAACGATACTGTCGCCGCCGCACTCAGTACGACCGTTCCGGCGAAGTACAGGACGCGCGTGAGCAGGTCCGCGATGCGGTCCGCCCAATCGAAGCGCATCATGCTCGTATCCTCCCCTGGGCCAGTCCGTTTGAGGCCCTCACCCGTAACTACACCCAAGATGCCCCGATCATTCGGGAGACCGAAGGCGCGGCGGTTCGTCAGGCGTTCTCTTGTTTCGGGTAATTGGGCGAGTACAGCATCGATGCGGGCCGGGGCGCGAGCTTGCCGTTGCGGACCCATTCTTCGCCGCGCGGTTCGAGGTGCGCGACGAGGCGCGCGCGCCATTCTTCGAGGAGGGTCCTGGCCCGGGAGTTGCCCGCGAGGTCGCGCTCTTCGCCGGGGTCGTTCCGCAGGTCGAAGAGTTGCTCCCGGTCGCCGAAGGCGTCGTATATGTATTTTGTCTCGCCGTCCGTCAGGGCGCACCAGTGATTGCTCTTGTCGTAGCAGATGTCATGTTCGAGGTCGATGTATTCGCGCCAGGCGGTTGCCTCGCCGCGGACGAGGCCAAGGAGGCTCGCTCCGTCGATGGGGGCCGGCGGCGCCGTTCCGGCGGTGTCGAGGAAGGTGGCGAGCACGTCGCGGATTTCGACGGGTTCCTCGCGGACCTGGCCGCGCGGCGCGCCGATGCCGCCGGGCCAGCGCAGGATCATCGGGATGCGCGCCGAGGGTTCGTAGGCGTAGGACTTGCGCCAGAGGTGATGGTCGCCGGTCATGTCGCCGTGGTCCGATAGGAAGAGCACGAGCGTCCGCGCGGCTTCGCCCCGTCGGTCGAGCTCATCAAGAATCCGGCCGATCTGCTCATCGATGAAGCTGACGGCGCCATAGTAGCCCTGCCTCGACTCACGCGCCTGCCCCGCTCCAAGGTCGCCCCACCATGTGT
>JAKQEQ010000032.1 GCA_029556545.1 Candidatus Hydrogenedentota bacterium
ACCACGGGAGCCTGGCTGGGCGGCAGCATCGCGGCAGTTGCAACAGCAAACCCTGCACTGGCGGCAGCCGGCGGTATCGCCGGCAGCGTGCTAGGGGCAAGCATCATGACCTATGCCGGCGGCGTGGTTCTCGACCAGACAATGAAGGCCGCGAAGCGACGCCACGACCAAGCCTTCGGAGAGGCGGTCTATCGTCGCTACGGATTGCCTTCCAGTCTCCGGGACGCGAGTACCTGATCAGTATTCGGGTTTTCTGTGCTCCCCCTCTTTGGCGGCACGCGGTGTGGCGCACGACGAGTTGCACTCCGACTGGGAAATCAGACTGGTTCAGAGCGCCTCACCAGAAAATCCCGTTCTCCAACCCGCATGAAGCGGAGCGTGTCACCCGCTCTGGAACCCGAGCGCTCAAAGAAATCGCGGACCTGAGCACGGGCACGCAGAATCATCTTGTCGCCAGCGACATCGCACTCGATCGATGGCCCCGGCTCGAAGGTCACGCGGATCGCCCTCCCCAGGTCGGACTTGTTCGATCCGCCGATGCAGTCACTGGGCAGCAGGGACTCGGCGGTGCGCAAATAGAAGTGGTTGTTTCGCAGGTTCCCCTCGGTCAAGCGGATGTCCACCCAAGGCCCCTCGGCCCTGTGCTGCGGCCTCCGGTGTTCGCCCGTCGACGGAGGCTGCCTGGCCGGCGGCGGCTCCTTGACCGTTACGGACGGTGTCGCATCCGTCCATCCGGGTTCCGCCTGAAACGTAGGCAGATCGACCCAGGTCACCGCGCCACTCGGATGCGTGTACGGAACGGGACGAGCGAAGCGCCTCACATCGCGCAGCACCCAAGGCGTTGTCCACCGGTTCGCGAACGCATCCTCAATCCCGGAAACGGGTATCGCGTGAAACGCCTGCGTGGCGCGCAACTGTTCGAGGTCGAGGGACGGCTTGCATTCGACGAGTTCCGCCGTGCCATAGATGAGGCCGGACCCCGCCCTGATCAGCGCAATTCGGCCTCGGATGCTGGTTGCCCTCGTACGCATCTCCCAGGTTTTCTTACCGGCCAGGATGTGGTCGATCCAGGGGGAACGGATGACGAGTCCTTTCATGATCTGTTCGCTTCTTGGTGATGAATGTTGGTGTGAGGCGCGCCAGGGCAGCAAGCCAAGCGCGCCGCCGATGAGCTCATGCTGCCACGCCACTTTGGCGATACAACGCCGTCAGCACCTCGCGCATGTCGACCGGCAGGTAACTCCAGCCCCGGACGGCCACATCGCTGGGAACGCCGAACAGCGCCTCAGCCACCCCACCCGCAATGGCGGCCAAGGTGTCGCTATCACCGCCGATCGAGATTGCATTGCGAATCGCGTCCTCGTAGCTCGTTGCGGCGAGCGCGCAGACCAGCGCCTGCGGTACGGTTTCCTGACAGGTCTCGTTGAAGCGGTAACCCGGCCGGATGTCGTCGGGCGTCCGGTCGAGGTCGTAGCCGTAGCGCTCGACAATCGCGTAGCGGATGTTGGCCGGCGTGACGCGCTGGCGGGCGAGGAAGACCGCGAGCGCCGTCGCTTCGGCCCCCTTGAGCCCTTCCGGGTGATCGTGAGTGACCTCAGTGACCTTGCGCGCCATCGAAATCGCCTCATCGACGCTGTTCGCCAGCAGCCCCGCCGGCGCCACGCGCATCGCGGCGCCGTTCCCGAAGCTGCCATAGGGGTCGAACACATCGGACGCGAGC
>JAKQEQ010000036.1 GCA_029556545.1 Candidatus Hydrogenedentota bacterium
CCGGGCCCGCGAGCTGCTCGAGGAACTGCTCCCCCTGGAGAATGAGTTCGCCGCGATGGCCCGCGACCTGCTGGCCAAGCTGCCGTCCTGACCCCTGCCCTCCCGCAATATTCATGTGGTGCAGATATCCCGCCTGCCGTAGCGCGCGTTCGACGAACGCGCGTCTGTGTGGCGCCGGCGTTCCGCCTGCTCCGGATCGAACCGGCGATGCGGCGAGCCGGCGATGGCGTGTGATCAGTGTCTTTTCCAGATGGACACGCAATCAGAATTGTCAGGTTTCAGTGCTCGCAGCCAACCAACGCTCACGCGTTTTTCTGTTCACTGTTCACTGTTCACCTTTTACTGTTCGCGCGGCACGATCACAGTGCCTCGCGGCCTCCGGCCGCGAGTTCGGCCACGGCACGATCGCGCGATACTCGCATCACCGCCCTCTGCCGTCTTCGACGAACGCGGCCCGAAGCACGATCCCGCCGTGCCGGCGGCGGCGGCGTGTAGCCCGGACCGAAAGGTCAGGGAAGTCGAGGCGCGCGGAAGGGCAATAAGCTCCGCAGGAGCGACGGGGAAAGGGGAGACGATTGGGGACTCCATTTTCGGACCCAATCAATGGCTGTACCGTACGGCGAATGGGGACATCCAGTTTCTCTCCGTGTCATGGGCTCTGCCGCTTTTCCGTCGCCGCTGGCGCGGCTTTCCCTGTCTCTCAAAAAAATCCGGCCACTCGGGCCTCTCGGCCCGGGCTGCATGCCTCGGCCGCTGGCGCGGCCGGGCTGCGGGAGTGAGCGATCCGATCCCATGGATCGGGTGGATTCAGCGGGCCGCGTCCGGCGGACGCGGCCTACTGATAGGATCCAAAGCGGAGGCGGGTGCGTCGAAACCGGCGCGCGGGTTACCGATCACGCGCACGCAGCGACAGGATGGAACGAGGCCCGAGTCCAAAGCCGCGATGACGATAATTATTACGAATTAGGATTACGAGCACGATTACGAATTACGATTACGAGCACGATTACGAATTACGATTACGAATTACGAGCACGAGATCCCAACTCCTATCTCTTATCTCCTCACTCCTCACTGTTCACCGTTCACTGTTTACTGTTCACTGTTCACTACGACAGCAGATCACGCAGACGGTCCATGGTGAGGCTGCCGGAGTCATCCGGCTCAACGGGGGGGCGGCCGCCGGTCACCTCGAGCCAGCGGGCCACGTACTTGCCCAGGATGTCGAACTCGAGGTTCACTTCCTGCCCCGGCGCCGCGGCGGCCAGGGTGGTGTTCCGGATCGTGTGGGGGATCAGGGCGATGCGCACGGCGCGCGCCGCCAGCTCCGCCACGGTGAGGCTGACGCCGTCCACGGCGAT
>JAKQEQ010000037.1 GCA_029556545.1 Candidatus Hydrogenedentota bacterium
GTGGGAAGGATAGGTTGAGTCAGCCCTTCTTCCTCCTTCGCAAAGCGCGTCGGAGGGCATCCTTCGCTTCTCTGCGGTATTCGGCGAGATGGTCGGGAACCCAGCGGCCCCCCTTCGCTCGGGGACGAGCTACGGAGGGCATGCTTCGCTTCTCCGCTGCGCGGAGAAGCGAACGATGGCGGAGAGGCAGGGATTCGAACCCTGGTTACCGCAAGCGGTAAAACGGCTTTCGAGATCATGAAACCTGTCCTAGTACAGTTCTCATAGTCCATGCGTGCCATCGAGATGTGCAATTGGCCGTTCCGCCATCACCGCAATAACGGTCCACCCACGGACCACGACACGTGGATGCGTTTGGGGGGTGTCAGCCCCACTGGTCCACCCCGTCGAAGAGGTGGCCGACGGGGATGTCTGCGGGGCCGAGGTGCTCCGCGATGAGCGCCGCCACGGTGTCGGGGTCGCCCTCGTCCGCGAGCTGCGCCTCGATGCACGTAACGGCGGCGTTCGTCGCCGCGTCGGGAGCGTCCGGCGCGCAGGCCAAAAACCGCGCGCCGTCGCCCTCCATGGTCAGGACGTAGGTCATGTCGTGCGGCGACGCATCGTCTGCGGTACACATGTCCACGTCGGACGCGCTGGACAGGATGATCGTGGGCGTGCCGGTGGCTGCGCCGAAGCGCTCCGACCGCGCCACCCACAGCGGCACCGCCCCCGTACTGGCCCCGCCAGCGTCCACGGTGTACACACACGGCACCGCGCGTAATATCTCCCGCGCCAACGAGAGGCCGGGACCGGCCCAGTCGGGGATGCCAGCGTTAGACCAATACACGACGACGTTCGTGCCCACGCCGCGCCGCCCCCAGAAGAAGTGCCGGTAGTACGCCACCACGGCGAGCACCTCATTGGCCACGGCGCGCGCGTCTTCCAGTCTGGCCACCCCGATGACTCTTCCCGCGTCAACACACAGGTTGACCACCTCGAACGGCTGGTCAGTGAGCCTGAACGGCAACTCCGGCACGCCCGCCTCCAGACGCTCGATGGGCACCTTCCATGCAGCCAGGGTGCAGGCGATACTGATTGGATTCGTAGGTATTTCCGATGATGAGAATGTGTCCACTGCAAACCTCCTTTCGGGCCTGGGGTTGGAGGCATCCAGGCCATAGGATGATTTGAGTGCGAAGGCGGCTTTGTAGTGGTCCGGACCGAAAACTCCCCTCGTCTTGGTTTCATCAAACAACGGAATCCGAGGAAGAAGGAACGCTTTTGTTGGTCGCCACTTCTGTGGAAAACCAAACGGAAGCCCCGGAGCACCCATGATGACTGCATGGATAGTGTTGCGTGCACTGACGTTCATGCGGGTGAAGGTGCTATCATCGCGGGGAGAGATTGCTGTGGCTGTAAAGGCTGAAAGTAATGACGACTGGAGACGAAAACAATCAGGCCCAGAGCTTTGAGGAGGCCGCTGAGGAGAACCGCCGGTTGCGTGAGGAAAACCAGCGGCTCAAGGCGCTGCTCAACGCCTTTTCACTCCGCCCGGCATCCGCACTCTCCGAGCCGAAGGCGGAAACACGGCCCAAGCCCACTGACTCTTCGGCAAGAGGCGAAAACCGGGAGAAGATACGCCTGTTCCGGTCCTACTTTCGTGGGCGTCAGGATGTCTATGCGCTGCGCTGGGAGTCCAAGAAAGGGACTTCCGGTTATTCACCGGCCTGCGGAAACGAGTGGCATCCGCTGCTCTGCAAGAAGCCATGCTCGCGGTGCGAGAGCAAAAAGTACCTGCCCATCAGGGACGACGTGATTCACGACCACGTCTTGGGCAAAGCAACCGTCGGCATCTATCCCCTACTGCCCGATGAAACCTGTTTCTTCCTCGTAGTCGATTTCGACAAGAAGGGCTGGGAGAGGGACGCGACAGCCTATTTGTCGGCATGCAAAGACATGGGGGTCCCGGCTGCATTGGAGCGATCGCGTTCGGGAAATGGTGGTCACGTGTGGATCTTCTTCTCGGATGCCGTTCCGGCGGTCGCGGCGCGCAAACTGGGCAGCGCGATTCTTACGCGGTGCATGGAGCGGCGTCACGCCGTGGGACTCGATACGTACGATCGATTTTTCCCCAACCAAGACACGATGCCAAAGGGCGGACTCGGGAATCTGATTGCGCTTCCATTTCAACGCCTTCCTCGCGAAAAGGGAAACAGTGTTTTCGTGGATGAGGGCTTTCAACCCTATCCGAATCAGTGGGAGTTCCTTGCTTCGCTCCAGAAGGTGCAACCGGAGCAGGCCGAAAGTATCATCGCCGAAGCGGCTCGCCGGGGTGAAATCATCGGGGTTCGCAGCTGCAGTATCGACGAATCCGCCGAGGACGACCCCTGGACACTGCCACCCTCCCGGAAGCGCCCCGACAAACCCATCACGGAGCCGCTTCCCAAGGCGATCAGCATCGTAAAGGCAAACCTGCTCTATGTGGCGAAGGAGGGCTTGCCTTCTCAGATGCTCAACCGGCTGATGCGGCTCGCGGCATTCCAGAACCCCGAGTTCTATCGCGCCCAGGTGATGCGTCAGTCGGTCTTTGGCAAGCCCCGTGTTATCGCGTGCGGCGAAGAGTTCCCGAAGCATATCGCGTTGCCGAGAGGTCTGGAAAACGAACTGGAGAGCATCCTGACCGCCCACGGGGTCGAGGCAAGGTGGAGGGACGAGAAACATTCAGGGGACCCCATCGGCGTGACCTTCAAGGGAGAACTCACCCCTGCGCAGGAGTCCGCCGGACGCGACCTTCTGAAGCACGACACTGGAATCTGTGTTGCTCCGACAGGTTTCGGAAAGACCGTACTCGCCGCTTGGCTTATCGCGCAACGGAGCTGCAACACCCTCATTCTCGTGCACCGCACCTCCCTGCTGGAGCAGTGGCGCGAACGCCTCGCGGCTCATCTGGACATCTCCCTGGCCGACATCGGCGCAATCGGAGGGGGCAAGAAAGCGCCCAAAGGAATGATTGACATAGGATTGCTGCAGAGTCTCCAAAGAAAAGGGGAGGTGAGCGATGTTGTGGGAGGTTACGGCCATGTGATCGCGGATGAATGTCACCACATCTCGGCATTCACGTTCGAGCAGATACTCAGACAAGTCCCCGCGAAGTACGTGCTGGGGCTGACGGCAACGCCCATAAGGAAGGACGGTCGTCATCCGATCATTGTCATGCAGTGCGGACCGGTGCGTGTGAGACTGCGGGCCAAAGACAGCGCACAGCAGCATCCGTTCGACCATGTTGTCTTGCTCAGGGACACGGACTTCACGATGCCGCTGTCCAGCGTCGAACCGACCATTCAGGACGTTTACAGCGCCCTGTGCGGGGACGCTCACCGGAACCGTATGATCATAGAAGATGTGGTGAAGAGCGTGGAGCAAGGACGGTCGCCCATTGTCCTGACTGAGCGCACGGAGCATCTTCAATTCCTTGCAGACGAAATAGCCAAGACCGTCCCGAACGTCCTGAAAATGAAAGGCGGCATGGGAAAGCGACAACGCGCGGCTCTCTTGGAGCGGTTAAAGAGCATTCCCGATAACGAACCCCGCGTCATCGTGGCCACGGGCCGCTACGCGGGCGAGGGCTTCGACGACGCCCGGCTGGACACCCTATTCCTCGCAATGCCGATTTCCTGGCGCGGCACGTTGCAGCAATACGTGGGCCGTCTACACCGGCTTCACACCAATAAGCAAGTCGCCCTCGTGTACGACTACGTCGACCAGTACGTTCCAGTTCTGGTCCGCATGAACGCGAAGCGGCTCAAAGGCTATCGGTCAATGGGCTATTCTGTGACCAATGCTTGGACGAGCGATCTTAGAACAAGGATTCCAGAAGATAGCCACGGAGTCTGGTGATGGTGTTTTCGATTACTCGTTCTCCCGTCAATATCCCAGTGCATTCAACCGGCGCTCGAATCCCTCTACCGTTTCCAGAATATCGTCGAAGCTGGGCGGTGGAGGTCCATAGAACATTGCCTCGCGCATGGCTTCGTAGTCGCGTGCCCAGTGAGGACGCTGGGTCTCAGACGGCATAAGGCGGAACGCGCCCCGCCGCATGGTCTCTTGCGAGGCCTTTGCCTTTCGGAAGAATACGGCGCGATGCTTGGCCACGGCCTCGAACAGCGGCGTATCGGACAATGCTTCGTCACCAATGCCCTGCTCTATGAGCCGCGCGAGATCATAGTAGTGCCGGGCCAAGCGTGCCTTCGGCGGGCGGTCAACCTGACGGGACAACTCCTCATGGAGCAGCATGGCCTTCTCCCAGAAAGTCCGCTTGGGATGCACACAGAGCACGTCGAAGAACTCGGCCTTCAGCATGGGTGTGAGGAAGGCTTTGATGGGGCGGCGTTCCGTGGGCGCGGTGTCCGAGCGCGCGCCGGGTTCAATCTTCACCACGGGACGGAGATATCCGCCTTCGGGGAATACAAGCGGGTAATGGAACAGGATGGCTTCGTTGGCGAGATCATCCCTGTCATGAATCAATTTCCATTGCATGCCTTTGGGGAGACGACTTGTCAGACGATCTCTGAAGTTGGGCGTGAGAGTGTCAACGATGAAGTCTTGAGTTTTCTCGCCCAGCGTTTCGAGGTAGTGTTTCCATGCCTTGACACTGTTCCTCTCAGGTCCATCCGCCATGCCCAGCCGGGACCGGCTGATGACGATATCAATGTCTTCGGAGAATCGTTGAATCAGCCCCCACCCTTTCGACAGGGACGTTCCACCTTTGAACGTCAGATGCGCGCCGATGCCAGGCAGCGAGAAGAGTTCCTTGAGTATCCAGCAAACCCAGAAATCCTTCTCGATGCTGGCGGCGGGCAACCCCAAATCAGCGGCGGCCTGCTCGCAGTAGGTGCGTTGCTCATCGGGAGGCAGGCGCAGGTAGCTGTCCACCGGTTATGACCCCTCCTGCTCAGCGACGGCGCGCATGGTCTGGCCGATCCAGGCGGGGGCATAGCGGATGTCGTTGAGAAGCATCCTTTTTTCCTTCGCCGTGAGGCGCTGTTTCAGCGCCGAGACGATGGCCTCGTCGACATGCTGTCTGCCAAGCCAGCGCAGCGCCTGGATGACCGTGCCGCTGACGCGGCCCGCCGTCGCCATGTTGCGCGGCGTGGTGCGCTTGAACAGGATTTCGCGATTGCCAATCCTGGTGTGACGCGAGGGGCCATCGGTGAGGAAAACCACCTTCATGGGAACTTGGTCAGTCAGGCCCAAAAGGTTGGCCGCGTAAGCGCCCGACGGTTGCAGCCGGACAGCATCCCTTCCTTTCACCGCTTCGGCAATCGCCTCCACGGGCGGCGCAAGCATGCCGAGTTGCGGATGGCGTTTGGGGCGGTCGTAGATGCCACGCGCCAGGCGGCGGATGTGTCCGCGCTGCAGTTGCCGTGCGAGCGCCATGTCCACGGCGCGGCGGCTGCCGAGGTCGAGAAACGCGTCCGGCGTGAAGACCCAGCCCTCGGGTTGAGCCTCAAGTCGCCGCATCACGGCGGTGTCAACAGAATCTGAGTCTTTTTTCCCTGCCATCTTGAGGGAAATTCTATACAAAATTTCCCTCAGGATCAACCCCTCTTTACCGCAATGCGCAGGGAATGACAAATGCATGGCCAAAGGCGACAGACGGACGGCGCTGCTTGTCCCTACTGCGGTGCAATTCCGTCGCGCTTCCTGCGTAACGGAACACGCAGGCATATCTTCCGCACCATCGAGCAGGGCATCGTATCTCAGACCACCGGCAGCCTGACACGCTGGAAGTGCCCGGCGTGCAGGAGGTCATTCACCGAGTATCCGGAATATGCAGTCCGGGGCAAGCGCTTCTCTCGGGGGACCATCCAAGCGCTTTGCGAGCGGTACCTTCGCGACGGCAGGACGACCTATCGGGATACGGTCTGCGAAGACGGCGTTCCCATCGCCTATCCGGAAAGCGGGCAAAGCGCCTCCGGGTTCGATGACGACGATGCGCAGACACCGGCGCTCTCGCATACCACGGTCTACCGCTGGATAACTACGCTTGGCGATCAGCCATCCTCCGATATTTCCGGCGATGATCCGAGATCGGACCATCCAAGTGGCACTCTGGAAGGCATGGGGACCGTCAGCAATAGGTGCCGAAGCGCAGAGCGCGAAGCCATTCTTCGTCGATGCTGCAGGGCGCTTCTATCCGGGCGCGCAATGAGGTAACAAGCGTGCCCGCCGCCATCCCCGACTTCGCAACAGGAATGCCGGGATTCCCGTGTAGAATTCCCGAAGTGCGGCGCAACGCCCCATAAGGCGCTCCAAGCTAAGGCCTTACGCGGCAAACCGCATCAAGCATGGCGCCGTAGTCAACTTTGGGTTGCCCCGGATGGGGGCCGCTCGCAACCGCGCCGGGAGCCTACCGGAAATGGGAACAGACATGAACGATGGACAGACATAAGGCACCACAGACACCCTCGCCGAAAACGCGCGCGGTCATCTACGCGCGCATGTCCACGGAGCACCAGCAGTACTCGACGGAGAACCAATCGGACGTAATCCGCGAGTACGCCGCCAAGCACGACATGGAGGTCGTGCGCAGCTACATGGACGAGGGCAAGAGCGGGCTTCGCATTGCCGGGCGCGACGCGCTCAAGGAACTGATTGACGTCGTTCAGGCGGGAAAGGCCGATTTCGAGGCCATCCTGGTCTACGACATCAGCCGCTGGGGGCGCTTTCAGGATACGGACGAAAGCGCCTACTACGAGTACATTTGCCGCCGGGCGGGGATTGCCGTCATCTACTGCGCCGAGCAGTTCCAGAACGACGGGAGCCCAAGCTCCACCATCGTGAAGAGCGTCAAGCGGGCGATGGCCGGGGAGTACAGCCGGGAGCTTTCCTCGAAGGTCTTCCAGGGGCAGTGCAGGCTGATACAGCTGGGGTTTCGCCAGGGCGGGATGCCCGGTTTTGGGCTGCGGCGCATGCTGGTGAACATGGGGGGCAAACCAAAGGGGGTACTCAACCATGGGGAGCAGAAGAGCATCCAGACCGACCGGGTCATCCTTGTGCCGGGGCCGAAGGAGGAAATCAGCGCGGTGCGCTGGGTTTTCGAGCAGTTTGTGAAACGGGACCGCCCGGAGAGGGAAATCGCAGCGGCCCTGAACAAGCGCGGCATTCCGACGGATCTCGGGCGGCAATGGACCCATGCCACCGTCAAGCAAATCCTGACCAACGAGAAGTATATCGGGAACAACGTCTACAACCGAATCAGTTTCAAACTCAAGAAGAAGCGCGTCAGGAATCCGGAGGAGATGTGGATTCGCGCCGACGACGTTTTCGAGCCCATCGTTGAGCCCGCACTCTTCTGGAGGGCGCGAGAAATCATCTTGGAGCGGGCGCGCCGCTACTCCGACGAGGAACTGATCGGCGGGCTGCGGCAGCTATACGAAGCGCAGGGATGGCTGAGCGCGGTCATCATCGACGAGTGCGAGGCCCTGCCCTCCAGTTGCGTGTTCAGCCACCGCTTCGGCGGCCTGATACGCGCCTACCAGTTGGTCGGCTACATCCCGGACAGAGACTACAGCTACCTGGAAATCAATCGCTGTCTGCGCCAAATGCACCCGCGCATCGTGGACAGCACCATCGAGGCGATGACCCGCCTGGGAGGGCGGGTGGAACGGGACCCGGATACCGACCTTCTCTCGGTCAACGGTGAATTCACCGCTTCGCTGGTCTTGTCCCGTTGCCAGAGAACGCCGGGCGGGGCGTCGCGCTGGAACATCCACTTCGACGCCGCCCTCAGGCCGGATATCACGGTGGCGGTGAGAATGGACACGGACAACACCGCCCCCCTGGACTACTACCTCTTGCCGTCTCTGGACATGCATGCTTCGAAGATCCGCCTGGCCGAGTGCAACGGCCTCTCCATGGACGTCTACCGCTTCGATACGCTGGACCATCTGTACGGAATGGCGCGGCGCGCCAGGATCAAGGTGGCGTCATGAGCGGCGGCCAGGTGGTGCAGATGATCCCGGTGGACAAGATTCACGTTCAGAACCCCCGCAATCGCAGCCGGAAGAAGTTCGACCAGATCATTGCCAGTATCGCCCACATCGGGCTGAAGCGCCCCATCAAAGTGAGTCCCCGGAAGCCGGGCGGCGATGGCGACGCCGAATTCGACCTCATATGCGGCCAGGGGCGGCTGGAAGCCTTTATTGCACTCGGGCAGAAGGAGATTCCCGCGTTGGTGGAGGACATTCCGCGCGAGGAGCAATTGCTCGGCAGCCTGGTCGAGAATCTCGCGCGCCGAACGCCGCGCATGATGGAGATGGCCCGGCAGGTTGGCGCATTGCGTGACCGTGGTTACAGCAATGCGGAGATCGCCCGGAAGATCGACTCGGACGACACGACCGTCGGCGGCATGCTGCGCCTGCTGGACCAGGGAGAGGAACGGCTGTTGCAGGCCGTCGACGCGGGACGCATCCCGATGAGCGTCGCCATCATCATCGCCACCTCGGACGACAAGAAGGTACAACGGGCGCTTTCCGAAGCCTACGAGAATCACGGGCTGCGCGGCAAGGGCATCCTGCGCGCCACCCGGCTCGTCGAACAGCGCAGGACCTATGGAAAAAAGATAGGCAGAAATGGGCGGAGCGTGCGAAGCGGCGGCAACCCGATCACGCCGGAATTTATCGTTCGCGCCTTCGAGCAGGAGAGCAAGCGCCAGCGTCTTGCCATCAAGAAGGCGGAACTGTGCCAGGCGCAGCTGCTATTCATTGTCAACGCCCTGAAGTCCATCTTGGCGGACGAGAACTTCGTGAACCTCCTGCGCGCCGAAGACATGGACACCATGCCCGCCTATCTGGCGGATGCCATCGGAAGGAGTTGAGGCATATGGATGTCGAGTCCGTCAGGCTGGGCTTCTTGCGGGAGGGGCTGACCGTGCCCCTCGACCGCATGCTTCCAACGAAGCCGGTCAACCCGGCGATGGTCGGTGGGGCGAAGTACGCCGCCATCATGGCGTCGATAAGAGAGGTCGGCCTTATCGAGCCGCCCGTCGTCTACCCGCTGAAGGGCAAGCCCGGCAGGCACAAGCAATACCTCCTGCTCGACGGGCACATGCGCGTCGAGATTCTCAAGGCGCTCGGCCAGACGGAGGTCTTCTGCCTCGTCTCCACAGACGACGAGGCCTACACGTACAACCACAAGGTCAACCGTCTCCCGCCGATCCAGGAGCACTTCATGATCTTGCGCGCGATTGAGAACGGCGTCAGCGAAGAACGAATCGCCAAGGCGCTCAGCGTGGATGTGGCACGTATTCGCCAGAAACGCGACCTGCTGAACGGCATTTGCCCCGAGGCCGTCAACCTGCTCCGGGACAAGCCGGTCACCACGAACGGGATGCGCGCGCTTCGGAGGGTAAAACCGGTACGGCAGATAGAGATTGCGGAGCTGATGATTGCGACCGGGAACTTCTCTCCCCTGTACGTTTTCGCGCTCATCGCGGCCACGCCGCCGGAACTCCGCGTCGAGGGTGGCCAAGACAAGCAGACGAACAAGCTCACCCCAGAGGACATGGCCCGCATGCGGCGGGAGATGGAATCGCTGGAGCAGGGCGTCCGTGAGGTCGAGGAGAGCTACGGCCCGAACATGATGAACCTTGTTCTCGCGCGCGGCTACCTCGCCAAGCTGCTTGGCAACAGCCGGGTGGTGCGTTACCTATCGGCACATTACGCCGACATCCTCGCGGAGTTCGAGAAGATCGTCCAGGCATCCTCCCTCGAAAAGTAGCCAAGGCCCTTCGCGGTCGTCCCTTGCGTGTCATGCACGTGAAGCGAAACTCGCAGACTCCTGTCAGGCTTTTCACTTCTATTGCCGGCCAGGCATGTGAACCCTGCGATTGACTCCCGGGAGAGAGAGCCTGTCGCGGAATTTCAGTCCCGCTCGAAATCCCCGTTTTCGAACGTGGTGGAGTCCTCCACTCGGTCTCGCGCCATGCCGCGCCGCAGCAGCTGCAGGCACAGGGCGAGCATCAGCATGCGGGCCTCCGGCGCGTCCAGCGCATTCCGTCCCGGCCATACCTGGCCGCCTTCGGCGACCCGTTCCACGCGTTCCACCTTCGACAGACTGGGCATGCAGTTTCCCCTCGCCACCGGTTTCCGGCTCCGGCGCGTCGCGTGTAGGGCGAGCGCCGCCTCTCCCAAGAAGAGGGCCGCCACCCGGCTGTGAGCGGCGGTCCAATCGCAATGTTCCCGGTGGCCTGCGTGCACTCACCCGTCCGTGCCGGTGAGGTGCTGCGCCGCGACCTCGGCGCGGTCGCGCAGCGCGGTGTCGGCGAGGTGGCTGTACCGCTGGGTCATCTGGCTCGACGCGTGGCCCAGCGCCTTCTGCACCTCGAAGAGGGTCGCGCCGGACTGCACCATGTGGGATGCGAACGTGTGCCTCAAATCGTGGATGCGGAAGTCGGAGATCCGGGCGGCCTCCAGCACGGCGGCGAAGGCCCGCTGCGGCTGCATGACGGGCGTGTTCGGCATGCGCCCGGGGAACACGAACGGGTGGTCCCCGGCGCGCAGCTGGCGCATCCGCTCTATCTCCGCCCAGGCGGCGCTGGACAGGTAGACCCGGCGCGCCTTCCCCGACTTCGTCCGCCTGAGGTGGATGGACCGCGTCTCGTCGTCCACGTCCTCCCAGCGGAGCGCGAAGACCTCGCGCGAGCGCAGTCCGCTGAACAGCAGCGTGCGCAGCCCGGATGCCACCGGGATGTTGTCGCACGAATCGAGCGCCGCGAGGAATCGCCTCACCTCGTCCCTCGACAGGTAGCGCTCGCGGCCCTGCGGCTCCTGGAACTTCTTCACGCCGATGCAGGGGTTCCTTCCCAGCAGGTCGATCTTCACGGCCCAGTTCAGCATGGCCTTGAGAAGGACCAGATGGTGGTTGGCCGTCGCCGCCGAAAGCCTCTCCCTCATCTTCGCGTGGAACTGCTGCACGTCGCGCGTGGTGATAGCGTCGATCTGCCTGTCCCTGAAATACGGCAGCGCGCCGGTGTTGAGGCGGCTGATGATGACGTCCGGCCGCCGCACGGTCGCCCTGGCGTGTTCAAGGTATTGGTCCGCGAAGGCCGCGAAGGTGGGCATGCTCTCCCGCTTCTCTTTCGCTTCGGCGGGATTCTCCCCACGCGCCAGCATCGCCTTCATCTCCCACGCGCGGTCGCGCGCCTGCTTCAGGTTCATGGACGGCCCGAACTCGCCGAGCCGGATGATCCGCTTGTTGTTCCTCCATCGGTAGCGAAGGAACCAGAATTTCCTCCCCGTCTTCGATACGTTCAGCCTCAGACCCACGCACTCGGCGTCGCAGAGCTCCATCTGCGTGGACGAGCTCTCTGGATCATGCGGGGGCAGCGTCTCCAGCGCCTTCTGCGTGAAGCGGAAGCGGGTCGGGCTCTCGATCATTCTCGGCATGGGTATTCCTCCTTTTTGTTTCGGTTGCTTCTCGTCTGGATGCGGTTGTCTTGTGCGCCAACGTCGGCTTAGTTCGTTGCACACGGGCGCATTCCCCCTGCAATCAATAGTATGTTCACGAGACGGCCCCGGCCTGACTGTACTCAGACGGGGCACCGGGTCCCGGCGGGTGCCGCCGGGCTCGCATCTCGCCGGGCGGAGCGGACGGCTGCCAGGGGTCTGGCGGGGCGCGGCGCGGTGCCGCGCCTCCCCTCCCGGTGTCCCCGTGGTGGTCAGGACCCGGCGCGGTTGCACGGGTGCCACGGGTTCCGGGGGATGGGGGCACGTGACGGTGCGCCGCGCCCCGCCGTCGTGGAGTGAAGTCAGCATCGCGCCTGCGAACGCGGCGCGATGGGGCTACGCGGGCCTGCGGTCCGGATAGTCGCGGTAGTACTCTCGGTCGAGGGCGGCCTCGAAGCGGCAGCGGATGGCCCCGACATCCAGGAATGTCAAAGCCGCCACGAAGCAGCCGCCATCCTCAAGATGCAGGAGCAATCCGACGTGGTCCACCTCATTCGTCCACTCGACCGAGGCCACCCGGCGTCCCTCCAGCTTCGCCGCGAGCGAGGCGAGGTAGTCCCGCCCCTCGTCGCAGCGCAGGAAGCGCGCGATGTCGGCGTGGTCGCTGCCGTCGCCCATGTCACGCGCCCTCCAGCCGCCGCACGCCGCGCCCGTTGAGGGTGACGTACGCCGTGCGGTAGTCGCGCCCGCACCACTCCAGGAAGCGGTCGATGACGGACTGCAGCAGCAGGGGCGTGTAGTCGAGCGTGAGGCACAGCCGCTCGTGGCGGGCGTCGTGCTGGCGGAAGAGCCCGCCGGTGAAGCCCGCGTCGCGGTAGTGCGCCAGCGTGAAGCGGACGCGCCACGCGAAGATGGCGGACGGCCCGAGGCGCGGGTCGCCGCCCGTCGCGAGGCCGTGCAGGTGCCGGGCGCGCTCCAGGATGGCCTCGGGGGCCATGCCGCGCTGCGCCCAGCCGATGTACTCGCACGAGTCCAGCCCGAGGGCCTTGCTCCTGCGGTGCGTCACGATGTGCCACGCGTCCGGGGCGGCGTCGGCCCACGCGATGACCCGCGCGAGCGCGGGGTCGGTCGTGGTGACGTCCGGCCGCCGCTCCGAGCGCCAGACGGTCGTGGTCCTGCGGAATGTCGTTGCGGTCATGGTCAGTACTCCTCCGGCAGCAGCAGGGTCGTGGCCTGCCGCTCGCCGGTCGCCTCGTCGATGACGGCGTCCGTGATGATCCACAGCCTGGTTTCGCCCGATATGGTGTAGCTGCTCATCAGGCGCGCGCCCGTCTTCAGCGCGGCGGCGTTCGCCCGCTTGTCCTCGTCGCAGAGCTCGCCCCAGTCGCCACGGGCGTGGCGCTGGAGGAACTCGATGGGCAGTTGGCCCGCGTCCTCCAGCGCCGCCAGCGCGCCGGGCGTCGCGACGATCCGCCCGAGGGAGAAGGAAACGGCTTCGCTCATGGAACCTCCTCGTGAGTTTGTTGATGGAAAAATGGAGGCCGGAACCGCACTGATTCCGGCCCATCCGCAAAGTGTTGTGTCGATAGCTGCGGTGCGTCGCCTCAGACGGCCCGCGCCTCGGGATGTGCGGCCAGCCACTCGGCCAGCGGCATGCGGCGCTCGACGGCGTACACGACCGCCTCGTTCCCCTCGAATGCGTAGGTGGAGCCCTCGCCCGCGCACTCCAATGCACGGCGAAGCCGCGCGGAGGAGGCGTCCGTCAGCTTCAGGCGAAGGCCGTATGCCCCGCGCCGCACGGCGATGCGCAGCCGCCGCGCCTCGCGCCGCTCGACGACCTCCACCTGGGAGACGCCGGTGACAACGCGCTCGGGCCGGTCGGACGCGCTCCAGTGCGGGGGGCGGGCCGGGCTGCCGTCCGTGAGGTGCACGGGCGTGAGGAACTGGCGGCCCGGGTCGGCCATGTCGAGGCAGCCCCATACGGCGACGCCGCCGCACTCGGCGATCCAGCGCTCGACCTTGGCGGCGTCGCGCGCGCCGACCTCCAGCATGCCCGCCGCCGGAACGCAGATATCCGCGCTCACGCTTCGGCCTCTTCGATCGGCATTTCCCCGACGGTTTCGACGGGGTCCGCATCTTCGGCGGGCTCGCGGGAAATGTCCGCAGTGGCGTCCCCCGGCGGGGCTTCGCCCTCGTCCGCGGGCTTCGCGGGCCGCTTGGCGAAGTTCGGGACCGGCTTCGGCGGATTCAGGGGCACCCGCTCCGCGTCCTTCGGCACCTTCAGCGCGAGCATGGATTCCTCCCACGCGTCGAGCGTGCCGGGCGACGCGAGTTTCATCATGCCCTTCTTCTCCGCGTCGGATACGAACACGCCCTCGGATTTCAGGATGGCCGCGCCGAATCCCCCGTTGCAGGAGCTCTGGCCCCTCCATGCGGGCTTCAATATGAGCGTGCCCTTGAACAGGGCCGTGCCCTTCGGCAGGCCCGCGAGCGCGGCGCGGATGGCCGCCACCTTGACCCACTCCTTCGAGAAGCGCCCCGAGGACTCGTTGGCGTGGATCTGGACCAGGATCTCGTCGCCCATGCGCCCGACCCGGTAGGTCAGCAGCCCGTCGCCCTTGGGCGAGAGCTTCGACGCGGTGGCGGTCTTCAGCACCGTCACCATCGGCCCCGCCGCTGCGGTATCGGCCCGGCTGGTCGCGGCATCAGCGCCGCTGTCTTCCGCCGCCTGCGGGGCGGCCTCCGGCGCGGCGTCACCGCGCTTCGTTTTCTTCTTCGTCATGGTTCGTTGTCCCTTTCCTTTGGTTGCGATTCCCTGATGGCTTCGCCGTCTTTGATCTCCTGGGCCGGGACGGGTTCGCCCGCCCCCCGCCCGCGCTCCACGGGCGCGGCCCCGCGACGCACGCCAGAACGGCGGGCATCGCCAGCGCCGCGATTCGGAGGGGCAGCGGCCTTCCGGCCGCCGCGCCCCCGCTCCGCTGCTTCCTCGTCTTCGTCATGGTTCGTTGCTCCTTGCCGCCGCCTGTGTCTCGCGGGCGGCTTCCTTGTCCTTGGCCTTCCCGATTCGACCGGCCCGTCCGCTCCCCTTCCCCCGCCCCACGGCAGCAGGCCCCGCGCGCGCGCCTCGACCGAGGGCGTCACGTAGGCCGCGAGCCGATGCAGCACCAGCCCGATGGCCGCCGCGTCGTCCAATAGCCCAATGCCCGGCAGGGCATCGGGCACGGCGTCGAAGGGGTTCACTAGGTACACGAGCGCGGCGGCGATCAGCGCGCGCACCCACGCGGGGGTCGATTTGTCGGTGAGCAGGCAGTAGAGAACCAGCGACTGGTGGATGAGGCGCGAACTGGCCCTTCCGGGCAGCCGCGCGATCTTCCTCCAGAACGCGTCCTCCTTGAAGCCCGCCCCTTTGGTGCTTCCCCCGCGCGTCATGACGGCACCTCCGCGTCGCACTCCTCTAGCAGCCTCGCGCGGATCGCCGGGTCGAGCGCCGGGGAATCGACGACGATCCACGAGATGCCGTACTGGTTGTTGTGCAGGGTGCAGGTGACGAAGCAGCTGTCCTCGCGGTAGCCGCCCTCGAACAGCGCCTTGCGCAGGCCGTAGCCGACCTCCGCCTCGATCTCCGTCTCGCTCTCGCCGCCCTCGACGAGGATGGCGTAGCCGTCGTCGTCCGGGTCGTAGGTCTCGCCGTATTCCGCGTACGCCTCGATGAGGCCCTTCACCACGCGGCGCACCGCGTCGCGCACCGGCGGAGACAGGTCCGCCGCCTCCACGTCCGCCAGACTCTTGAACGTCTTCATGGGCAAAATCTCCTTGGCAGCCAGGTCCTGACCAAGGAGATGATTTGTGTCCGAGGGGCGCTTCGATACGGACGGAAGGGGCAAACCGTGTGGAAAGGGAGTGTCGGTCTTTCACCTCACGTGCGCAGTATTCCTTTTTGCGCATGGCATTGGGTTACCGCTCACAGCCGGGCGGCGGCCCCTTTCTTGGGAGAGGCGGCGCTCGCTCTTCGCGCGACGCGCCGGAGCCGGAAACCGGTGGCAAGGGGAAACTGCATGCCAAGCGTCTCGAAGGGAAGGTGGAACCCCACCCACCCCAACACCCCACCTACGGCCACCAGGTTGAGGTGTTGGGGTGGGTGGGGTGGTCCTGTCCCCTGGAACTCATAGCGGTTGACTTGAATGAAGGATCTCAAAGACCGTAGGATGACAATGACGAAAGTGATCAAGACACCCGAAAATGGGGACTATTCCTTGACAGATTGTAACTCTTGATAAGGCAAGGACTAACGAGTATCGCGCAGAAAGCGGGAACAGTCTGGCAGGGAATAGCTCTCTCGGGGGGACCTGCAAACGGAGATGACACCGTATCACAGCCAATACTGGGCACATGCGCTGACACTGCAAAGCGCCGCCGGTAGCATCGAGACGCTCTCCCGGTCGATCTCGAATGCGCGTGTCGATCTCAATCCGCATCAGGTCGATGCGGCCCTTTTCGCGCTACGATCCCCGCTGTCCAAGGGTGTTCTTCTCGCCGATGAAGTGGGGCTGGGCAAGACCATCGAGGCGGGCATCGTCATTGCCCAGCGCTGGGCCGAGCGCCGCAGGCGCATCCTGCTGATCGTACCGGCCACGCTCAGAAAGCAGTGGCAGCAGGAGCTCGAAGAGAAGTTCTACCTGCCGACCGTCGTGCTGGAATCGAGGTCGTGTGCGCTGATGGAGCGGGAAGGCGTCGCAAACCCGTTCCAGCAGCACGACAGGATCGTCATCTGCTCGTACCAGTTCGCCGCTGCCAAGGCCCAGGAGGTCGCGCACACCCCGTGGGACCTCGTGGTGATCGACGAGGCGCACCGGCTGCGCAACGCGTACAAGACGTCCAGCCGCATGGCCCGCACGGTCGCCTTCGCCTTAGGCCAATCGCCGAAACTGCTCCTCACGGCAACGCCGCTCCAAAACACCCTCATGGAACTGTACGGCCTGGTCAGCGTCATCGACGAGCACGTCTTCGGCGACGCCGCGTCGTTCCGGGAGCAGTTCACGCGCGCGATAGACGAGCAGAGCCGGAATTTCATGCTCCGCGAGCGCCTTCGCTCCGTGTGCATCCGCACGCTGCGCAAGCAGGTGGTCGAGTACATCCCGTTCACGCGGCGCACACCCATCACGCAGGACTTCCACCCAAGAGACGATGAACACGCCCTCTACGAGGCGATTTCCACCTACCTGCAACGGGAGACCCTCATCGCGCTTCCGGCCAGCCAGCGCATGCTCATCACGCTCGTGCTGCGCAAGCTGCTGGCATCGTCCACCTTCGCCATCGCGGGCACGCTGCGCAGCCTGATCGCCCGGCTGGAGGATGTTTCCGCTTCCATCGGGTTCACCGAAGAGGATTTGGAGGAAATCGGCGAACTGGAAGAGGAATGGGCCTCCGACGAGGAAGAAACCGCCGAAGGTGAATTCGATATCGACCCCAAGCTCCTGAAGGAGGAGCTTGGGGAACTGCGCCGCTTCGCGGCCATGGCCGATGCCATCCGCGTCAACGCCAAGGGCGAGGCCCTTCTCCCGGCGCTGAAGATGGCTTTTTCCAGGGCCGAGTCTCTTGGCGCACAGCGCAAGGCCGTCATCTTCACCGAATCCCGGCGCACGCAGCAATACCTCTTCGACCTGCTCTCCGAGAACGGGTACGCCGGACGGCTCGTGATGATGAACGGCTCCAACAACGACCCTGCTTCCAAGGAGATCTACGGCCAGTGGGTCGAGCGCCACAAGGGGCAGGATGTCGTATCCGGATCGCGCGCCGTGGATGTCAAGGCCGCCATCGTCGAGCACTTCCGCGACACCGCCGCCATCATGGTCGCCACCGAGGCCGCCGCCGAGGGCGTCAACCTCCAGTTCTGCTCGCTCGTGGTCAACTACGACCTCCCGTGGAACCCCCAGCGCATCGAGCAGCGCATTGGCCGCTGCCACCGCTACGGCCAGAAACACGACGTGGTCGTGCTCAATTTCCTCAACCGGCGCAACGAGGCGGACCAGCGGGTATTCCAACTGCTGAGCGACAAGTTCCGGCTCTTCGACGGCGTGTTCGGCGCGAGCGACGAGGTCTTGGGCGCGCTGGAGTCCGGTGTGGACATTGAGCGCCGCATCGCCCAGGTCTACCAGAGTTGCCGCACGCCGGAGGAAATCGCCGCCGCGTTCGACGCCCTGCAGGGCGAACTCGACCTGCAGATCCAGGCCCGCATGGCCGAAACGCGCCAGATGCTGTTGGAGAATTTCGATGAGGATGTCAGCGAGCGGCTCCGGGTGCACAAGGACAAGACGCTCGAAAGCCTGTCGGAGCGCGAGCGCTGGCTCCTTGGCCTCACGCGGACGGAACTCAACGGGCACGCGGAATTCGATGCAACGCAGCCGCGCTTCCGCTATTCCGGCGACGCCGCGCCCAGGGGCTGGTATCATTTCGACTGGAAAAGGGCGGAGCAGAACGGCGATATCTTCTACCGCCAGGGGCATCCGCTGGCCGTCCACATCATCGAAACCGCGCTGGGCCGCACTCTGCCGCCCGTGTCGCTCACGTTCCACTACACAGGCTACGGAGCCGTCATCAGCATCCTGAAGCCGCTGGTCGGCCAGTCAGGATGGCTCGAACTCTCCAAGCTCACCGTCGAATCCTTCGACACGGAAGAATTCCTCGTCTTCGCGGCGTGCACGGACGCCGGAGACGCCCTGGACGCCGAAATGTGCCGCAAGATGCTAGCGCTCCCGGCCACGGTGGACCCCATCCACCCCACCCAACCCAGTCTGGATGGTGTGCGCCAATCGGAAATTGACCGGCACCTCAAAGTAGTCGAGGATCGCAACGCCCGCTTTTTCGATGAGGAGGTCATCAAGCTGGACCGCTGGTCCGATGACCTCAAGCAGGGGCTGGAACGCGAGATCAAAGAGTTGGACAAGGCCATCCGCGAGGCGCGCAAGGTCTCCGCGCTCGCCGCCTCTCTAGCGGAGAAACTCGACGCACAGAAACGGATGAAAGCCCTCGAATCGGAGCGCAGCCACAAACGCCGCGAACTCTTTGACGCGCAGGACAAGATAGACGCCCAGCGTGATGAACTCATCGGCAAGATCGAGATGCAGATGAAGCAGAAACAGATGTGCCGCCAAGTATTCACTGTCCGGTGGCGGGTGGAATAGGGAGGATAGGCCATGGCGCAGACTACCGAGAAGTCACCTGTCGCACAAGGGAGGACATCATGAGGCATGCTCTTTCCATGAAGCATACCGGGTTGCAGGTGGATGTACCGGCCACAACTGGGAGAACTCTTGAATGCTAACCAACGTCAAAGGCAAGGTGCAAAATACGGACGTGCCCGTGTCCAAGCCATTACTGCCTCTTTTCGAGGCCATCACGAATTCACTCCAGTCCATCGAAGACGCGGGACGGAGCCCAGGGCGAATCGACGTTACAATCCTCCGGGAACGCCAGAAACAACTTTCGGACGATGATCGCGCCTTTGCCGAAATAGTTGGTTTCCGCGTCACGGACGACGGAATCGGATTCACAGATACGAATTACCAAGCATTCAACGAATCAGAGACAACCTTCAAGGCAGACAGGGGTGGGAAGGGAATTGGGCGTTTCACCTGGCTTGTAGCCTTCAGTGATGTCAGCATTTCTAGCGCTTACAACGAGAGTGGGAAGAACCTGCTCCGCGTCTTTCGATTCGTACCTGTTAACGATGGAATTGCCGATGCGTCTGTCGTGCCGACAACCAATGGCCACGTTGCCACGACTATTGAGCTTCGCGGGTTCAGGGCGGCATATCAGAAACAATGTCCCAAGAAGCCGGAGACCATTGCCTCATACATTATCGAGCATTTTCTTGAGTTCTTCATTGGCCCGCGTTGTCCCGACATCTTTCTTCACGATGAAGCAGGAGGCGACCCCCTGGATCTGCGTCAAGTATTTGAGCACGAGATGGTGTCGAAATCACAGCCCGAGGGTATTCTCGTGGGTGAGACAGAGTTCACTATTCTTCACGTGCGACTCAACTCGACACATATCAAAGACCATGCCCTGCACTTCTGCGCAAATCACCGCGTGGTGTACTCCGAGAAGCTCGGGCGACAGATTCCCAATCTGACAGCGCGCCTTAGAGATGATAAGGAGCAGGAGTTTGTCTATGCAGGATATGTGGAATCTGACTATCTGGATACACATGCAAGTTCTGACCGAACGGCATTCAGCATAACTGAAGATGATTCAGAACTTCTTTCGAGCGAGATCACCTGGACTGCAATACGCAAAGGTGTTCACGAAGCGTGCAGGGTCTTCCTAACTCCCTTTACAGAACCCGTCCGTATCCGCAAAGCCGAACGCATACAGGAGTTTGTGCGCAATCAAGCGCCAATGTACCGACCTATTTTGGACCTGATTCCCGATGAAGTCAATTCAATCAGTCCGGATGCCTCGGATGGTGAAATGGACCTCCACTTGTATCGTGGTCTTCAGCGAATTGAACTCTCTCTGAAAGAGGAAGGGCAGAAATTGCTGAATACCACCAGTGGTGAGGAAGAGAACGTTGACGAGTATCGGGACAAAATGAAGGAATACTTCGAGAAGGTCACAAAAATAAAGGCGGCGGACCTCGCGCGCTACGTATGCCAACGCAAAGCCATTCTTGAATTCCTCAAGAAACAACTGAGCATCGCAGATGACGGCAAGTACCCAAAGGAAGACAGGGTACACAATATCATCTTCCCAATGGGCAAAACCTCCGATGAGGTGCGCCTTGACGAACACAATCTATGGCTGCTTGACGAAAGGCTCGTATATCATTTCTTCCTTGCGTCTGACAAGCAGCTTCGAGTTTTGGTTCCCCTCACGAATTCCGATCACAGCGAACCAGATATCATCGTGTTCGATAAGGCGTGCGCGTTTGTTGGCTCTGAGGAACATCCGTTTTCGAGCATTACCATTATTGAGTTCAAGCGCCCAATGCGGAAGGGTTACACAGAGAACACGAATCCCTTTGTCCAAGTTCGTGAGTACATTGATGAGATTCGAGCGGGAAAAGCGCGAACCCCCGATGGGCGCGACATCCCGATTCTAGCTGGGATGCCCTTCTACTGTTTCATTGTCTGCGATATCGACAGCACCATCGAAAAGCAGGCCTACGATTTTGAATTAACCAAGACACCAGATGGTCAGGGTTTCTTTGGGTTCAAGCGACAGTACGATGCCTATTTCGAGGTCATTTCCTATAGCAAAATGGCTATGGACGCCCAGAAGCGAAATGCTGTGTTCTTTGACAAACTAGGCCTACCCTCACGGGTGGGATGAGGAACTATGAGTAATCGAGCGAAACTAGAGTTGACCTGGATTGGCAAGGAGAACCGGCCCAAGTTGGAGCCACGCATTCTCTTGGAGGATCCGGAGAAGTCGTATCACGCCAAGAGCCGGGTGTCGGAGAGCGATATCTTCGACAATATGCTGATCTTCGGGGACAATCTGCTGGCGTTGAAGGCGTTGGAGCAGGAGTTCACAGGGAAGGTCAAGTGTATCTATATTGATCCGCCTTACAACACGGGCTCCGCTTTCACCCACTATGATGACGGCGTTGAGCACTCACTGTGGTTATCTTTGATGAGGGACAGACTTGAGCTCTTGCGGGTTCTCCTGTCCGAAAACGGAACGATCTGGATTTCCATCGACGACAATGAGTGTCACTATCTCAAAGTGTTGTTGGATGAGATCTTCGGCAGACCGAATTTCGTCGCAACGGTGATTTGGCAAAAGATGTTCTCGCCCAAAAGTACCGCACGCCACCTGTCAGACATGCACGATCACGTCTTGCTCTACGCGAAGAATAAGGATAAGTTTGAGCGCAATCTGCTTCCGAGGAGCGCAGAGCACAACAAGATGTACAAGAATCCAGATGATGATCCAAGGGGGCCATGGACTTCTGGCGACCTTTCTGCGCGCAATCCTTACAGCGCAGGCATTTATCCCATTACGGCCCCATCGGGAAGGATAATCTCTGGTCCACCCAAAGGGATGTACTGGCGTGTTTCAAAGGAGAAGTTCCGGGAGATGGATCGGGACAACCGGATTTGGTGGGGGGCGAAAGGGGACAATCAGCCACGAATCAAGAGGTTCCTATCCGAAGTGATGGAAGGCATTGTTCCGCAAACGATCTGGTTCCATGAAGAGGTGGGAAACACTCAGGAAGCAAAGAAAGAGGTAATGGCCGCTGTGCCATCTGAGGCGGAGGTGTTTCAGACGCCAAAACCGGAAAGGCTAATAAAACGCGTTCTTGACATCAGCACAAAACCAGGGGATCTTGTGCTTGATTCCTTTGCCGGGACTGGCACTTTGGGCGCGGTGGCGCACAAGATGGGCCGCCGCTGGATTATGGTGGAGTTGGGCGAGCATTGCCACACGCACATCATCCCGCGGTTGAAGAAGGTTATCGACGGCGAAGATCCTGGCGGCATTACGAAGGCGGTGAGTTGGGGTGGTGGGGGTGGGTTCCGCTACTACCGGCTCGCGCCGTCGCTCCTGGAGCGGGACAAGTTCGGGAACTGGGTGATCAGCAAGAAATTCAACGCGGCGATGCTGGCGGAAGCGGTGTGCAAACTCGAAGGGTTCACCTATGCGCCAAGCGATGCGGTGTATTGGCAGCAGGGACACTCAACCGAGACGGATTTCATCTACGTGACAACGCAAACGCTGACGCGGGATATGATGCAGCAATTGAGCGACGAGGTCGGCGAGAAGCGGTCGTTGCTGGTGTATTGTGGCGCGTTCCGGGGAAAGGGCGACGCATTCCCGAATCTGACGGTCAAGAAGATACCCAAGGCCGTGCTCAGGAAATGCGAATGGGGCCGCGACGACTACAGCCTCGAAATCCGCGATCTGCCCCCACCCACCCCACCACCCCAACCCGAAGGCACACCTCCTGTTTTGAGAGGCAAGGAGCGCCGTAAGAAAGAACAAGAAGGCCAGGGAGAGTTGTTTTGATGGATGCACCACGAAGCCGCGAAGGACACGAAGGGAGGCGATGAATGGAGTTCGATTCGTTGTCCAACCGCGTGATCGGGTGCGCCTTGGAGGTGCATCGCCACTTGGGGCCTGGACTTTTGGAGTCCGCCTATGAGGAATGCCTTGCCTATGAGTTGCAGGTGGCGGGGCTGGCATTTTCGCGCCAGGTGGATTTGCCGGTGACCTATAAGGGTTTGCGCCTGGATTGCTGTTATCGAATGGATGTGGTTGTCGAGAATACGCTGCTGCTGGAACTCAAGAGCGTGGAGGCGTTGTTGCCGATCCACGAGGCGCAATTGTTGACCTATATGAAACTGTCCGGGCTGAAAACCGGCCTGCTCATGAACTTCAACGAACGCTATCTGAAAGATGGACTGAAAAGGATGGTGTTATGAATTTCCTTCTTCGTGCCCTTCGCGGCTTCGTGGTGAACCAAAGGAGTGGCATGTGAACCCCCAAGTAAACGCCATCAGCAACCGCCTGAGCCTGCGTCCGCCGCAGCGCGAGGCGCTGGAGATTTTGGACCGCGTGTGCGAGATCATCTCGCTGGAGAAGGGGGCGGACCTTGATCAGGCGCTGAGCGTCATCCGGTCCGAATTCCCTACGGTCGCCGATTTCGAGCGGGAGTTTCCCTCGCTGTGCTTCGCACTGGCGACGGGCGTGGGCAAGACGCGGCTCATGGGGGCCTTCATCAGCTACCTGTTCCGCGTCGAAAACATCCGGCATTTCTTCGTGCTGGCCCCTAACCTGACCATCTACAGCAAGCTGATCGCGGACTTCACGCCGAACACGCCAAAGTACGTACTCCAAGGCATCTCGGAATTCGCCACCACCCCGCCCGTGATTATCACGGGCGACACCTACGAGCAAGGCATCGGCGTGCGCGAGGGCTACCTGTTCGAGGCGGGCGAGGTGCACATCAACATCTTCAACATCTCGAAGATCAACTCCGAGGTGCGCGGCGGCAGCGCCCCGCGCATCAAGCGCCTGAGCGAGTACATCGGCGAGAGCTATTTCGAGTACCTGTCCAAGCTGGATGACCTGGTGCTGATCATGGACGAGTCGCATCGGTATCGCGCGACCGCCGGGGTGCGCGCCATCAACGAACTTCGACCTATTATCGGCCTGGAACTGACGGCCACGCCCCAGATCGAACGCGGCGGCGGGGCGGACCCGTTCAAGAACGTCATCTACAGCTATCCGCTGTCGTGCGCCCTGGACGACGGCTTCGTCAAGGAGCCCGCCGTGGCCACGCGCGAGAATTTCATCGCGGACAATTACGACCGCGACGGCCTGGAGCGGCTGAAACTCGAAGACGGCGTCCGGTTCCACGAGAACACCAAGGTCGAGTTGGAGGTGTTCGCCCGCGAAAACAGCCGCCCCATCGTAAAACCGTTCATGCTGGTGGTGGCGCAGGACACGGAGCACGCCGACGCACTGGTCAAGGTCATCGAGGATGACGCCTTCTTCGAGGGGCGGTACAGGGGGAAGGTGATCACGGTGCACTCGAACCTGCGCGGCGAGGAGAAAGACGATACCGTGCAGCAGTTGCTCTCCGTGGAGGATCCGGCCAATCCCATCGAGATCGTGGTGCACGTCAACATGCTCAAAGAGGGCTGGGACGTGACCAACCTGTACACCATCGTGCCGTTGCGCACCGCGAACTCCCGGACGCTGGTCGAGCAGTCCATCGGGCGCGGCCTCCGCCTGCCCTACGGCAAGCGGACGGGCAATCCCGCCGTGGACCGGCTGACCATCGTGTCGCACGACCGGTTCCAGGAAATCATCGACCACGCCAACGACCCCAACTCCATCATCCGCACGGGCATCATCATCGGGCGCGATGTCTCGGACGAACGGACGAAGGTGGTGGTGGTGCCGCCGACCATCGAGGCGCGGATAACGGGCGATGACGCCCAGGCGGCGGGCCAGCAGGGCCTGCTGTTCGACCGGCCCGAAGAGCGCCAAATCGCCCGCACCGTGCTCAACATCATCCGCGACTACGAGCGGCTGCCGCGCTCGGGCGATCTGTTGTCGCCCGAAGTGCAGAAGGAGTTGGTGGAGAAGACGGCGGCGGTGGTGACGCCGAAGCAGTACGAGATCGAGGGCACGTCCGAAAGGGTGGACCTGGTCAGGGTCGTTCGCGAGACGGCGGCGCAGTACGTGGCGATGTCGATCGACATCCCGCGGATCGTGGTGGTGCCGACCGGCGAGGTGACCGGCGGTTTCCAGGACTTCGATTTGGACACCTCCAACGTGCATCTCCAGCCGGTGGCCAACGACCTCATTTCGCAGGGGTTGCATAAAGGCCAGCGCTACCACCTGATCAGCGGCGACGGCATCGTGCCGGAGGAGCGGCTGGAAGACTACCTTGTTCGCGGCCTGATCGACTTTGACGACATCAACTATGACGATAACGCGGACCTCTTGTACAAGTTGGCCGGACAGATGGTCCGGCACCTGCAATCGTATCTGAAAAGCGAAGACGACGTGCTGAACGTGCTGCAGTATCACCAGCAGACGCTGGTTAACCTTATCCATGCGCAGATGCTCGCTTATTATAAGGAAGAGGCCACCGAGTACACGGCGCAGGTGACCAGGGGGTTCACCACCATCCGCGCGAACGCCTACAACGCGCCCGCCGATGAGCCCGTCCGTGACGTGCGCACGCCTGTGCCGGACTTGCAGAACATCCGTCGGATGCTGTTCGGCGGGTTCCGCAGGTGCCTGTATGGCGTGCAGAAATTCGATGCGGATTCGGAGCGTCGCTTCGCCGTGATCCTGGATACCGACCGCGACGTGCAGAAGTGGTTCAAGCCGGTGCGCGGCGACTTTCAGATCCATTACGGCCATGACGACGCGGCGTACAACCCCGACTTCGTGGTGGAGACGGATAAGGCCAAGTACATTTGCGAACCCAAGGCCGCCAACGAGATGACCGATGAGACGGTGCTGGCTAAGGCGCGGGCCGCCGCCGTGTGGTGCGAGCATGCTTCCAAGCATGCCCGCGACCATGACGGGAAGCCCTGGTCCTACCTCCTCATCCCCGACGACCAAATCCGCGAAAACATGACGCTGCAAGGACTTGCAGCGGCGCACACCTTCCGGGCATGAGGGTGGGGTGGGTGGGGTGGGTGGGGTATTCCCCAATCCGGTTGCGCAGACGCGCCAGACCATAGGTTTAGGTAATGATGAATAAAGTTGATTGGGAGAGCCTTGAGCGCCTCCAGAATAGAATCGAGAAGCGCATTCACAAGCGCCTTACACGGGAGAACCGTCCCGGACTTCAGGCATGGCTCTTGGACGAGTTTCGTCTTCGGGCTGAGGCAGAAACGGAACTCGATATCACGCTTGGCAAGGACGGATGGACGGAGCTTGAGGTTTTGAAGCTCTACCTTGACGAGCTTTCAACCGGGGAACGTGGTCTGCATGGCCGTCTCTTGCCCGATTTGATTATGGCTCTTTTTGCCGAGTTGAGACTATTTGAGGCGGCCAAGGCGTTCGAAGACGGCAACAAACGCGCTGGAAGTGTTGCGATGTGCGACGCAGAGGCCGCGATTGCGTTCGCGGAGAATCGTGCCAAAGAAAAGAAGAAAGGCCGACGCGCAAAGTATTTCCCCGGTCCCAAAGGCGTCCGCCTAGTGATTCCGACTGAGCCGGAGCGACGAGACAAATCGGTGCGGCGTGATTCGGTCAAGTGGGCAGCCCTTTATCATCTAATGACAAAAGCGTGGAATTCCGGTGGGTGCGAACTTCGGGGTCTGCGCAAACACCCGAGGGAACGGCTGAGCAAGGTCACTTCTCTTTGGGATTCGGTGCATCGCGAAATGGAGCAAACAGGAACTGATGTTCAAGAGTCTGTAGGCGATGAATTGCAGACCGTGCTGAACCGCTGGATGCGTAGCTTCGCCTGCCCGTCGCGTCTTTCTCCTTCGTATAGACTCTGGGCTTACGAACACCGAGACGCACTTCGAGACACATTCACGAATGAGTCCGATACAGGATTCGCCAAAGGTTCAAAGCAAGACCGTATGCGTTTCTAAGCTTCTGGTTGGTGTGAGGGTACGTCACCTCTCTTGAACCGGCGCATCCTTTTCGCTGAAGTCCATTTCCCTGCGCGTTAATGAACGCTATCACACCGACACTCGATTTCTCTACACCCCCCGATTTTGACAATCTCGCACGTGAGGGGCGGTTTTGCGCCGTCGCGCCGAACGGTAAGACCCCTCCCCTACCTCGTCTTGCTATCCACATCACAAGGCTGCGCATCAGCAATAATTACATGGCGTAAGAACCACTTTATGCAGCAGTCAAACTACTGGAGGTTGAAGTTACATGATGAAAGACAAGTCGAAGTTAGATGTGCCGGATGAGGCCCTCATCGCTGAAATGCAGGTTGAGGTTAACGCGGAGCGTGCGGAACTGGCCAAGGGCACGGTTGAGCAAAAGTGTGATGTTACTTACGAAAGCACACCTGACGGTGTGGTCACTACTGTCTCAGACGACGTTCTCTTTGCCGATGGCCTTCCGGTGATAGAGATGGTCGACCGTGCGCGGTACGAAGTTTCTGATGATGCCCTTCGCGCGTTGGTGTTGCGGAACACGCCGCCGTGGGTGTTCACCATGCGCCGAGAACTTGTTCGCGTCGTGCAGGATGAGAATGGCGCATTCCTGGACCCATACAATATTGACAGCCTTCGAGGTGATCTTGACAGGAGCGCTCATTATACCAGGACCGCCCGCTCGCATATCGCTGTTTCCACTATCACCGAAGCTTACGTCCGCGACATCTTAGCGCGGCGGAGATTCCCTGGGTTCCCTTCGTTGCGCGGTGTCATCACCGCACCTTGCATCAGCCCTGACGGATCCCTGATTGACACGCCGGGGTATCACGAAGAGTCTGGGCTGTACTATGCGCCCGGCTCCGGACTCGAAAGCATTCGTGTCTCTGACCGTCCGACGAAAGAGGAAGTGAAGATGTCCATCGCTCTTATCAGCGAGGTCATTGTAGATTTCTGCTTTCTGGATGAAGCCAGCCGCGCAAATGCGTTTGCCCTTATCATTACACCTTTCGTACGCCCGAACATTGAAGGTCCGGTGCCGTTAGCAATCGTCTCAAGCCCGGCGCAAGGAACGGGAAAATCACTTCTAGCAGACGTGACATCTATCCTCTATACCGGCACGCACTACAAAGGCTTGATGCTCGAATCAGAGGCCGAAACCCAGAAGCGTTTGACGACAGCGCTGATGAAAGGCCGCCCGATTATTGTCCTTGACAACCTCGTTGGCCGTGTGTCGAGCCCGAGTGTCGCGAGGGCCGTCAGCGAATCCATTTGGAGCTCTCGTCTGTTGGGGCAAAACAGGGAGGTTGAAATCCCCGTCTGGGTTACGTGGATTGGTAACGGCAACAATGTCGGCCTGAGTTCCGAGATCGTGCGCCGTTCATATCCCATTCGTCTTGATGCCAAGATGCGGCGGCCTCACACGCGCAAGGGCTTTCGTCATCCCAAACTGCTTGCTTGGGTAAAGAAGGAACGGACCAAGATCGTGTCTGCAATTCTGACGCTGCTCAAAGCGTACTCCGTGTCTTTGGATCGGCCTCCCGTGGACGTTCCAGTCATGGGTCTGTTCGGGGAATGGGCGGAGCTTCTTGGCGGAATACTGGCCTTTGCCGAAATACCTTCGTTCTTAGGCAACCTTCAGGAATTCTGGTCGGAAGATGACGACGAAGCCCAGCAATGGGAGATTCTCTTGCTCGAAGTGTACCGAAAGTATGGTGGAAAACCGATGGAAGCGAACAAGATCGCCGCCCTGCCTGTGGAATTCTTCCCAGAGTTCCTCGCGGATTATTACGAGCGACCGTCATTTCCGGTTAGGCTCGGCAAGGCGCTGGCCAACATTAGGGACCGCGTGTTCAACGACGATGGCCTTCGTGTCGAGAAGGTGAAGTCTGTGCATGGCAAGAGTCTGTGGCGCGTGGTTACCCCGACGGCGCATTCGGATGGGCCGAATATCGTACCGCTGCCCACCGTAGCGGCATCGCCTGCACCTCTCCCGAAAAGGTCTCAGACCAGTCAAGACGACGGAAGCCAGGTCGCCCCGAACTTGCAAGCCGGTCAATAGGTGCCCCAATGGATCTGCTGGATCTTCTGCTTGAGGATGGCTTCAAACCGTTGCGCAAGACGGTGAACGAATGGGCGTCGCCTTGTCCATGGTGTCCGGACCACGGGCGGGATCGGTTCATCATCAGACGGACAGGATCCGTTCTGCGGTTCTGGTGCCGTCGTTGCGGACGCCGTGGTGCGGCGTATACGTATCTCGTCGAGTTCCGGCAACTGGCTCCCGAAGCGGCACGGCGAATCCTCGGCGTGTCCGAGCAGGAAATGCGGCGGCTTCAAGGTGATTCCTCACACCCCAATTCGCGTAGCAATTCGGACGCACGCCGCCGCCCTCCACTGATTTGGCGGGAGAAGGCGTGGCTGACCGTCCTGGCGTGTGAGCGTGAGCTATGGTCCGGCTCACAGAAGACCGAGGACGTTCTTCATTGGCTCAGAGATGAGCGCGGTCTGTCGGACGAGACAATCAAGGAATTCCGTCTCGGTTATGTGGCGCGAACTGTCTTCCGCGAGCGCGAGAGTTGGGGCCTGTCCGACTCCAGAGAGGTACGCGAATGAGCGTGTTCGTTCTTCCAGAAGGCTTGCTGTTTCCCCACGTCGAGGCAGACGGCGTGACCGGGGAGGTCTCTGTTGGTCGCCTGAGAATACGGAAGGCCGAACAGAGCGGCTCGAAGTATCACACGGTGGCGGGTTCCAGCATGACGCCCCTCTGCATCGGCCTGCGCCGGACGTTCCCGGTTGTCGTAGTCGAATCGGATCTGGACGCGATGCTCGTGTCGCAGGAGGCTGGCGACCTTGTCGGGGTTGTCGCCTTGGGGTCCGTGACCAACCGCCCGGATGAGGAGACGTTCCGCATTCTCAGGAGGGTCCCCCTGATCATCGTGTCCTTGGATAGCGATCCTCCTGCGGCGCGGGAATCGCGGCAGTACTGGGAGCGGCATTTCCCTCGGAGCGTACGCTGCCCCATACCGCGAAGGTTCGGGAAGGACCCCGGGGAGGCCTTCCGCAACGGCCTCGACATCCGAACGTGGGTTGTCAGCGCCCTCAAGATGGCCGATTGGTCGCTGCCAGACGAGGAAGATTTGGACGCAACGCGCCTGAGCGCCTGCGATGTGCATGGCCCATCCGATCCGCTTCCCATTGAGGACGACAAGCCTGACGACTACGCAGCACCGGCGTGTGACGCGCCCGTTGCCGTTGCGTCCTCCGGGGAATCGCCCGCACCGGCGTGTGCGGTCGGCGAGACCCCGCCCGACGAAGGTCCAGAGGGTTCTCTTGCTCCGGTTCCGACGTTTGAGTACATCACGGACGACGACCACGCGCGGAAGGCCGTGGCGTCTCTGCTGGAGGCACCGAGCCCGTACGGGGCCGATATCGAAACAGCGAAGCACCCTGATTATGCCGGGCATCCCCAGAGCGGCCTGGACCCCCACCTCTCGCGCATCCGCTTGGTGCAGATTTGCGCAGCGGGCCTGCCCATCTATGTGTTCGACTTCTCCGGGATCGACCCGAGTATCCTAGCGCCGCTGTGGGACCGCCCGATGGTCTTCCACAACGCCCTTTTCGATATCCGCCATATCCTTCACTCCGGCGCGAATCCGTCCAAGGTCGGCTGCACGATGCTGATGGACAATGCCCTGGCGGGGGGGATGCGCGGCCTCGCCGACCTCGCGGAGGACTATCTCGGACTCGCGGTTTCCAAGGCGGAGCAGACATCAGACTGGAATGCCCCACACCTGACAGAAGATCAGCTTGCTTATGCCGCCCTCGATGCCTGCTTGGTTCTTCAGCTCTATCACATACTCCGGGAACGGCTCGCGGGCGAGGGGCTCGGGCGATGCTACGCGTTGATGCGCGACGCGCAGCGCGCCGTCGCCGAGACGATGCTGGCGGGGCTCGGTTTCGACGTCGCGGCGCACGCCGACGTGGTCCGCGAGTGGGAGGCTCAGCGGGACACGGCGAAGGCGAGGGTGGTCGAGGTACTTGGCCCTGACATTGACCGAAACAGCCCTACTCAGGTGGCCCGGTGGTTCGAGACCCACCTTGACGAGGGAACGTTGCGGGAGTTGCCTCGAACGAAGACGGGGCAAATCTCCACGGCGGCGGAGTCCCTGGCCGCCATCGGTAATCATCCCGCTGTGCGTAGCTTGATCGAGTACAAAGCTGTCCAGACGCTCTTGTCCACGTTCGGCGCGCCGTACGCTCGGCATGTGAACCCCGTGACCCGCCGCCTTCACGGTGGTTTTCGTTTCTGCACCTCCACGGGTCGCATGAGATGCAAGAATCCCAATGTTCAGAACGCCCCAAGGCAGCAGTCTTTCCGCGCCCTTTTTGTGGCCAAGCCCGGTCACGTTCTTCTAAAGGCCGACTACAACCAGATGCAGCTTAGAGTGGTGGCCGAGCTTTCCCAGGACGCCACCATGCTCGAAATCTTCCGGGAGGGGCGGGACATCCACCGCCTGACCGCCGCCGCTATCACCGGCAAGATGCCGTCCGAGGTGACGAAGTCTGAGAGGAGTGCTGCCAAAAAGAGCAACTTTGGTTTCATCTTTGGAATCGGACCGAAGAGATTTCGTATGGATGTTATGGAGGAATATAGTATAGATATGACATTTGAAGAAGCAAAGCAAATTCGCAGCATCTTCTTCAGGACCTATCCGGGCGTTGAGAGATGGCACAGGTGGCTGTCCGCACGTGCCAAGCAGACCTGGAGTGTCACGACGCCGGGCGGTCGTGTCCGCAGATTTCCGCGAAAGGGGAACCAGCCGCCCTACACGGAAGTGCTCAATACGCCCGTGCAGGGCGGCGAGGCCGAGGTCCTGCTATCGGCGCTGGCCCTGTTCCCCGAGCGGCTCGGGGGGCTGGACGCCAAACTCGTGAATGTCGTTCATGACGAGGTCCTGTTCGAGGTCGCAGAGGCGGACGTCTCCAAGGCGGTTCCCATTATCGAGGCCGTCATGGTCGAGGCCATGCAAGCCGTCTTCCCGGATTGCAGCACCAGGAATCTGGTGGATATCTCTGTAGGCAAGGACTGGGGTAATACGGCGAAGTACTGCGCCGACTCCGTGGCGGGCTGCGCCGGATTGGAGGGTTGACGTGAGAACGGAATTCAGAAGGCACAGGTTTCACTTGCGCGGCCCTCCCGCCTTCGGGGGTGGCGTTCTGCCGCGTCCGACTTGGTCCGGGCGGGGTTCGGAGGCCGCGCGAGCATGGCGTGGGCCAGCATCTGATGGGCAGAGAGAACTCCTGGCAATTGGTGCCAGGAGGAAGGCGCGAAAGGCGCATTGAGAGGAATACGACATGAGTAAGAACGGAAAGACAAACAAGTCGATTGTTCGGGAGGCCGCCGACGACAGTTCCATCTGCTACGACAACCAGGCTGCCGACGGCCTGTACGAGGTCCACGTCGACAGCACGTGGGACCAGGCGGTGCTGGAGCGGAGCGGCGAGCTCTATCACCGCGTCTGCGTCGCGATGAGTGCGCGGACGGAGGACGGCGTCGAGGTGGGACTGTTCCGCGCGTACGAGGTGCGCCGGGCAGCGGACGTGCGCGACCTGCGCTGCCTCGCGGCCCAGGTGGACCTGCCTTTGAATGACGAGCGGGACATCCCGGAGCTGATCAAGCGGCTCTGGTACGAGCGGTTCAAGGTCTTGTTGTCGACGGACGACGGCGGCCGCCGGATCGTGCACTTCATCGACAAGGCACCCGGCGACCGCGACGTTCCGGACGCACGCGACGGGGACAACATCTGGGACCATGCGTGGCATCATGAACTTCGCCGGGAGGAAGGGTTCAACAGGCACCTGAGGGAGCACGGATACGGCTACCTGCTGCCGCAGTCTGCCCGCTGAACCGCAGAAACTGTGGGCGATGGGGCCTGCGGAATCCCGCAGGCCCCATCGCCCGGCGAGTACGGCGCAGACTCCGTGGTGGGCTGCGCCGGACGAAGAAGTTGCCGTGAGAACGGAATCCGAAAAGGAGAACGAGATGTCTATGCGATTGCAGATCATCAAGACTGGCGTCGCGCGGCCCGTCGCCGCGAGTTGGTATTCAAGGTGTGGGCTTACCGCGTGGAACGACTACAGCATGGGCAGGCACGACGGGGAGCTGTACATCTGCCTTAGGGGCTTCAGGGTCGGCGGCTTCGATTCGCCGGGGAAATCAACCGAGAAGTGGGTCCCCTTCTCGGTGTTCGTCCCTATTCTCGATCTGTGGCCCCGCGACAGGGCGCAGGCTTGGTCCTCGGCCATGCTGAAAGGGCTGGTCCCGCCCAACCACAACAACCAGGCCCGATTCGTAGCGGTCCTACGGGCCGAGAAACTCCTGCTCGAATGCGTGGGGGTGCCCGCGAACCCGCTCATGCCCAAGTGCGCGCGCGCCGGATACGCCAGCGTCCGCAACCGGGGCACCACTATCGCGGGCTACGTGCAGCGGATGCTCAAGAGGAGGCCGAGACGGGAGATATTCGTCGACGTGCCCGACGATATGATTTGGACGCCAAGAGGCAAGTGACGGGACCGGCCGGTTGGATGGCTCGCGTGGAGATGTAAAGGCGCGTGGCGGAGTCCGGTTCGTCAACCGGACATCCATTCGTAGGCACGCGCCGTCCCCGACTGTCCTCCCACGGTCCACCGGCGTGATGTGGCGCGGAGCGGGGTTCCGGCTTCCGGCGGGAAACGGGCGGGCGGTTCTGCGCTTCGGCGGCGGCGGGCGGGAGTGCAGGCGGGGCCTGCTTTCCCATGGAAACGCTGGGGTTGGGCGCGGGGGCGGGCCGGGGGCGCGTCCGGAGCCATCGAGCCTTTCCTCGCCCCACAAGGCGAGGCCCCATTGAAGCTCTGTCTCTGTCTCTGTGTGCGCTGCGGCAGCCCCCTGCTATGACGTGCTCATCTCGTGGCTTAGTATGTCTCACCGCGATATTTTCCACCGCGGTGATAGGTGGTATCATCTCTCACGGACAGCCTGTGTAATCGTTGTGCCGCGATTCCGGCGTCAAGGCTTGGCTGCCCTCAATGATAATCAAAAGGAAATCATCTGCCACCTCTGCCAAACCCTCGCTCGTCCAGAACCATCTTGGGTACCTGCGACAGAGATCTCTGGATTCGCCCGTCTGAAGGCTTACCCAGGTCGGGTGCAAGCGGAACGACGGGCAATACCACTACGAATATGACCGGATTCGCGCCATGCGGAGATCTATTGACAACTCCGAACAGACCTCTGCAGGCGATGCACTACACACCGCGCCTCTCCGACACCATCGCCCGCAGGTCGATGGCATGGCTTTGGACGAAGCGGATGGTTGCAGATTCCTCGCCAAGCGTGACGGGCAACTCCAGGGCGTCGCCGATTTGGGCAAAGGCATCCCGGAGTGTGTCTCGCGCATCGTCTGATCCATGGAACACGAACTCATCGTACTTAGCCGCGCAGACCGGGCAAAGGGCAAGGTAGTTGGCGTCAAGTTCCTTCGGCAAATCGAAGGCTTCGACCTTCTCGAAGTAGTGCTTGCCGTTCTTCTCTCGGAAGGGCATCTCGTCCTGGCAGATCTGGCAAATCAGCTGATCATCGTCATTCGTGTAGAGATCTCGAAGGTACGCTTCCACTTCGGCTTTGCCTTGCGTGCGGCTGGTTCGGACGCTTCGCTCCCGCTTCTCGTGCTGCTTATCGGGTGCGCCAGCCGCTTTCTCCTTAGCCTTTCTTTTGCGCCGTTCTGGATCAGCGGAGGTCCGCTCCGGGAACGCGGGTTGCGCTTGCCGGCTTTCCCGCCACCTCTGAAACCCCTCGGGATCCTCTTTCTTCAGCCTGGCCATTTCCTTAGCTTCTTCCAATGAATCGAAGCCGACATCTTTTATCGCAGCATCTATGTCTTGCTGCTCAGAAAGCATCACTCCTAGAGCCCTTGCCAGTTGTTCGTTTCTGTTCCAATCTTCAGGAAGGTCGTGATAGCGCACATCGTTAGGTCTGCGAAATCCACCGGTGCCGTCCGGAATCCACTCCGTGTGATGCAGCAACTGGCCTGCCTTAGAAAACTGCTCTTCGCGTTTCTGTGGAATGAAATCCTTTGTCACGTACTTGCCATATGTATTGCATTCTTCAACTGTCCCTTTGATGAAACGCAAACGGTTTAAGAGAAGCTCATTCCAGATGTATGCGCTCTTCTCCATTGAGGCCGGGAGCTCACTCAAAGCAGTTTTCAGATGCTCGATGTCAAAATCTGGATGGAACCCATCAAGGCATCGAAGTTTGTGAGAATAGGATCGTTCAATGCGAACGAGTTGACCTGCCTTTCCGTCTCCATGGTAAGTCTTCGGGGATGATTGCACACTCATCTGGCCCAACGCAGACCCAAGAACTTCAATGACATCTTCGTGTACGAGCCACACTTTTTCATTCCCGTGCAGATAAGCCAGGAGCCCGTCGTCTTCTGGAAGCCAGACATCGCCGGGTTTCTTTAGAGCCAATTGCATGTTGCCAGCATTCTCAGCCTTTATGAATGGCGTCTTACGGCACTCCGTAAGTAAGCGCTCAGTCTTCTCCTTAGAGTCACTTAACAGTGCGCTGACTATACGTTTGAGCTCTGCGGAAGTAGGAAAATCTACGGTTTCAAGATCGGGAGCAGTCTGATACTTTGAGAGGATGGTCCTGATTACGCGTTCAATCCTATCAAGCTCTTGTACTCCTACTTCGCTCAGAAACGTCTTGGCTTTCTCCTTCTGACTGTCATCGCTTCCACTAGAATAGACGCCGCTCGCGACTCGGGGAAACTCGTCTTCGTGCTCAACCCCGTCGGTCGGGAAGAAGCATTCGCTTCCCTTGCGATAAGTCTCATCACTGCATCGAACAAGAGCAAGATTCTTAATAGTCGTTGTTCTTTCCGTCTTTGCATAGCTAGGAGGCGCATTCAGGTACTCATTCAACATGGAATATAGCGCTTGATGCCATCTTTCATCCTTGCTACCCATCCATTGCCCCAGGGCATCCTTGTTCAGCCTGCCCAATGCTTTCACGACTGCGGCTGTGTCCCATTGCTCAATACCGAGCATCGACGAAAAGTTGTCCTCACGCTGATTGCGCTGGGGGGGATTGGAAGCCCATATCGGAGCAACATAGTTGTCACCCAAGAGCGTGAGCATATCGTCATCATCAATAAGGTCCGAGAGTGCCTTCGTGCCCCGAAAGATGCCGTCGGCCGCGGCGTGGCTGCCGCGCTTCATGGGGACAAGATCCTCTTCCTTGAATTCCGTAACTAGCCGTCCCATTAGCGGCACGTAGAACTCCGACAGATTGTCCCTGTCGTTGGGAAGTACCGCCAAGGCTCGTACGGTCAGCAAGCCTTGATCGCGGATCGCGGACATCGATTCGGCCAGCAGCTCGGCCAGGTGATCGCGCAACACATTGTTTCCCGCACAATCGCGGACACTGTCGCGCGCGACCGTTGAGGCGAACGGCGCATGGAGATGGAAACGCAGATTGGAGGTTTCTTTGTCCGCCGGGAAATAGATGCATACGCGTCCCGGCTCCATCGCCGCGAGTTCCCACTCGGGGGTGGCAACCGCGTCGTCGCCTTTCTTTTCCTTGGCACCCGCCTTCGCTGCAACTGGCGACAATCCGAAGGCCACGGCGATGCGGCAGAGCTTTGTTTTCTCGTCTTCCTTTTCAGACTCTTCGTCTTCAACCTCCACTTCCTTATCGAACTTCAAGAACCAGGTCGATGAAGGGGCAAGTTCGTTCGGTTGTTGGACGCGAATCTCGTAGCGGTTGTAACCAATGTCGATTCGTTCAATGTAACCGAGCGATGAATCAGGGAGAAGATACTCTATCTTGCGGATGTGCGTAAGGAAGAGCAAGGTTGTCGCGCCGAGCGCCTTTAACAGTCTTTCGATCTCGCCCTTTGCCTGCTCCGGTCCCTTTTTGTGGTTATCAAACGGCAAGATGAATCGCGTTTGCTTGTCCCCCAATTGGCTTCTTGAACGCCCGTTCGGTTCTGGAACCACCATATCACGAATTCTGAAATGAAACTCACCAGATTCGACTTCCGGTGTTTCAGTGTAGGCAAACACGGCTTTGAATCCAACGCCGAATTGACCGATACTGGTTGCGTCATCGCGTTTGGTGCTGAACCCGATGCTGGTAATGGCATCCACGTTATCGATAGAAAAAAGTCGCTCGCCGTCGTGCTCGAATTCGATGCGATCCTCATGCAGGATAAACCGCACCTCTTGAGCTCGTGCGTCCTCGGCATTCTGAAGCAATTCATAAATGAAATGGGCATTGTCCGGATAGAGGTCCGTGAGCAGGCGCTTGAGACCTGCTTCAAATCCGTTCTCTCGGTTTGCGTCAACCCATTTTCGGCGTTTCAAGGCGATGGACTCGATCGTTTCAGGCATGGCTTCACTATCCATTGGCGGTTCTCTCTACCCGCAGCATCCCCCATCCAACGGGGCGGGTGGTGATGTCGGCTTTCTGTGTGGCTTCCTCAATTTCGCTGATGTGGCGGTCGAAGTCGGCTTGAGCGTTTTCCTTCTGACGTGATTTCATGGTGCGGATCTTGTCGTTTCGGGCCTCGGCCAGTTGGGAGTCAAGGACCGCCATGCGGGCCTTGTGGCTGGTATCAAGACTGGAGCGGCGAAACTCGGCAACGCGCTGAGTGTTCTCGATATGTCCCGCGCGGGCATCGGACCAGGCTTCGTAGTGGCGGCTTTCGAGCGCGTTGCGCGTTTCCTCGGTAATCCTGTCGGAAGCAACCTCGAACCCCTCGGCGTCGGCCAGCAACCGCAGGAACTCGCCGGTGAGGGCCGGATTAGTCGTGACGGGCCGGAACTCGACATCGTCGCGGATGCCGTGGTACTGCCACTGATAGACGGCGAAGGGATAGTCGCCCGGTGAGACGGCGTCGGTAGAGACACGAATGCCAACGACGGGCACGCCGTCACCGGCTCCTCCGACGGTACGGGCAGCTTGTACGGCCAACGGGTGAATGGGCGTGATGAGACAGATGGTCCGATCCTCGACTGCGCAGGCCGAATCGAAGGTGACGGCCAAGTTTGGCTCATTGCCCTTAAGCCATGTTTCCCACTCCCGGGCGATGGGAGAAGTACGGTTCTCGATCGCCGCAAAATCCTTTAGCAGCGCCTCGCGGACCTCGCGGGCCAGACGCAGGCGTTTCTTCGGGCCATCTCCGCTAAGGGGGGATTCCTCCTTTCCGGCGCGGCCGCGCAAGTATTCCACGACCAGGCGTTCGAGCGAGGTGGCGGAGAGCCAGTAGCTGGAAGCGTCCTCGATATCCTGCTTGAACTGATCGGCGGGCATGCGCAGGCCGAACAATTCAGTCTGGCGCGTTTCAAGATCCTGTTGTTCCTTGACAAGCCGAATGCTGTTGTCAGCGAGTTGTTCCAGTTTGGCCTGACGTTCCGCCGGCGACAGGGAGAGGTTTTCGGCAACGCTTGTGATCTCGCGGGTGACTTCGCCCAGGATCGCCTCGTTGGCCCCAAGCGCGCGTTCGAAGACGCCGATGCGCAGCAGACAGCGTTCGTAGATTTCGGCGTCGATGGTGTCCGGGGTGATGAGGTTGTAGATCGCCACGGCCTCGCTGGTCTGCCCCCAGCGGTCAATACGACCGATGCGCTGGTCGATGCGCATAGGGTTCCAGGGCAGGTCATAATTCACCATGCAGTCGCAGAACTGATAATCAAGCCCCTCGCAACCGACCTCGGAGAAGAGGAGCACATCGAGGGCTTCGGCATCGTCACGGTTCGTTTCGAATCGCGCGCGAAGCGCGACGCGTTCGTCGTCGCCTACGCCGCCATGGATCAGACCAACGCGGAAACCTTCATCCTGAAGCGCCTTGTAGAGGTAGGCGAGCGTGTGGCGGAAACTGCTGAACAGCATGACTTTGTTATTCGGGAGCGCCTGTTTGTCTTCGAGAATGCCTTTCAGGGCAAGGAACTTGGGGTCGGCGTCGGGATCGCATGGCAGGGTTTCAGCCTGACGCAGGGCATCGTCGATGAGTTGCCGAACCGTCGGCGCCGCGCGGTCGATGTCGAGGTCAATCCCGTCGTCCTCGCCCTCCTCCACACTCAGGCAGTCGAGTTCGTCAAATCGGCGCGAGAGGATGTCCTGGAGGAACGGTGCCAGCGCCTGGATACAGCTCGCCGCCTGTCGGCGAATGGTCGTGAGGAGAAACCGGACCGATTGAACGCCATGCAGTTCGGCATAGACGGCGGCCTGGGCGGCGATGACGGCATCGTGCAGACTCTTCTGCTCGGGGGTGAACTCGACTGTCACCGTCTGGGGTTTGCGTTGGGTGAATTCGCCAATGTCGCGGCGCAGAGTACGGTTCATCAGGCCGGACAGCGTGTGCAACTGCTCAATGCTTCGAATCGCATGAACGCGCACAGCCCGGTCGTCCCCGGCATGGGCGAGGGAATCAAAGACCTCCTGAAAGCGTGGGTCATTCCGCAGCACTGACCGGCCCCAGGGCGTTCCGGCGGCCTCCGTCAAGGCTTCACGCGCTTCTTCGGCCCAGCCAGGGCCACCCTTGCGTGCGCAGAGAGCGGCCTGGTTGATGTGTGCGTTCGGTTCTGTGATGGCCCCATAACTGGCCTTGTCGATGATGATGTCGGGACGCAAGGTGTTCAGAAGCACGAAAAGATCGTTATCGCTCATCTGAATCGGTGTCGCGGTGAGAAAAACGACGGCTTCGGCGTTTTCGCAGAAGAATCGAATGGCCTCGTGGCGCTGCGTATTCGTGTTGCGGATGTGGTGCGCCTCGTCAACGACCACAAGGTCGAACTGCGGCGGCGGGTCGAGTTGGAGCAGGCCCTTCCGGCGCTTGCCGCTCCCATGCAGGACTTCGTCGGTCAGGAGCGAGAAGGGGAGGATGGCCTTCTCGTAGCGCTGCGGCCATTCGCCGTCGAGGTCCATTTCGGAGATGCAATGGCGTAATTTGGGGCCGTCGAGATGTTCGAAACGCTCATCGAATCGCTTCATTTCCCGTCGCCATTTCTCCTCCGTAACAAGTGGGCGGGGACAGGCGATGAGCACGCGCCGGATATCGCGGCGGGCCTGGAGTTCGCGAAGAATCAGCCCGGCCTCGATCGTCTTTCCAACGCCGACACTATCGGCGATCAGTAAGCGCGGCCGGTCGGAGCGGATGAACTTCAGTACGGGACGGAACTGATAGGGGATCAGTTCGATGCGCGCGGCGTGGAGCGAGTAAAGATTTGATATGCCCGGGTGTAGCAGTTGCAGGGCCGTCAGGTGGGCATGGAATTCACGCAGAGACGCAACAGTCATCGACTCGTCTTTGAAGTCGCCCGGCATGAGTTGGCTTTCGTAATAAGAGGCCTTCCCGCCGTCGAGGAAGACGTGGTAGCGGGTTTCCTTTTCGCCTGGCATCGCGGCGATAACCGCGCCGGATTTTGAGGGATTGGCGCGCAGCCGAACGACGTCGCCGGGGGCGTATGTCGTCTGCCGCTCTGGTTGCGAAGCGGCCTGCTGCTGGAGCGCAGTTTCAGGGTATGGAGATGGTGGCTTGCTCAAAACGGTTTCCTTTGCTTCCCGAATCTCCGATAGAAGCGGGTCGTCGGGGGCAAGGAGAATCAGGAAACGCTGAAGCGTATCCAGATCACGATAGATGTCTTCGCCCGATGGAGCCGCCACCTGCGCGTGCGCCCAGCGGTTGCGGACCGTCTGCATCTCCTTGACGAAATTGCGACTCTCGTAGGGCCAGTTCCGTGATTGCACGAGCTCGAACCAGTTTTGATCCAGAACGCGTAGCAGCGCGGCAAGGTCGAGTTGTTCCAGATGGTCGATGCCTTGACGTTCCACGGCCTCCTGTTGCCGAAACGAGAGTTTGCCATAGACCCGCTGGCCCCACCAATCCGAGCCGAGAATGGGCAACATCTCTTCCAGAGCATGGCAGAGTGAATGGGCTGCTTTCTGCAGCAGACCTTGCATGCTTACTAGGTGGGGGTTGACGTCTGTATCCATCCTGGCTTTCGTCCTCTCATGTGGTCTCCATGATCCATTGCGGTGCTGGGCGAGGTCTCGGTTCGATTGCAGCCCTCTGGCGACGGCGAGTTCGCGTGCGCGTATTCGACTCGTGAGTACATGTTCTGTGGCCGCGTGCACTATATTCTACAGTTACACCACATGCCTGCTCAATTTGGAACCGCTGGGTTCAACAGCAGTCTTTGCCGTTACTGATTCTCGTTTCGGGTTCGTTACCCAACGATGCGTTCCCGGCCGTCCAGGAGCCCCGACTGTCCTCCCACGGTCCACCGGCGTGATGAGGCGCGGAGCGGGGTTCCGGCTTCCGGAGCGAAAGGGCCGCACGGTTCTGCCGTTCGGCGGCGGCGGGCGGGATCGCAGGCGGGGCCTGAATTCCTCATGGAATCGCTGGGCTTGGCGCGGGGGGCGGGCCAGGGGCGCACCCGGAAAAGTGCAGGAAAATGGCGGAGAGGCAGGGATTCGAACCCTGGTTACGGTAAACCGTAAAACGGCTTTCGAGGCCGCCGCCTTCAACCACTCGGCCACCTCTCCGCGGTAAGTCGCCGGTTGATGTGAGGAATGTACACGCTGTTACCCGGAAGGATAGCAAACGTCGCGCGGGTCGTTCCACATAGGAGCGCGTTCGCGGGTACGTCGGGACATGGGCAAGATGCCCATGCCACGGAAGAAGCTGCCCGCGCGCGGGGCGCCGGAGGGCGCGGGAACAAGGCAACGCCCCCGCGGGCAACCGCGAGGGCGTTGTAATGATCAGGTAGTCGCGCTTCGAGAAGACTAGAAGCGGATCTCCGTCTCAAGGAACAGATAGTCGATGTCTTCGTCCTCATCCGCGACGAGAGGCGCCAGGCCGTTCAGACCGACCAGGTTGCCTTCTTCGATGCCGTCGTCGGCGAACAGATGAGCCCACCCGGCACGGAAGACGAGGTCTTCGCTGTACTGGTAGTTGGCATAGAGACCGACTTCAAGACCCAGGTCTTCGTCGGCCGTCCAGCGCCAGAACCACCAGCCGCCTTCCAGTTCCTCGTCCACTTCCAGGTAGGTCAGGGCGAGGGCGAGGTCAAGGCTCTCGGTCGGCTTGACACTCAGGCCGGCGCGATAGATGAACACGTTCGACAGGTTGGCCGCCGACACGTTGTCCAGGACTTCGGTGTACTCCCAGTCGGAGAACAGGCGATTGAAGGCCAGATCATCGTCGTCGTTCCACCAGCCCCAGCCGTTGTCCTGGTCGCCGCCTTCGAACCAGGCGGCACCCAAGTAAATACGGGGCTGCCAGCTGGCGTCGAAGGTGTAACCGAGTTCAAGGTTGACGCCGAACGCGTCGATGTCCGCATCGTTGTCCCACCACAGGAATCCGGGCAGGTCCCATTCGCCGAACTGATAAGCCACTTCGGCTTCGAAGTCAAACGCACCGATTTCGCCAGCTCCGCGGAGGCCGATGGTGTGGAGGTCGATGTCGGCGTTCGTCAGCGACTCGTCATCGCGGATGAACAGCCAGTAGGCGTCGATGACAACGTCCTCGAGGCCGAGGTAGCTGCCGTAGATGCCGTACAGGTCGACGTCGTCATCGCCGAAGTCCGAGAAGGTCTCGTTCAGCTTGGCCGCGAAGGCGCTGATGCTGACGATATCCGTCCCGTAGTTCAGCAAGAGGGCGTCATAGGACAGGCCGCGGAACAGGGCGCTGGTGTCGTTGTTGCCGAGCAGCCACTCGCTCCCGAACTGCAGTTCCTGGCGGCCGACGCGCATCATCAGCGGGGTGTCCCACATCTCGCTCGCTTCGATGTACGCCTGGTAGACTTCCACATCATCGCCGCTGGCGGCACGGCCGTCGACGCCGGTGATGTAATTGGAGCGGAAGTCTTCGCCCCAGATGTCATAGCTGTCGAGCTCGATGAGCGCGCTGACGTTGTCGGTGAAGTCGGCCTTCACGCTCAGACGGGTGCGTTGTTCGACGAATGCCGTGTCGAGCACGTCCGCTTCGTCCGCTTCCCACACGTTGCCGCGAATGCGGATGTTGCCGCCGACTGAGACATTCTGCAGTTCGGCGTAGGCGCCGACGCCCATGCACACCACGAGCGCGGCCAGAACGGTTACTTTCATCAGAGAATGCATGATGCGAAATCTCCTTCGCTTATGCTTACCGCCTTTCGGCGGTCACACCATGGCGCGCTTTCCAAGGGTCGCCCCACTATATTGGCAACCTCACGCGCCACGCCACTATATATGGCCACATCCCTTTCCCCGACGCACTGGGAGCAAGCCTTACGCTCGCTGGGGTTTCATCCCTCCTTTCCTCTCCAGTCTGTACGTCGGGCCGGATGCGAAAAAGCGCTTCTCAGCTCCTTTTTATACAGGGAAACTCACTCAGGAAGGCCCGAGCTTTCCCCTCGCCGACCCGGATGCTAGCATATCGTCGAAGCCATGTCAAGCGTTTGATCGATCGAAATTTGCTCTGTGGCCGCCGGTTCGGCGCCCCCTTGGCGGGGGGATATTCCGGGTGTTTGCGCCGCGCCTGACACGGCGGAGCGTTATCTGTTACCCTTGGCGGGAGGCGATGCACGCTTGGGAGGTATGACCATGCCGTGGGTGAAAAAGTGGGTGTTCTTGCTGCCGTTGCCGGCCTTGGCTGGGCTTCCAGCGTCTTCCGGGCCGTATTGGCTTGGGGCGCACGAATACGGCGAGGTGGAGGTCGTGGTGGCGGAGGCGGCCTCGCCTTCGGAGCATTATGCGGCGCGGGAGTTCCAGAGGTACTGGGCGCTGTGCACGGGTCACGAGCCGCCGATCCGGGATGTGGCCACGCCCGGCGTGACGACGGTCTGGATTGGGCGGCTGGGGATGCGCCTGGCGGAGCGGCTGAAGCTCGACGGTCTCGGCGACGATGGTTTCCACCTGCGGACGGCGGTCTTCGAGCAGGAACCGAAAGTCCCATACCTGACCTTCCGCCACAAGACGCGCTTCCCGTTGCAGGCGCGGCATCTACTAATCGCCGGCGGGTCGCAGCGGGGCACGCTTTACGGGGTGCACCAGTTTTTCCATGACTATTTCGGCGTGCGGTGGCTCACGCCGGAGACGACCCACGTGCCGCCCGCGCCAGAGGGCGTTCCGGAGATCAACTATCGCTATGCGCCGCCGATCCCGTATCGGGACACGAATTACTGGGTGTTCACGCGACACCCGGAGTTTGCCGTCGCGCACCGGCTCAACGGCAACAGTGTGGCCGCAATCCCTGAGGAAATGGGCGGGTTCATGGGCTATGCGGGCGGGTTCTGCCACACGTTTTACGGTCTGGTTGATCCCGACAAGTACTTCGAGACGCATCCCGAGTACTTCTCCGAGGTCAACGGGAAGCGGATGCGGCAGTCGCAACTCTGCCTCACTAACCCGGAGGTGGTCCGCATCGCGACGAACAGCGTGCGCGAGCACCTGCGGAACAATCCGCCGAATCGGCGCATCGTCAGCGTGACCCAGATGGACTGGCCGTTCTGGTGCGAGTGCGCCGATTGCGCCGCCGTGGACGCGCGGGAGGGATCGCAGGCGGGCACGATGATTCGCTTCGTGAATGCGATCGCCGAGGCCATCGCGGACGAGTTCCCCGAGGCGTTCATCGACACCTTCGCGTACACGTACACGCGCAAGCCGCCGAAACACGCGCGGCCACGGGACAACGTCATCGTGCGGCTGTGCTCGATCGAGTGCGATTTCGCGCGGCCGCTCGGGGACCGTTCGAGCGCCGACAACCGGGCGTTCCAGGAGGATATCCGCCGTTGGCGCCGCATCGCGAAGCATCTTTACATCTGGGACTACACGCAGAATTGGCACGCCTTCCAGGGGCCGCACCCGAATTTCCAGGTGTTGCAGCCGAACGTGAAGTTCTTCGTCGACAATGGGGTCAGCGGGGTCTTCGAGCAGGCGGCGCACTCGCCGGGGGCCGATTTCGAGTATCTGAAGGCGTACATCCTCGCGCAGGCGCTGTGGAACCCGGAGGTCGACTGGCGCGCGCTGTACGACGAGTTCCTCGCGTTGTATTACCGGGAGGCCGCGCCGTTCATCCGCGAGTATCATCGGCTAATCACGGACAAGGTCTTCGCGGACGACTATGTGTTGGGCATCTTCACGAAGATGGAGTGGATGGACCACACGACGGTCGAGCGGGCGGAGGCCGTTTTTCAGCGGGCCTTCGCGGCGGTTACGGACCCGGAGATCGTCGAGCGCCTCCGGCGCGCGCACTTGCCGGTCCAGTACGCCGCGCTGGTCTGCCCGCCGGAGATCGAGATCGCGGAGGACCACTATGTGCTGCGCCGTCCGCCGAGTCTCAGTTTCGATGAGTACTGGGGCGTGCTCGCGGGCCACGGGGTGACCCACCTCGGCGACCCGGACATAGAGGCGTTCCGCGAGCGGCTCGAAGGGCGGACGCCGCCGCGCTACCAGGAAATCCCGTTTGCGCGCCTCGAAAACAAGCGCTACGAGGTGTGGGTCGTTCCCGAGGTCGGCGGATCGGTCGTCCGTTTTCGCGACAAGGAGCGCGATCACGAATTGTTGCGGGGGTACGCCGCGTTGAGCGCCGGCAACGGCATGATCCAGGACTGGCGCATCATGGACGCGGACGCGCCGGAAATCGAGAGGCGAGTCGCGGACCGTTACGAGACGGTCGCGCAGGCGGAGAACAGCGTTTTTGTGCGGGCCGCGCTGGCAAACGGCCTCGTGGTCTCGCGGCAGGTGTCGTTGGACGACGAGGGATTGCGCGTCACGCTCGAAGTGAGCAACCACGGCGGGGAATTGGTGGCGCCGCGGGTGAAGTTGCACCCGGAGTTTACTTACGAGGGCAAGAACTTGCCGGAAATCTGGATCGAGCGCGACGGGATATGGGCGCGGCAGCCGCTACGCTTCGTCACGGGAGACACCGTCGCCTTCGACCGGATCGAGGCCTCGGGGGTAACGCGCTGGGGTCTGCGCCTGCCGGGGAAGAAGGGTTTTCTCGTCAACGAAGTCGACGCGGACCAATTGGAAGCACTGTTCTATTTCTGTAATCGTGCCACGGGCATGGTTAATCTGGAACTGTATCCGAGTCAAGCGCCACTCGAACCCGGCGAGTCTTGCGTCGTGGCGACGGGCTACCGCGTCGAAAACCGCCATAAACCGCCGAATCCATCCCATAAGACGCCATAAAACCACCAAAGCGAATGAAAATCAACAGATCGAAGATCGCGAGGGCGCGCGGCATGAGTGCAACGTGCTGGTGTGCGATCATGGGCATATCGGTCGCGCGCGTGGCCGTCGCCGGGCCACCTGAGCGGCTTTTCCCGCCGTGTTCGCCCGTTGCGGCTTCCGTGGACGTAGTCGATTTCCGGGATGCGCCGCCGTCGCGGCGGTTGGCGGCAACCACGCTTCAGGGTCTGGTCAATGGGGGCGCGGAGGCGCGCGTGTACCTGCTGCTGCTGCCCACGGATGCGTTCTGGCTGGACCGCATGGTGGAGAAGGGCCAGATTCGCCAAGTGCGCCGGTTGGCGCCGGAGGCGTTCTTCGCAGAATACGCGCCGCTGGTGCAGCGGGTTTACGCTTACGACGGGGCCCTGCCGGCGACAATCAATGTCGCCACGATGCTGGCCGCGCTCGAAAACGGGGTCGTGGCCGATCCGGGGGACGCGGGGGCGCTGATGCCGGGCAAGCCGATCGAGCACCTCAGTGGCCGCTGGGCGGATGCGGCCTCCACTTATGAATGGGCCTTCATTGAACTGTGGCCGCGGCTGCGCCATGACGTCCTGGCCTGTTACCACCCGAGCGCGAAGATGACGGGGCTCCGGGATTACCTGGTCCGGCAGCGGGTCTTCACGTTCTGGGTTTCGGCGCCGGGTGATGAGGGCGCGCCGAATCCGGGGCACGCACGGGAGCGCGCGCTGGCGGAGCGCGTGCTGGCGGCGGCGCCGCCTAATACGGCAATACTCGGATTCTGGTACAGTGGTATTGACTCGGGGATCGGCGAATACGACGGGGTGGGGTTGGCGGGGGAATACGGCAAGATCACGGTGGTCTCCGACTGGAGCACGAACCTCAGTTTTCTGGGCGGCGTATCCGTGGATTTCGCGCCCATCGCGAAGGCGCAACAGGCGCGCCAGGACATTCAAGAGCCCGCGTTCGACCCGGAGAAAGTCTACATCGGGTTCAACGTCGTCGAGTCGGGCGACGCCCCCTGCTACCTGCAAACGCGGCAGACGGCGGTGTGGGCCGATCCTGACCGGGGGCGGATCCCCATCGGCTGGGGCATGGGCTTGGGGGCGCTCGAATTGATGCCGCCCGTGGCCGCCCATTTCCTGGAGACGGCCACGCCGAACGATCATTGGTTCGCGGCGATCTCGGGGGCGGGATATGTCCACCCGTATCGGCGTTTCATGAGCCGCGTCGCAGACCCCGGGGCGGGCTGGTCGGCGTATCTGCGCTTGACCGAGACCCTGATGGGGCGGGCGGGCTTCGCGGAACTGGGGCTTTACACCGACGCCTGGAAGCCGTATGAGCGGGGCGTGATGGACCCGGTCACGCTTCGGTTCGCGGAGGGCGTGCCGTCCGCCGCGCTGCTGCTGCTGGGCATGGGCCGGGACGAAGGGGTCACGGCGGCGAACGGGGTTTACACGATTGGCGAACGCGGCGTGACGGCGGCGCACATCCTGACGCGCTGGCCCACGGACTACGCCGCGCTGGACCGGGAGACGCGCGTTGCGCGGCTGCTTGGCGAAATTCGGGAGCAGACGCCGCCCGCGCGCCCGGCCTTCATGCAGGTAATGGCGCTGAGTTGGGCCTATGGTCCGGGCGAGATCGCCGAGGTCGCCGAGGCGCTCGGGCCGGAATATGAGGCGGTGTCCCTGCCGCAGTTCCGCCGCCTGTGGCGCGCGGCTGCCAGTGTTGGCCGCTGACGCGCGGCCAGGGCTTGCGTGAGCTTCGAATATCGACGCATTGCCGGAGCGGGGTTGGGTCAGCGTTCCGCTTCGAGCGCGCGCCGCTGCACGCTGATGTCGCGCCGGAACCGCGCGACGGCGCGGTTGTGTTCGTCGAGGGTGCTGCTGAAGGTGTGGGTGCGTCCGTCGGCATTCGAGACGAAGTAGCGGTAGCTGACGTTGGCGGGCTGCAACGCGGCGCGGAGGCTGGCGCCGCCGGGATTGGCGATGGGACCGGGCGGCAGTCCCGCGTAGCGGTAGGTGTTGTAAGGCGAGTCCGCCTGCTTGTCCGCTTCGAGCAAGCGTTGGCCGTACTTCCCGAGGGCGTATTGCAGCGTCGCGTCGATTTGGAGCGGCATCCCGGCGTCGATCCGGTTATAGATGACCGCCGCGATGAGGGGGCGTTCCTCGTCTATCTTGGCTTCCTCCTCGACGAGCGAGGCGACCGTGACCACCGTGAGCGGGTTGACGGCGGGCACATCGCGCGCGAGCCGGACGTATTCCGCCTGAAACTGGCGGAACATGCGCTCGACCAGGTCGCGGGCCGTCGGCTCCCGGTCGAAGAAATACGTGTTGGGCATGAGGAACCCTTCGAGGGACTCGACCTTGAGGCCGAGTTCCGCGATGAGATCGGGGTCGCGCGCCGCTTCGAGAAACGCATCGGGGTCCTCGAAGAGGGCGGCGGTCTGCGCGAGGGACAGTCCCTCCGGTATGGTGACGCGGAACCGGTCCACGTCGATGGGGCGGAGCGGGCCTTCATAGAGCGCGTGCAGCAGTTGCAGGGCGCTGAGGCCGTGGGGGAGTTCGTAGACGCCGTGACGGATGGGCGTGTTCGCCCCGTCGTACTTGAGGGCGATGCGGAAGAAGAATTCGTGGTCGATGAGCCCGGCGTCGGCAAGCAATTCGCCGACTTTCTGCGCCGGCACGCCTTCCGGCACGATGAACGTGACGGGCGGCCCCGCCACGCCGGGCTGGAGCGCGTGTTCGTAAATGAGCAACGCGACAAAGCCGACGGCGATCCCGAGCAGGCCCACCACCACCCAGGCAAGCAATACGGCGCGCACCAGCCACAGCGAAAACCGTGACCGCCTGCGCGGCGCCTGCGCATCCTTTGCGTTCGTCACTTCTTCCGCGTCCTCCGCGTCCTCCGCGTGTCGCGCGCGTTTCGCGTCGCCTACGTTTCTTCCGCCCTCTTCGCGGCCGCAAGGCGGTCCAGGAACGAGCGCAGAATCTCGGCGGCCGCGACTTGATCGATCACCTTGCGGCGTTTGCGGCCGCGGACCTCCGCCATGCGCAGGGAGCGCTCCGCCCCGGCCGTGGTGAACCGCTCGTCCACGGTCTCGACCGGTATATCCAGCGCCGCGCGCAGTTGTTCCACGAAGGCGAGCACCTTTTCCGCCTGCGGGCCGGGTTTGCCCTCGCGGTCGTAGGGCACGCCCACGACGACGCAGACGGCCTCCGTCTCGGCGACGGCGCGACGTACCGCCTCGATATTGGCCGCCGGGGCGGCCATGGCGATGGTGTCGCGCGGCGACGCGATCATGCGCATGGGGTCGCTGACCGCGACGCCCGTGCGCACTTCGCCCACGTCCAACGCGAGGACGCGGCCCATTTCCGGCAGAGAGATCATGGTGTGATTCCGTTTCGTCTCGTGGTCGGGCGCTTACTATACCATCCGCGTCGGTCGGGGGCATCTCACGGGCCAGCGCGGCATTTTTGCCGCGACCAGAATCTTGCGTCGGCGAGTGCAGTAAGTGACACACCTGGGCCGAAAGGACCAAAAGGACCAAGAGGACCAAAAGGACGGAAAGAAGGACTTGGTTCGGGCACACGCTTTGCAGGCTTTGCGTCTTGGCGTGAGGGTTCTTCTCTTGCGTCACGCAAGGACACCAAGGTCGCAAAGAATGCCCCTCCGCGTGGGAATGGGCGAGGGTTCATCTACCGCGGCTGATCTCCCGACGGCGACTCCGCGTGCGCCCGATCCCGTCGTGCGCGGCGCACCTCGTCCATGAAGCGCGCGAACAGCGCGTCGAACCGGGCGTCCTTCGCGCGCAGCCGCTCGGGGTGGAACTGGACGCCGAGCATGAACGGCGGTTCCCGGCGCTCGATGGCCTCGACGAGGCCGTCCTCGGTTCGCGCGGACACGACGAACCCGTCCGCGAGCCGCTTCACCGCTTGATGATGATACGTATTCACGACCAGCCGCGTGACGCCGAAAACCTCGTGCAGCACCGTGCCTTCCTCGATCACGATGGGATGCTCCCGCCGTTCCTTGCTCGATAACGGGAACCGGTGCGCGACCGGCGGGTTCCCCTCGAAATGCGACGGGATGTCCTGGGTGAGCGACCCGCCGAAATGGACGTTCATCACCTGGTGCCCGCGACAAATCCCGAGCACCGGCAGCCCGCGCTCGATCGCGTAGTCAAGCGCCGTGAATTCGAGTTCGTCCAGCGCCGCATCCGTCTCCTCGAGCTTGTCATGCCGATCCTCGCCGTAGAACTTCGGGTCCACGTCGATCCCGCCCGGCAACAACACCCCGTCCAACGACGCGAGCGCCGCGTCGAGCGCCGCCCGATCAAACGACTGCGCCAACACGGCCACCGCGCCGCCGTTCTCCTCGATGGCCGCGCGATACCGCCGCAGGTCGTCCTTGCCCTCCCGTTCGAGCCGATCGTGCTGCGCCGTCGTATACACCACGCCGATGACCGGCGTTTCCGCCGCAGCCCACGCGAGAGCCAGACACAACGACAAGACCGCGAAGATAACGCGCTTGCACCTTGAATGCTTCCTGTCCCGCATCGTTGCTCCTCTGTTCGCGCCCTACGCCGTGGCATAGGCGACCCGCCCATGATTCAGGGGTCGCCCTCGGAAGTCAATCACGGGCGAGACGCCTGTGCAGCCGCGGGACTATTCGGCGCGATGCGCGCCTGGAGGTAGCGGAGGGTGTTGCCGACCTGGCCGAGGAGGTCGATGGTGTTGGAGGGGGCGTTTCCGGCGCGGACGCCGGCGAGGCAGAAGGACGGTAGCGGGGCTTGGGCGGGAATGGGGATGAGGGGCGGGTTCTCGACGGGGGGATGGACCTGGAGGAGCTTGTTGCCGGGGTCGGGTCCGGTGACGTAGAGGACGGCGTAGAGAGTGCCATCGGCGGCGACGTGGAGCCGGGCGCAGCCGGGTTGGGTGTTTTCGTCGCCGGGGTAGAGGAGGCGGCGCGCGATGACCGCGCCGGCGTCGGCGGCCGCGGCAGCCGCTTCGTCGGACTTATCGGACAGATCGGACTGATCGGACGGATCGGACGGATCGGACCGATCGGACCGATCAGACCGATCAGACCTATCGGGCTTATCGGTTTTGTCGCAGTTGTCCATGTCGTCCGTAGCGGGGCCCTCGGGCGCCGGGCCGCCGCTCACGATGGCGAGGCGCAGCGAGGCGATGATGGACTTTCCGGGGAAGAACTTGTCGCGCAGGAGGGCGGAGGCCACTTCGCGCTCGGTGTAGAGGATGTAGGCGTCGCCGTCGGGGCTGATCCAGAGGTCCTGGTTCGAGATGTGGCCGCCGGTGGCGTCGACGTTGGCGATGTCGAGGGGCGCGGCGAAGGCCGACTTGGCGATGTCGTGCGTTCGGGTGTAGTAGAGGATGCGGAAGACGTAGTCCCACGCGCTTTGGGTCTGATCGAACTTGTAGGTCCGCCACTCGGGGATCGGCTCGACGATGTCGCCGATGGCCAGGACGTGAACGGCGTTCCCGCGCAGCGCGACCTGGGGGTAGCAGGCGCGAATCGGGAAGCTGACGGACGCCGTGCCGACGGTCTCCCCGTCGGCGGTCATGAGGCAGGCGTTCTGCTCGCTGGTGTTCGCGTCGATGTTGAGCAGGACCACTTTGCCCGCGGGCGGGTCCGCCGCGAAGCCGCGGTAGCTGTGGTCGGTGAAGGTGTGTTGTTTGGCCCAGGCGGGTGAGAGCTTGGCGCGCGCGACCTCGCCGTCCGTGAACGTGAAACGGAGCACGTGAGGCTCGCAGTTGCCGTACTTCGTGCCGGGGGGCTGGGTCGAGTCGTTCACGGACAGGAAAAGCGTGTCGCCGATGACGGCGAGCGGGCACGGCTCGCGTTGGACGAAGCGGTCGGCCTCGGCGACGGCCACCCAGCCCGCGTCACGGCGTTCGAGGAGGCGCCAGCGGGTGTTGCTGAGCGGCGGGACGCCTTCGCCGGTCTCCATCTGGCAGACGAAGACGCGGTCGTCGGCGCGGGCGATCTCGGTGCTGCCGTAGGCCCACATGGGCCCGGACCCGTTGTCGGGGCTCACGAAGGCGTAGACTTCTTCTTCGGCGAGCACCTGGACCTCGACGGCACCGGCGACGCACGTCAGGCAGGTGAGGAACACGAGGAGCAGTAGTCCGCGCTTGTTCGTGGAGTCTTGCATGATTTTTCAGCCTCTTCTGACGTCTGGTTAGGTGCTATTCTTGTGTTTCTGGGTTCCCGCTTTCGCGGGAATGACGGATAGGAGCGCCGCTTTCCTCGGGTATGTACCGGCCCGGCGCGAGGATGCCGGCGGGATCGAGGGCGCGCTTGAGGTCGCGGAGCAGGTCTTGGAAGGTATCGTCGTCGCGCCAGAGTCGGGCCATGCCGTGGACGGCCACCCGGTAAGGGGGATAGCCCGCGTCGAGGAGGGCGTCCATGACGGCGTGGTAGCAGCGGGCGGCGGCGGCGCATTCTTCAGAGAGCGTCTTGTCGAAGGAGATGTTGAAGATGCCGATCATGGCGCGCTCGTTGATGAAGGTGAAGGTGGCGAGCAGGTCGAAGCCGGCCTCGTGGAAGCGCGGCGCGACGATATCGAGGACGGCGCGGGCGTCTTCGCCTGTGGCGGGGACGACGGGGGATATCCAAAGCAGGCCGCAGGCTGCGGCGAGGGGATCGTCCCATTGCGCAGGGGCTTTCCGCAGCCGCCAGGCGAGGGCCTGCAACGGGAAGTCCGTGGGGATGCCCTTCAGGAGGCCGTAGTTTGGGCGGAGGGCTTCGAGTTGCCGCCGCAAGCGCGCGCCGAGCCCGAATCGCCCGAGCGCGCCCGCGACCCAATTGCCCAGGGCAAGGCGGGCGTCGTCGACGAAGACGACGCGGCCGAGGCCGCGCATGGCGCGCTTGAGCATGCGGCGCGCGCCGCGCACCTGATCGCGCGTCCCGGTCAGACTGCCGGACACGTTCCATGCGCCGACGCCCCAGCGCGCCCGGAGCGCCGCGCGCACGGGATCGGGCAGGGGCGTGCGCCCGTCTGCGGCCTCCCAGGGATATTGCTGCTGGCTGCTGACAATGCGGAGGTCGTTGCCGACGTGTACGGCGCTGTTCAACACGCCGTCCATGCGGAGGGCGCGCAGGCGATCGATGACCGGTTCGAGGGCGGCATCGCGGTCGACTTTGACGTAGAAGAAGGTGAATGCGCGGGGCGCGGGCTGGAGCCAGAGACCGAGTTTCGTGACGATGCCGAGGTTGGACTGCATGAACAGGCCGTCGACCGCGGGCCCGACGCCGTAGGGGTAGACGTGGACGGTCCGCGCGTTCGCATGATGGCCGAAGCCGGTGAGGACCGCGCGCCCGTTCGGCAGGACGACCTCGATGCCGCAGGTGGTGCGCACGTGGTCGCCATAGGGGGTGTGGCCGAAGCCGCGTTCGAGCGCGTTGCCCACGATGCTCGCGTCGGGCCCCGCGCCGGTGGCGTCCATCCAATAATCGGGGGCGTGGCGCCGGAGGTGATCGAAGAGTTGTTGTTGCGTGACGCCCGGCTCGATGACGACGTAGCCGAGGCGCGTGTCCAATTCGAGGATGCGGTTCATGCGGCCGAGATCGAGGATGACCGCGCCTTCCGTCGGGGCGCAGGCGTCGCCGTAGCCCAGGTTGCGTCCGCGCGAAATGGGATACAACGCGACCCGGTGATCATTCGCGAGGCGGACAATCGCGGCGACCTCTTCCGTCGTCGCCGGGAAAAGGACGGCGGCGGGCCGCGTGCCCGCGGGTTGCGTCGTGCGCGCGTAGCGGTCGCGGGCGGTCGCATCGGCGCACACCGCGTCGTCCGGCAGGACCTCGCGCATGGCGCGCAGAAACGCCTCGATATCGGGCGTGCTCATGGCGGCGACTCCTCCCGCGCGAGTGTAGCATGGGCTTGCGCGGCGGCGCGAAGGAAGCAGGCGAGGCGAACCCTCCGGCGCACGTAAACTCCTTGGACAATTGGCGGTGTAACGTGCAAGAATCCCTAACGAGTAATCTGGCGTTTCGGCGCGGCGCTTCGGGGCGCGCGCGGACGTCATCGAAGTTGCGGGTTGGACGTCAGACATGACAGGCCCGTCTTGAAATCAGACACGGAACGGAGCCACGTGGAAACAACCGTACTTAACGTCGCGCTCGGCGCGCGGTCCTACCCGATCCATATCGGGGAGGACACGCTGGACAGGCTGCCGGAAGTCCTGCGCGGTGTAGGCGCGCGCGGGGCGGTGGGTCTCGTGACGGACACGCAGGTGGGCCTGCTCCATGGGGCGCGGGTCGAGGCGCTGGTGGCGGCGGCGGGCTTCCGTTGCGTGACGTACACGATGCCAGCGGGGGAAGAGCACAAGCGGCTCGATGAAATCGAGAAGATGTGCGGCTGCTTTCTCGATGGGGGGCTTGACCGGTCGAGCCTGATCATCGCGCTTGGCGGCGGGGTACCGGGCGACATGGCGGGGTTCGCGGCGGCGGTCTTCATGCGCGGGGTGCCGTTTGTGCAGATTCCGACGACGATCGTGGCGCAGGTCGATTCGAGCGTGGGCGGGAAGACGGGGGTGAACCATCCGCTGAGCAAGAACAGCATCGGCGCGTTCCACCAGCCGCGGGCGGTGATCATCGATATGGCGCTGCTGCGCACGCTGCCGGAGCGGGAACTGCGCGCGGGTCTGGCCGAGGTCATCAAGCACGGCGTCATCGCGGACGCGGCGCTGTTCGCCTATATGGAGGAGCGTCGGGACGCGGTATTGGGCATGGACCTCGAGGCGCTGCGTGTTCCGATAGTGCGGTCGTGCGAGATCAAATCGGTCATCGTGGCCGAGGACGAGACGGAGCAGGGCCGGCGCGCGAATTTGAACTACGGGCATACGTTCGGGCACGCCATCGAGGTGGTAACGGATTTTGCGCGTTTCCTGCACGGCGAGGCGGTGGCGCTGGGCATGTGCGCGGCGGCGGCGCTCGCGCGGGACCTTGGCATGGTGGATGACGGGTTTGTCGCGCGGCAGCGCCGGTGCCTCGCTGCGTACGGCCTGCCTACGGCGTGGGCGGAGTTGCCCGTCGAGGACACGCTGCGCGCGATGCGCAAGGACAAGAAGGTGCGGGCCGGAACGATGAAGTTTATCCTGCCGACGGCGCTGGGCGTTGTCGTGCAGCGGACGGACGTGGACGAGGCGCAGGCGCGGGCCGCGCTCGAGGCGCTGCGGTCGGGCGCATAAGAGGAGTATCCGATGGCTTTCGGAGGCGAAAGTGCGGAGAGTTACTATGACGAGGGGCTGACCGCCGCTATGAAGGGCGACGTCGAGCAGGCCATTGCGCTATTCAAGCAGGCGGTGCAGCTCGACAGTTCCTTCCTTGCCGCGTTCCACCAACTCGCGCGGTGCTACCTGCGCACGGGCCAGTCGGAGAAGGCGGCGGAGCTGCTGCGTCGGGTGCTGGCGATCAACCCGAGGCTTGTCCCGCCGCGCGTGGATTTGGGTTTCGCGCTGCTCGAGCTTGGTCACGCGGAGGAAGCGCGCAAGCACTTCAGCGACGCCATCGCGATCAAGGAGAATGATGCTCGCGCCCATCTCGGCCTTTCCCAATGCGCTTATGACGAGTGCCAATGGGACGCCGCGACGGAGTTGGCGCGGGCGGCGGTGAATTTGGGCGGCGCCAATTTCGCGGGGCTGTTCCTGCTGGGTCGGGCGGCGCGTCTGGCGGGGTTTCTCGAGGACGCCGCCGAGGCCCTCACCCGAGCGGACGCACTCCTCGAGAAGTCCATCGAATCGAGTCCGGAGGCGCCCGAGGCGTATTATCTTCGGGGAGAGGTCTGCTTCGTGAAGGAGGACTACACGAAGGCGCTGGACTTCTTCCGCGCGGCGGAGGACCGCGCCGAGCCGGGACGCCGCTACACGAGCTACGGCGAGACGTTCACGCGCGCGGACGTGCTCGCGAAGCGCGGGCTCTGCCTGCAACATCTGGGCCGCATCGAGAACGCGCGCGAACTGGGCGAACAGATTCTTCTCCTTGATCCGAATCATCGTCTCGGCGCGGCGCTGGCCGACCTCGGCAAGGAAGGCGGTGAGCCATGAGCGACATCAACGTGCAATTGGCCCGGGAATGCTTCGAGTTGAACTTGTTCCAGGTATTGCCTTATTGGCGGCACGCCCAGCCCGCCTCCGTGAGCGCTTTGCCCGCTCTGGCCGGCGACGCCCCGCTGCTTCTTTTCGTCGAGAACTCGCGGCCCGAGGCCGTGCGGCCCGTGGACTTTCTGATCGAGCCGGGCGACGTCGCGGGATTGCAGCGGGCCGTGGTCGAGGTTCGCGCGTGGCATGCGGACCGGTTCTACGCGTCGGTCATCGAGGCGAATCCGGTGCTGGGCCACGTCGCCTACGAGGAGACGCGCCAATTGGCGCGACAGGTCTTCGGCGGGCGCGAGTTCGCGACGGTATTGGTCATTTCGGAGCTGCCCGCGTCGCCGGATGCGCGGGACCGGGCGCTACGCTTGCTGCGCGACCTCGATATTGATCATGTCATCGAGTTCCCGACCCTGCTCGAAGAAGTGCTGTTCAAGGTCAGCGCCTACGGCCAGTACGCGCCCTCGGCGACGCTGCAGACGCTGCGCCTCCTCAAGCGCTACAGCCTGATACGGCGCCTGCAACTCGAATTCGCGTTCGCGACCGAGCCGCCGCCGCCGCCCGCCGAAGCGCAGGACGCGCTTGCCCAAAGGACGTAAGGGACGCAAGGGACGTAACGGATAAAGACGGGGCCCGGGTATCGGACGACGCGAGAGTCGCCCCCGGCGCCCGAGGTTGAGGCGATCCAGGGGGTCATTGCGGCGCTGCGACGGCCCGCGGATCAAAGGTCCTGGAGCCCTCGAACCAAGCGCTTTTCTTCTTCTCGCTCCATTTCGAGGATGGCGTCGATCGCGGCGCGGAGGTCGCCGGGAAGGGCCTGTTCCGCGAGGCGCTGATAGAATGCGATGAGCGCCTCGTCAAATCGGATGGCGAGGCCCAGGACTTCCTCGACGGACATTTCGGGATTCACGCGCTTCTCGCGCAGCCCGTCCGGATATTGGAAATCGGGCGGGTTCTTGAGCCACGCCTGGGTCACGGGCTTAGGCGCGGCGACTTCATAGTCATGAAAGCACAGTTGCAGGCACCGCTCGTGGTGGGCCATGTAATCGAGCGCTTGCCGAACGTCCTCGCGGCGCATCTCGTGGCCCAGGCGCTCGTAATAGTCGGCGAGGTCCTTGTGGAATTGTTCGGTAAATCGCAGCAGGTCGATCATCTGATGCGCGGCCATGACCAGCCCTCCTTCGTTTATGTGCCCTCTTATATGATACGCTCTTTGGCGGTGCTGTCAAGGCTTTTGTTGGCGCGAGGCAGGGTCTCCGCGCATGGCCGCCAAGACGGCGGGTATGGTTCTCGTCGAATTTTCCTTGATTTTTCGGCACGGGGCTGCTAGACTACGTGCCCGGGATGTAAGGGTTCGCCTTTGTCCCTCGTAGTGTGTGCGAAACGCCACATATATTCCCCGAGTCGCAGACAAGAGTGCACCGTGCTCGGGCCGTATGCGGCAGGAGGATGTGTTTGTGGCTACGGGTACGGTGAAGTTCTTTAGTGATCAAAAGGGTTACGGTTTTATTACGGCGGACAGCGACGGCAAGGATTTGTTCGTCCACCGCTCGAACATCGAGGGCGCCGATCAGAGTTTGATCGATGGTCAGCGCGTCGAGTTTGAGGTTGGCCAGGGCCGAAAGGGACTGGAAGCACGGAACGTGCGCGTTTTGTAACGGCACGACCGTAAGTCCGGCGTCCTCATAGCGGGAAGTAGTGTATCATGATGAAGCCTAAGCGATGCGACGCACCGACGGGACGGCATGACTCGGCGGCGACCCGGCGCGAGCAGGCGCTGTGCAAAGCGGCGCTCGAGTCGGGCGATTGTGACGCTATGTCCGATGACGAATGGGTCGCGCTGTGCGAGGCTGTCGCCGGGGCGGCCGGCACGGATTCGTCCGAGGGAGAGTACGTGCAATCCGGGTCGGGGGCCAAATCGGCGTTCTGACCGCGTTATCAGCGCTTCGTTCCACGCTTCACCCGCAAGTTCATCCCTTCGGCGCGTGTTAAGAGCTTGGCCGTTACGTCGTGCGCGCGTCTCGTTGAGGACCTGCATCACCGCCGGGAAACGCCTCGTTTGGCGCGAGGCGGACTTGTGTCGGGGATGCGTGCGCCGGCAGACAGCACACGGGGAGGTTCGGCGATGTTACACGGTGCGTGCGCGTATCCAATGCCGGTTATGGGGCTCGTGTTGCCGCTGTTGACCGCAGGGGCACTGTGTCATCCCGCAGCGGGGACCGTACTGCGCGTCGAGACCGACGCGGACCATGCGGCGATCACCGCGTTGAGTTGGGACACCGCGGGCGGCGACCGCGCCAAGAACAATCTCCTGCGCGCGCCGGTCGGGCCGCAACTCCGAGCCGCGGGAGAATGGCGCGACGGGGTTGGCGAAAGGGTATCGGCGGACGCGGCGCGCGTCATCTACCGGGTCCGTTCGGGTGAATCCGCCACGTTGGTGTGGACGATTGGTCTTAATGACGCAATTATGACCATGGGTTTCAAGGGGAGCGGCTGCGACCGGGTCCGACTCGTGTTTCCCTTCGATGCGCGCATGGCCGCGACCACCGTATTCCCTGCCTCATGGACCGCAGACGGCAGCCTGCGGCTGCCCGCAGTCCTGAGCGCGCCGGATTTCGGCCAGGTGCTCGTGACCTCGGACGAAAGCGCTGATATCGCGGGCGAGCTTGTGGGCAGCCGTAAGCAACACACGGTGGATTTCGTTCTCGACCTGCCAGCCGTCTGTTCCCTCCGATTCACACCGCTGTTGCTGGGCATGCCGGAGGGATTCCACGACACGGCCCGCTGGCGCGACGCGCGGCGCGGCTGGTTCAACATCTGGCAACCGAGCGCGCGCTGGGGCGATCAAGGGCATCCGTTCAGCGCGCCACCCGGCATCCTCTCGAATAATGTCATCAGCGATCCGGTCAGTTGCCTTATCCACCTCTACGCGGACCAGGCGTTTTTCACGCCGGAAATCGCGCCGGGCGTCTCCATCGCGGCGCATGTCCGGCGGACGGTGGACTACTGGATCATGGAGAAGACGCGCTCCACAGGCGAGGTGGTGGCCTACTGGGACTATGGCGACATGTTGGACGCGAACGCGAGTCCGATCATCGCCGCGTGGGATTACGTGGAGTCGACGGGCAACGCCGACTGGCTGGAAGGGCGGATCGAGCGTCTGGAGTTCGTGGCGGACTACCTCGCGGGACGCGACGTGGACGGGGACGGTCTCGTGGAGTGCACGCACAGCGGCAATTACGGGACGCTGTTCGATCCGGCGCGCAGCGCGTCGGCTTATGACACGATCAATGCGGGGCACAAGGACGCCTACAGCAACGTGTTGACGTATCGCGCATGGCGGTGCCTCGCGGACCTGGAGGCGAAACTGGGCCGCGAGGAGCAGCGCGCCCGCTACACGCTGCTGGCGGACCGTCTGAAACAACGGTACTTCCCCACGCTGTTCGACCCGGCAACCGGCTGGGTTGCGTGGTGGAAGAGCGAGGATGGGGAATTGCACAACCTGGGGTCGCCCATGATCAATGCCCTTGCAATCGTGTACGGGCTGGTCCCGGCGGACACCGCCCGCGATATTCTGCTTCGCCTGTGGGCGAAGATCGAGGAGGCGGGTTTCACGCGCTTTGACTTGGGTGTTCCGCTCACGCTCACGCCCGTCCGCCGGGGGGACTACCTCCAGCCGAAGCCCGGCAATCCGGCGGCCTCGATTTGCGGCGCGCCGGAACGCGAGGACGGCACAGACACTTTCGGCAAGTATCTGAACGGGGGCTGTTGTGTGAGCGACGCGGTGCACTTCATGACCGCGCTGTATATGACGGGCGAGCGTGAAAAGGGCGACCTCATCTTGAACGCCATGCTTGAGCGCCAGCGGCGCGGTGTTTTCCCCAATGGCGGCGCCTTCCAGAACGGCATTGTGGATCAATATCCGCGCGGCGCGGAATTCTTCGACTGGCAAGGCAATACGTGCGGGTATGAAGGCCACCTCACGTACAGCTTCTCGTTTTTGCAAGCCGTTCTCTTGCGTGAGCCGGAGTTTCGCGAGCGGTTGCTCCGCCCGCTTCGGTCCGCGGACGAGTAGCGACCTGGACGGGACCGTCTGCCGCCGGAACGCCGGAAAGGAATAGGGCAGTTGATTCAGGACGGGGCATGCCGAACGTGAAGATGCGCTCGATTCGCGCACTTGACGAATTGCGCGCCTTCAGATATTGTAGTCTCATTGGCTGTTTGGCGCCGGGGGTGATGGAGCTGCGGAATTCTGGTGTATGAGGCCGACTCGGGGCGAGACCTACAGCCCCGGTCAGGGAATGGCTATAGGCCCAAGTAGGAGGAATCGTCATGCGGCGTCTTATTCGATTGGCGTTGTATTCCGCCGTGCCCGCGCTAATCGCGCTGGGCGCGTTTGTCCTGGGGGGCAGTGACACGCCGCTTCCCGCGGACGGGGAGATCGCGGCAACGCCCGCCTCCCCGTCGATGCCCGGCGTCGAAACCGGACCGGCCGTCCAGGCGTATGTGGACGAGGCGGGCAACCTGGTCGCGCCGCCGGCGGGCGCGCTTCCGAAAAAGCCGGGCGTAACGCGGTCGTTCAGCCGATTCACCATGGAGCAGACGGACCGAGGCGGCGTGCTGGTGAATTTCAACGACGGCTGGCAGAACGCGGCCATTGCGCACGTGGGCCCGGACGGGAAGGTGCACGTTGAGTGCGTCCCTGTCGGCGATGCCGCGCCAGGGACCGCCGAGGGGGAGGAATAGTCATGCGTACCCGCACCCTATTCACTTGCTCCGCAGTCCTGGGGCTCTTGATCGCGCCCGCAGCCGGAGCGGCGTTCAACGTGAACATCACGTATGCGGACAGCGCGGGCGAAGGCTTCAACGACGCCACGCTGGGCGCGCCGCGCCGCGCGGCGCTGGAACACGCCGTCGCCGTGTGGACCAGTCAGCTCGATGGCGCCATCGACCTCGAACTCAAGGCAACTTTCGATCCGCTCGGCGGCGACGCAAGCTCCGCGGTGCTCGGTCAGGCGGGCTCGACGGCGAGCGTGCGCGACGATCCCGCTCTACCGCTCGCGGGGACGTGGTATCCGGTGCCGCTTGCCAGCCAGCTCATCGGGGTCAGCATCCCGTCTTCGAGCGGCCCGAACGCGGGTTTCCACATGGCGGCGGTGTTCAATTCGGACGTGGACGGGCCGGTGGTGCTGGGGTCGACGACGTTCTATTACGGTACGGACGGCAACCCGCCCGGGGGAACGGTGGATTTCGTTTCGGTAGCGTTGCATGAGTTCGGCCATGCTTTCGGTTTCTTCGACATGATCGATCCGGTGACAGGCGGCTTTTTCAATGGGTTTCCGGACGCCTACGCGGTGAACCTGAGACGCACGGGGGCCGTGAACAAGAACTTCACCGATATGACGAACACGGAGCGGCTGGCGGCGCTCACAAGCGGCGAGGTGTACTGGAAGGGGTCGAGCATCATGGGCGCGGGCATTTCGAGTCCCGCCCCGTTCGTCAACGCCCAGGGCGAAGTCGAGATTTTCGCGCCGGGAACGTATCAAGCGGGATCGAGCATTTCGCACTGGGAATCGGGTCATACGCCGGACTTGCTCATGGAGCCCGTGCTCACGAGCGTTTTCAGCGGCATCGACGTCACGGGCGCGGCTTTGAACGACATGGGCTGGAACCTTCAGGCAAGCGAGGGCGAGGGAGAAGGCGAGGGCGAGGGAGAAGGTGAAGGTGAGGGAGAAGGTGAAGGAGAAGGCGAGTGTCTCGTTTATGCGAGCACCGATGTGCCGCGCCTCATCGATTACATCGTGTTCCCGGTAACTGAATCGACGCTGGTGGTTCCGGGGCCCCTCGTTGTGAGCGACCTGAACGTCAAACTCAACATCACGTATCCCTTCGACGTGGACCTCACCGTCAATTTGCGATCGCCCATCGGCACCGAGATCACGCTGTTCACCGGCGTGGGCGGCGGCGGCAGCAACTTCACGGACACCGTGCTGGACGACCAAGCCGCGACGCACCTCAGCGCGGGTGTGGCGCCGTTCACCGGCTGTTTCCGGCCGCAGTCCAACCTATCGGCCTTCACCGGCGTGAATGCGGCGGGCACGTGGCGGCTGAGGATTCAGACGAGCGACTTCTTCGAGACCGGATCGCTCACGGGCTGGGAACTGCATTTCGGGTGTCAATGCCCGCTGAGCAGCGAAGGCGAGGGAGAAGGAGAAGGAGAAGGAGAGGGCGAGGGAGAGGGCGAGGGAGAGACGTGCCCGTGGACCGGACCGTGCCCGGATTTCGACGCGGAAGGCGCGGCGGTATACGGCTTGTTGAGTCTAGACTGGAATACAACCGACCTCGACCTGACCGGTATCATCGACAGTTGGGAGGTGGCCCTGTTCAGCGAAGTGTTGTGCAAGCGATCCGGCCCCTTGCGCAATGCCGCGGCCTGCGCGTTCCTCCACAACCTTGAGACGCTGCGGGCGGAACCGGGCTACGCGCTTGCCGCGCCGTACGAGAACGTGGCGGCGGCGCTTCTGGCGGTCAGCACGGAACTGCAACAGACCATCGTCGCCAGCCTGTCGCTGACGGGTACGTATCGCGTCGCGGGCGGCGCCGCCAAGGCCTGGGGCGAACCGCTGGCGCCGCAAGGCGATCCGGACGTCGACAGCCTCACCAACGCGCAAGAATACTTGAACACCGTAAGTGCCAGCCTGGACCGCGCGGATTACGTTATCGCGGCACTGAATCCGCTTCTGGACGGGAGTGTCGGGGCATCGGCCCTGCCGTTGCTGGGAGGGCTGGGCCTGTGCGGGCTTCTGGCATGCGTGACGGCGTTGGGCACGGCCGGGCTTGCCCGGCGGCGGGGGGCGCGCGACGCGGAGTAGAAGATCGCAACCGCATATGATGCGCCCCGGCGCTCGCAACGAGCGGCCGGGGCGCTTGCTTATCAACCGTCTGCGCGATCAGCCGACCTGATAGGGCGCTTTCAGACACCAGCCGTTCAGATACGGCCGATACGCCCATGCATTGCCTTTCTTCGCGGTCTCGTCCTCGCCCTTGAACCGCTCCGTTTCGAGGTCCCAGTAGAGCCTGCCGCCGGCCACGTACGAGCAGGTGCCCATGTGGCAGGTGCGCGTCGTGTTGTGGAGGAGTTCGACGGTCGAGATGGGATCTTTGCGTTCGCGGACGCACTGGCAGAAATTCTCCCAGTGCGGCTCGTTGATCGGGCTTCCGCCGCGCTTCTTTGGTTCGCACCCGCCGTTGTTCGGCACGGGATAGACCTCGTAGCCGCCGCGGTCGACCCGCAGCGTGCCCAGCGGCCCGTGAAAGAGGACGCCGTGGCTTTGGAATCCCTGCGGCAGGAACTGGTTCCAAACGCGGTTGGAGAACTTGAGGGTGAAGGTGTCGTACTCCCAGACGACATCGAGCGTGTCGGGCGTGGTACGGTTGTCGTTGACGACGTACTTGCCGCCCATGGCGCAGGCGGAGATCGGTTGCTTCTCGGCGTCGCCCATGCCCCAGAGCGCGACGTCGATGAGGTGCGCGCCCCAATCCGTGATCTTGCCGCCGGAGTAATCGAGGAACCAACGGAAATTGTAAATCCAGCGGTTTGTATTGAAGGGGCGGTGTTCGACCCAGCCCTGATGGAATTCCCAATCCAGCCCCTCCTTCTCCCACTTGGCCTGATCGTCATCGCCCATGCCGATGCCGTCCGTGGTTTCCTCGTCGTGGATATACGCCTCGACGCTTCCGACGGGGCCGATGTAGCCGTCGCGCACGAGCGCCATGGCCTCCTGAAAATGGGCGCCGCTCCGTTGCATGTTGCCGCCCTGGAACACCACCTTGTTCCGCCGCACCGTCTCAATCATGACGCGGCCTTCCTCAATGGTGGTGGAAAGCGGCTTCTCGCAATAGATGTCCTTTCCCGCGTCCGCGGCATAGAGCGTGCAGAGGCAATGCCAGTGGTCCGGGGTCGCGATAACGACCGCATCGATGTCCTTGTTTTCAAGCAGTTCGCGGAAATCGTGGTGCTTCGTGATGTTCGGAAATTTCTGCGAAGCCATCTGCGCGCCCCGCTCGAGGTTCTTGCGATAGAGGTCGCAGACCGCCACGATCTCCATGTCGTCGCGCTGCATGACGAAGCCGAGATTGGCCCGGCCCATGCCGCCCGTGCCGATGTGGCCGGTGTAGATCTTCTCGTTCGCGCCGATGATGCTCTGCGGCAGAATCGACTTGTAAACGTGCGCGCCCGCGTGCGCCGCAGCGGCGCCGCCGAGCGCCGCGCCCGCGGCCGCCTGCGCCGACCGCCGCATGAAGTCCCGCCGACTCACCTGTCCCCGCGAAGGTTCTGTTGCCATGTTCGAATCTCCTTGGATGCAACTCCGTTGAATGCGGCATCAAACTCCAGAAAATCCATAATACCCTTCAGGGGATGGCGCATGCAACGGCTTCTGGCAGCGGGGTGGCGCGGCCTTTGGCCGCGATCAAGGTACGACTTGCATCGGCGGGTGCAGCTAGTGACACAACGGGGGCAAAAGGACCAAAGCGACCAAAAGGACCAAAGCGATCAGAAGGTCCGTTGGGTAAGCGCGAACGGCCGGATGAAGGAGCCGAGGAATGACCAGCAATCATCGAATGAGCGGACGGGCGTTCTTTGAGGCCGCGGGCGTGGGAGTGTCCGCGTCTATGTCCGGCGACGAGTCCTTGCGGAGGCTGTCGCGCCCGTCACCGCGGTCAGCACTGTCAAGGCGGCCAGTCCGAGGAGGCCGGCTGTGGCCGCACCGGGCAGCACAACAAGTTGCACCGCATCGGAATGGACGGACGTCCACAGGTCGGACACTACGCAGACGTAGTATCCGGCATGCGCGAACTCAATCTTCGGCAAGGTGTAACTCGGGGCATTTGCATCGGGGATCGGGATTAAGGTTTTCGTGTCGGACTCATGATACCACTGGAATGATATCGGGCCGACGCCGCCGGATGCGCTGGTTTGAAAAGTGTGGGAAGCGCGCCGGGCGACATGTACGACGGTGTCGCCGAGAATCAGCACCCTGAGCGGCTCGCTTTCGCCTTCACCCTCGCCTTCACCCTCGCCTTCACCTTCGCCTTCACCTTCACCTTCGCCTTCGCCTTCACCCTCGCCTTCGCCCTCACCCTCACCTTCCCCTTCGCCTTCGCCCTCACCCTCGCCTTCGCCCTCGCCTTCGCCCTCGCCCTCGCCTTCGCCTTCACCCTCGCCCGGAACCCAAGTCCACAAGAAGTAAGGGTACGAGACTCCTTCCTGAATCGTCCAGACGTTCACGAAATCCCACCCGCTGTTCACGAACGTTGCCTGCTGCATCATCTGCGCGGTAGGCAGGCCCGTTCCGCCGCCCGAGGACTGCGTCTGGCCGGTCGTCGCAATGTCCCAGAACGCACTCGCCAGGGACCCTTGCGACAGCCCTACCAGGCCGCCGGTATAGCCGGAGCCTGTTACCCGCCCAGTCGCGTAGCATTCCGCCACTGTGGTGTTCGTGGTGCTTGTTCCGATCAGGCCGCCGGCGCCAAGGCCGGTGGCGGTTGCGGCGCCGGTCGCGAAACAACGCGACACGGCGGCTGGCGCGTAGATGTTTCCAATGAGGCCGCCGATAAGCATGTTGCCCGCGGCGGCGCCGGTCGCGTACGAGCGGGTGATGATGTGGGTGTTGCGTCCGGCGAGGCCGCCGACGTAGAGGTCGCCCGTGGCGTGGCCCGCCGCACGGCAACGTTGTATCTGCCCGTGATTGACGCCGACGAGGCCGCCCACTTCTTCGACGCCGCTCACGTCGCCTGTGGCGTAGCAGAGCGTGATCGCGCCATACGTTCTTCCGGCCAGGTGCCCGACGAAGTCTTCTCCCGACACGGCGCCGCCCTCAAGCCCCAACCGCTCGATTATGCCTGCGGCGGCGACGTATCCGAAGAGGCCGACGTTGTCGGTTGTGGGGCGGTTGATGAAAAGGCCTTGAACGACGTGCCCGGCCCCGTCGAAGTGGCCAGTGAACGGCGCGACCGCGTTGCCGATGGGGTTGAAGCCCGCGCCGGCGTTCCATGCGGCGGTGGCCGATGCATCAATGTCTTGCGTAAGGAGGTAGGCGGCGTCGAGTGGATAGTCGAGGTGATTTCCGATTTGCTGCAGTTCGACGATGGAAGTTATGGGAATGGACTGTTTGGCTTCCTGGGCCGGGGCGCGAACGGCGAGGATGATGAGAAAGCACGAGATAAGCGCGGGGGCCGTCAGGGTGTTCTTCACGTTGCATCCCTCCGTTTCGCGAGCATGGGGAATCAGACGGCAATCCCCCCGCTCGACGCCCTATTCCGTTGGTATAGCCTGACTTCTGCGGTAGTGTAACGACGGTATGCGGCGGCGGTCAACTGCTGATTTGGGACGCAGGTCCGCTGTGCGTCGTCTTGTGGCGGCGCGGCGGCGTGGGTAGAATCGAGCCCGGCGGAGAGAACGCAAACAATAACCGAGACTGACAAGAGGGACGGGACTCCATGTGTTATTTCTTCATAATCTTTGGGCTTGCCGCGGGGATCGTGGCGAGTACGGCGAGCGCGGATTCGATCGTGCCCCTCATGGGCGCGCATATCGTGACACGCGGCCCGGACGCGTCCCCGGCGGAGCAAATGGCGGCGCGGATACTCGTCGAGGAAACGGCGAAACGGTGGCGCGGCGCGGCGACGAATGTCCCCGGCCCTTGGCAATTGGCCGAGGCATGGCCCGAAGCTCTGGAGCCGATCATCGCGCTCGTCTCGGGAGACATCGATACGTTACAGGGCATGCCGCTTCCGAATACGCAACGACCGAACAAGCCTGAGAGTTATGTTATTCATACGGATGCCTCCCGACCTGTCGTCTGGCTTATCGGGGCGGACGGGCGCGGGGTGTTGTACGCGGCGGGACGCCTCTTGCGCGAGTTGCAATGGAATGGGTCCTCCTTCAGCCTGGACCGTGGGCTCGACGTCTCCGAAGCGCCGGCGTATCCGCTGCGGGGCCATCAGTTGGGGTACCGCGCGCGGGCAAACTCGTATGACGCCTGGGACGCCCCGCAGTATGAACAGTACATCCGCGAGTTGACGTTCTTTGGCACGAACGCGATCGAGAACATCCCGTTCGAGGACAGCGACCCGAGTCCGCACATGAAGTTGTCGCGCGAGGCGATGAACATCGAGATCGGGCTCATCTGCGCGGAATACGAACTCGAACATTGGATTTGGTCGCCGGCCACGTTCGATTTGACGGATACCGCGAAGCGCGCCGCGCTGCTGGAACAGCACGAGGCGTTTTTCGCCGCGTGCCCCCGGCTCGATGCGGTCTTCGTTCCCGGCGGCGACCCCGGCAATAACCATCCGAAGGAGGTGATGCCGTTTCTCGAAGAGATGGCCGGACTCCTGGCGGCGCATCATCCCGGCGCGAAGGTGTGGCTGTCGCTGCAAGGCTTCGACCCGGCGCGCACGGCTTATGCCTTCAAGTGGATCGAGGACCACCTGCCCGACTGGTTCGGCGGCGTGGTCGCGGGGCCGGGGAGCCCGCCCATCCCGGCGACGCGCGCGCGGCTACCGCGTCAGTACGGACTGCGGCATTACCCGGATATCACGCACACGGTGCGGTGCCAGTACCCGACGCCATGGTGGGACCCGGCGTTCGCGTTTACGCTGGGTCGCGAGCCGGTGAATCCGGAACCCGTGCGCTACGCGGCGGTACACAACGTTTACGCGCCGTATACCTGCGGCTTTATCACCTATTCCGACGGCATCCACGACAATGTGAACAAGATCATCTGGAGCGCGCGCGGCTGGGACCCGAACGCCGACGTGCGCGACACGCTCATCGCGTACTGCCGCGTCTTCTTCGGCAGCGGCGTGGCCGAGCAGGCAGCGGACGGCATCCTCGCCCTTGAACGGAACTGGCAGGGGCCGCTGGCGCAGAACGGGGGCGTCGACGCGACCCTCGCCTTATGGCGGGAGCTTGAGGCGGCCGCGCCGGAACTCGCGGGGAACTGGCGGTGGCAGTCTCTCCTGCTGCGGGCGTATTACGACGCCTATGTGCGACATCGGCTGCTGTACGAGACGGACTGCGAGGCCCGGGCGTATGCGGCGCTGGCTGGAGTGGCCAAGGAAAGCGCCGATGCCCGGATGGACCACGCGTTGGCCATACTGCGGCAGGCCGACGAGGCGCCGGTCCGCGGCGAGTGGCGCACGCGGGTCGTGGATTTGTGCGAGGGGTTGTATCAATCCATCGGTCTGCAAACGAGCGTCGAGCAGTACGGGGCGAGCGGCGCGGAACGGGGCGCGGTACTCGATTATCTCGATATTCCGCTCAATAACCGTTGGTGGATCGAGGACGAGTTCGAGAAGGTCCGCGCGATGAGCGACGAAGCGGAGAAACTCGCGCGGCTCGGCGCGATCCGCCTGTGGGAAGACCCCGGACCCGGCGGGTATTATGACGACATCGGGAACGTCGCGAAGTCGGATCGCGTGATACGCGGCGAGGACGCGAACACGGACCCGAACAACGATCGCAGCCCGAGCCCGGACTGCATGTGGTGGCAGGACGGGAAGACGCGGGCGCGACGATCGTGGGTGACGTATATGGACTGGCCGCTCGGGCTGCGCTATGAGGGCCTGGACCCGGAGGCGACGTACGTGGTCCGCACGACGGGGAACAGGGATTGCCTGTTGCGCGTGAACGGCGAACGGGTCAAGCCCGCGGTGGACGGCAAGGGCATCGGCGAGATCAAGGAGTTTCCGGTGCCGCAGAAGCTGCATAAGGACGGGCTGATCGTGTTGACGTTTGATCGACCGCTCGAACCGGGGATCAATTGGCGCGAGGCCTCCCGGCTCACGGAGGTCTGGCTGATCAAGAAGTAACGACGGCCGCGCCGATACGGTCGTACAGGATGAAGGGAACCCATGATGACTGCTTCAACGACACAAGCGGGACGCATTCCGACGCTGCACATCGTCGCGGACTCCATTCCGCAGGCCCATTTCCGGGCGATGAAGGCGGTATGGGAACACGGTCTTGCCATCCGCACCGAATATGACCGCAGGAACGACGCGGGCGAGTACATCGATCCGCCGAGCCGTGACGCGCGGGTGCTCATCGAGGTGCGCGATCCGTTCGCGCAGCCGCGGTTCCCGCCGACGTCGTTCTGCGAGATTGGCGCGTATATCGCCGAGATTATGGGCGTGAAGGACCACCTCGTGCTGCCGATGGCGACGCTCAAGACCGCGATCACGGGCGACCTGACGGCGCAGGAGTGGCCGTACACGTACCACCAGCGGTTGTTCGCGCACCCGGACGTGGACGGCGGCACGGTGAACCAGATCGCGATGGCGGTCGAGCGCGTGGCGCAAACGCCGTACACGCGGCGCGCCGTGGCGACGACCTCCGTGCCCAACGTCGATCCGTATCTGAAGGAGGACATCCCGTGCCTGCGCGAGGTGCAGTTGCGGTGTCCGGAGGATGGCGACGGCGGGCTCGTCCTGAACATGAACACGATGTGGCGGTCGCGGGACTTGTACAAGGCGTGGCCCGACAACGTCATCGGCCTGACCTTCCTCATGCGCGAGGTTGCCGGCATGATCGAAGAGAAGAGCGGGCGTCCGGTCCGTGTCGGCAGCTACGCCGACTATGCCGCGTCGCTGCACATCTACGGGCAGGACTTCGGCGCGGTCGGCGGCGACGCGGCGCGCGGTTTGAAGAGCTTCTTCGACACCTTCGACGAGGAGACCTATCTCGCGCGGTCCCTGACGAGCGAGATGGCCGCGGAGATGCTGGTGCTGCCGCAACTGCGGCAACTGATGGCGCCGTCAAGCGCCGCGCAGTGGCGTTTTTCGGCGGAGGCAATCGCGTTGGGCGAACGACTGATTCGAGCAATCGAGACGGGCGCCGTGATCGTATAGCCTTGAGACGAGGTCACGGTCCCTGTCGGTCGATATAGCAGAGCAGCCGCTGCTTGAGGGAGTCCGCATGAACGCGGACGGGCGCGCCGGGCGAGAGGTCGGCGGCGTCGACAAGGTGGACCACGTCCTTGAAAGGCGCGGCCTCAGGCAGCAGTTCCGTCAGCCGGTTCGGGGCCTCCTCGAAGACGCCGCGGCGGAACCGTACGCCCTCATGATTCGGGAAGACGGCGAAGTAGAGAATATCCATCTCGACGAGTTCGCCGAAGAAGTGCGTGCCGAGAGAGACGTCGGGCACGAGGTCGTCGCGCATGGCGACGATTTCGCAGAGCACGGCGACGGTGTTGATCTCGGCGAACGAGACCGGCACCCCGAGCGACGGCGTCGTGGTGCCCCAGCGACCCGGGCCGAGCAACATGGTGACTGGGTTGTCCTGGGCGGCGTGCAGATGGGTGAGCCGTCCGATCAGGCGCGCAACGGCATAGCGCTCGGTGAGTTGCAGGCGCGCATAGGACGCGGGGGCCACGTAGATGAAGCGTTCGATGAAGTCGGTGCGGCTTGGGCCGATAACGGGCCCGCGCGTTTCGATGAGGAGGTCGTCGTCCGGGATGTCGCGGGGCGGGGGCGTGGCGGCGGCGCTGCCGCGCACCTGGAGAGGCCGGCATTGCACGAGGTTGATACGATAGGACCCGCCATTCTGGAAGTTGGCCGTGAATTCGGTGTCGACCGGGCTGCCGTAAGCGGCTTCGAGGGCGGACAGCAGCGCGCGCATATCCTCGACGAACGAGGTATTGGAGAGCAACTGCTCGAAGTCGAGTAGCATGGGCGGGGGGGTACGGCGGCCCATGGCGCGCGCTTCGCGGGCCATGGCGGGGTCGCGCGAGGCGAAGAGGTCGAGCGGCAGGGCGCCGCTTTGCGCGACCACGTCGGAGAAATCGGCGGTAACGAGGCGGTTCGCGTCCAGGTCGAGGATGTCCACCTTGCGCTGCACGTACCGCGCGCCGGCGCTCCCCGTGCCCTCGGGGCGGCGGTCGGGCGCGTTGAGGGCGACGACGCGGGTGTAGTCGTCGTCGGCGCGGTTGACGGCGCGGGTGCCGAGCCCGAAGACGATGCGGAGCACGCCCGCGTCGGGATCGATTTCCTCGCTCCAGACATAGGGGTTAAACGAGAAGCCGACGCCCGCCAAGTGGGGGTAGTAGAGGTTGCCGTGGGTGGCGCCGGAGACGCGCTGGACCAGGAGCGCCATCTGTTCGTCGCGTTCGAGGAGGCCGTGGCGCGCGCGGTAGGCGAGCGCCTCCTCTCCCATTGCGCTGGCGTAGACCTGCTTCACGGCGGACAGGAAGTCATCGAGGCGCTGGCGCTGGGAACCCTGGTTCGCGCAGAAGACGCTCTCGTACTTGCCCGCGAAGGAATTGCCGAAGTTGTCTTCGAGCAGACTGCTGGAACGCACGATGATGGGCGACTGCCCGAAGTATTCGAGAATGCGAAGAAACTGTTCCTCGGTTTCCTCGGGAAAGGTGCCGGTGGTGATGCGTCGCCGCACGAGTTCCGCGCCTTCGAGAAAACGCATCGAGTCCTTTTGCCGTCGGCGCAGCCACCAGCAGCCGTTGCGCACGAGGAAGGTATAGAAGACGTCCGAGGCGATGTAGAAGCTGTCGTGCTCTTCGAGGAGCGTGCGCCAGCGCGGGTCGGTGCGCTTGAGGATGGCGCGGGCCAGCAACATGCCGACGGACTTGCCGCCGATAAGGCCGGTGCCCACGGTGCGCCGCCGCACGTCGAGGACGTCCTCGAGGGTAAGATGTTTTCGCGCAAGTTCGAGGACGCGGTCGTCGCGCGAGACGAGCATGCGCATCAGGCGGTCCGTCACGGCTTGCGCTTCTTCGCCGGTTTGTCGCTGTTCGAGCAGTTCCTCGGCGCGGAGGAAGGCGCGGTTCCAGACGTCGAGCGGGCCTCTCACGCTGTTGTTGAGGGGCGGGGCCGCGTCGGCGAAGACCTCGGAGATGGTGCAGCTATCCGTAACGGGGTCGAAGGCCTCGCGGTCCCACCGATGCAGCATGTGCATGGTGGGGGAATAGCGCTGCTGGACCTTGAGCGGGCGCACGTAGAGCGTGTCGCGGCTGCGGTAAACGTCAAGAAACACCTGGCAGGTGTTGCGTATGGGGTCCGCGGCGTAGTGCGAACTCTCGCGCCTGACCAGCGCGAAATAGGCGACGTCGCCGCGGTCGAGGAGGTAGGGGCACGTGAGCATGAAGAAGTTGGCGAGCATCTGGTCGCTGTGCCAGTGCACGGCCAGCTCGGAGAGGTTGTCGAATACGTAGAACGCGCCGCGATCGGTCTGCTCGATGACGCCGTGCACGTGGTCGAGCGCGATCTCGAAACCGGTTTTCGGGTCGACGACGTGTCGCGCGGCTGCCATGTCCTCCGGTAAGACGGGTTCGTGGTTGGCGAAGCGGAAGTAGATCAGCTTGCGTCCGGTGGTGACGGCGTATCGGGCATAGGGGCGCGCGAAGGCGCGATAGTCCTCCATGTCCTCGACGCGCAAGACGACGTTGTCGCCGGGGATGACGCCGCGAATGAGCCGGTCCAGTTCCGGCAGGCCCGTACTCAGTTCCAGGTTGGTCTGCAAGGCGCGCCTCCTACGGGGACTCGGAGACAGGCACGTCTCCCCCGCGAAGCGCGGGGTCGCTTGTGCCAGTCCCCATCCATCGGGGCGGGCCGGCGCGCGGCCGGCCTTCGCCCGCACGATCCGCGATTATACCAGTCCCTGGTCGAGCATGGCGTCGGCGACCTTCACGAATCCGGCGATGTTCGCGCCGGTGACGTAGTTGCCCGGGCTGCCGTAGTCGAGGGCGGTCTCGTACGCCTGGGTGTGAATGGCCTTCATGATGTCGCGCAGGCGGGTATCGACCTCGGCGGCCGTCCATATGGTATGTTGGGCATTCTGTGCCATTTCGAGACCGGAGACGGCGACGCCGCCCGCGTTTGCGGCCTTGCCTGGTCCGTACAGGATGCTGTTCTCAAGGAACACATCGACGCCCTCGGGGTCGGTGGGCATGTTGGCGCCTTCGGCGACGAGCATGCAGCCGTTGCGCACGAGGGTCCGTGCGTCGTCGCCGGAGATTTCGTTCTGGGTCGCGCTCGGAAAGGCGCAGTCGCAGGGCACGTCCCACGGTTTGACGCCTTCTCGGAATTGGGCCGACTTGAACTTGTCGCAGTACTCGCGGATGCGTCCGCGCTTCACGTTCTTCAGTTCGAGCACGTAGGCGAGTTTCTCGGGTGTGATGCCTTCGGAATCGTAGATGGTGCCGTTCGAGTCGGATAGCGTGACCGCTCGGGCGCCGAGTTCGGTCAATTTCTCGACGGTAAACTGCGCGACGTTTCCGGACCCGGAGACGGTGCAGACCTTGCCGGAGATCGAGTCGCCGCGGGTCGCGAGCATTTCCTCGGCGAAATAGACCGCGCCGTAGCCGGTGGCCTCGGGCCGAATGAGGGAGCCGCCCCAGTTGAGCGACTTTCCGGTAAGGACGCCCGTGAACTCGTTTCGGATTCGCTTGTACTGCCCGAACAAGAAGCCGATTTCGCGTCCGCCGACGCCGATATCACCGGCGGGCACGTCCGTGTCCGCTCCGACGTGGCGGGCGAGTTCGGTCATGAAGGATTGACAGAAGCGCATGACCTCGTTGTCCGACTTGCCCTTGGGGTCGAAATCGGAGCCGCCCTTGCCGCCGCCCATCGGGAGGGTGGTGAGGGCGTTCTTGAAGATTTGTTCGAAGGCAAGGAACTTCAGGATGCCGAGGTAGACGGTGGCGTGAAAGCGCAGCCCGCCCTTGTAGGGGCCGATGGCGCTGTTGAACTGAATGCGGAAGCCACGGTTCACGCGGAACTCGCCGCGGTCGTCCTGCCAAGGCACGCGAAACATGATGACGCGCTCGGGCTCCGTGATACGTTCGAGTATGCGCGCCTTCTGATACTCGGGGTGCCGATCGAGCACGGGCTCGAGGGAGTCGAGCACTTCGCGCACCGCCTGGTGAAACTCGGGCTCCGCCGGGTTGCGCTTCACGACGAGGTCCATGACTTCGGAAATGTACGACACGTTTCGTTCCCTCCTTGCATTGGCAACATGAGTGCTTTGGACGCTTCCCCCGGTCACGCGCGGCGTGGTCACAGTTGGATTCCCGGTCTCGCGGGCAGGACGGTACAGGCGCGGCGCAAGCGGAAGTATACATCCGGTTGACGGAGAGTGTACCTTGCGCCGACGCAAAAGTCAAGCGACGATCAAAGCGCGCAACCACGCCGTATTTGCGATAATTATTGACTTGATCGCATCACAATGCGTGGCGAGGCCTCGATGTTGTTCAGTATGCTATACGGCAAAACTGCCGGTTTATCTTGATTCTTGGTTGCGGGCGTGCTACGGTACCGTTCCGGAACCACAACAACGTACCAAGGGGAAGAGCGACCGATGGACTTGAAGACACGACGGCGGATGGTGGCGATCCTGCGCGTGTTGCGCGATCTGGCCGGCCCGGCGGGCAGCGACCGCATCGCGCGAGAGCTCGGCTACGCGGGCATCGAGCTGAGCGAGCGCGCCATCCGCAACTACCTCGCCCAGGCGGACGCGCTCGGCTGGACGGTGAATCTCGGACGGCGCGGGCGGCGCCTGACCTCCCAGGGTATACAGGAAATCGAGGGGGCGCTGGTCGTTGACAAGGTGGGGTTCGTATCGGTGCGTGTGGACACGTTGGCTTACCAGATGACGTTCGACCCGGAGTCCCTGACGGGGAAGGTGATTCTGAATATATCGACGGTCGGGCCACGGGATCTCCGCGCGGCGGGCCGATGCCTGGCAAAGGCGTATGAGGCCAACCTGGGCATGGGCCGCTACGTGGCGGTGGGCGGGCCGGGCGAGACGATCGGCGATTTTCACGTGCCCGCGGGGTGTTTCGCCGTCGGGACCATCTGCAGCGTCAGCATCAATGGGGTGTTGTTGCGAGCAAACATCCCCACGACGTCGCGATTCGGCGGGCTGCTGCAGGTCGAGCACCGCCGTCCGGAGCGATTCACCCAGATCGTCAATTACGACGGTTCGTCGCTTGACCCGCTCGAGATTTTCATTCGCGGGCACATGACGAGCGTGACGCAAGTCGCGCGCACGGGTTCGGGGATGCTCGGGGCCAGTTTTCGCGAGACGCCGTCGGTCGCGCTCGCGGAGGTGCACCGGCTGCTGAAATTCTGCGACGAGATCGGCCTCGGCGGCGTGCTTGCCGTGGGCTCGCCGAATCAACCGTTACTCGATGTGCCCGTGGCGCAGGGCCGCGCGGGGATTATCGTGCCGGGCGGTCTGAACGCGGTGGCGATGGTGGTCGAGGCGGGCATCGCGGTGACGAGCACGGCCATGTGCACGTTATGCCCGTTCGAGGAATTACTCGACTACCGGGCGCTGTACGACGCCATCAAGGCCCGCGGGGCGTAATACGGGGTAGTCTCCACGAGATCATGGGCAGGATGCCCATGCCACAGGCGGCCCGATTCTCCCGGCTAGACGTGCAGCAGCACTTTCAACACGTCCGGGTCCTGGGCTCGGCGCATCGCCGCGACACCCTCGGACAACGGAAATACCTCGGTGATCATTGGGCGCACTTCGACGTTTCCCATGGCGAGCGCGTCCAAGGCCGGGCGGAACGGCCCGCATCGGCTTCCCACGATGTGGACCTCGTTGACAACGGGGCCGGCAAGTTCGAGCGCGGTGGGATGGGCGGTGGTGGTTTTCAGGACGATCGCGCCTTCGGGGCGCACGAGTTCGAGGGCGCGCGCGAGGCCGTCGTGGGCGCCCGTCGCTTCGACGACGATGTCGGCGCCGCGCTCGACCGGGTCCTCGTCCAGGGCCGTGCTGATGCCGAGCCTCGCCAGCAAGTCGAGCTTCCAGGCGTGTTTGCCGACGCAGACGAGGTTCTTGGTTTGCAGCCACAGCACCTGGGCGCAGAGTTGCCCGAGTTTGCCGTCGCCAAGGACGACAACGCGGTCTTCGCCCGTGACGACGACCTGTTCGAGGATGCGGAACGCGGCGGCGACGGGCTCGGTGAAGACGGCCACGTCGTCGCGGGCGGAAGACGGGGCGAGATGCAGGTTCTCCTCCGGCAGGGCGAGGAATTCCGCGAACGCGCCGTTGCGTCCCTGAATGCCGAGGACGGTGCGGTTCAGGCAGTGGTGCGGCATTTCGAGTTGGCAGAACTGGCACGTGTGGCACACGCAGTTAATCTCGCCGACGACGCGCTTGCCGAGCAGTTGCCGGTTCTCCGCCTCGTCCACAATGCCGACGAACTCATGGCCGAGGACGCCCTGGAACTGCATGTAGCCGCGGGTGATCTCGATGTCGGTATTGCAGATGCCGGCGGTCAGCACGCGGATCAACGCCTCGCCCGGTCCCGGCCGCGGCGTCGGAACCTCGACCAGCCGAACTTCGCCGTCATAGACGATCGCACGCATGCGCCGCCCTCCCTGCGTTGATGCGAGGCAACTCGGGTGGTATTGAATAGGACGCGGCGAGCGGAGTCAAGCCGGAGCGTCGCGAAACAATCGCCGACGTTTTTCGGTCTAGAAGCCGAGCGCGCTCCATGGTACACTGCGCGCGCAACGGACGCCGGGAGGGCATTATGAATCTGTTCACGAAGGCGAAGCTGACTTACGATTTCATCAAGTGGCGGCTGACGTGGGACCGGCGCAATACGCATTACAGGTTCACAGTCCCCGGCAACGGCCGGTTCATGGGGCCGCGCGACGCCGTGAAACTGATCCCGGACGGGGCGGTCGTCGGCCTGACCGGCCTCGGCGCGAACATGCGCGCTTCGATCATGTACTGGGCCATCCGCGAGGTGTTCGAGGAGACCGGACATCCCCGGGGCCTGACGCTGCTGTGTCCGGGCGGATTCGGCGGGCGCGGCCGTGTGCCGGGCACGCCGGAGGAACTCGGCGTGGAGGGGCTTTGCACGCGGCTGTTCACGGGGCACACGGAGACCTTCAAGTCGCTGCTGCGGTTGGCGGACAAGGGGAAGCTGGAGTTGCAGTGCATCCCGCAGGGCACTTTCATCCTCCTCCTTGCGGCGATGGCGGAGGGGGAGGACGCATTCGTCACGGAGACGGGCACGGGCACGGTCATCGACCCGCGCGTTGGGCGCGGCACGCCCGTGCTGAACGTCGGGCCGCAGTACGTGCATGCGGAGAACGGGGGGCTGCGGTACACGTGCCCGAAGCTGGACGTGGCGGTGTTCAACGCGCCTGCCGCGGACCGGAAAGGCAACCTGTACGTGAAGCGCGCGGCGATGATCGGCGAAAGCCGCGAGATGGCCAAAGCGGCCAAGCGCAACGGCGGCCTCGTGATCGCGAATGTCGGCAAGATTGTCGACGAGGGATACGACGAGATCTTTCTCCCAGCGGAAGAGGTAGATGCGATTGTCTACTATCCGAAGACCGAACAGACGGGATCGAAATACCACCGCCGCCCCCTGAAGATGCTGACGACCGAGAGCAACCTGCGCCTCGATGAGGGCCTCGCGCGGGTCCGGTTCGTGAACCGGCTCGTCGGTGTGACGCCGAAACGGTCGGAGGTGGACGCCGTCGTGGCGCGACTCGCCGCGACGGTATTTGCCGAGCACCTTCGCAAAGGCGCGCTCGTCAACTTCGGCGTCGGCATGCCGGAGGAAGTCTCACGACTGCTCTTCGACAGCGGGCTCTTCATTGACATGACGGGCTTCACGGAGAGCGGGGTCTTCGGCGGCGTTGCGGCGCCGGGGATTTTCTTCGGGGCCGGAATCAACCCGACCGAGATCGTGTCCTCCGCCGAGACGTTCCGGCGCATGTACCGCCATCTGGACGCGACGGTGCTCGGTTTTCTGCAGGTGGACAGCGACGGGAATGTGAACGTCTCGAAGCGCGGCGAGGGGGCGATCAACTACGTGGGGCCCGGCGGGTTTATCGACATCACCACGTGTGCGCAACACGTGTTTTTCGTTGGCGCGTGGATGGCGAACGCGCGTTTCGGTTTGGCAAACGGCGGCATCCGGGTCGAGCAGCCGGGGCCGGTCAAGTTCATCGAGCGGGTCGATGAAATCACCTTCAACGGACGGGAAGCGCTCAAGCGCGGCCAGAAGGTCTTCTACATTACGCAGGTGGGCGCGTTCCGCCTGACGGATCGGGGTATGGAGCTGTTTCGCGTGATGCCGGGCATCGACGTGCGGCGCGACGTACTCGACGTGACGCCGATGAAGGTGGCGCTTCCCGAAGATGACCGAGTTCCTGTCGTTGACGCCTCGGTAATCACGGGGCGGGGATTGAGACTTTCGTTGCCGGCATAGCGGCGGCTATTTGAGCGGTTCGAGACTCACCGTGCGGAATTCGATGGGCGTGCCTTCGCTCTGGAGGCCGATGTAGCCGTTTGTCACGGTGCATTCCGTGGCGACGTTCTGGAGGACGCCGTTGACGAACACGAGGATGCGGTCGTCGCGGCACTCGATTACATACTCGTTCCACTCGCCGAGCGGCTTCTCGGTGGAGGGCTCCTTTTTCGGCACGCGGCGGTCGATCTGGCCGCGATGCTCCTTGAAATCGGTACCGCCGATGACCCAGAAGTCGCCCGCGTTCCCGGACATCAGTTGGGCCTCAATCGATTTCGGCCAGACCTCGTCCTTATCCTGGATGTGCAGCAACACGCCGCTGTTGCCAGCGTCGCGCGGCCAGCGCCACTCGACGCGTAACCGGTAATTGCCGTACTTCGTCTCGGTCCGCATGTAACCCGCCGGGTTGCCGGTACAATGGACCACGCCATCCTTCACGGACCACACCGTCGCGGGATCCACGTTCGCGTCCGGGATGAACAGCTTCCAGCCATTGAAATCTTCGCCGTTGAAGAGGTTTATCGGCTTCTTCACGGCGCAGGCTTCCGTCTCGCCGGCGGTCGCCTTCTGCTGTGCGGGGCAGGCGCCCGCCTCTTTCGCGGCCGCGCATGTCGCCCGCTGCGCGGGGCACTCCGCCGCGAAAGCCGGCGTCGCGCAGCACAGGATCAGGATCATCGTCACTGCTTTCATGATGGTCTCCTCAGTTCCAGGTTATGGTCGATTGGACCCGACCATTATCCTCAAGAGACGAAGAATGATTCCACTGCGCGCGCCACGACGCGTACGCGGAGTCAGGTCCCCGTTCCCGGCGCGGTCCCGTCCGCATACTCGTGCTCACCGTCCCCAGAATGCGGTTTGGGGCGAGCTATCCCGCCGCCCACTCGCGGCGACCAGCAACGACGCACGCCAGTCAACACTCCTCGTGTCTCGGTTGTTTTCCCTGTTTCTTCCGTTCGACTTCACTCGGGCATGCTGTGGGCCTTCGATATCGATACCGTTTATTCTGCGAACCCCTATTGCCGCTTTTCACGCGGCACGCTTATAATGGTTTCATGATCGTCGGGGGGGCGGGGAAGAGCGCAACGGGGTGTTTTCAAGCGGTCTTGTCGAGCGATAAGCCGAAGGACCATGGCACAACCTTTCGCCGGGTTGGATGAGGAGAGCGATACCATGCAAGCGAAACAAGCCCTGACTGCCGCGTTCCTGGCCTTGATGATTACCGTCAGCGCGGCCAACGCAGCGGATGTGACGTTCAACGATGCGATCTTGGAACAGGCCATTCGCGCCGTGTTCACGGACAACGGGTGGACGTTGAGCACGCCGCCGCAGGACACGGAACTGTCGCGGCCTGAATTCACGCAACTGGACGCGAGCGAATTGGGCATTACCGACCTGACGGGTCTCGAGGCGTGTACGTCCCTGGAAGAACTGAATCTCGCGCGCAACCAGATATCGGACCTCACGCCGCTGAGCGGGCTCACGTCGCTGATTTGGCTCGATCTTGGGAAAGGCGTGGGATTCTTCGATGACGACGACGACCCGGAACCGGTACTGACGGGCCTTAACCTCGTTGCGGACATTTCGCCGCTCGCGGGGCTGACCAACCTCGAGTATCTCAGCCTGATGGGCAATGACCTGCTCACGGATATCTCGCCCATCGCCGCCATGTCCAGCCTGGCGGAACTGAACCTGTCCGCGAACCCGATCGCCGATTTCTCGCCGCTGAGCGCGCGCGCGGCCAGCTTGGAGTTTCTGCTGATCAGTGGTTGCGGCGTGCAAGACAGCGATATGGCCACGTTCAACACCCTTACCACCATCCAGGCCCTTATCTTCATCGCGGAGCCCAACGTGACGGACATCAGCGGCCTGTCCGCCCTGAATCCCGGTATTGCCTTCGGCCTATGGTCCGTGCCCGGCTTGACGGATGTGAGCGTCATCTCCAACTTCACGGGCCTCGAGGAGTTTGTGGTGATCGCGGGGACTGGTATCACGGCCGTGCCCGACCTGTCCGGCCTGACCAATCTGGCGGAACTCGAATTGATGTACAACCCGCTGCTCACGGACATCGCCGGGCTTGCGGGCATGGCCAACATACAGAGCCTCGATTTCCGCGAATGCGCGATAGCCGACATCAGCGTGCTCGAGGGCTTGACCACGCTCAGAAGACTCGATCTGGGAGATAACCAGGTCACGGATATTCAGGCGCTCGTGGATAACCCCGGCTTGGGCGGTGACGACCACGTCGTCTTGTTGAACAATCCCCTGTCCCAAGATGCGGCATGCAATCAGTTGCCCGCGTTGCGCGCAAAGTTCAACAACCCGAATGATGTCGAATCCAACGCGGTCTGCGGCGATGCCATCATACTCACCATCAATGTGGTGGGGGTCGGCACGACTTGGCCGAGCCCGGGCACACACGCCTATACCGAGGGCGAGTTGGTTTGGATCGGCGCAGACACTGTCGCTGGCTCCGGCTATGCGTTCTCGCATTGGGAAGGCGACGTCTCAGGCACGAATCCGAACACCTCGGTAACCATGAACGGCGACAGGACGGTGACCGCGGTCTTCGTGACGCCCGGGGACCATACGCTCACGATGATCAAGAATGGCGGGGGAGGCGACTTCATGAGGCCGGAGGCCGGGGTGCATGCCGCACTTGCCGGACGTACCGTGTTCTTGAGTGCGAACCCCGGGTCCGGTCGTTACTGGGGCGGCTGGTCCGGCGACGTGACCGGTTATAACCTTAATTCCCAAATATTCATGGATGGCGACAAGACCGTGACAGGGACGTTCACGACCTCCGGCTACACGCTCACGACGACGGTCAACGGCAACGGCAACCTCAATTTTGGGCCCGGCACGTATAGGCTGGCGTCGGGCGCGGTGGTGATGTTGCAGGCATTCCCCAATTTTGGCTGGGCCTTCGACCACTGGGAGGGCGACGTGCCGCCGGGCAGCGAGAATGACAACCCCCTCGATGTCACCATGGACCAGGACCGCGCCATTATGGCGGTCTTCGTGGAAGGCAGCCGTGCCCTGACCATCTCCGTGGGCGGCTCGGGATCGGGCACGACCGACCCCGCGCCGGGCACATACAACTACTTCGAGGGTTCCTCCGCCTGCGTTACGGCCATCCCGGACCCCGGTTCGTCCTTCGCGGGCTGGACGGGCGACTTGGGCGGCGGGCCTTGGAATGAGCCAAACATCTGCGTGATGATGAACCAGGACCGGAGCATCACGGCGAACTTCGAGCCAGCGGACTGGAACCTGACCATCCAGGTAAGCGGCAACGGCGCGACGTGGCCGAATCCGGGCACGTACGGTTATGTAAACGGCATCCAAGCGGGCGTGAGCGCGAATCTGGTCGACGGCGGGGACGCCTTCGATCAATGGAGCGGCGACCTGCCGCCGGAGAACAACCCGCAGAATACGTGGCAGCAGTTCATTATGGACCAGGACCGGACGGTGACGGCCGAGTTTGTGCCTGGCGACTGGAGCTTGACCGTGGCGCGTGCGGGCGCCGGCGCGGGCAGCACGTTCCCCGAGCCGGGCGCGTATGCCTACCTGGACGGCCAGATCGGGTTGGTGAGCGCGTACCACGGGCCGGGTGGGTATTTCGCGGGCTGGTCTGGCGACGCCTCGGGCCATAATCCGCAAATCCAATTAGCGATGAACGCGGACAAGTCGGTGACAGCGAACTTCGCGACGTCTGGCTATACTCTGAACCTGTCCTCCAGCGGCCCCGGCAACATCAGTCCCCATCCCGGATTTTACGCCTTGGCCTCCGGCGCGGTGGTGACGCTCGAAGCCTTTCCACAATTCGGCGCGGTGTTCGATGGCTGGAGCGGCGACATCGGCGGCGCCAACCCGATGGACAATCCCATCGACGTGACGATGGACCAGAACCGCACCATTGCGGCCACATTCGTGACGGCGCCGCGGTTGCTGACGATCATCATCGAGGGCACGGGCCAGACGGACCCGCCGGGCAGCGCGGATCCCGGCACGCAGCACCAATACACGGACGGCCAGACGGCCTTCGTCCAGGCGTTTTACGGCACGGACGGCTGGGCGTTCAGCCACTGGAGCGGGGACCTCGGCGACGCCGGTTCGCAGGACTATCGGATCAACCTGCTCATGAACCAGGACCGCACGATTACGGCGCATTACGTGGCGGCGAACTGGACCCTGACGCTGGACTCCACGGGCAACGGTTCGCTATGGCCCGGCGCGGGCGTGTACGGCTTCGTAGACATGGGCGAGGCCGAGTTCGGCGCGAACCTGCTGAGCGGCGGCGATGCCTTCGACCAGTGGACCGGCGATCTGCCCGAGGACCGCAATCCCCAGGAGACGCACCACCGGTTCCCGATGACGCAGGACCGCACGCTTACGGCGGTGTTCACGCCGGGCGACTGGAATCTGACGATCAACGGCATCGTAGGCGGAGGCTCGGCTTACCAAGACCCGCAACCGGGCGTGTACGGGTACCTTGATGGCCGACTGGGCCGGGCGGAGATACGCCTGAATCCCGGCGCGTTCTGGGGCGGCTGGTCCGGTGACGTCGAGACGTATGATTTCATCGCGCGTCCCCTTATGGACAACGACAAGACGGTGACGCCGACCGTGACGACCACGGGCTACTTTCTGAACCCGAGCGTTTCCGGTCCGGGGACTACCGTGCCGAGCGGCACGACCGGGTACACGGCGGGCGCAACGCCAACCCTCGTGGCGATTCAGAACAACGACGGCAGATGGAGCCACTGGACCGGCGACTTGCCGCCGGGCGCGGATGAACTGGACCCGGAGCTGCCGCTGGTGATGGACCAGAACCGGAGTATCACGGCCAATTTCATCCTGCTGGACTGGTACCTGTACATCCAGGCGATCGGGAACGGGACGACGGACCCGGCGCCGGACGTTTACTGGTTCCTGGACGGTGAGCCGTTCAGCGTGACGGCGCTTCCGGCGGCGGAGCATGTGTTCTGGCGCTGGTTCGGCGATTTGCCGGAGGACTTCGATGCGACATCGCCGACCGTGTCCGGGTTCATGACGGAGAACCGCGAAGTAACGGCGCGCTTCGTACCGGCGTCGGTGCTTGTACCGGACGTGCTCGGGTTGACGATGATCCAAGCGGAGAACGCGTTGATCGCCGCGGGCTTGACCTTGGGCGAAGTGACGTATGACTACAGCGACACGGTGGAGGAGAACCTGGTGATGGGCCAGGACCCGACGGCGGGGACGGGGGCGCCTTATGGGACGGCGGTGGACATTGTGATCTCGCTGGGCCCGTGCTTCACGACGGTGCCGGACCTTGTCGGGCTGACGGTGGAGGCGGCGGAGGCGGTGCTTGACGCGGCGCTGCTGGTGCTGGGCACAGTGACGGAGGAATCGAGCGAGACGGTTCCGGCGGGCGAGATCATCAGCCAGTTGCCGTTGCCGGAACAG
>JAKQEQ010000054.1 GCA_029556545.1 Candidatus Hydrogenedentota bacterium
AAGGGACTCTCGCACCAGCATATTCCCCAAGAAAGTAGGTGCGAGAAGGGATTCTCGCACCAGCGACATCACCCGGCTCTCGCACCAGCATGTCACGCGATTCTCGCACCAGCGGCGCGCGCTCGCACCAGCATGTAACACGGTTCTCGCACCGGCGGAATTTCCGGGTGCCACGGTCCGTCGGCGCGGCCGCGGACCGTGCGCTTCACACGAAAACAAAACGCACGTCACCGAACGCACCGTCGCACACCACGACACTGTTCACCGCTGCGCGGATGAACAGTGGCACCCAACGCCGTGAACGATCTTTGGGTTTGATGCTGATTTGAGTCAATAAAAATCGCTCCCTTCCGCCGATCTGAGTTTGTTCAACGACTCAGGCGAAAAGGAGCGATGTGATGTCAATGGCCATGGACGGCCGCATCGGTAACGGCGGATTGCCGCGATTTCGATTCTCTCGGCGGAATCTCCCGGCTTTCTTGAATTGTCTCATCCCGGCCGCTTCCTGGCGAGCCCTCGCCGCGAACGATTCTCGACGAGCGGATGCCCGGAGGCGCTGGAGCGTCAAGCTCAGTCTGCTTGCGTGGATTCTCATGGGCTGGTCCGGGCAGTCTGCGGCCACGATGCGGTTCGCCGAGGCCCGCGACGTCATTCGTCGCATTCTCTACCGACGTCGGCGACCGGGCAGCTGCTATCAGGGCCTGGTGAAGGCGTCGCGCGAATGGACGCCGCACCTGCTGCGCCGCCTCTGGCGGGGATTATGCGCCGAGCGACTCAGCCGGATCACTGACGCCTGGCGTTCCGCGGCGTGGACCGTTCTGACCGTCGACGGCTCCCGCTTTGACGCACCACGCACGCGTTCGAACGAGTCCATGCTGGGTTCCAGCGGCCGCGACAAAGCCGGTCCGCAGTGGAACGTGACGTTGCTGATGCACCTGCCGACCTGTCTGCTGTGGGATTGGCGCGCGGGGCGCGTCACCGACGACGAACGCGGGCAGCTGCGGGAGATGCTGGATGATCTCCCGCCCCGGACATTACTCGTGGCGGATGCGGGCTTCGTCGGGTTCGATCTGATGTGCGAACTGGCAAGCCGTGACGTGACGTTCCTGATTCGCTGCGGATCGAACCTGCGACTTCTGACCGACGGCTCGCCGGCCCGGATCGAACGGAGCGGCGACCTGTGCGTCTGGCATTGGCCGGAAAACCGGCGGTTCGTGCTGCCGTTGTCGTTGCGTCTGATCGTGCTGAGTCGCGGCGGCAGGCGGATGTATCTCCTGACCAACGAGCTCGATGCGACACGCCTTCCGCGCGGCATGGCGCGAACCCTGTACGAAGCACGTTGGGGCGTGGAGGTGGGCTATCGTGAGATCAAGCAGACGCTGGATCGTCGAAAGCTGCTGTCGCGATCCCCCCAATCCGGTGAAGCGGAACTGTCGGCCGTCATTGTGGCGTGGGGGTTACTGCGGCTTACGGCGTGCATGCTGCTCGGCCGGCGCGTTCTGCGTCTGAGTGCCGCGGCGGCGCTGCGTGCGATTCGACACGGACTGGAATTGATTCGTTACGACCGTGCGACGGGCCGCTTCTTCGCGGAGATGAGCGGTGCACAGCGCGACGCGTACGAGCGGCGGAGGTCGAAACGTGCACGCCGATGGCCGCACAAGAAGAAATCGCG